>CAVWPR010000025.1:0-36914 GCA_963756815.1 uncultured Acidimicrobiia bacterium
CCGGTGGAGGTCGTGGAGCCGACGGCGGTGGGCGTCGTCACCACCACGACGAGCATGGACGCCTGCCATCGCCGTCACCTTCGCCGTCGCCCGCAGCGGAGGCGACGGCGCCGCCGTGCTGAACACGGCCCGCTTCCGGGAGCCGCGCCGGGCCCGGCGCGGCTGGCGGGCGACCGGGCGGGTGCTCGCGTTCGTCGTGCCGATCCTCGTGATCGTGGGCGTCGGCATCGCCGCGTTCGGCTGGTATGCCCGCAACTCGTACTTCGTGGCCTTCGACCGCGGGAAGGTCGTGGTGTACCAGGGTCGCCCCGGCGGCGTCCTCCTGTGGGACCCGACCGTGGTGGAGCGCACAACGCTGCGCCGCGGTCGCCTCACCGACGACTTCCGTCAGAGCGTGAGTAGCAGAAGGGCTTCGACTCCAAGGACGCCACGCTCGCGTTCGTCGGGCGCGCCCGGGCGAACCAGACGACAACGACCACCACCACCATTCCGGTCACGATCCCGACCACCGCGCCGGTCGCCACCACCACGACCACACCGGCGACCACGGCACCGTGACCGCGCCCGTCCGGGCGCGCTCGGCGCTCGCCCGCTACCGCCGGACCCGGGAGCTCAGCCTCGGGCTGCTCGCCATCATCATCACCGCGTCCGGCTACGTGCTCCTCGGGCTCTCGAAGGCGCCGGCGATCCCGACGGGGACGCTCGCGCTGTTCGCGGTGCTCGTGGGACTGTTCGGTTGCGCGCACCTCGCGGTACGTCGGCTCGCGCCGCGTGCCGACGCCACGCTGCTGCCGATCGCGAGCCTGCTCCTCGGCATCGGGTTCGTGATGCTCGACGCGCCTCGACCTGCACCCGGACCTCGATGCCCAGCACCATCCCATTCGCGTCGCGCCCACCCAGGCGGTGTGGATCGCGGTGGGTGTCGGCGTCTTCACGCTCACGCTCTTCTTCGTCCGCAACGCGCGGTCGCTCAGCCGGTACAAGTACACGTTCCTGCTCCTCGGCGTGGGCGCCCTGCTCCTGCCCCTCGTTCCCGGCCTCGGCGCGACGATCAACGGCGCACGCCTCTGGATCCGCATCGGCGGCTTCACCATCCAGCCCGGAGAGATCGCGAAGGTCCTGCTCGTGGTGTTCTTCGCGGCCTACCTGGTGGAGAAGCGGGAGCTGCTCAGCTCGGGCAGCCGCCGCATCGGCCGGCTCCACCTCCCCGACCCGAAGCACCTCGGTCCGTTGCTCGTCCCGTGGGCGCTCTCGATCCTGATCATGGTGCAGCAGAAGGACCTCGGCTCCTCCCTGCTGTTCTTCGCGGTGTTCATGGCGATGCTCTACATCGCGACGCAGCGGTCGGCGTACGTGATCGTCGGCGGCATCCTCTTCGCCGGTGCGGTCGTGGTGACCTACCACCTCTTCACGCACGTGCAGGACCGCGTGACCATCTGGCTGAACCCGTGGCAGGACATCCACAACCGCGGCTTCCAGATCACCCAGAGCCTGTTCGCCTTCGGCAGCGGCGGGTTCACCGGCAGGGGGATCGGGCGGGGGATCCCGTTCCAGATCCCCGTGCACAACACCGACTTCATCTTCGCGGCGATCGGCGAGGAGCTCGGCCTGATCGGGACCGTCGCCGTCATCGGCGCCTTCCTGCTCCTCGTCGGCAGCGCGTTCCGCATCGCGATCCAGGCGTCGCGACCCTTCACCCAGCTGTTCGCGGCCGGTCTCGCCACGAGCCTCGGCGTGCAGACGTTCGTGATCGTCGGCGGGATCACGCGGGTGATCCCCCTCACCGGCGTGACGCTGCCGTTCGTGTCCTACGGCGGGTCGTCGCTCATCGCGAGCTTCGTGATCCTCGCGCTGCTCCTGCGCATCTCCGACGAGTCCGCGGCGGAGGAGGAGCGCATCGTGGAGGACGCCGAGCGGCTCCAGGCCATCGAGTCGGCGCACGCATGAGCGACTGTCCCGCTCTCGGCCCGTTGGGCCGGGCCGCTCGGGCCCCGCTCGGCGACCGCGATGTCGGTGCTCGAGCGTCGACGCCTCGCTCACGGCCCGTTCCGTCATGAACGTCGGGATCCGACGCGTCGCGTACGGCGTGGTCGTGCTGCTGCTCGTGCTCGTCGGGCAGCTCACGTATCTCCAGGTCGTCGACGCGAAGAAGCTCGCGAACAACGGCGGCAACCCGCGTCACCTGTTCGAGCAGTTCAACTCCCCGCGCGGCAAGATCATCAGTGCCGAGGGCACGGTGCTCGCCCGGTCCGTGAACACCAAGGACGAGTACGGCAAGCAGCGCCTGTACCCCCAGAAGGACCTGACGTCGCAGGTCGTCGGCTACCAGTCGATCACCGTCGGCAGCACGGGCCTGGAGTCCACGTACAACGACCTGCTCCTCGGCAAGGGCCGGTCCACCATCGGGCTGCAGGACGTGGTCGACTTCCTCAAGGGCAAGAAGCGCGTCGGCAACCTCAGGACCAGCCTGCGCGTCGACGCGCAGGCGAAGGCGAAGGAGCTGCTCGGGAGCCAGAAGGGCTCGGTGGTGGTGATCGTCCCCGCCACCGGAGAGATCGTGGCGATGTACTCCAACCCGAGCTTCGACCCCACGCCGCTCGCGAGTCACAGCCCGAAGCTCGTGCAGACCTACTTCGACCTGCTGAACGCGGATCCGAACAAGCCGAGCCTGCCGCGGGCCTATCGCGAGATCTATCCCCCGGGCTCCACGTTCAAGACGGTCACGACCACCGCGTCGCTCGACAACATCCCCGGCGTGACCGGCATGAGCTTCCCGTTCGGCACGTCGTTCCTCCCGCCGCAGGCCGGGCGGTCGATCAGCAACTTCGGCGGTGAGCGGTGCGGCGGCTCCCTCGAGGAGTCCTTCATCGAGTCCTGCAACATCACGTTCGCCCGTCTCGGCCTCCAGTTGGGCGAGAAGTTCCCGCCGGCGATGGGTCAGTTCGGGATCTACTCGGCGCCCCCGCTCGACGTCGCCCCCGGTGCGGTCGTGAGCACCGGACCGCCGGCCGGGTCGTTCGAGAGCAACAAGCCGGAGTTCGCGCTCGCGGGGATCGGTCAGGGCAACGTGTTCACGACGCCGCTCCAGATGGCGCTCGTCGCGGCCGGGATCGCGAACAAGGGCGTGATCATGCAGCCGCACGTCGGCCACAGCGTCACCGACGACGCGGGCAAGCCCCTCGAGACGATCGCGCCGAAGGTCTGGAAGCGCGCCACGTCGGAAGCCACCGCCGCGCAGGTCCGCGACTACATGGTGCAGGTGGTGCAGCAGGGCACGGGCACCGCGGCGCGGCTGCCGGGCGTCACCGTCGCGGGCAAGACCGGGACCGCGCAGACCACCGAGGGTGCCGCGCCGCACGCGTGGTTCGTGGCATTTGCCCCGGCCGAGGCGCCGCAGTACGCGGTGTCGGTGATCGTCGAGCACGGCGGCAACCTCTCGAACGAGGCCACCGGCGGACGCGTCGCGGCGCCGATCGCACGGGACATGCTGCAGTTCCTGCTGTCCACGCCGGTGCAATGAGCGTCGTCGCACGTGGCGCGCCTACCCGGAAACGCGACGGACGACAGGTAGCGTGACCGCACCGCATGGCTGACCCCTCCGTGTACGCCGACCGCTACGAGATCGTCCGTGAGATCGCTCGCGGCGGGATGGCGAACGTCTACCTCGCGCACGACCGCAAGCTCGACCGTCCCGTCGCGCTCAAGGTGCTGCCCGCCGAGCTGTCGCGCGACGGGACGTTCGTCGAGCGCTTCCGCCTCGAGGCCCAGGCCGCCGCGAGCCTGAACGACCCCACGATCGTCGCCGTCTACGACTGGGGCCAGGAGCAGGAGACGTCGTTCATCGTGATGGAGTACGTGGAGGGCCACACCCTCCGCGACGTCATCGCCCAGGGACCGATGGAGCCGGTGGCCGCGGCGGGGATCGCCGCCGACATCGCCAAGGCCCTCGCCGCCGCCCACCGCGCCGGCGTCGTGCACCGCGACATCAAGCCCGGCAACGTGCTGCTCACCCCCGACGGCCAGGTGAAGGTGGCCGACTTCGGGATCGCCCGGGCCAACGGTGCCGGCGACGGCCTCACCCGGACCGGCGCGGTGATGGGCACCGCCACCTACTTCTCACCCGAGCAGGCACAGGGACTGGCGGTCGACGCGCGCTCGGACATCTACTCGCTCGGCGTCGTGCTCTACGAGATGCTCACGGGCGTGGTGCCCTTCGCGGGCGACAGCGCGGTCTCGGTCGCCTACCTCCACGTGCGCGAGCCGGTGGTGCCACCGTCACGACGCCGGCCCGGCCTGCCGCCCGCGCTCGAGGCCATCGTGCTGACCTGCCTCGCCAAGGACCCCGCGGGCCGCTACCAGTCGGCCGACCAGCTCCGTACCGACCTCATGCGCTTCACGCGCGGCCAGGCGCCCGTGGGCGGCCCCGCGACCGCGGCGGTCGCGGCCGCCACCGGCGACCGGACCGTGGCCATGGCCCGCACGTCCGTCGCGCCCGCCGCCGGCGCGGCGACGCCGCCGAAGCGCAACCGGGGCCCGGTCGCGCTGGTGGTGGCGTTCCTCGTCGTGCTGATCGCCCTCATCGCCTTCCTGCTCGTCCAGGTCTTCAGCGACAACGGCGCCGGCGTGAAGACGGTCGCGGTGCGCAGCGTGGTCGGCGAGCAGGTGGCCCGAGCCCGCCAGATCCTCGAGGGCCAGGGCTTCAAGGTCCAGGTCGTGCGCGAGTCGAACACGCGGCCCGTCGGCGAGGTCTTCGCCCAGAACCCGGAGGAGGGCGCGCTCGTGCCCGTCGGCCGGACGGTGACGTTGTCGGTCTCCTCGGGTGGCGTGAAGGTGAAGATCCCGAAGGTCGCGGGCCTCAGGAGCCAGGACGCGACCAAACGGCTCGAGGACCTGCAGTTCCAGGTCAACCCCGTCTCCGAGCAGAGCGACACCGTGCCGGCGAACATCGTCATCCGCACGTCGCCGAAGGCCGGCACGCGGGTGGACCCGAACAGCGTGGTCACCGTCGTGGTCTCGCAGGGCCCGGCGCCGATCGTGGTTCCCGACGTGAGCGGTCTCAGCCAGGTCGACGCCACGCAGCAACTCGCCAACGCGGGCTTCCGCGTGGCCGCGACCACCGAGTCGTCGGGAAGCGTCCCTTCCGGACAGGTCATCCGCACGCAACCCGGCGCGGGCAACCCGGCGGCCAGGGACTCGACGGTCACGCTGGTGATCTCCTCCGGACCTCGGCAGGTGACGGTCCCGGACGTCGTCGGTCAGAGCCAGTCGTCGGCCACGAGCACGCTCGAGAACGACGGATTCCGCGTCGAGGTCACCACGGTGACGAGCCCGGGCAGCGCGGGACGCGTCATCAGCCAGAGCCCCACCGGCGGGAGCCGGGCCAACGCGGGATCCACGGTGACCATCACCGTCGGCGCCGCGGCGACGACCACCAGCTCGTCGACGACGAGCTCGACCACTCCCGGCCCCTGATCTCGGCGTCGTGACCCGCGCCGCGCCACTGGCGGCCTGGTACGGCGACCACGGTCGCCACGACCTGCCCTGGCGGGCGACGCGCGACCGCTGGACGGTCCTGGTCTCCGAGGTGATGCTCCAGCAGACGCAGGTGGCGCGGGTGCTCGCGGCGTGGCCGGCGTTCATCACGCGGTTCCCGACGCCGGCCGTCATGGCCGACGCGCCCCTCGGCGACGTCCTCGCGGCCTGGGGCCGGCTGGGCTACCCACGCCGGGCGCGACGGCTGTGGGAGGCGTCCCGCGTGATCGCCACCGACGGGTGGCCGCGCGAGCTCACGACCCTGCCCGGCGTCGGGCGCTACACCGCGGCCGCGATCCGCGCCCAGGCCGACGACGACGACGTCCCTGCCATCGAGGTCAACGTCCGGCGCGTCGTGCAGCGGGTCGAGGGCCGGCTCCTCGGCGAGGTCGCCGCCGAGCGGGCCAGTGTGCGGGTGGGTCGCGAGCTCGACGGGCGGGACCGCCTCCTCGCGCTCATGGACCTCGGCGCCACGATCTGCACGCCGCGCGCGCCGCGCTGCCCCGCGTGCCCGCTCCGCCGCCGCTGCGCGACCCGCGGGACGTTGGACGGGGAGGTACGCGCCCGCCAGCCGGCGTTCGCCGGATCGTTCCGCCAACGCCGGGGTGTCGTGATGGCGCGGCTGCGCGCCGGGGACGTGGTGGCCACCGCCGACCTCGACGCGGAGGCACTCGCGTCCCTCGTGGCCGACGGGCTCGCGGTCGTCGACGGTCCCGACGCCCGCCTGCCCTGACGCCGGCGGAGGCTCGCGCTCAGACGAGCGCGAGGAAGTTGCGCAGCAGGTCGTGGCCGCTCGCGGTGAGCACGGCCTCGGGGTGGAACTGCACGCCGTGCACCGGCAGCTCGCGGTGGCGCAGCCCCATGACGATGCCGTCGACGGTGGTCGCGGTCACCTCGAGGCACTCGGGCACGGTCGCGGCGTCGACGACGAGCGAGTGGTAGCGCGTCGCCGTGAACGGCGAGGCGAGACCGGCGAACACCCCCACGCCGGTGTGGGCGACCTCGGACGTCTTGCCGTGCATGACCCGCTCGGCGCGTACGACCTCGCCGCCGTAGCGGGCGCCGATGCACTGGTGGCCGAGGCACACACCGAGCACCGGGACGCCGGCCTCGCCGAACGCCGCGATCGCGTCCATCGACACGCCGGCGTCCTCGGGTCGGCCGGGGCCGGGGGACACGAGGACCGCGTCGGGGGCGCGGGCGCGCAGCTCGTCGAGCGTGAGGGCGTCGTGGCGGTGCACCTCGGGCTCGGCTCCGAGCTCACCGAGGTACTGGACGAGGTTGTAGACGAACGAGTCGTAGTTGTCGATCACCAGGACCCGGGCGCCCATCGGGCTCGACGGTACCGGAACCGACGCCGCCCGCTCCGGCCGATAACCTCGGCGACCGTGCCGCAGTCGAAGACCAAGCGCCGGACGCCGACGCCCGCGCCGGCGAAGACCCAGCCCCCCAGCAAGCTGTGGGTGCCGGCGCTCATGTTCTCGCTGTTGTTCATCGGGATGTTGGTGATCGTGACCAACTACTTCGGCATGCTGGTCGGCGGCGAGAACAACGCCTTCCTGCTGATCGGCATCGCCTACGTGACGGGCGGATTCGTCGTCGCGACGATGCTGCGCTGACCGCCCGACCACCCTGTGCACAGGGTGGACACACCGCGCGTCGGAATGACAGGGGTGTGCTTCCCCACAGGGTGGGGACAAGCCTGTGGACAACCTCACGGGTTCCGCGGAGTGGTACACACTGTTCACCTCACCGGACGCAGGAGCTCCCATGACCGTCACGATGCCGCCGTCACCCTTCCTGACCGGGCTGATGGCACCGGTCACCGACGAACGTGACGACCACCGCCTCGAGGTCACGGGGCAGGTGCCGCCCGGGCTCCGAGGGATGTTCGTCCGCAACGGTCCCAACCCGCAGTTCGCCCCGCGGGGCAGGTACCACCCCTTCGACGGCGACGGCATGGTGCACGCCGTCTACTTCGAGGACGGCGACCTGCGGTACCGCAACCGCTGGGTCGAGTCACGCGGGCTGCTCGCCGAGCGGGCACGCGGCCACGCGCTCTACGGCGGCCTCGCGGAATACACGATGCCCGAGCCGGACGTGATCGCCGAGGGCGGGATGATCAAGAACACCGGCAACACGCACACGCTCCGGCACGCGGGCCGCATCCTCGCGGTGATGGAGGCGTGCCCGCCGACCGAGCTCGATCGCGACCTCGCGACGATCGGGGAGCTCGACTTCGACGGGCGCCTCGCCGGTGCGTGCACCGCGCACCCGAAGATCGACCCGGTGTCGGGCGAGATGCTCTTCTTCGGGTACTCGCCGTTCCCGCCGTACCTCCGCTACCACGTGGTCGACGCGAGCGGCGCGCTCGTGCACTCGACCGACATCGACCTCCCCAACGCGGTGATGCTCCACGACTTCGCGGTGACCGAGCAGCACGTGATCTTCCTCGACTCGCCCGCGCTGTTCGACGCGGCGGCGATGATGAGTGGTGGATCCATGATGCGGTGGGCACCCGAGGCGGGAACCCGCATCGGCGTGATGCCGCGTCGGGGCGACGGCGCGGACATCCGCTGGTTCGACGTCGAGAATCAGTACGTCGTGCACTTCTTCAACGCCTGGGACGACGGCGACCGCGTCGAGATCCGCGCGCCGCGCTTCTCCGCGATGCCGGGCGCCTTCGACTTCGACGACCCGACGGGCAAGGAGGCCCCGATGCCGTGGTCGTGGTCGATCGACCTCGCGGCCGGCTCCGTGCGCGACGCGCAGACCGACGATCGGGGCGGCGAGTTCCCGCGTGTCAACGACGACCACGCCACCCGTCCGACCCGCTTCCTCTACAACTGCATGGCCCGCACGTGGGAGTTCGAGTTCGAGTTCCACGGCGTCGTCAAGTACGACACCGCGACCGGCGCCGCGAGCGAGTGGTTCTACGGGGAGCACGAGGTGTCGGGTGAGCACGCCTTCGCGCCCGACCCGGAGGGTACGGCCGAGGACGACGGCTGGCTCCTGACGTTCGTGATCGACCGCACCACCGAGCGCACGGACCTCGCGATCCTCGACGCGCGTGACGTGGCCGCGGGCCCCGTCGCCCGCGTCCACCTGCCGCGGCGCGTCCCGATCGGTTTCCACGCCAACTGGTTCCCAGAGTCGCGTGTCCACCTGACCCGCGCAAGCCCGGGACGCATGGCCCTAGCGTCATGGCCATGAGCCACTGGCGACGTCTCGGCGGCGCGCTCGCGCTGCTGCTGGCGGTGCTCGTGCTCGGCACCGTCGGCTACGTGATCCTCGGCTTCGGGTTCCTCGATGCCCTCTACCAGACGGTCACCACCGTGGCGACGGTCGGCTACCGCGAGGTCCAGCCGCTGTCGACCGCCGGGAAGATCTTCACCATGGTGCTCATCCTCCTCGGGGTGGGTGCCGCGCTGTACGCCTTCAGCGTGCTCATCGAGACCCTCGTGGAGGGTCGCATCCAGGACGTTCTCGGGAGACGACGCATGGAACGAGCCATCGACGCGATGCACGACCACGTCATCGTCTGCGGCTGGGGCCGGGTCGGGCGATCGATCGCGGCCGAGGTGACCGTGGCCGGTCGTGACCTGATCGTCATCGACCACGACGCGTCCCGGCTGGCCGACTGCCCGCACCCGACGATCACCGGCGACGCCACCGACGACGCCGTGCTCGCACGCGCGGGTCTGGCGCGTGCGAGCGCGGTGGTGGCCGCGGTCGACCAGGACGCCGAGAACTCGTTCATCACGCTCAGCGCCCGGGCCAGCCGACCGGACGTCTTCATCGTGAGTCGTGCCCGGAGCATCGAGAGCGAGCCCAAACTCCGGCGGGCCGGCGCCGACCGGGTCGTGAATCCGCAACACATCGGCGGCGCACGCATGGCCGCCTTCGTGCTCCGTCCGCACGTGGCCGAGTTCCTCGACGTCGTCATGCGTGAGCGCAATCTCGAGTTCCGCCTCGAGGAGATCGAGATCGGTCCCGGCTCACCCGTGACGGGCATGACCCTGCGCGACGCCCACCTGCGCGACCGCTCGGGCGCGCTCGTGCTCGCGCTGCGCGGGCCCGACGGGCAGTTCGCCACCAACCCGTCGCCCGACGCGCGCATCGACCCGCAGCACGTGCTGATCGCGATCGGCACCGAGGACGAGCTCGCGAAGCTGGCCGAGATCGTCGCCGCCTGAACGTCGCGGCCTGAACGTCGCGGCTTCGGGAGTCAGCTCGGCGCGTCGACGCCCAACAGTCGCATGTCCTCGCGGCAGTGCCGCGGGGCGTCGGGCGCCTCGGCGTCGGGTGACCCGGTCATGGTGACCTCGGTGCCGCAGACCATGCACCGGTACCGGAAGTCGACCGGCTCGACCTTCGACATGTCGGGCTCGTCCGGCGGCGGGGGCGCCATCATCGTCCGGACCACCTTCACCGCGAGCAGGTACAGCAGGACGCACGCGACCAGCGCGACGAGGACGCGGAGGGCGAGGTCCACCTGCGACTCAGCCCAGGCGCTCGATGATGGTGGCGTTCGCCATGCCGCCACCTTCGCACATCGTCTGCAGACCCCACCGGCCACCGGTGCGCTCGAGCTCGTTGAGCAGCGTGGTCATGAGGCGGCCGCCGGAGCAGCCGAGCGGGTGGCCCAGCGCGATGGCGCCGCCGTTGACGTTGACCTTGGTCATGTCCGGGTGGTGCTCCTTCTCCCAGGACAGGACGACCGGTGCGAACGCCTCGTTGATCTCGATCAGGTCCATCTGGTCGATGGTCATCCCGGCCCGCTCCAGCACCTTGGCGGTGGCGGGGATCGGACCCGTGAGCATCATCACCGGGTCCACGCCGGCGAGCGCGAAGGTGTGGAAGCGGGCCCGGGGGGTGAGTCCGAGCTCGACCGCCTTCTCCTCGCTCATCACGAGCAGCGCGGCGGAGCCGTCGGTGATCTGGCTCGAGTTGCCGGCCGTGATCACACCGTCGGGCTTGAAGGCGGGCTTCAGCTTGGCGAGGCTCTCCATCGACGAGTCGGGGCGGATGCCCTCGTCCCGGGTCATGAGCTCGGTGCCGTCGTCGGTGGTCACCTCGATCGGCACGATCTCGCGCTCGAAGCGTCCCTCCTCGGTGGCCTTCGCGGCGCGGTGGTGCGACTGCATCGAGAAGCGGTCGTTGTCCTCGCGGCTGATGTTCCACTTCTCGGCGATGAGCTCGGCCGAGATGCCCTGCGGGACCAGGTTGGGGTAGCGCTCGAGCATCTTCGGGCCGAACGGCATCGAGCCCTGGGTGAACGATGCGCCCATCGGCACGCGGCTCATGTTCTCGACGCCCGCCGCGATCACGACGTCGTACGCGCCGGCCATCACGCCCTGGGCGGCGAAGTGCGCCGCCTGCTGGGACGAGCCGCACTGGCGGTCGACCGTCGTGCCCACCGTGTTCTCCGGGAAGCCCGCGGCGAGCGCGGCGTTCCGACCGACGTTCACCGCCTGGTCGCCGACCTGCATCACACAGCCCATGATCACGTCCTCGACGAGGGCCGGGTCGATGCCGGTCCGCTCGACGAGCGCGCGCAGCGTGTGCGCGGCGAGGTCCACGGGATGGGTGCCGGCGAGCTTGCCGTTGCGGCGGCCGAGCGGGGTACGGACTGCGTCGACGATGACGGCGGTGGGCATGGCGGACTCCTGAGCCGATTGGAGAGACGGCGAAAGTGTACGGACAACGGGAGAACCCGACCCAGCCGGTCAGTGTTCCCTCTGCCACAATCACGCCCGTGCGGGACATGGACAAGGCCCTCGGCGACGGCGGGATGGCGCTGCTCGGCCAGCTCGGGGTCGACTTCCGGAGCTACGGCGAGGGCTGGGTCGAGGCGGTGTGGACGCCGACCGAGTCCGCCTGCAACCCGGTCGGCGCGGTCCACGGCGGCGTGTACGCCGTCGTCCACGACGCGGCGATGAACTTCGCCACGAACAGCGCGCTCGAGCGGGGCGAGAGCGGCGCCACCATCTCCATCACCTACTCCACGATGCGGGGGGCCAAGGCCGGCGAGGAGCTCGCGGTGCGCGGCGAGGTCGTGCGTCTGGCGCGCCAGATCGCGTACCTCCAGACCACGATCACCAACTCCGACGGGCACGTGGTGTCGACGGCCACCGGCACGTTCATCCTGCGGCGCAGGGAGTCGACGTGAGGACCAACCGGTCGGGGTGAGCGACACCCGCGTCCGGCCCTGGACCCGCCGCTTCCGCTACGGATGGATCGTCGAGGCGACGCTCGGGGTCGCGATCTACTTCCTCTACGACGACGTCCGTGAGCGCGTCTCGGGCTCGGCCCATGTGGCGTTGGCCAACGCGCGCGACCTGATTCGCTGGGAGCAGGCGATCGGTCTGTACCAGGAGCTGCGCATCCAGCGCGCGTTCATCGACTGGGGCCCGTTCCTGTCGTTCTGGAACATCTACTACGGGACCGTCCACTTCGTGATGCCCGTCATCGCGCTCGTGCTGCTGTGGCGACGCGCGCCGGCGCGCTACCTCGTGTGGCGCAACACGCTGCTCCTGATGCTCGTCATCGGGCTGTTGCTGTTCTGGGCCTACCCCCTGATGCCACCGCGTCTCATGGGCGCGCGCGGGTTCGTCGACACCGCGGCCGAGTTCTTCAACTTCGGACCGCAACAGCGGGTCGTGCTCGTGCACGGCGTTCCGACCGCGGCCTCGCGCGCCGCTTTCGGCAACCTCTTCGCCGCCATGCCCTCGTTCCACGCGGGCTGGTCGATGTGGTCGGCACTCGCGATGTTGCCGGTGCTCCGGTCGCGGTG
Organism: uncultured Acidimicrobiia bacterium; assembly: GCA_963756815.1. GTDB lineage: Bacteria > Actinomycetota > Acidimicrobiia > IMCC26256 > JAENVU01 > JAENVU01. The sequence goes on from CAVWPR010000025.1 coordinate 12,329, forward strand.
GACGAAGGCGCTCGTGCTGCTCGACCCGCTCCTCACCACGTTCGCGATCGTCGTGACCGCCAACCACTGGATCCTCGACGCCGTCGGCGGCTGGGCCGTGCTCGCGGTGTCGTGGGCGCTCGTCACCACCTACGAGCGGTGGCGGTCCCGGCGACGCCCGCGCCGGGAGGCGAACCTCGGACATGATTGGGCGATGGGTGCCACCCGGGTCCGATGAACGCTCTGCGGGCTGACGAAGCCGCGGTACAGCCGGCCGCGTCGGCGTCGACGTATCGGGCGCACCTCGACGGCATTCGCGCCGTTGCCGTGTACCTGGTGGTGCTCTTCCACGCGGGGTTGACCCAGTTCGCCGGTGGCTACATCGGCGTCGACATCTTCTTCGTGCTCTCCGGGTATCTCGTGACCGAGCTGCTGATGCGCGATCTCGCCGTCGGCCCATCGGTTCGCTTCGGTCGGTTCTACGCCCGCCGGTTCCGACGCCTGCTCCCCGCCGCGTTCGCAACACTGATCACGACGGCGCTCGTGTTCGCCGCCGTGACTCCGTCGGCCGCGCTGGCCTCGGTCCGCGCGTTCCAGGCCGCATTCCTCTACGTGGCGAACTGGCACTTCATCCGCGAGTCGACGAGCTACTTCGGGAGCGAGGTCGCCCGCAGCCCGGTGCAGCAGTTCTGGTCGCTCGCCGTCGAGGAGCAGTTCTATCTCCTGTGGCCGTTGGCGTTGTCGGGACTGGTGTGGACCGCGCGTCGACTCCATCGGCGGCAGACGGTTCTCGTTCCCGCGGTGGTGGCGATCGGCGCGTTCGCGTCGTTGAGCTGGGCGCTCTACCTCCGGACGGAGAACCTGGACCGTGCCTACTTCGGCACCGACACCCGCGCCTACCAGCTGCTCGCGGGCGCCATGCTCGCGCTCGTCCCGGATCTCGTCCGCACGCTCGGACGACACCGGCGCGCCATGCGAGCCGCCGAGGTGATCGCGCTGGCGTCGATCTTCCTGCTGGCCTGCTCGTGGACCGACCTCGACGCCATCGTTCGGGGTGCCGCGGTCACGGCTGCCACGATGCTCGCGATCGTCGCGCTCGAGAGCGTCGACGGTGGTCCGGTGAAGCGCGTGCTGTCGACCGACACGTTCGTCTACCTCGGCCGGATCTCCTACGGCACCTACCTGTGGCACTGGCCCGTCGTCCTCCTCGGTTTCGAGGTGCTGAAGCTGAGCCCCGGAGTCGTCGCCTGGTCCACGTGCCTGGTCGCGACCGGCATTGCGTCGGTGAGCTTCCACCTCCTGGAACGACCGGTGCGCTCGTCCCGACTCCTCGACCGCCGGCGCTTCCTCGTGATCGCGGCCGGACTCGCGATCAGCGTGGTGTCGGCCCTCGTGCTGATCCCCGCGGCGATCGACCCGGGGTCGACGTCGAGCGCCGCGCCCGCCGCGGCGTCCAGCTCGTCCTTCACGCCCGTCCCGTCGTGGATCGACACGAGCGAGATCTACAAGGAGGGCTTCGGCATGCCGCTGAAGCTCTTCACCACTCCCGAGCTTCCCCCGGGCTGCGTCGGTGCCGCACCCGAGAAGTGCACGATCGTCCACGGCTCCGGCCGTCGCCTGTTGCTGATGGGCGACAGCAACGCCCAGATGATGATCCCCACGTTCACGAAGATCGCGAAGGAGAACGGCCTCAGCCTCTCGCTGGAGGTGTCGCCCGGTTGCCCCTGGCAGCGAGGCCTCTACGTCGACTCGCCCGCGATCCAGCAGCGCTGCCGCATCCTGAAGGAGGACGCCTACACCCGCGTGATCCCGGCGTTGCGCCCGGACGTCGTCATTCTCGTCACCGCCGGCAACTCCAACGACCCGCACACGTTCGACCGGCTGCCCGAGACCACGCGGCAGTCGCTCGACCAGCTCTCGGTGGGGGACCGGGATCTCGTGGTGATCGAGCCCAACCCGATTCCGACGAACGGCATGAACCCGCTCCGGTGCCTCGAGACGGCGAAGTGGCTCGAGGACTGCCGGTACGTCGCCGCGTCCGCGCCGCGCCCGTACGAGCTGCTGACCCGCCGGCTCGACGCCGCCAGCGACCACATCTGGTCGGCCGACTTCGACCGCCTGGTGTGCCCCTACCTTCCGATCTGCGACCCCGTCGTCGGCGGCGTCGTCGTCAAGTGGGACGGCCAGCACCTGACCACGCCGCTTCGCCACCTCGCTCGCGCGACCGATCACGACGTACTTGCGGGACAACGGCCTGATCCCGCGTTGAGCCACGGGCCCGCTCAGGCGTAGGTCCGGACGAGAGCGAGCACCGCGTCGGCGTCGGGGCCCGTGGCCACGAGCGCGGTGGCCTCCGGTGCCGCCCGCCGTCCGGCCACGAGGCAGAGGTCGGCAGCCCGGGCCGCGGACGATCGTCGGCGGGTCCACCTCGAGCCCGAGCTTCCACGCCGCGCCGGACGGCGCGACGAGGTCGAAGCCGACCGCGCCGTGGAGCTCGGTCCCGGCTCGGGCGAACGCGTAGGGGAGCGTCCGCCACGCGAGACGGGCCACGTGCCGCAGCCGGTCGGTCGGCGCCACCGGACGGTGGAGCGCCTCGGCGACGTCGGTCGTGTGGATCCAGCACTCCGCGAGCCGGGTGGCGGCCAGCGTCCGCGCGCTCAGCTGCCCGACCACCCACTGCAGCCGCGCGCTCGGGTCCGTCGTGGCGAGCAGCTCGCGGAGGGCAGCGGCGGACGCGCGCCACTGCGCGCCGATCTCTGCCCCGGCGCGCCCGCGTGCGCTCTCGACCGATGCGGCGGCCGCCGCGTCGACGGCGTCGTCACCGGCGCGCATGAAGGTCTCGACCGAAGCCGCGAGGTCGCCGCGCAGGCTGGCGAGCGCGAGCTCGTCGGTCTGGTGCAGGTGCAGCACGACGTCGGCGACGTCCCAACCCTCGCACGGTGACGCCGCGCCCCACTCCGCGGGGGACAGGCCGTCGAGGCACGACCAGAGCTCGGCGTGCTGGGCACCGAGATCGTCGATGATCTCCTGCAACCGGTTCCCCTCAGGCCACGAGCGCGTCCGCCGCGAACGCGGCGAAGCGTTCGGCGTCGAACCGTACGTCGAAACCGTCGGCACCGTGGGCGATGTCGAGGGCGGGACAGAACCAGCCGACGCCGCCGACGATGAAGTACGGCGAGCCCACCACACCGCGCCGTTGCCCGTCCTCGTACTCGGCGCGAACCGGCGACGGGTCGGTCAGGTCGACGGTGATCCCGTTGCTCTCGGCGATGGCGGCGAGCACACCCGGATCCGACACGTCGACCCCGCCCTCGAAGAGGGCGTCGCGCAGCTCGAGGCTGACCTGCTCGCCGAGCCGGTCACCACCGGTCGCGTAGGCGGCGGACGCCAGTGCGAGCGCGGAGACCGACGAGCGCGGGAACCGGGCGGGATCGAAGCCCCGGAACGCATCGGGCGTCACCGCGGCGCGCAGTGCGACGATCTCGCGGCCGACGACCTCGGGGTCGAGCGGTGCGCCGTTGACCCATTCGAGCGGCCAGGCCCGGACCCGGAGCCGGCGCGTGCCACCCCGACGCTCACGCCAGGCCGTCAGCTGCCGCAGCCCGACGTGGGTGAAGGGGCAGAGGATGTCGGCGAAGACCTCGATGACGCCCGGGGCCTGCGGTGACGGTGACGACGGGGGCGGTGGCATGCCCCGAGTGTGCGCCCCGCCGGCGCCCGGATCACGGGCCGTCCGGCCGTCCGGGGCCGGGCCCAACGACCCGCTCCAGTTTCCGCGCTCACCTGCCGATACCACCGAGGAGGACCGACGGAAGGGGAGAGCATGACGACGCGGATGCGTGTCCGGGCGGACCGGGACGCCGACCCCGCGGCCTTCCCCCGTGGCCGACGGGACCGCCGTCGCTTCGCGGCGCTCGAGGTCACCGAGGAGCAACGAGCCTGGCTCACCGCCCACGGCTTCGGTCCCGACGCGCCCCGCCGCGACTTCACCGATCCGGCGGTCCGCGCTGAGCTCGTCCAGAGCCTCCGGGGCTGCGGCGTGCTGCCGGCCGAACCCACTGCGGCGCCGGCGACCCCCGCCGTCCGTCGCATCGGCTGACCGGCGTCACCCCGCCGGTACCGTCGCTGCGTCGGCGCGGAGCCACTGCTCGTCGAGCCACGGGAGGAGATCCGCGTCGCGCGGCACCTCCCGTCGCGCCACGCGCCGGATCTCGACCCGCACCGGGTCGCGGAGCGGGACGTGGGCCGGTGCGTCGGCCACGCGGCGCACGGCCTCGAACCCGACGTGGGTCAGGAAGACGAGGTCCGCGTCCGGGGCGCCCCGCAGCAGGGCCGCGGTGCCGGCGGGCCGGATCGGTGCGAGCACCCGCAGCGGCGCGAGCCGCGCCGCCCGCACCGGGTCGCGCGCCGTCAGTTGCTCGATCGCGCGGGCTCGGCGCAGGTCGGTCACGACCATCCCCTCGGGGAAGATCACCGCGGCGTCGGCCGGGCCCATGCCGCGCGCGAGGTCCTCGATCGCGGTGAGCTCGGTGCCGCGGTCGTCGGGCACACGGTCGACGAAGTGGTTCGGGAGCCGTTGGCCCACGATGTCGAGTGACGGGTCGAGCAGCAGGTCGTCCTTCAGCACGTAGCGCGGCTGCATCCCGACGCGACCGAGGAGCCAGGCCGGCAGCAACGCGTCGGCGATGCTCACGTGGCGCGCACACACCACGACGGGCCCCGGCACGAGCTCCTCCAGCCCGTGGATCTCGAAGCGCAGGTCGGTGAGGAGGCGGAGCGCGTCGACGAGCCGCGACGCCCACCATCGCTGCAGCGCGTAGTGCGCCGGGGCATCGTCCCCGTGCCCGGCGAGCCAGAGCGCCGAGGCGGACGCGGCTCCGAACGTCTCGAGCGACGTCCACGCCCATGCGAACGACAGGAGCCGGACCCGCGGGAAGCGCAGCCCCGATCGGGCGAGATCGATCGCCCCGGCGACCGGCGCCCAGATCCCGACGGTGGTGCCGAGCGCGGCGGCGCCGAGGGCGACCGCCGGCACCGTCACCGCGCGACGCAGCCGCGCGTCCTGCAGCGGGCCCGGCAGCGAGCTGCTCACACGTCTCCGTCGCTCACGTCGGCACCGGCACGCCGCTGCGCGCCTCGCACCACCGCCACAGCGCCGCCCGCTCGGACTCGGTGTCGGCCCTCCGGGTCGAAGGCAGCTTGTGGGTCGGCCGGCGGCGCCGGTCGAGCCAGAACCCGCCCGTCGACGCCAACGGCGCGCCGTCGGACGCACCCAGCCACACGAGCGTGTCGGCGCCCTCCTCGGGCGATCGCAGCAGCGGAGCGAGCACGCGTCGGAAGGTCGGGAGTGACCGGCGGACGCCGGGCGTGTCGGCCCAGCCCGGGTGCATCGCGTGGACCACGACGTCGGCCGGGTCGAGTCGGGCCGCCCAGAGCTCGGCCAGCGTGACCTGCGCGCGCTTGGCGCGGGCGTAGGCCACGGTGCCGTCGTAGTCGTCGGGGGTCATCTCGAGCCGGTCGACCGCGAGCGGCTGCGAGTACATCCCGCCCGACGCGACCCACAGCACCCGACCCGGCCGCGCGGCCGCGAGCGCGGGCAGGAGGAGGGTGGTCAGGAGGAAGGGACCGACGACCTGGCTCGCCGCGGTCTGCTCGATCCCCTGGGGGGAGCGTCCGTAGTGGGCGTCGAGCGCACCCGCGTTGTGGACGAGCACGTCGATGCGGTCGTGGCGTTCGAGCAGCGTTGCGGCGGCGGACCGGACGGCGTCGAGATCGCCCACATCCGCCGCGACGACACCCACCCGACCGGGCGCGGCGAGCTCGCCGGCGAGGTCGTTCGCCTTGGCCGCGTTGCGGGCGACGATCTCGACGTGCGCGCCCGCGTCGAGGAACGCCCGCGCGGTCGCGAGTCCGATCCCGGACGTCGCGCCGGTGACCACCGCGACCCGTCCGGTCAGGTCGTAGCTCCGGCCCCAGTGGTCGAGCCGCGACCGCACGACGGGCCCGATGCGCGTGAAGCTCGGCGCGACGGGGAGCTCGAGCACCTGATCGACGACATCGGCCACCACACCCACGGTCGCCGATCGTAGGGCGACTCCGCGGACCCACCGCATCGGATCGAGCCCCGCTCCTACGCTGCCCGGGTGCCCGACGTCCGCGCCCGCCGTGTCTTCGCCGTCACCGCGCTCGCCGTCGGCGTCGGCCTGGTGATCCAGCTGTTCGTCGCCGCCGACCACACGAACGGCCACTTCACCGACACCACTGCGCGCGTGCTCAACGTCTTCACGTTCTTCACGATCCAGTCGAACATCCTCGTCGGCATCGCCACGTTGCTCCTCGCCGTGCGCCTGGACCGGACATCACTGCTCTTCCGGGTCGTGCGGATGATGGGGATGGTCGGGATCGTGGTGACGGCGATCGTGTACCACGTGGCGATCCGGGCGTTCCTCCACCTGGACAGCTGGGCGCTGGCCGCCGACCACACGCTGCACCTCGTCGTCCCGGTCCTGGCCGTCTACGGCTGGCTGCGGTACGGGCCGCGCGGACTCGCCTCGCCCCAGGTGGCGCGCCTCACGGTCCTGTTCCCACTCGCGTACTTCGCGTTCAGCATCGTCCGCGGGGCCATCATCGACTGGTACCCGTACACGTTCGTCGACGTGAGCACGCTCGGGTACGCGAAGGTGCTGCTCAACGCCGTGTGGATCGCGCTGCTCGTGTTCGCGGTGGCCGCCGGCGCGACCTCGCTCGACCGGTGGCTGGCCCGCGGCGACCGGCCGGCCGACGCCATCCTCGACCCACCGGCGTCGGCGCGGTGAGCGACACGTCACCTCCCACGATGCCGGCGGCGGTCCTCGTCGGTCCCGCGGCGATCGAGGTGCAGGAGCTTCCCGTTCCGGTCCTCGGCCCCGACGACGTGCTGGTCGAGGTCGGGTGGTGTGGGATCTGCGGCACCGACCTGCACCTCGCCCTCGAGGGCTACGGGCGACCCGGGTCGGTGCTCGGCCACGAGTGGTCGGGCACCGTCGCGGCCACGGGGACGAACGTCACCGGCCTCGAAGCCGGGACGACGGTCGTGGCCGACGACGTGCGTCCGTGCGGCGAGTGCCGGCCGTGCCGCCGTGGCCGGCCATCGGTCTGCGTCCAGCGGCCGCCGCCGGACCACCTCTCGTTCCGCGGCGCGTTCGCCCGCTACGTCGTCGTCGAGCAGACGCGTGTGCTGACGGTCCCGGGCGGCCTCGCACCCCGCGCCGCCGCGCTCACCGAGCCGGTCGCCGTCGCGCTCCACGCGATCCACCTCGCCGGCGCGACCGAGCCCGGCCTGCGCATCCTCGTCACCGGCGCCGGTCCGGTGGGCCTGCTGATGGTGGCCGTGCTCGCTGCGCACGGGGTGACCGACGTGACGGTGAGCGAGCCCGCGCCCGCCCGCCGGGCTCGCGCCGAGGCCCTCGGCGCGCGGGCGGTGCTCACCCCCGATGCGCTCCCGGCGGCACCGATGGGTCGGCCGGTTCCGAATCCGTTCGACCTCGCCTTCGAGTGCTCGGGTCGGGCGCCGGCCGCGGCCCAGGCGCTCGACCAGCTCGACGCCGCGGGCACGCTCGTGTTCGTCGGCACCGGACGTGAGCTGCCGCGCGTGAACCACAACCGAATGATCATCCTGGAGCTCACCGCCATGGGCGCCTACAACTACGACGCCGGCGGGTTCGCGCCGGCGCTCGACCTCCTCGCCTCGGGTCGTCTCCCGCTCGACCTGCTCGTCGAGCCGGACGACGTGCCCCTTGCCGGTGTCCTGCCCGCCATGCACCGCCTCGCGGCCGGCGAGCTCGCCGGCAAGGTGATGGTGAGGCCCCGGTGACCGCCCGGCCCGCCCCGATCAACCACGTCGCGATCTCGATGCCGCGCGGCTCGCTCGACGACGCCGGCCGCGCCGACATCCTCGCCTTCTACGGCGAGGTCCTCGGCTGGCACGAGCTCCCCGACCAGGACGAGCCCGGTGACCCGCTGATCCTCGCGACGGGAGCCTTCGGCCAGTTCGTGTACCTGCTCCCGTCCGACGAGCCGATGCGCACCGACCCGATGGACCATTTCGGGGTGCTCACCGAGTCGCTCGCCGAGCTCGACACCATCCTCGAGCGCGCGCAGGCGTACGCCGCGCACGACGACCGGGTGCGCGTGATCGAGCGACGCGCGCGCACGACGCACGGTCCGACCAGCGACTACACCCTCACGAGCGGCTACGTCGGATTCGTCCTGCCGCTCATGGTCGAGATCCAGCACCTCGAACGCCACGTGCGCGGCTGACCGACGCGACGCGCCCTGGATCAGCGCGTCGCCGGCTCCGGCGTCGCGACGATCTCGAACCACACGGTCTTGCCCCGACCGTCGGGAGCGGGTGTGCAGCCCCAGTCCTCGGAGAGGGCCTCGACGATCTGCAGGCCACGACCGGAGGCCTCCGCGGGGTCCGGCGTGCGCAGCTCCGGGCTGCCCGGCCCGGCGTCCGTCACCGAGATCCGGACCCGATCCGACCGCCGTTCGATCCCGAGGGTGAACCCGGCCGAGGCGTGCCGGATGCTGTTCGTCGCGAGCTCGGACACCAGGAGCGCGACCGTCTCGACGACGTCGGGCGGGACGCCGTCGAGCGCATCCGTCACGACGCCGCGCGCCTCGGCGACGGCGTCGGGCGTGCCCGGGAAGGCCTCGGTCCGCGCCGGACCCGTCGCCCGGCCACCGGGCGGCGCCGATCGCCAGCGGATGCCGAGGAGGGCCGCGTCGTCGTCGCAGCCGTCGGGGATCGCACGTCGCACGACGGAGAACAGCGCGTCCGCGAGCGGCTCGACGTCGATCCGGCGCGCCGCGTCCGCGAGCCGGTCGAAGCCGACGTCGATCGTCTCGCCGCGCCGCTCGACGAGCCCGTCCGTGTACAGCAGCAGGAGGCCATCGGCGGGCAGCGGCTCGGTCGTCTCCCGGTACTCGGCGCCGGCGACGACCCCGATCGGCGGGCCCACCGGCACGGGCACGAACCGGCACTCGCCGTCGGCGACGACGAGCGGGTGCGGATGACCGGCGTCGGCCCAGGTGGCCGTGCGGGCGGCCGGGTCGACGACGCCGCAGAGCACGGTGGCGAAGTGGCCGTCACGGCCCACGTTCACGAGATGCGTCAGCTTGCCGAGGATCGCCGCGGGACGGTCACCGTCGGCGGCGTAGGCCCGGATCGCGAAGCGCAGCGAGGCCATCATCGTCGCCGCGTCCAGACCGTGACCGGACACGTCGCCCACGACCACCACGGCAGTGCCGTCGGCGCGGGCGACGACCTCGTACCAGTCTCCGCCGATGTCGATCCCCTCCGTGCCGGGCGCGTAGATCGCGCCGAACTCGAGGCCCGGTGCGTCCGGAAGCGTCTGAGGCAGCAGGCTCTGCTGCAGCGTCTGCGCCACGCTCCGCTGGTCCGCGTACAGCCGCTGGTTCTCGAACGCGAGCTGCTCGGCCTCGTTGCGACGCCGCGACAGCCGCCACACGGTGAGGGCGGCGGCGGCAGTGCACAAGGCGCCGAACGCGCCGAGGATCCAGGGCAGCGCAGCGAGCAGGGTTCCGCCGAGCTCGTTGCGGGGCGAGACGACGATGAGCAGGTGAGCGTCACCGAACGGGACCGTGGTCGAGCCGGTCCGGCCCGCGAGCCGCGCGCCTCCGGTGCTCGACGCGATGAGCTGGGCGCCGACCGGCTTCGTCCCGACGAAGAGGGCGTAGTCGAGATCCGAGAACGCCGAGTCCTTGGCGACGGTGGCCTTGCGGTCCTTCGCGAGCGTCCGCTCGCCGTAGACCACGTATCGCGCACCCGGTGCCTCGCCGGCGTAGGCGTATCCCAACCGGCGGCGCGCCCCTCCGAGCAGGTCGACGACGGCGAAGGTCGGCTTGCCCGCGGCCCGACCGAGCAGCTCGGCCTGCCGGGCCGGGGGCAGCGTCTCCAGCTCGGAGACCTTGCCCAGCGTGCAGCACCCGTCGGTAGGACCCGTCCGGCTGCACCTCCCACAGACCGACCGAGTCGAACGGCTGCCGAGCGGCGACGATCGGCTGCGTGACCTCGGCGAACGTCGACGGGCTCGCGTTCGTCACGGTCGCCAGGGTCGCGATCGAGCTCAGCGACGCCTGCAGCGACGGGATCGCAGCACCGAGGACCGCGCCGACCTCGCGGATCCGCTGGTCGAGGAGACGCTGCTCGTTGTTCTCGTGGACGTTGCGGGCGCCGAACGCGAGGGCGGCGGTGACCACGACCCCGATCAGCACCACCACGGCGACGTTCGTCCACGCCGACCGCGTCCGATCCCCGGTCAGGGACGCGCCGGCGCGCCGGCTCGACTGCGCGGTCGGGATCGTGCTCACCTCGCGCCCACCTCGTGGCCGAACCCCTGTGGTCCGGCCCCGCAAGCTACCCCGCTCGGCGGATGGACCGGCCCCGTCCGCGGCGGCTCTGGCCGAAGATCGTCCGCCGCGGACGTACAGTCGATCGTCGGGTGCTCGTCGCGTGGCCGCAACGTCGTGGACACACGCAACTGCGATCCTCGTGACGACCGAGGAGCCGAGCCGATGACCGACACCGGACACGACGCCGCGATGCGCTGGCTGGCTCGGAACGTCGCGTGGTCGATCCGGATCGAGCAGCACCGCACCGCGCCGCGGCGCAGGGCCGCGCTCGTCGCTCTGGCGGGACACGATCGGCACGAGCAGCGGGACGATCACCGACGCGACCGCGTCGCGTGAGCCGCTTCGCGCGCGACGCGACATCTCACCGGCCCATTGCGCCGTGACGCGCTCGGGGACCTTGTGTCCGTTGCGAATGGGGAGTACTCATCGACGCACATCGCGCGCCGGACGGGAGCGACCATGCCGAAGCACACCGCGACACCGGTGATCACCGACGACGAGCAGACCGAGATCGAACGCGCGAACCGCTCGGGACGCACCCCGCTGGTGTTCGTCCACGGTCTCTGGCTCTTGCCGAGCAGCTGGGACCGGTGGGTTCCGCGGTGCGAGGCGGCCGGCTACGCACCGATCATCCCCGGTTGGCCCGAGGACCCACCCGACGTCGAAGCCGCGAACGCGCACCCGGAAGTGTTCGCGGGCACGACGGTCGGCGACATCGCCGACCACTTCGCCGCCGTGATCCAGCGGCTCGACACCGCCCCGGCCGTGATCGGGCACAGCTTCGGGGGTCTGCTGACCGAGATCCTCGCCGGGCGCGGGCTCGCCCGCGCGTCGGTCGCGATCTCGCCGGCCCCGTTCCGCGGCGTGCTCCCGCTGCCGATCTCGGCACTGCGCAGCGCATCGCCTGTGCTCCACAACCCGCGGAACCGCCATCGCGCCGTGCCGCTCACGTACGACCAGTTCCGGTACGCGTTCGCCAACGCGGTCTCCGAGCAGGAGGCCGCCGAACTGTACGAGGCGTTCGCGGTCCCGGGATCGGGTGCGCCGCTGTTCCAGGCCGCCTCGGCGAACCTCAATCCGTGGACCGAGGTGAAGGTCAACAGCAAGAACCCCGAGCGCGGGCCGATGCTCATCATCTCCGGCGAGCTCGACCACACGGTGCCGTGGGCGATCGCGAACTCGTCCTACAAGAAGCAACGGCGCAACGGCGCGGTCACCGAGATCGTGCAGCTCGACGGGCGCGGCCACTCCCTCACGATCGACGCCGGCTGGCCCGAGGTCGCCGACACCGCGCTCGAGTTCCTCGCGCGCAACGACGCCTGAGGCGCGCACCACGGGTGGACCGCGCCGTCGGGCGGGCCGGTAGCGTCACCCGCGCATGGCGACGACGGCGGTCGAGGAGTACCGGCGCCGCTGGCACGAGACCGGCTGGTGCGTGATCGAAGGGGTGATCCCGCCCGCCGAGCTGGCCGCGGCGCAGGCCGCGTTGCCGGCGTCGTTCCCGACCGCTGCGGAGTTCGCCGACGACGTCGACCCGGAGCGCAACGCCCCGTTCCGCAACGAGCGCGACGCGCCCCGCCTGCAGTTCCCGTTCGACGCGCCCGCGCTCAACTCCGCGGCGCTCCACGACGCGGTGCTCGACCTCGCCGTGGAGCTGTTGGAGACGTCCGACCCGCGGGTGTACCAGGCCGGCGTCCTCGCGAAGTACTCCGGCGCGACGCCGGAGTACGAGCAGCTGCTGCACGCCGACTACGCCAACCACACGCTCGTCGTCCCCCGTGCCGATCGCGGCTACCAGCACCTCGAGACGTTCGTGTACCTCACCGACGTGACGCCCGCCACGGGCGCGACGCGCTTCGTGTCGCTCGAGCACACTGCCGACATCCCGGTCGAGCGCACGTACCTCCATCTCGACGAGTACGCCCACCTCTACGCGCTCGAGGAGCCGGCGTCGGGACCGGCGGGGTCGGTGCTGGTGTACCGGCCCGACGTGTTCCACCGGGGCGTGGCGATGACCGCGCCCCGCAGCGCGCGGTTCCTGATGAACGTGGCGTTCAAGCATCCCGGCGTCGACTGGATCGGGTTCCACGCCTTCCCGGCGCGGGCCGAGGACCGCGCGTGGCACCGCTTCGTCCGCACCGCGAGCGGGCGACAGCTGTGCGCGCTCGGCTTCCCGCCGCCCGGACATCCGTACTGGACGCCCGAGACGCTCGCCGGCGTCGCGGCGCGCTATCCCTCGCTCGACCTCACGCCGTGGCGCGTCGCATCGGGGCGCTGAGCCGGCACTGCGATGCCCGCCTCGTAGGCGATCATCACCAGCTGGGCGCGATCGCGACTGTCGAGCTTGGTGAGCAACCGGCTCACGTGGGTCTTCGCGGTGGCGTGGGCCATGAAGAGCTCCTCGGCGATCTCCGCGTTCGACAACCCGCGCGCGACCGCCGCCAGCACCTCCCGCTCACGCTCGGTGAGCGTGTCGATGCCCGGCGGGAGGACAGGCGGCGCCTCGGTTCCGGGCTCGCGGTCCGTGTACTGCTCGATGAGGCGGCGGGTCACGCTGGGGGCGAGCAAGGCCTCCCCACCGGCCACGACCCGCACCGCGTCGAGGAGCGCGTCGGGTTGGGTGTCCTTCAGCAGGAAGCCGCTCGCGCCGGCCCGCAGCGCTCCGAACACGTACTCGTCCAGATCGAAGGTGGTGAGGATGAGGACCCTCGTGTCGAGGTCGCTCGCCGCGATGCGACGGGTCGCCTCGATGCCGTCCATCTCCGGCATACGGATGTCCATCAGCACGACGTCCGGATGCGTGGCCGTCACGAGGTCGACCGCCTCGCGTCCGTTGCCGGCCTCGCCGACGACGTCGAGGTCGGTGGCCGAGCGCAGCAGGACGATGAAGCCACTGCGCACCAGGGCCTGATCGTCGGCGACCGCGACGCGGATCACTCGGTCTCCCCGTAGGGGAGCTCGGCCTCGACCCGAAAGCCGCCACCGGCCTGCGGACCGGTGGCGAGCGTCCCGCCGTAGACGCCCACCCGTTCACGCATGCCGAGCAGTCCGTGGCCACCGCCGGAGGGTGAGCCGTTCACGCCGCGACCGTCGTCGGTGATCCGGAGCACCACGGCCCCGGGCCGGTACGCGACGGTCACGCACGCCCGCGCCGGGCCCGCGTGCTTGAGGACGTTCGTGAGGGCCTCCTGCACGATGCGATAGGCCGTGAGGTCGACGCCGGCCGGGACGTCGGTCGGCGTGCCCTCGATCGCCACGGTCACGGGCACACCGACGACGTCGAGATCGGCGACGAGACGGTCCAGGTCACCCAGACCGGGCGCCGGTTGGTACGCCGCGGCTCCGTCGCCCCGCAGGACGCCGAGCAGTCGACGGATCTCGGTGAGCGTCGAGCGGCTCGTGTCCGAGATCGCGGTGAGCGACCGCTTGGCCTCGGCGGGATCGTCGTCGATCACGTGCGCACCGACACCGGCCTGCACCGCGATGACCCCCATCGAATGGGCCACGACGTCGTGCAGCTCCTGCGCGATGCGCAAACGCTCGTCCGCGACCGCGCGCTTCGCCTCCTCGTCGCGCTCGCGTTCGAGGGCGACGGCACGCGTCTCGAGCTCGCCGAGGTAGAGGCGCCGGTTCCGCATCGTCGAGCCGAAGAAGTAGGACGCCAGGTAGATCGCGCCGGTCTGCACGAGCCCCGACGTCGACGCGTCCGGAATCCCGGCGAGCGCGACGACGACCAACCCGACGACGACGGTGGCGACGCCGAGCAACCGACCGCGTCCGGTCACGTGCGAGCCCAACGAGTACATGCCGACGAGGAGGAACTGCGACTCCACGTTCGCGGGGTACCCGACGATCGCGAGCGCGCACAGGCAGACGAAGCTGACCAGCAGGACCGTCAGGGGCGACCGCCGCCGGAAGTAGTACGGGACGCTGCACCCGAGCACGAGCACGACGCCGAACGCGTCGGCGTCGTGGTAGTCGATCGTCCGGCTCGTGGTCGCGAACAGCGCGACGAGGCCCGCCACCGTGAACAGCGTGCCGATGCAGGCATCGAGCACCCAGGGGTTCAACTCGCGGAACCAAGCGAGCAGCTGCCCGGACCGGGTCTCGGACTCCGTCGCTCCCGCGTTCGGCTCGAGACGCTCGCTCATGCCCGTCACCGTAACGATCGGTGGGGCCGCGGTCATCGGCCCCGAGGACGACGCCCGCGTACATCCCTGGGCGTACGCCGGACCGACTCGCGGCATTCGCACCCGGCCGTCGGGACGACGGTGGAACCCCCGCCAGGCCGACGAAACGGTCGCCGTCGGAGCGCATCGTTCTCCCGTCGACCCGGACGGACCGGGTCGCCGACGAAAGGGGCACCCCGATGACCTTCACGCTCACCCGGAGTCGAGCACAGGCGGCTCCCGCACCCGATGCCTCCGTCGCCGCCCGTGCCGTCGACGCCGTCAAGGTCTACGGCAAGGGCGAGGCCGAGGTGCGTGCGCTCGACGGCGTGACGGTGGACTTCGCCACCGGCCGCTTCACCGCGATCATGGGCCCGTCGGGCTCGGGCAAGTCGACGCTCATGCACGCGGTCGCCGGACTCGACACCCTCACCGACGGCCGCGTCTGGATCGGCGACACCGAGCTCGGATCGCTCTCCGAGAAGAAGCTGACGCAGCTCCGGCGCGACCGCATCGGCTTCGTGTTCCAGTCGTTCAACCTCATCCCGACGCTCACCGCGGCCGAGAACATCGTGCTCCCGATGAAGCTCGCCGGCCGGAAGCCCGACGCCGCCTGGGTCGACAACGTCGTCGACACCGTCGGTCTCGGGCACCGGCTCGGTCACCGCCCGTCGGAGCTCTCCGGCGGCCAGCAGCAGCGCGTGGCCGTCGCCCGGGCGCTCGCCAGCCGGCCGCAGATCGTGTTGGCCGACGAGCCCACCGGCAACCTCGACTCCCGCACGGGTGCCGAGATCCTCGCGTTCATGCGAACGGCTGTCCGCGAGCTCGGCCAGACGGTCGTCATGGTGACGCACGACCCGGTCGCCGCGTCCTACGCCGACCACGCGGTGTTCCTCGCCGACGGTCGCATCGTCGACGAGCTCGCCGACCCCACGTCCGATTCCGTGTTCGACCGCATGAAGTCCCTGGGAGGCTGATCATGTTCTCGCTCGTCCTCAACTCGATCCGGGCCAACAAGGTCCGGTTCTTCCTCACCGGTGTCGCCGTCATGCTCGGCGTCGCCTTCATGACCGGCACGCTCGTCCTGACCGACACCATCAAGCGGTCCTACGACGACGTCGCCGCCAACGTGTACAAGTCCAGCGACGCGGTCGTCCGCTCGGCCCGCCACGTCGACGCCGGCGATCGCGGCGAGGATCGCGGCACGGTCTCGGCGGCGACGCTGGACCGGGTCCGCGCCGTCCCCGGCGTCGCGACCGCCGAGCCGCAGCTGCTGGGCATCGCGATGGTGGTCGGCCACGACGGCGATCTCCTCGACACCAACCGGGAGCGGGCCATCCCCATCGCGATGGCGTGGCCGTCCACCCCCGCGCTGAACCCGCTCGAGCTCGCCTCGGGTCACGGGCCGCGTGCTCCGGACGAGGTCGTCATCGACCGCGCGTCGGCGAAGCGGGGCGACTTCCACCTGGGCGAGACCGTCCGGGTCATCAGCCAGGTCGGGACGAAGCCGTACCGACTCGTGGGGATCGCGACCTACGGTGGGCACGACAGCGCCGCCGGTGCCCAGGTCGTGGCGTTCACGCCGGCGACCGCGGCCACCACCCTCGGCACGCCCGGCCGCTCCACCGCGGTCGAGGTCATCGCCGACCCGGGCGTGAGTCAGGCCGAGCTCGCGGCATCGCTGCGCTCCGCACTGCCCGAGCGTGACGTCGAGGTGGTCACCGGCGCCGAGGCAACCCGGGAGGCCGAGAAGTCGGCCGGCAAGACCATGCAGTTCATGAACATGTTCCTGATGACCTTCGCCGTCGTGGCGCTCGTCGTGGGCTCGTTCGTGATCTACAACACCTTCTCGATCACGGTGGCCCAGCGCACCAAGGAGACCGCGCTGCTGCGGGCGATCGGTGCGAGGCGCAAGCAGGTCACCCGCTCGGTCATGGTGGAGGCGCTGTTCACGGGCCTCTTCGCTTCGGCAGTCGGTGTGGTCGCCGGGATCGGGGCGGCCCAGGGGCTGCGCGCGGTGCTCGCGGCCTTCGGGCTCGAGCTGCCCGGCACCGGTTCGGTCGTGGCGCCCGCCAGCCTGATCGTCTCTGCGGTCGTCGGCGTGGTCGTCA
Source organism: uncultured Acidimicrobiia bacterium (assembly GCA_963756815.1). Taxonomy (GTDB): domain Bacteria; phylum Actinomycetota; class Acidimicrobiia; order IMCC26256; family JAENVU01; genus JAENVU01. Next base: position 29,004 of record CAVWPR010000025.1, read on the forward strand.
CCCTGGTGGCTGCCTACCTGCCGGCGCGCAAGGCCGCGAAGGTGGCCCCGATCGAGGCACTGCGTGACGCGGCGGTCGATCGGTCGTCGACCTCGCGGCGTCGGGCCGTGATCGGCGTGGTCCTCGCGGCGGTGGGCGGCTACCTCGTCACCGCGGGGCTCGGGGCCCACCAGATCGCGACGGTCGGGTTCGGTGCGCTCGGCATCTTCGTGGCGCTGGTGGTGCTGGGCCCGGTGATCGCCCGTCCGCTGTCCCGCGGGTTCGGCGTCCTGCTGCCCCGGTTCCGCGGGATGCCGGGCACTCTCGCCCGGGAGAACGCGTCCCGCAACCCGCGCCGCACCGCCTCGGCCGCCTCGGCGCTGATGATCGGCGTCGCCCTCGTCGCCTTCATGACGGTGTTCGCGGCGTCGGCGAAGGCCAGCATCGCCACGTCGATCGACAAGGCGATGAAGGCGGACTGGATCGTCGAGACGCAGTTCGGCATGGGTGGGATGAGCCCCGACGTGACGAAGCGGATCGACGCCCTACCCGAGACCGGCGCCGTCACGGCGCTGCGCTACCTGAACACCACGGTCGACGGTGCGGTGAAGAACACCTCCGCCATCGACGAGACCACGGCGGACCGCACGATCGACTTCGACCTGCGGTCGGGCTCGGTGCGTGCGCTGGGTCCCGGGACGGTCGGCGTGCAGGCCGACGAGGCGAAGGCCCGCCACCTGCACCTCGGCGACACGGTGAACATGACGTTCACCGAGACCGGTACCCGGTCGCTGCGGGTCGTGGCGATCTACGGCACCAAGGACCCGATGGGCCCGTACACGCTCGGGCTCGAGACGTTCGACGCCAACGTCACGGACCACGTCGACAACCACACGCTCGTCGACACGGCCGCGGGCGTCTCCACGGCGCAGGCGCGGACGGCGATCGACAAGGTGCTCGAGGACTCCCCCAACACGTCGCTCCTGACGCGGGACGAGTTCAAGGGCGACGTCGCCAACCAGATCAACAAGGTGTTGAACCTGGTGTACGTGCTCCTCGCCATGGCGCTGGTGATCGCGCTGTTCGGCATCGCGAACACGCTGGCGCTCTCGGTGTACGAGCGCACCCGCGAGTTCGGGTTGCTGCGGGCCGTCGGGATGGCCCGGTCGCAGGTGCGGGCCACGGTCCGGTGGGAGTCGGTGCTGATCGCGCTGCTCGGCACGGCGCTGGGCACCGCCATCGGCCTCGGCATCAGCTGGGCGATGATCCGGGCCGCGAGCGGCACGGAGCTGGCCCAGCTGTCGGTGCCGGTCGGCGAGCTGGTGGCGATCATCGCCGTGGCCGCCGGCGCGGCCGTGGTCGCGGCGGCGCTGCCCGCCCGCCGGGCCGCCCGGCTCGACGTGCTCCGCGCGATCAGCGGCGACTGAGCGACGGCGCAGCAACTCCAAGGGGCCCGGCGCGGACGCGCCGGGCCCCTTTCGCGTCCGGTGTCCGGACCGAACGGGTCCAGTAGCGTCTGGGCATTCCGCGGACCCGCCGGCGTCGGGGGAGGCCATGAGGCTGAACAGCCAGCTCCGGTGCGCGCTGGCGCTCATGGTCGGACTCGCCCTGACGGGAGCCGGGTGCAGCTGGGGAACGCTCGGGTTCGATGCCTCTCGGTCCGGGTTCAACCCCTCCGAGACCGCGATCTCCGTGGCCAACGTCGCAACGTTGCACGAGGCGTGGACGGCCACGGTCGGGAGCGGACCGAACGACCAGTCCGCGACCGCGTGGTCGCCGGTCGTCGGCTCGAACACGGTGATCGTCGGCACGAAGGACGGCGTCCTCCGCGCGTTCGACGCGCTGGGCACGACCGGTTGCACCGGGTCGCCGAAGACCTGTGCGCCCGTGTGGCGGGCCAGCGTGCCCGGGGCGCCGCTGACCCCGACCATCGTCGGGAACACGGTCTACGCGGCTGCCGGCGGAGCGCTGTACGCCTTCGACGCTGCGGGCAGCACGAATTGCAGCGGCACGCCGAAGGTCTGCCAGCCACTGTGGACGGCGGGTCCGGCGCTCGACTCACCGGTCGTCGACCAGGGCGTGGTGTACGTGAGCACGGGCACCGCGATCGCGGCCTTCGACGCCGCGGGAAGCACCGGGTGCAGCGGCACGCCGAGGGCGTGCCTGCCGCTGTGGACGTCGACCCCGGCCGGGTGTGCCGACGTCGGCACGCAGTGCCGGGTTTCGGCACCGAGCCTCGGCGCCGGGAAGGTGTACGCCACCTGGGCCGGGAACGCCGGATTCGGCCAGGCCGCCTTGCAGGCCTTCGACGCCTCGGGCGCGACCGGGTGCAGCGGCACACCGCGGCGTTGCTCGCCGTTGTGGGAGGTCGCGATCAGGGGCAACCGGCCGACACCGTCACCGACCGTCAGTGCCGGTCGGGTGTTCGTGGTCGCCAACTACGTCGATTCGATCTCGAGCGGGCCCGCCGGAGCCTGGCTCGAGGCGCACGACGCCGCCACCGGTCGCCAGGTGTGGGACGCGCAGCTGGCCGGCAACTACGCGTACCCGCCGGTGGTCGCCGACGGGCGTCTGTACCTCCCCGCCGGCCACGTGCGGACGTTCGACGCGACGGGAAGTCAGGGCTGTTTCCCGAACGGATCGTCGCGACGTTGCTCGGGACTGTTCGACGTCGCCGTCTCGGCGTACATGGGTACGGCCGCGGTCGCGAACGGTGTCCTGTACACGGGCTCGGCGCCGTTCTACATCGAGGGTGTGACCTTCCCGGGTGCCGTGCGCGCGTTCGCGATCGTGGGCCTGAACCCGACGTGCGGGCAGTTCGACGCCTGCACCGCGGAGTGGACGACGCCGGATCTGGGGAGCACGACGTCGGCGCCGGTGGTGAGCAACGGCGCGGTCTACGTCGCGTCGGCCTCGGGGACGCTGCACGTCTATCGCCTGCCGTGACGGGCGAGTGCGACGCCTCGGTGATCGAGCGGTCGCATCGAGTCCAACAACAGGTCGGCGGGATCTCGGCGACGACGGGGGTCCTCGGAGTTCTCGCCCTGAGCGTGTTGAAGGCACGGGCGTACCGGACGTGCGCCGGCAGGTCGCTACGCGCGTTGGCCACGTGCGCCCGTGCGGTTCGCGGCGTCGATCACGGGCGCCCCGGCGAGTCGATCACCGAGCGCGTCGCACCGATGGAATTCTTCGGGTTCATCACCGCTGAGGCGGCCGAGACGTGGAAGGCTCTCGTAGCGTTATGCGCCGTACGTTCCGCCAGCACCGGCTCCGGGCCGCCGAGGACCTGTTCCTCAAGGTGATCCTGCTCGTCGTGCTGCTGATCGGCGTGTCCGTCGGCGTGGTCCGCCTGCTCGACGACGGGTCGACACCGACCACCCAGGTCGAGGGGACGCAGGCGAACCGCGTGCAACCCCGCCCGGTCGTGGCGGTGCCCTCGACCATCGCGATCCCGGTCACGACGACCACGACCGTCGCCCCGCCGGTGCCGGCGCCGGACCTCCGCGGGCTCGCGGCGTTCCTGGCCGCGCAGGCCAAGGCCCGTCAGGACGCGGCCGCTGCGGCCGCGGCGCCCGCGCCCACTGCGCCGGTGGCACCCACGACGACTCCCTCGACGGCGCCGCCTCCGCCGACCACGACCACCAGCACGAGCACGAGCACCACGACCTCGACGACGACCACCACCACGTCGACCACGAAGCCGCGGTGATCCGGTGGAGACGATGGGACTCGAACCCACGACCCCCTGCTTGCAAAGCAGGTGCTCTAGCCAGCTGAGCTACGTCCCCGTGGGTCCCGATCGTAGAGCAGCGGTGTGGCGCCGCCCGGCCCGCTACCTCGGGTCGAGCTTGGCGGCGTAGACGGCGGCCTGGGTCCGGCGCTCCATCCCCAGCTTGCCGAGCAGGTTCGAGACGTAGTTCTTGATCGTCTTCTCGGCGAGGTGCAGCTGTTCGCCGATCTGGCGGTTGGTCATCCCCTCGGCGATCAGCTCGAGCACGCGCCGCTCCTGATCGGTGAGCGCGGCCAGCCGCTCGTCCTCGGCGGGAGGCGTGCGCAGCCGTTCGAGCACGCGCGCCGTGACCGCGGGGTCGAGCAAGGACTGCCCGGTGGCCACGCGCTTGATGGCGTCGACGATGTCCGGGCCCTTGATCTGCTTCAGGAGGTATCCCGCGGCGCCGGCCATGATCGCCTGGAACAGCGCCTCGTCGTCCGAGAAGGACGTGAGCATGAGGCACTGGATCTCCGGATGCCGGGAGCGCACCTCGCGGCAGACCTCGACGCCGTTGCCGTCGGGGAGCCGCACGTCGAGCAGCGCCACGTCGGGACGGGTCGGCGGAATTCGCGCCAGCGCGTCGGCCGCGGTCCCGGCCTCGCCGACCACCACGATCTCGCCCGAGTCCTCCAGCAGTTGGCGGACACCGCGCCGCACGATCTCGTGGTCGTCGAGCAGGAACACCCGCACCTGCCCACTGTCTGGTTCGAAGGTCATGGCACTCGTCATCGGTTGGCGGACCTCCCCGGAGGAGAACCAGACTCGGTCCGTGCCGGAACCCTCCGAGGATGCCGGATACCGGTTCGAACCGATGCTCACGGCGGTCATCGCCGTCGCATCGGACCTGAGCCTACCGGTCGTGCTCCAGCGGATCGTCGAGAGCGCGGCATCGCTCGTGGGGGCCCGCTACGGGGCGCTCGGAGTGCTCGGGGACACGGGGGGGCTGTCCGATTTCGTGACCGTCGGGATCGACGACGCCACGGTGGCGTCCATCGGCCCGCTCCCCGAGGGCAAGGGGCTCCTCGGCCGACTCATCGTGGACCCCCGCCCGCTGCGCCTCGCCGACCTCTCCGCGCACCCCGACTCGTCCGGGTTCCCGGCCAACCATCCACCGATGCACTCGTTCCTGGGCGTACCGATCCTCGTGCGGGGCGAGGCGTTCGGGAACCTGTACCTCTGCGAGAAGCGCGGCGCACCCGAGTTCAGCGACGAGGACGAGCGGCTCGCCGTCGCGCTCGCCGTCGTGGCCGGGGTCGCGGTCGACAACGCCCGTCTGCACGCTCGACTCCAGGAGCTCGTGGTGCTCGAGGACCGCGAGCGCATCGCGCGTGATCTCCACGACAAGGTGATCCAGCGGCTCTTCGCCACGGGAATGTCGTTGCAGGCGATGGGCCCGCGCGTGGACGACACCGACACCGCCCGCCGGCTCGCGGAGGCGATCGACGAGCTCGACGTCACGATCCGCGAGATCCGCAACACGATCTTCGCCCTGCACACGCCGACGGCAGGGTTGCTGGCCGACCTCACCGCGCTCGTGGCGGAGCTGGGCGAGCGGCTCGGCATCACGATCGACTTCCACGTGGCCGGACCACTCGATCTCGCGGTGCCCGCCTCGGTCGCCGAGCACCTCGCACCGGTCGTTCGCGAGGCGATCACGAACGTCGCCCGTCATGCCGAGGCGTCGCGGGTGGACGTCGACATCGACGTCGGCGCCGACGTCGTCGTACGGGTGACGGACGACGGCGTCGGGATGTCGGGATCCGCGTCCGAGGGCGGCGAGGGTCTCGCGAACCTCGCGCACCGTGCCGCCACCGCGCAGGGCACCTTCGGCGTCGAGGCGCACCCCGACGGTGGAACCGTGCTCACCTGGCGGGCGCCGCTCGACGTCTGACGTCGCGGGAACTACGGCGCCGCGACTCAGCCCGGTCGCGCCGAGCGCTCGTCGTGCTCGGCCGCCCCGGCGCCGACCACGCCGATGTCGATGCCCGCGGCGCGCGTGTCGAACTCGCGGAGGCGACCCACCACGCGCACGGCGACGATCTCGCGCGCCCGCTCGGGCACCTCCTCCGGGACCGTCACCCGCACCCGCAGGCGACCGCCGATGCGCTGCACCGCGACGTCGGACGGTTCGGTGGGGTGCCCCTCGACGGCCAGCGTGTCGCGCACCACCGCGATCGCCACCTCCTCGTGCCCGGTGCGGCGCGAGCTCGCGACCCGCTCGCACGCGGCGACGAGGTCGTCCGCGTCGACCGCCTCGGCGCCGAACTCCTCGAACGGGTTCATCATCGTCTGCCCGGTCACCGCCACGGGGACGCGATATCGGAGCCCACACGTGACCCCGTCCTCGGTCGGCGCGGGAGTCGTGCGCACGTGGCCACGAACGGTCAGCACGAGATCGATCGCGCCGGCTTCGAGCGGGCACTCGCCCGTGAGTCCCGCACACGGGAACGTGGGCGACGACGTGTCGTGACAGCGATGCACGCGATGACCCGCGGCCTCGAGCTCACGGGCGGCCGCCTCGGCGGCACCGGACGCGGATTCGGTCACGAGGACGTCCATGGGACTGCTCACTCTCGTCGGGACGGGTGCTCCCGACGAGTGTGCGACCGACCAGGCCCTCCCAGGCAGGGCCGTCCCGCCCGGGCCGGCAGGACCTTCGACCCTGGGAAACGGCCACCGGGGACCGGGAGGATCGACCGACCACCCGACCACCCGACCACCCGACCACCCGACCACCCGACCACCCGTCACGTGGAGGAATCGTGAAGTTGCGGCGCAGCGACCGTGAGGTCTTCGGAATGGGCGCGTGGATGTTCGCGCTGCTCGCCCTGCTGCTGGCGTTCGGCGCACTCGGTGTAGCCGCCGGTGCGAACAGCAAGAGCGACGACGCCAAGGAGGCCGCGGCGACGGGCGGCGGCGGCGGCACGAAGGTGACGCTGTCCGAGTTCAAGCTCGACCCGTCGATGATCTCGGCGACCGTCGACGGCTCGCTCGCCGTCACGAACAGCGGCACCGTCGCCCACAACTTCGCGGTGAAGGACACGAACGTCCGGACCAAGATGCTGAACCCCGGCGAGAGCGCCACCGTCTCGCTCAAGGGTTTGAAGGCCGGCAACTACACCGCGATCTGCGAGGTCCCCGGGCACGCCGACTCGGGCATGAAAGCGATGCTCATGATCGGTGGCAGCGGAGGCGGCTCGGGCGCCGCGCCCGACGCGAACGCCGCGCTCACGGCAGCCGACCCGTCGAACAACACGGCGATGGAACAGCAGATCAACGACTACGTCGCGCAGCTCAAGGGCGGCATGAACACCAAGGGCGTCGGCAACCAGGTGCTCCCGCCGACGGTGCTCCCCGACGGCACGAAGCAGTTCGCCCTCACGGCGAAGATCGTCGACTGGGAGGTCGAGCCGGGCAAGACGGTGAAGGCCTGGACGTACAACGGTCAGGTGCCGGGTCCGGTGATCAAGGTGAACGACGGCGACAAGGTCGCCATCGTGGTGAAGAACGACCTGCCGCAGTCGACGAGCGTCCACTGGCACGGCATCGAGGTCCCGAACGCGATGGACGGCGTGCCGTACATCACGGGGGACCCGATCACGCCGGGGAAGACGTTCACCTACTCGTTCGTCGCCCACGGCCCGGCCGTCGGCATGTACCACTCGCACGACTACGCCCTGAACCAGGTCACCAACGGCATGGCGGGTCTCTTCCTCATCGGCAACGAGCCGATCCCCGCCGGCTACGGACCGGTGAGCCAGGAGATCCCCATGGTGCTGAACGACGCCGGGGTCATCGGCTACTCGCTCAACGGCAAGTCGTTCCCGGCCACCGCACCGATCGTCGCCAACGTCGGCGAGACGGTGGAGGTCCACTACGTCAACGAGGGCCAGCAGATCCACCCGATGCACCTGCACGGCGTGCCGCAGCTGGTCATCGCGAAGGACGGTTTCCCGCTACCGAATCCCTACCTGGCCGACACCGTGTTGGTCGCTCCCGGTGAGCGCTACACGGTCCTCATGAAGCCGACGGCGGCCGAGAAGGGCGTGTGGGCGTACCACTGCCACATCCTCAGCCACGCCGAGAAAGAGGACGGGATGATGTACGGGATGGTCACTGCCTTCATCGTGCAGTGACGGAGTCCGCCGGCTCGCGGCGTG
>CAVWPR010000026.1:0-70543 GCA_963756815.1 uncultured Acidimicrobiia bacterium
AAACGCGTAGCGGCTACGCGAGGAATCGCCGACTCCCATCCGTACGGTCGACGGCGTGGGCCGCACCGACGATGGGCAGAGCCTGGCACCGGCGTACCAGCTGGCGTTGGACCTCGAGGCCGCGGGCCTCGACGAGGCCACCATCGCCGAGCGCCTCGGGCTGCCGGCTCAAGCCGTGCCGACGCTGCTCGCGCTGGCGCGCACCAAGGCCGGACGCGCCCGACCACACGAGGACGACTGATGCGACACTCGAGCGCGCGGCCGGTGATCAGCGGTCGCGCAGGGCGGCGGCGAGCGCGCCGAAGCGCTCGAAGGTCGGTCGATCGGCGCGGTAGGTCAGCCCGGCGTGGTACAGCACCGGCTGCACGTCGAGATGGCGCATCGGCGCGAAGCGCTCGACGATGCGGTCGGGCATCTCGTCCCACGGCCCCTCGACCAGGAAGTGGTCGAGGATCTCGTCGTCGATCACCGCGTTCATGCCCGCCGGGTCGCCGGCCTTCTGCGCGGCCCGCAGGGCCTCGGTGGTGCCCGGACGCCCGATCTGCTCGAAGACGAACGCGTAGTTGGGCGTGGAGCCGTAGAAGCCCACCATCGTGCGGGTCGTCTCGCGCCATTGCGCCCGCTCCGCCTCGGTGTCGCCGGCGGCGGTGAACACGGGGACGAACGCGGTGTACCCGTCGAGCGGTGCGGTCGCGGTCGGCGGCGAGGTTCGGGAGCAACGTCTCGGCGTGGTACGTGGGTGAGTTCAGCGGGTGCACGTGCACGCCGTCGGCCACCGCCCCGGTCATGCGCAGCATCCACGGGTTCACCGCCGCCAGGTCCACCGGCGGGTCGGCGACGTCGATCGGTCCCGGCGACCACATCGGCGGGAGCAGCGACAGGTCGTAGAACTCGCCGTGGTGGTCCAGCCGCTCGCCCCGGAAGCCGGCGAAGCACGCCTTCACCGCCCGCACGTAGTCCCGCAGCCGCGGGCCCGGGTGGTCGAACTCCGAGGAATAGCGCCGTTCGATGTGCGCCCGCACCTGGGTCCCGAGGCCGAGGCGGAACCGGCCGCGGCTCGCCTGCGCGAGCTCCCACGCGGTCGACGCGGTGACCATCGGGCTGCGCGGGAACGCGACCGCCACGCCGGTGGCGAGGTCGAGATCGAGGTCCTCGACCGCGGCGATCGCAGCGGAGAGGTACGCGGTCCGGCCCGACTCGGTGATCACCATCCCCGCGAAGCCGGCATCGGCGGCATCACGCGCGTGCTGCGCGAAGTCGCGCAGCCTCGTGCCACCCGTCATCATGTGCACCTTCACGGGGTCTCCAATCGTGCGAGTCGGTCGGTCAACGCGCCGAGCGCGTCCAGGTCGTCGAGCGCGGCGGTCGTGCGGTCCATCGCCGCCACCGCGCGCGGTGCGGGTTGCCACCGGCTCCCGACCGAGACGGTCGAGACCGCCGACACCCACGCGTACACGGAGAACAGCCGGTACTGCTCCCACGCAACGGCGCGGTCGAGCGCGATGCCGGCGCGCGCCAGGATCGCGAGCCAGCGGTCGAGCAACTCGTCCTGCAGCGCGCGCCGCACGTCGGTCGGCAACGAGTTGCAGCAGTAGTACGCGAGGTCGCGCATCCCCGGCGAGCGGCTGATCATCCCCCAGTCGAGGAAGCCGACGGTCGTGCCGTCGAGGAAGAGGTTCCCCGAGTGCGGGTCGCCGTGGATCAGGGTCCGCGGTCCGACGTCCCAGGCATCGAGCACCGCGCCCGTGCGCGTCGCGTAGCAGTCGCCCACGGCTCGGAACACGAGCGGCTGGTCGTCGCCGAGCTGCTCGAGCGCGCGCCGCACGAAGTGTCCGGCGCCCGCGACCGCCTGCTCGCTCCGTCCTCCGTCGGCGCCGAACCCGGCCCGTTCCGGCACCCACGCGAGGTCGGCCTCGAAGCGCGGCGACTCCCAGAACCGCGCGTGCAACGCTCCCAATCCGTCGACGGTCGACCGTGCGTGGTCGGCGACCGCATCGTCGGTCGGGCGCGGGAAGGTGCAGCCGCTCGCGACCAGGTCCTCCATCACGGTGACGTAGCCACCGCCGGCGTCGACCGCCGCCGCCAGGATGTTGGGCACACGCATCGGCAGCTCGGATGCGAGGTCCCGGTACAGGCGCGCCTCGTTCGCCCCGATCCCTCCGGCCCGCACGAACGCGCGCTGGCGCGGGTCGAACGGCTCCAGCTTCACGAACACCGTGGGCGGGAGCGCGGGCGCGGTCTCGGTGGTGAGCGCGAGCCGGGCCCGGCCGGTGGTCCCGCTGTGGGCGTCGAGCACCTCGACGGTCTCGACCTGCGTCCCGAGCAGCCCGGTCAGGGTCTCGGGGGTGAGATCGGCGACCTCGACCGGGAGCGGCACGAGGGCATCGTCGCCGCGCCCGGCCGTCGCCGTCGAGACCGTGGCCGTCGCCGTCGAGACCGTGCCGGCCGTCGCCGTCGAGACCCGACGGCGATACGGTGCGCGACCATGTCGACGCCCTTCGCCGTGACCCTCGCCGATCGGGCCGCGGCCGCGCCCGACGCCCCCGCGCTCACCGATGCCGAGCGGACGGTCACCCGCGCCGAGCTCGACGCCCACACGAACCGCCTGGCCCGGGCCTACGCCGAGCTCGGGGTGGTGCAGGACTCGTTCGTCACCATCGGGCTGCCCAACGGCGTCGAGTGGTTCGAGGCCGCCATCGCGGTGTGGAAGCTCGGCGCCACGCCCGCCCCCGTGAGCGCCAAGCTCCCCCGCCTCGAGCTCGAGGCGATCGTCGAGCTCGCCGATCCCGCGCTCGTGGTCGGCCTCCAGGCGCCCGGACGCACGTGCATCCCGGCCGGGTTCGTCCCGGACCCGCAGCTCTCCGACGCGCCGGTGCCGGTCAAGGTGGCGAGTGCGTGGAAGGCGCCGACGTCGGGCGGCAGCACCGGGCGACCGAAGCTGATCGTCGCGGGTGGACCGGCGACGAGCGAGTCCGTCGGCATGACCGCGCTCGCCTTCGGCATGGTCGAGGACGGCGTACACCTCGCGACCGGTCCGCTGTACCACAACGGTCCGCTTTCGTTCTCCGTCGGTGGACTGCTCGTGGGCAACCACATCGTGATCATGGAGCGCTTCGACGCGACGCGCTGCCTCGCGCTGATCGAGGAGCACCACGTCGACTGGATGTACGCGGTGCCCACGATGATGCAACGCATCTGGAAGCTTCCCGAGGACGAGCGCACCCGCTACGACCTGTCGTCCTTGAACGTCGTGTTCCACCTGGCCGCACCGTGCCCGGACTGGTTGAAGCGTGCGTGGATCGAGTGGCTCGGTCCGGAGAAGGTCTGGGAGCTCTACGCCGGCACCGAGGCGCAGTCGGTGACCGTCATCAAGGGCGACGAGTGGCTCGAGCACCCGGGCTCGGTCGGCAAGCCGATCGTCGGCGAGATGAGGATCCTCGACCCCGACGGCAACGAGCTGCCACCCGGCGAGCAGGGCGAGGTGTTCATGCGCCCGCCCGAGGGCGTCACCACCTACCGCTACATCGGCGCGGAGGCGAAGTCGCTCGACGGATGGGAGTCGCTCGGCGACATGGGCTGGAAGGACGAGGACGGCTACCTGTACCTCGGCGACCGCACCGCCGACATGATCCTCGCCGGCGGCGCCAACATCTACCCCGCCGAGATCGAGGCCGCCCTCGACGCGCATCCCGCGGTCGGGTCCAGCTGCGTCATCGGTCTCCCCGACGACGACCTCGGCAACCGCATCCACGCCATCGTGCAGGCGACCGCGTCGGTCACCGACGACGACCTGCGCGCCCACCTCGCCGACCGACTCGTGCGCTACAAGATCCCGCGAACGTTCGAGTACGTGTCCGAGCCGCTGCGCGACGACGCCGGCAAGATCCGGCGCGGAGCGCTGCCGCGCCGACGCGGATGGCCTGACGCTTTCAACCATTCGCGCCGATCTGCCGATAATGACCCGAGCATCACCGTCGATGGGGGTCGTACCGACATGGGTGTCTGGCACGAGGTCGTGAAGACGAAGGTGGCCCTGGCGGTCGTGGCCGCGGTCTCGGTCACCGGCATCGCCGCGGCCGGGGCGGTGGTGAGCAGCGGCTCGGAACCGTCGATCGACGCCGGATCGACCACCACGACGACGCCGGTCCCCGACGGGGCCGGCACGACCACCACGACGAGCACGACCGTCGCCGCGCCGGCGCCGGTCGACGAACCGACCACGACCACGACCACGACGCCACCTCCGGGCGCGGTCCCTGCGGGCCCGGCGTGCGAGACGCACGGACAACGCGTCTCGCGGGTGGCCCACGAGACGCCGCCCGGGCCCGGCCACGGCGCGGCCGTGTCCGCAGCGGCGCACGATCACGAAGGTGAGTGTGGCGCCGACAGCGGTGAGCCGGTGGCGCCAGCCGCGCCGACGGCCCCACCGACGGTCGCACCCGACGACGGCGACGACTCCCCGGACGATCCGGTGGCGGACCAGCCGGAGACCGACGCGGCCCGTGGCGCGACCCACGGCGGCGGCCACGGTCAGGGGCGCGGCGGCGACTGACCGGGCGGTCCCGGGGCGGTCAGCCGTCGTAGAAGTAGGGCGGGTGGAGCCCGACGAGACTGCGCTGGCGCTCCGTGCTCGCACGCGACACCGCCGCTTCGCTCAGCTGGTGCACCTGCTCCGTGGTGCGCAGCCGCTGCGCGATGTCACGCCGGCCGTAGTGCACCTGCAGGAAGAAGCGGCCCCGACCGCTCGGACGCGCCGGGCGGCCCGCGTGCCAGCAGTCCGACACGAACAGCGCCACGTCACCGGCTGCGCCCGTCAGGAGGACGGGCGGGCGGCCGTCGTAGGTCAGCGTCGGATCGACCATGCGGTCGAAGGGCGGCGAGCCGGCCCGACCGATGGCTCCCCGGCACGACCATGGTGGGCCCGTCGGCGGTGCGGCACTGCTTGAGGAGGATGTGGGCACCGATCGCGAACACCGGGTACGGGACGCGGTCGTCCCAGGGGACGTCCTCCGGGCGCGGGACGTGCGGACCGGCGTCGCAGTGCCATGGCCCGCCCGGGAAGTCCGGCGGGTTGCGCCACGCCGTGTTCGCGATCACGTGGCAGTCGTCGCCGAGCAGCGGCTCGATGACCTGGAGGATCCGGCGATGGCCGACCGCCTTCTGGGCTGCGGCGCTCCGGTTCAGCATCTCGTAACGGAACTCGGCCGCGTCGCTGCGCGAGCGTTCGGGAGGATCGGCTCCGAACACCTCGTCGATCTCACGCCGCAGCCGTGCGACCTGGTTCGCCGTGAACACGTTGCGCAGCACCGTGCAGCCGTCGGCCTCGAGCTCGCGGCTCGCGGCCGGCATGCGTCCGGTGCCCACCGTGAGGTTCTTGCCGATCCGCGTGATCACCGCCCCTCCTCCGTCGTGCGCACGACTCAATCGTCCTCGTCGTAATCCTGACCGAGGTGCGTGATGGGCGTCTCCCCCATCATCCACCGGAGGGTGTTCTTCAACTTGGTCTGCTGGATGAACAGGTCGTGCTCCGGATAGAGCCCCGGAGGCACCTGCGGCGACTTGAAGTAGAAGCTCAGCCACTCCTGGATGCCGCTCATGCCGGCGCGCTGCGCGAGGTCGAGGAACAGCACGAGGTCGAGCGCGAGCGGCGCGGCGAGGATCGAGTCGCGGCAGAGGAAGTCGACCTTCATCTGCATCGGGTAGCCCATCCACCCGAAGAGGTCGATGTTGTCCCAGCCCTCCTTGTTGTCGCCGCGGGGCGGGTAGTAGTTGATCCGCACCTTGTGGTACACGTCGCCGTACAGCTCGGGGAACCGCTCCGGCTCGAGCACGTCCTCGAGCACACCGAGCTTCGAGACCTCCTTGGTCTTGAAGTTCTCGGGGTCGTCGAGCACCTCTCCGTCGCGGTTGCCGAGGATGTTGGTGGAGTACCAGCCCGAGAGCCCGAGCATCCGCGCCTTGAGCATCGGCGCCAGCACCGTCTTGAGGAGCGTCTGACCGGTCTTGAAGTCCTTGCCGCAGATCGGCACACCCTGTTGCTCCGCGAACTTCCGCAGCACGGGCGTGTCGACCGCGAGGTTCGGTGCACCGTTCGCGAACGGCACGCCGAGCTGGAGCGCGGCGTAGGCGTAGAGCATCGACGGGGCGATCGACGGATCCTCGGCGTCGATCGCGGCCTCGAACGCGTCGAGATCGGCGTGGGCCGGTCCGGGTTCGATGTAGATCTCGGTGGACGCGCACCAGATCATGACCAGCCGGTCGCACAAGTGCTCGTCCCGGAACGCCTCGATGTCGGCGCGGATCTGGGTCGAGCATCGCCCGCTTCGAGATCGTCGGCATCACGTTCGTGCCGTCGAGGCGCTTGACGTAGTTGTGATCGAACGCGGCGGGCATCGGACGGATGTCGCGCAGCGCGTCGCCGATCCCTTCGAGGTGGCGACCCTGGTCGAGCACACCCGCACGACTCGCGGCGGTGTAGGCGTCGTCGGGGAACGGGTCCCACGCGCCCCACACGATCTGGTCGAGCGACGCGAGCGGCACGAAGTCCTTGATGCGCGGGACGCGACCCTCGGTGCGCTTGCCCAGGCGGATCGTTCCCAGCTGGGTGAGCGAGCCGACGGGGACCTCGTCGCCGCGCTTGGCCAGCTCGACGCCGGCGATGAGGGTGGTCGTGACCGCGCCGAGGCCGACGCACAGCACTCCGAGGCGGCCGTCGGCCGGAGCGACGGTCGGTGATGGTGGAGAAGTCATGGGGCCCGACGCTACGGCGCCGAGCAGTCCTAGGCTCGCACGCATGACCACCGTGCTCCCGCTGGTGCCCGTCGCCGCGAGCCCCGCCGGCGCCGCGTACCACCGGATCACCGTGGACCGGTGGGCCGGCGCGTGCGGCGCCGTGGTCTCCGGTGTCGATCTCGCGGCCGGTCTCGACGACGAGACCGTGGCCGAGATCCGGCGGGCGATCCTCGACCACCAGGTGGTCTTCTTCCGGGACCAGGAGCTCGATCCCACGGCTCAGGCCGCGTTCACCCGCCGGTTCGGGCCCTACAGCCCGGTCCCGTTCATCGAGCCGATCACCGACCACGCCGAGGTCATCGCCGTGGTCCGGGAGGCCAGCGAGACGCAGGGCTTCGCCTTCGGCGGCATCTGGCACTCCGACTTCTCGTTCCTGCCCGAGCCCCCGATGGGCTCGATCCTGCACGCCCTCGAGGTTCCCCCGTACGGAGGCGACACGCTCTTCGCCAACCAGTACCTCGCGTTCGAGACGCTGTCGCGCGGTCTGCAGACGACCCTGCGCGGACTCACCGGGGTCCACAGCGCACGCGACGCGTACTCGCCCAAGATGCAGAAGGTGCACGACCTGTTCGCGGGCATGACCGTGCACACGAGCGAGGACGCGAACCGGGTGCAGCGGCATCCCGTCGTGCGGCGAAATCCCGAGACCGGGCGCGACGCCCTCTACGTGAACCGCCAGTACACCGTCGGGCTGGACCAGTGGTGGCCCACCGAGGACCGCCTGCTGCTCGACTTCCTCTTCGACCACGCGACGCAGGACTCGTTCACCTGCCGCTGGCGCTGGTCGGTGGGTGACGTCGCGTTCTGGGACAACCGGGTCGTCCAGCACATGGCCATGGGCGACGTCTCCGGCCACCGACGCGCCATGCACCGCACCACCGTCGCCGGCGAGGCACCGTCTGATGGGTCCTTCCTTGATGGGTCCTCCGCTCGGATGCGCGTGGCCGCGTCGCGTTCGGGACGCTCCGGAGCTGTGAACCTCCGCTCGTCCCTCGCTACGGTTCGGGGAGGTCGAGCGCCCGTTCGTGGCTCCGACACGGGGAGGCACCGTGAGCATCGCACTGGTCACCGGGGCGTCGGGCGGGATCGGGATGGAGATCGCCCGCGTCCTCGCGCCCGATCACGACCTCGTGCTCGTGGCCCGCTCCGCGGCCAAGCTCGACGCGCTCGCCAACGAGCTCGGCGGCGCGCGCGTGATCGCGGCGGACCTCTCGGACGTGGGCGCGGTCGGCAAGATCGCGGCCGAGGTCCCCGCTGTCGACGTGCTCGTGAACAACGCGGGCGTCGGCGACTTCGGCGCGTTCGCGGCGGAGGATCCCGAGCGGATCCTCGGGATGATCCAGCTGAACGTCACGTCGCTGACCGCACTGACCCGCCAGTACCTCCCCGCGATGCTCGAGCGGGGGCAGGGTCGCATACTGAACGTCGCCTCGACCGCGTCGTTCCAACCGGGACCGTTGATGGCCGTGTACTACGCGACGAAGTCCTACGTGCTCTCGTTCAGCGAGGCGTTGCACGAGGAGACGCGCGGCACCGGCGTCACCGTCACCGCGTTGTGCCCCGGGCCGACCGCATCCGGCTTCCAGGCCGCGGCCGACATGCAGCTGTCCCCGCTCGTCGCGAACCGCAAGCTGCCGAGCGCGGCCGACGTCGCGGCCTACGGCGTGAAGGCGATGCAACGCGGCGACGCCGTCGCCGTGCCCGGTGCGATGAACAAGATCATGGCGGCGTCGGTGCGCCTCACACCCCGCCCGGTGATCCGGCGCATCGTCCGCAAGATGCAGGAGACGAAGCCGTCCCAGGAGTGACACGCTCGCGCCGATCGAGGCGAGGCGGGGCCCGAGCGGCCCGGCGCCGGAGGCGCCACGAGCGGGAACGAGGAGACGAAGCCGTCCCAGGAGTGACGAATCAGGTCAGGGCGCGTCGGGGGGTCGACGGGCGGTCGAGGCTCACGTGGCGCAGCAGCAGGACCTCGCTCAGCATGAACAGCACGGCCACGGCCACGATCGCCCCGAGCGCGAGCACGTACGCGAGACCGATGCGCACGATGTGCAGCCCGTCGGCGGTGTCGATCGTGGTCGAGAGCGTGATCGCGCCGAACGCGACGCCGAGGACGAGGACGGCGCCGATCACCAGGCCCGGCAGGCCCTCGTGGGCCCTCGGGTCACCGGTGCCGCGACGCGCCACGAGGATCGCGCTCACGCCGAAGGTCCAGATCCCCACCACGGCGAAGGCACTCACTGCGTCGCTCGGACGGTGCCAACCGGCGGCGAGCGTCATCGCCGCGATGCCCCCGGCGTAGAGACCGCCCAGGGTCGCGGCCACCGGACGGAGCCGGACCGGCACCACGAGGACCAGGGCGGCCGCGAGCGATGCGGCCACGGTGCTGTGGCCACTCGGGAGCGTGTTGAACGAGATCAACCCATTGCCCACGAGGTGGGGTCGATTCACGACCGTCTTGAAGACCTCCGTGGTGACGTTGGCACCGAGGATCACCGCACCGGCGCCGAGGGCGAGGTATCCACGGCCACGCGCCAGCGCCACCGCCATGATCGCGGCGCCGAGGAACGCCAGGGACCCCACCGAGATCGTCTGGAGCAGTCGTTCCGACCGGGCTGCGGTGCGCGGGTGCTCGACGACCCGACCGGAGAGCGCGGCGTTGTCGAGCCGCTGCCCGGGCCGGGTCTCGACGAAGACCGCGGCGAGCACGACGAGGAGGACGGCGCAGAGCGCGGCGGCCACCGTCAGCCGCGCGACCACGCGCGTGCGGTCGGCGCCGTCCGGGCGCACCGGACGCGCTCGACGCACGTCCCGCCGCGTCGGCGCCGTCACCGACCCGGGCCCGGCGTGCGTGCGGGCGACGACGCGTGCGATCCGGCTGCGTGATCGGGCCGGGTCCGCCGGAAGCGGAGATCGACCGCGGGTTGCGCGTCACCGGCGCGGCACAGGCGGCCACCACAACCCGCCACCGCGAGCAGCTCGTCACTGAGCGCGACGCGGGTCGCGTGCGTTCGCGCGGTCGTAGACGTTCGTGAGCTCGTACGGGTCGTGCCGCAGGTCGTAGAGCTCCCGGTCGCCGTCGAGGTACTCGACGTAGGTGTAGGTGTCGGTGCGCACGCCGTGGAACTCCGGGATGTTCTGGATGTCCTCGAGCCCCAGGTGATGCGGGTGACGCCCGCCCCGGCGTCCGTGCCGACGCGTGCGGCGCCGTCGGCGCGGTTCGGATCCCGGCCGGTCACGGCGGCGGCCCTGGGGCGCGGAGCTGTCGGTCTGGTCGTTGTCGGGCGGCTCGAGCGGCAGGCGGGGCGATCGCGGGGTGACGCCCACCTCCGGCCAGTGCTCGATCAGGAAGGCGTGCCGCACCGGCGACGGCCGGCCGTGCAGCCGGTCGGCGAACGACCGCCCGTCGACGAACGGGGGCGGGACGACCCCCGCCAGCCGGGCGAACGTCGGCGCGAAGTCGATGTTGCCGATGAGCGCGCCCGACGCCGAGCGCGGCGCCACGTCGGGGCCACGGACGAGGAGGGGCACCCGGATGTCCTCGTCGAACGCGGTCTGCTTGCCCGCCGGGAGCCGGTGCTGGCCGTTGTGAAACCCGTTGTCGGAGGTGAACACGATGTAGGTGTTGCGCAGCTGGCGGGTCCGACGCAGCTCGCGCACGAGCCCCACCACCCCACGGTCGACGGCCTGGAGCGACTCACGCCGTCGGTTGAAGAGCGCCTGGGAGCGCAGCTCGACGCGCGGGCTCATCAGCGGCACCGTCCGCAGCCAGCGCGGCTTGTCGCGGGTGTCGGACTCGTCGAACGACGGAGGGCGCGGCAGCGGGTTGCCGCGAAAGCGGTCCACGTCCGGCGGCGCCGGCGTCGCCGGCCGGTGCGGCGCGTACAGGGAGAGGTCCAGGAAGAACGGCTGGTGCGCGCGCGCCGCGCGTGCGATGAACCCGCGCGCGTGATGCATGTAGACCGTGGTCCCGTAGTCGGCCGGCGTGAAGCCGTGGTCGACGAACCGCCCGTTCACGTTCAGTCGGTAGCCGTACTCGTTGTAGGGGTTGCCGGCGACCGGTGTGACCCACTCCGTCCAACCCGGCGGGCGGTAGGTCTCCGGTGCGGTGTTCGGGAAGCCGTTGAGGTACTTGCCGATGAGACCCGTGCGGTACCCGGCGCGGTGCAGCCACGTCGCGATGGTGGAGCGTTCGACCCCGAACCGGTAGGCCGACTCGAACCCGCCGTTCGTGCCGCCGTTCGTCTCCACGCCGGTGTTGTGGGCGTACTGCCCGCGCAGGATGCTCGTGCGCGACGGGCAGCAGAGCGACACGCTCACCAGCGCCCGTGTGAACTGCATGCCGTGGCGACCGATCGCCCGCTCGACTCCGGGCATCGCGTGGAGGTCGGCCCGGGTCATGTCGTCCGTGAGGACGAACAGGATGTTGGGCCGAGCGGCCGCGCGGTGCGCGGCGGCCGCCGGACGGGGCGTCAACAGCGCGGCCGTCGCCACGGCGAGGGCGATCAGGGCGAGCGATGCGCGCGGCACCGGGACGGGAAGGGGACGACGCACGGGCGGGCATTGTGCCCCGCTCGCGGCCGGTTCTGGCCGCACGGGGACGAATGACCCCGCCCCGACCCGTCGCCCGCACCACCGCACGCCCGCTGGAAGCACGAACGTGCGTTCGCTACCCTGGGCGCCGTGTCGAGCGTCGTGCATCAACCGACCCTGCTGGGGTGTGCCGATCCCGAGATCGCACCTGCGGCCACCTGGACCCGCACCCAGCTCGACGCCGATTCGTGGGTCGACGTCGCGCGCGAGTGGCTGGTCGGCGCCGACGTCCTCGCCGCCCGGCTGATCGCCACGGTCCCGTGGCGTCAGGGCCGGCGTCGCATGTGGGACCGGGTGCTCGACGACCCGCGGCTGTCGCACTGGGGCCGTCGGGACGACCCGCCACTCGATCCCGCCCTCTCACCGGTGCACCACGCGCTCGAGCGCCGCTACCGGCGCCGGCTCCACGGACCCGCCCTCAACTACTACCGCGACGGACGCGACAGCGTGGCCTGGCACGCCGACCGTGAGCTCCGCGTGCTCGACGACACGCTCGTCGCCATCGTCACACTCGGCACCCGGCGACCGTTCCTGCTCCGCCCGAGGGGCGGCGGCGCGTCCGTCGACCTCGCGCCCGGTTCCGGCGACGTGCTCGTGATGGGCGGGGCGGCCCAACGCGACTGGGAGCACGCCGTCCCCAAGACGGCGCGGTCGGGTCCCCGCATCTCCGTGTCGTTCCGCTGGACGCCGTCACGTCCGTGATGGAATGGGGGCCATGGCCCGCAACGTCCTCGGCACCGAGCTCGTCCCGTGCAGTCTCGACCCGGTGACCGGCTTCTACCGCAACGGGTGCTGCGACACCGGCGCGGAGGACGCCGGCGTCCACGCGGTCTGCGCGGTGATGACCGCCGAGTTCCTCGACTTCTCCCGTCGGGCCGGCAACGACCTGTCGACACCGATGCCCACCTTCGGGTTCCCGGGTCTCGTGCCCGGCGACCAGTGGTGCCTCTGCGCGGATCGATGGGTGGAGGCGTTCGAAGCCGACGCGGCACCACGCGTCGTGCTCGCGGCGACGCACGCCTGCGTGCTGGAGTGGGTCACCCTCGACGACCTGCGCGCGCACGCCGCCTGACGTTCGCCGCACCGGTAGCGTGCGGCGACTCCGAGGAGGTTCGATGACCGAGGCGTACGACCTCTACGACCCGGACGGCTACGTCGCCGGACCGCCCCACGACGTGTTCACCCGACTGCGGGCCGAGCAGCCGGTGGTGTGGCAGGACATGCCGGGCGAGCCGGGATACTGGGCGGTGCTGCGCCACGCGGACGTCGTGCGGGTCGCGCGGGAGCCGGTGCTCTTCTCGGCCGCGACCGGTGGGGTCGTCCTCGAGGACCTCCCGCCCGAGAGCCTGGCGATGATGCAGGACATGTTGCTGGCGATGGACCCGCCCCGGCACCTGTCGTACCGCCGCAACGTCTCCCCCGAGTTCACCCCGAAGGTGATGGCGCGGCTCGAGCCGCGCATCCGCGAGATCTGCACGACCATCCTCGACGATGCCGCCGACCGCGCGCTCGACTTCGTGCACGACGTGTGCGCCAAGCTGCCGTCACAGGTGGTGGGCGAGCTCATGGGAATCCCGCGCGAGGACTGGCCCCGCATCCACCACTGGTCCGAGATGAACTCGGGCGGTCAGGACCCCGACATCGCCGCGGCCTACGCGGCCGACGCCGCGATGGGCGCGACCGTCGAGATGGCGATGTACGCGATCGAGCTCGCGGGGAAGCGGCGCTCGGAGCCGGCCGAGGATCTCACGACGCTGGTGCTCGCGATGGAGGTCGACGGCGAGGCGATGACCGACGTGCAGTTCGGCAGCTTCTTCGTGCAGATCGTCACCGCCGGCAACGACACCACGCGCACGATGCTCTCGTCGGGTCTGCTTGCGCTCCTGCAACACCCCGACCAGCTGGCCGAGCTGCGCGCCGACCCGTCCCTCATCCCCGACGCGGTCGAGGAGATCCTGCGGTGGGCGAATCCGTTGCACTACTTCCGGCGGACGGCCACCGCGGACACCGAGCTCGGCGGCGCCTCGATCCGCACCGGCGACAAGGTCGCGATGATCTACACCTCGGCGAACCGCGACGAGACGGTGTTCGTCCGGCCGCAGGAGTTCGACATCCACCGGGACCCGAACCCGCACCTGTCGTTCGGGACGGGCGAGCACTTCTGCCTCGGCATCCACCTCGCGCGCCTCGAGGGCCGCGTGTTCCTCGAGGAGCTGCTGGCACGCTTTCCCACCATCGAGCTCGCCGGCGATCCCCGCCGCCAACGCTCCAACCTCAACAACGCGCTCAAGGAGCTCCCGGTCCGACTCCGCACCACCTGACCCCACTTTGCGTTCCTGGGCCCGGGTTCTGGTGTCGCTCCGAACGCAAAGTGGCGGGGGACGTCACGTCTGGGAGATCACGAGGGCGACCAGCCCGGCGGTGACGACGACGGCCGAGACGAGGCGTCGGCCGCCGAGCCGCTCCTTGAGGAGCAGCCATCCCAGCGCGGCACCGAGCACGACCGAGGACTCGCGCAGCGTCGCCACGTAGCCGACGGAGGCGTAGCGCACCGCGACGAGCACGATCGAGTACGCGGTGGCGAGACAGATGCCGGACACGAGGTGTCGGGGCCACGACGTGCGCACCGACGCGACGAAGGCCGGGCCGCGGCCGCGCGCGACGCCGACCACCGACAGCACGAGACCCGCGGCGCCCGTCAGCGCGATGCCGTAGGCGAAGCCGTCGGTCGTGTGTCGGGATCCGGCGGTGTCGATGACGGTGTAGGTCCCGATCATGACCGCCGTCAGCAGCGCATAGACCACCTCGTTCCGCGGGGTGCCGGGCCGGATGAACGAGGCGAGGCCGATCGTGACGACGAGGAGCGCGATCCAACCGCCGACGCCGAGCCCGTCGCCCAGCGCGATCACACCGAGCACTGCCGCGGTGAGCGCGCCGCCGCCGCGCGCGAGCGGGTACGCGAGCGAGAAGTCGCCGTGCTGGTAGGCCGCCACCAGCGCGCCCACGTAGAAGACGTGCACGACGGCCGACGCCCCGAGGTACGGCCACGCCGCGGCTGCCGGCGGACCCGTGAAGATCAGCACGGGCAGCAGCGCGACACCACCGAAGACGAACTGTCCCCACGCTGCGATCTCGCGATCGGACGCGGTCTTGATGAGGAGGTTCCACGTCGCGTGCAGGACCGCGGCCCCGAGCGCGAGGCCGGTGGCCAGGACGAGGTCGCTCGATCCCGTCATGGCCAGCATCGCGGGCGATGTTGACCGAACCTGTCGGGGCGCAGCAATGTGCGACGCTTCTCCCGACCTGCAGAGGTGGTCATGGCCGAGATCGATCCCGACACGATGGCGACGCCGTGGCGTCGCGATCCCTCGGAGACCGCCCCTGCGCTGCAGCGCTGGGCAGAGCACACCGTGGGCGCGGGCGTCGTGGTGAGCGACGTGGGTGAGCCCGGGAACGGGATGTCGAGCGAGACCGCGCTGTTCTCGATCACCCATCCGGACGGCCACACCGAGCGGCTCGTGGCCCGCCTCGCCCCGAGTCCCGACGTCTACCCGGTCTTCGCGACCTACGACCTGGCGATGCAACGCGGTTGCATGGATCTCGTGCGGGAGCGGACCGCGGCCCCGGCACCGGTGTGCCGCTGGCTCGAGACGGACGCGTCGTGGCTCGGCACGCACTTCCTCGTGATGGACCGCATCGACGGCGACGCGCCCGCCGACATCCCGCCCTACGTCTTCGGCGGCTGGCTGATGGACGCCTCGCCGGACGAGCGCGACGCGCTCGTCCGCAACTCGGTGGCCGTCCTCGCCGAGGTGCACCGCATCGACCCGGACAACGCCGACCTCTCGTTCGTGACGACGGTGCCCGCGGGGCGCTCGGCGATGGTCGCGCAGCTCGAGGACCAACGCGCGTACTACGAGTGGGCCCGTGAGGACGTGACGTACCCGCTGATCGAGCGGACGTTCGCGTGGCTCGACGCCCATCGGCCCGACGACCGGCCCGCCGTCCTGAACTGGGGCGACAGCCGCATCGGCAACATGCTGTACCGGGACTTCACCCCGGTCGCGGTCCTCGACTGGGAGATGGCCACGATCGGGCCACGTGAGGTCGACATCGCGTGGATGGTGTTCCTGCACCGCTTCTTCCAGGACCTCGCGGAGCGGTTCGAGATGCCCGGGATCCCCGACTTCATGTCGGCCGACGCGGTCAGCGCGGAGTACGAGCGGCTGACCGGCTACCGGCCACAGGACCTGCACTGGTACGAGGTCTACGGTGCACTGCGCTTCGCGATCGTCTCCGTTCGCACCAGCACGCGCGGCATCGCGTACGGGCAGATGGAGGCACCGCCCGACCCGGACGACCTCATCATGTTCCGGACGCTGCTCGAGGACATGATCGGCTGAGTCCGCCAGGCCGGACGGAGGACCCGTGGAGACCGTTCCCGTCATCGACGTCGGTGGGCTCACCGCGGACACGGTGCCCGACGAGGTGGCGAGCGAGATCGACCGGGCGTGCCGCGACGTCGGGTTCTTCTCCGTGGTGCACCACGGCGTCGATCCGTCGCTCGCACGCCACCTCGACGCGCTCGCCCGACAGTTCTTCGCGCGCCCGACGCGGAGAAGACGGCAGTCGCGATGACACACGGCGGCACGGCCTGGCGGGGCTGGTTCCCGCTCCACGGCGAGCTCACCTCGGGAACGCCGGACCACAAGGAGGGCTACTACTTCGGCCGCGAGCTGTCGGCGACGGATCCGCGGGTGCGGGCCGGCGTCCCCCTCCACGGTCCGAACGTCTGGCCCGCGACCCCCGCACGGCTGCGCCCGGCGCTCCTCGCCTACCTCGACGCGCTCGAGGACCTCGGTCGTCGGCTCACGGCCGCGATCTCGGTCGCGCTCGGATTCGGTCCGCACACGCTCGCCGACCGCTGGTTCCGCGACCCCGTCGTGCTGCTGCGCCTGTTCCGGTACCCGCCACCCTCGGAGTCGGCGCCGACGAAGGGCGTCGGCGAGCACACCGACTACGGCTTCCTCACGCTCTTGTGGCAGGACGCGTCGGGCGGGCTCGAGGTGCGCCGTGGCGACGCCTGGATCGACGTCCCGCCGGCGCCGGACGCGTTCGTGTGCAACCTCGGCGACATGTTGGACCGGGTCACCGGCGGCCGCTACCGCTCCACGCCCCACCGGGTGCGCTCACCGCGGTCCGGCGATCGCATCTCGATCCCCTTCTTCTTCGACCCCGATTGGGACGCGGTGATGGAGGAGCTCCCGCTGCCGGGGCCGCGACCCGCCGACGACGCCGACCGCCGATGGGACGGTGCCAGCGTGCACGGCTTCGACGGCACCTACGGCGACTACCTGCTGGGCAAGGTCGCCAAGGTGTTCCCCGCGCTGCGGGACGCGGTGATCCCCTGACCTCCGGCGCCGCCGACGGGCGACGATCAGTCCGGCGCGTCACCCGCGAGCTCGGTGAGGCTGGCGAACACGGCGCGACGCAGCTCGGACGGGGGCGGCGTGCGCGGGCGCTCCGCCGGCTCGGCGGCCTCCGAGGGCGCGCCGACGCTCACCGGCACGCGGGCGGCGACCGGGGCCGGATCGGCCGCACGCACCGGCGGCCGCCGACGTGCCGTCGACTCAGCGGGTGCCGGAACCGGAGCCGGAGCCGGAGCCGGCACGGGCGCCGGGGTCGCGACGGAAGCCGCCGCGGCCGCGCGATGCTCGGCCGCGTTCAGAGCGCGTCGGAGGTCATCCTCGCGTTCACGGCGATCGGCCAGCTCGACGTCGACTGCGTTGACGTGCGCCCTGGCGCGCTCGAGCTCCGCGCTCATCCGCTCGAGCTCCATCGCGTGCCGTCCGCGCAGCGCCGCCATCTCCTCCTCCACGACCCGGATCCGACCGGTCGCGGTCTCCGCCTTCGTCCGGAGTCCGGCGAGCGCCTGCTCGGCGATCCGACGGTCGTCGGCCCGCACGCCCTCGAGCTCGTCGACGCGCGTGCGGGCATCGGCCAACTCGGAGTGCAGCACGTCCCGTGCGGCCAGGGCGACGTCGAGCTCGGCGTGCAACACCTGACCGTCGCCCCGCGCCGCAGCCAGCTCGGCGTGGGCGCCGTCGAGCTCCTCACGCGCACGGAGCAGCTCGGCGTCGAGCTCCGAGAGGCGGGCGAGCGCATCGCCCCGCTCGTCACCGGTGCTCGCCACGACCGCGTCGAGCTCCTCGATCCGTCGTTCGGCACCCGCGTGCCGATCCTGGAGCTGCCGGACCTCCAGGGCCAGCGAGTCGGCCTTTGCCACCGCGACATCGCGCTCGGCCCGCGCGGTCGACAGCGCATCGCGCACCTCGGACGCCGCGGCCTCCGATGCCGCCGCGGCTGCGGTGGCCTCCGCGACTCGCGCGTCGAGGTCGGCGATGCGCGCGTCGAGCGCGGCGACGTGATCGGCGCGCTCGACGAGCTCCGCGGTCAGCGTCAGGACCTGGGCCTCCTGCGCGGCGAGGAGCTCGGCTGCCTGCTCGGCCTCGGCCGCACGCACGTCGAGCTCGGCGGTCAGCGCCTCGGCGTGCTCGACCGCCGCGGCGAGCTCGGCGCCGCGCCGATCGGCGCTCGTCGTGGCGGCCTCCAGCTCGGCAGTGCGCTCCGCCAGTTCGGCCGTGAGCTCGTCGACGCGGGCCGAGGCGCTCCCGAGCTCCGCCCCGAGGCGGTCGGTTCGGTCCTTCGCACCGGCGAGCTCGGCCGTCAGCTGGTCGATGCGGGCGGTGGCGACCGTCAGCTCGACGCTGATGCTCTCCCCCCGGTTGGACGAGTCGCCGAGCTCGGCGCTCAGGGTCTCGACGAGCTGCCGGGAGGATGCCAGCTCGGCGGCCAACACGTCGGCGCGGGCATTGGCTTCGTCGATCTCGCTCGCGAGGTGCTCGGCCCGGGCCGACGCCGAGGTCAGCTCCGCCGCTGTCGCCGCGTGCGTCGCCTGCAGATCCACCGCGTGCTGCTCGTGCTCGTGGCGCAGCGACGCGAGCTCGGCCTCGAGGTCGCGCGCCCGTGCCTCGGCCGCGGCGGCGGCGGCGCGGAGCCCGTCGAGCGAATCGTCGAGCTCGGCGCGCACGCCGTCCACGTCGACGAGCCGACCCTCCGCCGCCTCGGCGCGCGCCCGCAGCTCCGCGACGGTCCGGTCGGCGGCGTCGGCCGCAGTGCGCGTCTCGCCGAGCTCGAGGCGGAGGGAGGCGATGACGGCATCGGCGTCGTCGACGCGATGCCCCACGCTGCCGAGCTGCTCGGTGAGCTCGGCCACCCGCTGCTCGGCTTCGAGCGCACGCGTGCGGGTCTCGACCACCTCGCGTTCGATCTCGCGTGCCCGCGCCTGGGCCGCGGCGACCACCTCGGTGGAGTCCGACGTCCGCTGCTGGGCCTCCACGCCGAGGAGTCGCGCGTGGAGCACGGACAGCTCCTCGCGTGCCCGGTCCAGGTCGCCACGGGTCGCCTCGAGCGTGTCGTTCGTCATGGTGCGCTGGGTCCGGACCGATTCGATCTCGTCGCGGAGCTCGTTGGTGCGGGTCTCGGCCGACTTCGCCCGGGCGACGGCGATGGCGAGCTCGTCGCGCAGCTCGCGCACGTGCTGCTCCTCGACCCCGTCGCCGCCGACGGGCCGCGGGCCGCCCGTGCTCGTGGCGCGGTGGAGCACCTCGGTGACCTTCTCGAGCCGGCGCTCCGCGTGGAGGCGTGCGTCACTGACGCGCTGCAGCTCGAGCCGGGCCGCGTCACGCTCCCGCAACGCCTCGAGGAGTCGCTGCCGGTGCGCCTCACCGAGCTGCTCGCGCTCGGCGAGCTCGGTCTGCAGCGTCCGCAGCTCCGGGGAGAACGTCGGCGGCGGCGGAGCCGGCGCGGTCCCGTCGCCCCCGGACGTCGTGTCTGTCGGAAGTGGCGCGCCCAGTCGCCGCCGCTCCTCCTGGATCGCGCGGAACCGTGCCTGGGCGACCATTCGCTCGTGCTCGGAGCGCTCCTCGAGCATCTCCCGACGCAGGGCCGCGAGCTGCTTCTCGGTGTCGGCGCGGGCGGCGGCGACCTCCTCGAGCGCGCGTCGCTGTGCGAGGGCGACCGAGCGCGCCTCGTCGGCAGCCAACGCGTTCGCACGTGCGGCGGCCTCGAGCTCGGTCGCGGCCTTGCGGCCCTTGGCCGCACCGGGCGTGATCTCGACGACGCTCTTCTGGAACACGGGCGGCGCCGGGAGCCTCGCCGCGGTGCGGTTCGCGACGATCTCGTCCAGCGTCTGCCTCGCCCGGCCGTCGGGGTTCGTGGGAGTGCTCAGGGGTCCCCCCTCTCACGGTCGTGGGTGCCCCTCGTCCATTCCTTTCGACCACGAAACGCCGCAAACTTGACTCATCGACCTCAACGAGAGGTATCGGGAAGGACGTGACGCCTCGTCCGGGATCGCCCCCACCCCGAATTGGTGCGCAGAAGACGCCGAAAATCGCCGGATCTGGGCGTCGGTTCGGCGCGAGGCGGCCGGCCGGACCGCCTGGGGAGGCGGCGCGGGCCTCAGGCGAGGGAGTCGACGGGGACGACCTGGGCCGTCGGCGTGTCGATCGGGCCCTCGGGGAGGAAGAAGCGCCAGAAGACGAGGCCGAACGGGCGACCCTCGGTGTCGAGCCAGTTCGGGACGCCCGGGTCGCGGTGCGCGACGACGGCCCGGAACGAGCCGTCACCGTCGAGCACGGTCTGCGCCCGGTTCAGCGCGACGCTCCGGTGCACGTAGTCGAACGTCTGCATGTGCCGGTTCCAGAGGCTGACGCTCGCGCACCGGCAGTCGGGCCACCGGGCGGTCATCACCAGCGCCTCGTCGGGCCCGAGCACGTACGGCGCCATGGAGTACGACGCGTCGATGGCGGCCAGAGCGTGGTCGGCCGGCGGGACCGGCGGCGGGAAGGCGTTCGGTTCGCGGGACACGAACGCGGGCTGGTCACCCTGCATCGGTGGACCCATGTCGACGGTGCGAGTGCGCACGTAGTTGGTGACGCGACGGAAGCCGGCGGCGACGGACGCATCGGTCGGCGGTGGCGGCGGACCTTCGACGTCGAGCACCTCGATCGTGAGCTTCGGGTCGCGCACCGGCATCGCGCCCGGCCGCCAGAGCTCCTCCCAGTAGTGGCGCGTGGTGATGCGCGTGGCCGCCGGCGTCAGCGGCATCCAGTTGCGGTTGCGCTCCTCGCCGCCGAGGAAGATCTCGTAGTCGCCGCCGGCATCGACGTCGAAATCCGTGTCGTTGAACACGCCCCCGGTCCGGTCGGGGAAACCACCGTCGGCTCCGCCCTCCTCGATCGTGAAGGACGTGTAGACCGCGCCGTCGAGATTGCCGGTCACCCGGTACGCGTGTGCGCCGGAGATCGGCGTGTCGAAGTAGAGGGCGTCGGCGTTGTCCCCGAGCGATTTGCGCGTCGACGTGACGATCGCACGCCACACCGGAGCCTCCGCCGTCCCCTCGAAGTGACCGACGAAGCCACCTTCGATCAGGTGCCCGAGTGAACGGAGCGCACCGCCGACATCCTCCGGTCCGGAGATCATCCACTCCTCACCGGCGTACCGGTCGGCGATCGACCGCAGTGTCTCGA
Source organism: uncultured Acidimicrobiia bacterium (assembly GCA_963756815.1). Taxonomy (GTDB): domain Bacteria; phylum Actinomycetota; class Acidimicrobiia; order IMCC26256; family JAENVU01; genus JAENVU01. The sequence continues at coordinate 20,976 of CAVWPR010000026.1, forward strand.
GCAGCTCGAGGAACGCGACCTTGCTCTCGGACTCCGGCGCCTCACTCATGCCGGCGCAGGGTAGGCGGTACGTTGCCGCCCGTGAACGTTGACGAGCTGGTGCAGCAGGCGTGCGACGAAGCGGGATCCGACGACTTCGGCGCCCACCAGTGGCGCGAGGGCCTCGACCGGCTCGCCGACGCGCTCGACACCGAGGCGCGCCTCAACGACGTCGGCGCGGCCGTGGTGCCCGGCGAGCTGACGGGTTACCTGAAGGACCGCCTCGCGATCACCGCGTACCGCGCCGCCCATCCCGACGTGGCGACCGTCGACGTCGTGCCGCCGATCGTGATCGTCGGCCAGGGCCGCACCGGGACCACGATCCTCCATGACCTGCTCGCGCTCGACCCGGCGACACGGGTTCCCGCGACGTGGGAGGTCGACCGGCCGGTGCCACCACCCGAGACCGCCACGTTCGACACCGACCCACGCATCGCCGAGGTCGACGAGACGCTCGCGATGGTGGACCTCGTGCTGCCCGGGTTCCGCGCCATGCACCCGATGGGCGCCCGCCTGCCCCAGGAGTGCGTGCGCATCACCGGCTCCGACTTCCGATCGATGATCTTCCCCACGCAGTACCACGTGCCGACGTACGCGCACTGGCTGCTCCACGAGACCGACATGGCCTCGGCATACACGTGGCACCACGTGTTCCTCCAGCACCTGCAGTCGCGCCACCCGACGACGAGGTGGGTGCTGAAGTCGCCCGGACACATCTGGTGCCTCGACGCGTTGCTGGCCGAGTACCCGAACGCGCTCCTCGTGCAGACCCACCGCGACCCGTTGCGGATCATCGCGTCCATCAGCTCGCTCGTGGCCCATCTGCGCAAGCTCGCGTGCGACGACCCGACGATCCCCGAGGCGGCGCAGGAGTTCGCCGAGTACATCGTCGACGGTCTCGACCGCTCGCTCGACGACCGGGAGTCCGGTGTCGTCGCACCGGAGCAGGTGGTCGACCTGCAGTTCGCCGAGTTCATGGTCGACCCGTTCGGCACCATCCGCACGATCTACGACCGCCTCGACCTCGAGCTCACCGCCGAGACCGAGCAGCGCATGCGCGACTTCCTCGCCGCCAACCCCAAGGGTGCACACGGCGTGCACCACTACACGTGGGAGGCCACGGGGCTCGACGTCGGCGAGTGGCGCGCCCGGACCCAGCGCTACCAGGACCACTTCGCGGTCCCGAGCGAACCGCTCGACTAGCCGGTCCTCGCCCTACCGCGGGTCGGGCGAGGCGGCGAAGACGCTCGGGTCGATCGCGATGTAGATGGCCCGGCACGTCGCGGTCACGACGCCGTCGACGGTCGCCTCGCCGCTGATGAACAGCTTGCGGCGCTCCCGTCCGTCGAGGCGCGCCCGCATCACCACCGGCGTCTCGATCGGCGTCGGCCCGACGTAGCGGACGGTCAGCTCGCCGGTGAACGCGGGTTGACCGATGCGTCCGATGATGAACCCGGTGACGTCGTCGAACGCGGCGGCGATCATCCCGCCGTGGGCGCGGCCCGGCGGGCCCTCGAAGCCCTTGCGGAACAGCACGTGGGCGACGACCTCACCACCGCCGGGCTCCACCTCGATGTCCACCGCCGCCGGGTTGGCGAGGCCGGCGACGGCGCGGTCGTTGAACCCTCCGGCACCCACGCCGACGGGGAACGAGCCACCGTGCTCGTCGCGCGCCGCCTGCATCAGCGCCATGCGATCCCGGCGGGGCGTGGCGTCGAGTCTCGCGACGAGCGCTTCCGCCATCGTGCGGATCTCGTCGTACGCGTCCTCCTCGGGTTGCGCGCGCACGAAGGCGTGGACGATGTCGCGCAGCGCGTGCGCAGCCGTCACGCGTGACTCCTCGAGGAACGTCCCGTCGTCGCTGGTGAAGGTCATGCGACGCTCAGGACGGTGCGGAGCCCCTCGCGGTTGCGCATGAGGTCGAGCGCGTCCTCGGTCTGCTCGAGCGGCATGCGGTGCGTGATCATGCCCTCGAGGTCGAGCCGGCCCGCCCGCCACAGCGCGAGCAGCTTCGGGATGTCCCGCTGCGCGTGGACCGAGCCGAGCAGGCAGCCGATGAGCTTCTTCTCGGCGGCACCGAACGCCACGACCGCGGGGATCGAGATGCCCTGGTCGAGCGGGGGCGCTCCGACGCACACCGTGGTGCCGCCCGGCCGGGTGGCCATGATCCCCTGCTCGATCAGCGCCGCCTGCCCCGCCGCCTCGAACGCGTAATCGACGCCGATGCCGTCAGTGAGCGCGAACGCCTGCGCGAACACGTCGTCGGTCGTGGGGTCGATCACGTCCGTGGCGCCGAACGCGAGCGCCGCGTCACGTCGCGCGCCGACCGGGTCCACCACGATGATCCGTGACGCGGCCGCGAGCCGTGCGCCCTGGGTGACCGCGATGCCGATCCCACCGGCGCCGAGCACGAGGACGGTCGCACCCTCCTCGACCTTCGCCGTGTTCAGCACCGCGCCCACCCCCGTCTGCACCGCGCAGCCGATGACGCACGCGACGTCGAGGGGCACGTCGGCACCCACCTTGACCACGCCGGCCTCGGGCATGATCGCCCGCTCGGCCCACGCCGCGGTGGCGAGCCCGCGGTAGACGATCGCGCCGTCGCGCGACAGTGGGCTGGTGCCGTCGGGCAGCAGGTTGGAGAACAACGACATGCTGTAGACCGAGCACAGCGTCGGTTGGCCGCGCGTGCAGAAGTAGCACGTGCCGCAGGCGGGCAGCGGCGTGAGCACCACCTGGTCCCCCGGCGCCACCGACGTCACGCCGGCGCCCACCTCCTCGACGACCCCGGCGGCCTCGTGTCCGAGCACCACCGGCAAGGGCGCGGGGAACGAGCCGTCGATCACCGACAGGTCGGAGTGGCAGACGCCGCACGCCGCGACCCGCACGAGCACCTCTCCGGCCTTGGGCGGTCGGATGTCGATCTCGCTCACGGCGACCGGGGTGTTGGGCTGCTCCAGGACTGCTGCGCGCACGATCGCTCCTTCAGCGGGGACGGGCACAGTTTCTAGGCGACGAGCCGGCACGAGCGGGAGTCTGCGCGCCCGGCCCGGGCGGCGTCGGTGTCATGGCGTCTACCGTCCCTCCCATGACCACGGACCCCAACCCGCGCCGCGTCGCGCTCATCGCCGACGCCGGCTTCTTCGTCGGACCCGCCCTCGCCCGCGTGCTCGCCGCGCGCGGCCACGACCTCGCGCTGGCCAATCCCGAGGACGGCCTGGTCGCCGAGCTCGAGGGCCTGGGCGCGGCGGTCGAGGTGATCGACGCGCCACGCGACCTCGCCGACCCCGCCGCCGCGGAGGCACTCGTCGCGGGCACCCTCGCGCGCTACGGCCGCATGGACGCTGCGTGCGCGTTCTCGGGGCAGATCGTGATCGGACGCTTCATGGATTCGTCCCTCGACGACCTCCAGCGCGTCGTGCGCGGGTGCCTCGAGGCGCCGTACCACTTCCTCAAGGCCGTCACCGCGCCGATGGTCGCGGCGGGCGAGGGTCAGGTGCTGCTGCTCACGAGCGCGGCGGGGGCGCGGCCCACGCCGGGCGCGCCGCTCTACAGCTCGGCGCGCGCCGCGGCGAACATGCTCGTGAAGAACGTCGCCGGCGAGATCGCCCGCACCGGCGTGCAGGTCAACGCGGTCGGGACCAACTTCATGGACTTCCCGGAGTTCCGGCGGGCCAACGGCGCCGACGATCCGGAGGTGCGGGCCAAGATCGAGTCACGCGTGCCCATGCGTCGTCTCGGCACCGTCGAGGAGTGCGCGGCCTTCTGTGCGGCGTTCCTCGACGGCTCCAGCCGGTTCACCACCGGCCAGTTCGTCGGCTACTCCGGCGGTTGGGTCTGACGCCGCTCCGGGCCGGGGCGGGCTCGCGCAGCTGCCGATCGGCCTACTCGGTGCCGAGCGTGAAGACGCCGTCGGTGTCGACGTCGTCGGGCAGCAACCCGTCGAAACGCGCCACCAGCGCCGCCGCGTCACGCGGTCCCGGCGTCGGGTCGTCCACCGGCAGCGTCCGCCGGCGTTGTTCGTTGCTCGTCACCAGGCGCAGGTGGTTCCGACGCCGCTCCGTCCGCTGTCCCGTCAGTGTCGCCATCGTCGTCTCCGTGGTGTCGTCCAGCCACGGGCAGCTTCACCCGGGACGTGACGCGCGGCATCACCAACTTCGGTGAATCGGAGATGGGCCGCACGCACCATCGTCGCGACCGAGCCGTTGCGAAGCGGAAGCGAGCCGCGGCGCAGCGAGCCACCGTCCGGCAACGAGACAGCGGCGTGAGCGGAGCCGCCGATCAGACGCGATCGAGCTCGAGCATGCGGATCGCGTTGCCGCGGAGCACCTTGTAGGCGACCTCGTCGCTGTAGCCGGCGAGCATCTGCTGCACGTACGGGAGCGAGTCCGGCCACGTGGTGTCGGTGTGCGGATAGTCGGTCTCGAAGCAGATGTTGTCGACCCCCACCTCGTCGAGCGATGCCAGTCCGTGGTGATCGGCGGTGAAGCACCCGAAGATGCGCCCGTAGTAGTAGCTCGACGGGGGCTCGGGGATGAGCTCCTTCGAGTGCTGCCAGCTGTCGTGCTGGTCCCACACCGTGTCGGCCCGCTCGAGCGCATACGGGATCCAGCCGATCTGGCCCTCGGAGTACGCGAGCTTCAGCTTCGGGAACTGGATGAGCTTGCCGGAGAAGAGCCAGTCGGCGAGGGACGCCATCGAGTTGTTGAACGCCAGCGTGCCCCCGACGCCCTTGGGCGCGTCGGGTGACGCGGCCGGGTTCGTCGACGACGACCCGATGTGCATGCACAGGGTCACCCCGGTCTCGTTGCAGACGTCGAAGACGGGATCCCACTCCCCGCTGTGGATCGTCGGCAGCTTCAGATGGTGCGGCAGCTCGCTGAAGCAGAACGCGCGCACTCCCCGCTCGGCGTTGCGCCGGATCTCGGCCGCCGCCAGCTCCACGTCCCACAACGGCATGATGCAGAGCGGGATGTTGATGCCGCGGGACGGCGCGCACCACTCCTCCACCATCCAGTCGTTGTAGGCGCGCACGCACGCGAGCCCGAGCTCACGATCGGGGTGCTCGTAGAACGTCTGGCCGCAGAATCGCGGGAACGTGGGGAACGGGAGCGAGCCGTCGACCCAGTTGCGCTCGAAGTCGACCATTCGCGCATCGCGGTCGTAGCAGCCAGGCCGCATCTCGTCGTAGGTGAGGGCGGTCATCACCATCTTCGTGCGATCGAACTTCGAGAGGTCACCGTCCGGCGTGGCCTCGAGCGGGATCGCCACGAACCGCTTGTGGACGTAGATCAGCTTGTCGTCGAAGTACCACGCGTCGCCCCAGAGGCCGTCGGGGTCCTCGGTCATCTCGTATCGCGCGCCCGGGAGGTGCTTGAAGTCGCCCCACTTCTTGCGCTCCACGCGTGGCCCGCGGGCCCGGTGCTGCTCGGGAAGCCAGGACTGCCACACATGCGGCGGCTCGACGACGTGGTCGTCGACGCTCACGATCTTCGGGAGCACCCGCTCGGACGCTGCGGCCGGCCGAACCGGCGTCGACACCTCGGTCATGGGTCGAGGGTACCTGACGTCCGCGTCAGGTTCCTGGGTCGCTTGACGTCATATTTCCCTTCGGTAATATGAGATCGTGAACGCGTTCGCCGCCGTCGCCGAGCCCCACCGCCGCCGGATCCTCGACCGGCTGCGTGCGGGTGAGTGCGCGGTCGGCGACCTCGTCGACCTGCTGGCGCTGAGCCAGCCCGGCGTGTCGAAGCACCTGAGGATCCTGCGCGAGGCGCGGCTCGTCGCAGTGCGCGGCGGACGGCAAGCGCCGCCTGTACCGACTCGCGCCCGGCCCTCTCGCCGAGGTCGACGCGTGGATCGAGGAGTACCGGCAGTACTGGACCGAGCGCCTCGACGCGCTCGAGGAGCACCTGGAGGCCAACCCATGAACGGAGCAGGGACCGAAGCCGCGATTGCGCAGGAGGTGTGGATCGCCGCGGAACGCGACGACGTGTTCGCCGCGCTGACGACGGTCGAGGGCCTGAACGGATGGTGGGGCCCGACGCTCGAGGGTGTCCGCCGACGGTGCGACCCTCGCCGTGACCGAGGCGGTGCCGCCGACACGCCTCGTGGGGACCTGGCACGGCGGGACGTTGACCTTCGATCTCAACCCGGAGGCGACGGGGTGCCGACTCGTCTTCACCCACGCGTTCGACGACCGGGACCTCGCGGCGATGACGGGCGCGGGTCGGCACCGGTGCTTCGCGGCGTCGACGCGCTGCTCGCTGGTCATCCGATGGACGAACGGGACTCGCTCGACGTGTGGACGGATGTCCACGAGCGCTACGCCGCGGAGTGGGGCATCGACCCCGAGCCCGGCCGCCGCGCCTTCGCCGAGCACCCGCTCACGGCGTCGCGCTGACCTGCCGGCACCGGAACGCGACCGGCGCATCAGCGTCCGTCGACTCACCCGCAGGTGGCTCGATCCGGACACCACGCTCCGACGAGTCCCAGCGGACGGGCACTCCGTCGAGGGTCGTGATCTCCGTGGTGGGCGTCGGTGCGAGATCCGACAGCGTGACGACAGGGGCGGCGCGCTCGACGATCGCGAACACGTCATGGTCCCGCGCGGTGTAGCGGACCTCGATCCCCTCGACCGTCGTCGCCCCGGGCCGCACCCAGGGGCGCGTGGCCCGAACGGCGGTCGCGCCGGTGCCGAACCACTCACCCAACCACTGCAGCCGCCGCTGCTGCTCGTCGGGGATCTGGGCGTCCGCGCCCGCGGTCCCACGTTCAGCAGGAGGTTGCCGTTCTTGCTCACCATGTCGACGAACGACCACAGCAGATCGTGACGCGTGAGGAAGTCCTCGGGACGCGACGCCGCGTTGTACCCGAACGAGTGGTCCATGCCGCGCACGCACTCCCACGGCCGGCGCTGGATCGTGGGGAACGACACGTACTCGGGGGTGCGGACGTCGTAGAACGGCGGCTCGGGTGGGATCAGCCCCGAGTCCTTGCGCGCCTGCCTGGTGGCACCGGCATCGACCACCGTGCGCGCCGGGCCGAACTTCATCGCACCGGCCAACGGGTTCCACGGCATCCACCGGTCGTTGACGACGCCGTCGGGCACGGCCGCGTAGTAGTCGGTGAGCAGCGGCCAGAGGTGCTTGCCCTCGCTCGGCCACGCGATGTCGTTCCACAACACGCTCGGCCGGTACCGCGCGACGAGCTCCCGCACGTGCGCGGCCGCGTACGCGGGGTAGGCGCCGCGCGGGATGGCGGCGATGAGGTCCGACATCGCGCCGATCGGCCGGTCCTCGAACGTCCAGTCGAGCCCGCCGGAGTAGTAGACGCCGAAGCGCATCCCGTGCGCGCGCACCGCCTCGCCGAGCTCCCCGACGACGTCGCGGTCGCAGTGCCAGCCGGGCCGCATCGGGTTGGGGACCTCGGTCGGCCACAGGCAATACCCATCGTGATGCTTGGTGACCAGCACGACGTAGCGCGCGCCCGCCGCCGCGAACGACCGCGCCCAGTCGTCGGCGTTCCAGGACGCGAGCCCGGCTTCCCAGTCGCGCGCGAACTCCCGGTAGGGCCGGTCGCCGTACTGCTCGCGATGATGGCGGGCGACCGGGCTGTCGGGGAACCGCAACGAGTTCTCGTACCACTCCGTGTACGGCGACCAACCCATTGCGCGTCGGTCGCCGGACTGCAGCATCGCGGTGACGTCGTCGTCGACGGGAGCGAAGCCGGGGACCGAGGCGGGTGTCCAGTGGACGAACACGCCGAGCTTGGCGTCGCGCCACCAGGTCGGGACCTCGTGGCGGCGCAGGGCCTTCAGGACCGCATCTCGAGTGGGCATCGTCGGACCGTAGTGCCGAGTACGGCCCGGGAGCACCGGTCAGACCGGACTGCCCGCGCCGGACCGCATCGACGAGGAGCACATGCGGGCCCGGAGCCCAGGCCGAGGGACGCTGCCGGCCGCTGCGCGTTCTTCGAAGCGAGGAGTCCGTGCACACCCGCGGTGAAGTCAGAGGACTCCGGCACCGTCGGTCTCGACGTGCCGCTGAAGGACGACGACACGCTGACCCTCACGGTGACCTCGAGCTGATTCGGGCCGGGCACCGTTCAGGACCTTGGTCCCGGTGACGGACCCGTCGACGCGGCACGCGTCAGACTGGACCGGCGTGGACGTCACCGACTGGTACCGCATCTTCAGCTGGCTGGCGGTCGCCACCGAGATCGCACTCGCGCTGCTCATCATCGGACGCATCGTCGCGGCGGCCACGGGCGGCGGCACGTGGTGGCCCGCCGTGCGCGACGGACTCCGCGACCAGGGACTCGCGCTCGCGGCACTCGTCGCCGCGGTCGCGACGGCGGGCTCGCTCTACCTCTCCGAGGGCGCACACCTCGTGCCGTGCCGGCTCTGCTGGTACCAACGCACGATGATGTATCCGCTCGCGGTGATCCTGATCGTGGCCGCGGTGCGACGGGACTGGTCGATCCGCCCGTACGCGATCACACTCGCGCTCATCGGCGCAGCCGTCTCGACCTGGCACGTCCTGATCGAGTGGTACCCGAGTCTCGAGTCGTCGACGTCGTGTGATCCGACCAATCCGTGCTCGGCGCTCCCGCTCTCCCGCTATCTCGGCTACCTGTCGATCCCGACCATGGCCGGATCGGCATTCCTGTTCGTCGCGGCCGTGCTCTGGTTCGCCGGCTCGCGCGATCCCCTCACCGAGGAGTCCTGAATGGCCAAGAAGCACCCCCGGAAGCCGCAGCCCCGCTCGACGCCGAGCGCGTCGAAGTCGTCGCCGTCGGGGGCCCGAGCACCGGCCCGGACGGTGGCGAGGCCTCCGCAGAAGCGGTTCCCCGTGTTCTGGGTCGCGCTCGGTGCCGTGATCGCGATCGCGGCGATCGCGGCGATCGTGGCGTCGGCCGGCGGCTCGGACTCGAACGGCGGATCCGGCGGCCGGGCCTCCGGTCACGAGTACGGCACCGTCACCGTGACCGGCAAGAAGCTGCCGACGCTCCCGGCGAGCGGCGCCGATCCCGCGGTCGGCACGACGATCCCGACGGTGAAGGGCGAGAACTTCTCGGGTGCCCCGGTGACGATCGCACCGGGCGGCACGGCACAGATGATCGTGTTCCTCGCCCACTGGTGCCCCCACTGCAATGCCGAGGCGCCCAAGCTCGCGGCCTACCTGAAGGACCACGGCGGGACACCGCCGGGCGTGGAGCTCACGATCGTCCCGACCGGCTCCAGCGCCCAGGCGCCCAACTGGCCGCCGTCGCAATGGGTGAAGAGCATGGGCCTCGGGAGCGTCCGGACGCTCGTCGACGACCAGGACGGCACCGCCGCGTCGGCGTTCGGCCTGGACGGGTACCCGTTCATCGTCGCCGTCGACAAGGACGGCGCGGTGATCGACCGGCGCAGCGGCGAGCAGCCCGACGGCTTCTTCACCGACGCGTTCACCGCCCTCGCGAACGGCAGCGCCTACCCGGGGTGACACGTCCGAGCATCGCCGACGCCGTCGCGGCCCGCCTCGCCGACCTGCACGCGCTCGACGCGCGCAAGCACCCGGTGCAGTGGTTCGAGGACGAGCGCGTGCTCGAGGACGCACGGCGGCTGGACGCAGCGACCGGACCACCGGGAGCTCTCCACGGCCTCCCGATCACGGTGAAGGACTGGATCGACGTCGAGGGGTTCCCGTGCGCGGGAACGTCGACGTCGCTGCACGACCGCCGCCCGGCCGAGGATGCGACCGTCGTCGCACGCCTGCGCGCCGCCGGCGCGGTGGTGCTGGCGAAGACCAAGGCGTGGGACGGCACGACGGGAGGGCCTCCGGTCGCGCACCCGGTCGACCCCAGCCCGGGCCCCGGGTGGGTCGAGCAGTGGCGACGCCGTGGCGACCGCCGCGGGCGTGGTCGCGTTGGGCGTCGGGAGCGACTCGGGCGGCAGCGTCCGACTCCCCGCGGCGTGGTGCGGCGTGCTCGGGCTCAAGCCGACCACCGGACGCCTGCCCGGCACCGGGCACTTCCCGAGGATCGGCGACCGATCCGACGGTCGGACCACGATCGGCTTCCTGGGATCCGACCTCGCGCTCGTCGAGCGTGCGCTGACGAGCGCTGCGGGGCCCGACGGCGTCGACGGCGCGGTGCCTCCGGTGCCGCTCGCATCGTCCACGAACGCGCGAGCGCCGCGATCTCCGTGTCGCCCTGCTGCCCCCCGACGCGCGCTGGCCCGTGGTCGACGCCGTGGCCGAGGCGTGCCGGAACGCGGTCGCGGCCCTCGTCGACGCGGGGATGACACGCGTCGAGTGGACGTGGCCGTGGCTCTCGGATGGTCGGGACGTCACCACGGGCTACTGGCAGCGCATGGCGCGCTCGGGCACCGACGCCGCCCGTCAGCTGTGGGAGTGGGACCGCTTCCGCCGACGTTTCCTCGTGGCCTCGGCGAACGTCGACATCCTCGTGAGCCCGGTGGCGGCCGAGGTCGCGCCGCGCCGCAGCGACATCGACGCGCGGCGGAACGCGGACGGCCACGCGGACCTCACCGACGATTTCGTGTTCACGCTGCCGGCGAGCCTGACCGGATCACCGGCGCTCTCGGTGCCAGTGGGCCACGACGCCGACGGGCTGCCGTTGGCGGTGCAGCTGATCGGCCGGCCGTGGGAGGACGCGAGCGTCCTCGCCGCCGCCGGTGCGCTCGTCAGGACTTGAGCGCAGGACGGCTCTCGTTGCCGAACATGTCCGAGCCGGGGCGCGCCTTGGCGAGCAGTGGCCGGATGGCGGCGTCGACCTCGCTCGGATCGTCGACGGGCTGCGTGCTCGGACCGCGGTGCCAACCCTCGGCGACCGCGAGCCAGCCGCCGGAGACCTCGAAGACCTGACCGGTCACGCCGTTCGACTGCGGGGACGCGAGCCATGTGCACAGCGGTGCGATCCAGCGCGGGTCCATGGCCGCCTTGGCGTCCTCGGACGCGTTGCCGAGCCCGAGGTCCTCGGTCATGCGCGTGAGTGCGGTGGGTGCGATCGCGTTGACCGTGATGCCGTACCGCTCGAGCTCCATCGCGGCGATGATCGTGAACGTCGCGATCCCCGCCTTGGCCGCGCCGTAGTTGGTCTGGCCCGCGTTGCCGAAGATGCCCGACGGCGACGTGGTGTTGATGATGCGCGCCTCGTTCGTCTCGCCGTTCTTCGACCGCTCGCGCCAGTAGGCGGCGGCGAAGCGGGAGACGCCGAACGTGCCCTTGAGGTGCACCTTGATGACCGCGTCCCACTCTTCCTCGGTCATGTTCACGAGCATCCGGTCGCGCAGGATGCCGGCGTTGTTCACGACGATGTCGAGACCTCCGAAGGTGTCGATCGCCTGCTTGACGACCGCACCGGCACCGTCCCAGCTGGAGATGTCGTCGCCGTTCGCCGCGGCCTGGCCGCCCATCGCCTCGATCTCGGCGACCACGTCGTGGGCCGGACCCTCCGAGTGACCGCTGCCGTCGCGCGATCCGCCGACGTCGTTGACGACGACCTTGGCCCCCTCCGACGCCATCATCAAGGCGTGCTCCCGCCCGATGCCCCGACCCGCGCCGGTCACGATCGCAACTCTTCCTTCGCACATGTTTCCCATGGGCGCATGGGATAGCAGAGCAGGCCCGAGTCCGGCGACCCGGGCTCGGGCGTGCATCACCGTGCGGTCAGTCCTTGTCCTTCTTCGCGCGGCTCGGGGCGACTCTCGGCGGTTCGTTCGGCTGCTTCGGGTACACGGGCGGCCACGGTGCGTCCATCAGCCCTGCGGCCATGTCCCGCTCCGACATGTCGAGCAGCGGTGCGATCGACTGCGGGTCGTCGTACATCGCCGCCCACGGGTCGCCGTCGGCCTCGAGGCGGCCCGGCGCGTCGGCGACCGTCCAGGTGCGCGGCTCGATCGCGTCGAGCTCGTCCCACCGGAACGGCATCGACACGGGTGCCTCCGGATACGCGCGCACCGACCAGGCGCCGAACACCGTCTTGTGCGGGGCGTTCTGGTTGAAGTCGACGAAGACGCGCTCGCCCCGCTCCTCCTTCCACCACGCCGCGGTGAGCAGGTCGGGGCGCCGACGCTCGAGCTCACGCGCGACTGGCGACCGCCGCGGCGCGCACCACGTAGCTGTCCTGCTCCGGCCGCAACCGCACGTAGATGTGGATGCCGCGGCTCCCAGTGGTCTTCGGGTACGCGGTGATGTCGTGCTCCTGGAGCAGCGCGCGCACCTCCGTCGCGGCTTCCCGCACCATCGGGAAGGTCACGCCCGGGCTCGGGTCGAGGTCGATCCGCAGCTCGTCGGTGACGTCGACGTCCGGCGCGTGCGACGGCCACACGTGGAAGCCCAGACAGCCGAGGTTGACCGCCCACGCGACGTGGCCGACGTCGGCCACGACCATCGCGTTCGACTCGGTCCCGTTCGGCGTCGACACCGTGGTGGTCTCGAGCCACGACGGCGCGTTCTTCGGCACCCGCTTCTGGAAGAACGAGTCGCCGCCGGCACCGTCCCGGAACCGTTGCAGCATGACGGGCCGGCCGCCCATCGTCGCGAGCAGCGGTGCGCGCACTGCCTCGTAGTAGCGGATGAGATCGATCTTGGTCTCACCCCGATCCGGGAACAGCACCCTGTCGGGATGCGACACCTTGACGTCGCGACCGTCGATCTCGAGGAGCAGGTCGTCGGCCACGCCGGTCGACGCTACCTGCGGGCCTGCACTCCGGTCACCGACCGGCTCGGCCGGCGGCGCGCCCGCCGCTCAGCGACGCGCGGCCTCGATCCGCTCCTGCGCGAGGTCGACGGCGGCCTGCAGGTCGGCACGAGCGGCCCGCAGCCCCTCGGCCAACGCGACCCGGATGTCCGACACCTCGAGCGACGCCGCGGTCAGCCGGTCGCGTGCGGTGGCCCACGAGCTCTCGGCACCGCCGATCGATTCGGTCACCTCGTCGTCGACCTCCATGCGTCCGAGCTCGACCTGGAGCCGCAGGTTGTCGATGCGGGCCCGCCACGCGTCAAGGGTGGCCTGAACCGTCTCCCGCCCCAGCTCCACCAGGAGCTCCTCGGCCTCACGGACGTCGGCGCGGAGCTGCTCCATCGTCGCGGACTGCTGTTGGGTCATCTCTGCCATCTCGACCTCCTCGTCGACCTGAGTCTGCGACCACCGACGTCCGCCGACCAGGGGCGAAGGTCCTGCGCCGGTCGGCCGACGGGGCGGCGACCGTCGTGGCACGATGCCCGCCGTGCTCCGTGCCCGCGTGCTCGCTCCGCTCGCTCTGGCCGCCCTCGTGACGACCGCGTGCGCATCGGCGGGATCGACCGCCGCCAGGACCACCTCGACGACGAGCACCACGACGGCAGCGGCGGCCCCGACCTCGCTCGCGTCGTTCACGCACGTGCAGCTGGCGTACGAGGACACGAGCCGGCCCGCGGTGGACCCGATCGGGGTCAGGAGCGCGCCGACGCGGCAGCTCCCGACCGAGCTGTACCTGCCCGCGGCCGGAGGGCGGCGACCGCTCATCGTGTTCGCCCACGGGTACAACGGCGATCCCGCGAAGTTCACCCAGCTGTTCGAGGCATGGGCCGAGGCCGGGTTCGCGGTGCTCGCGCCGCGCTTCCCCGTCACCTCCACGGGGGCCTCGGACGGGCCGCTGTCCCGCGCCGGGGACATCGTGCAGCAGCCGGCGGACATGAGCTTCGTGCTCGATCAGCTGCTCGCCGGGAAGTACGCCCGCCGCATCGATCGCGCGCGTATCGGCGTCGCCGGGCTGTCGCTCGGCGGGGGCACGACGTGGGCGCTCATCTCGGACCGGTGTTGCGTGGACAAGCGCTTCCGCGCTGCCGCGGTCATGGACGGGAACCGCTTCGCCTTCGGGCCGAAGACGTTCGTGCCCAACACGATCCCGCTCATGGTCTTCCACATTCGGACCGACATCGCGCTCCCCTATGCGGCCGCGCAGCAGGCGTACGCGCAGGCATCGGCTCCGAAGTACTTCGTGACGATCTTCCAGGGCGTGCACCCCGAGCCGTTCGAGGACTCGCCCAGCACGGCGGACGAGATGGTCCGACGGTCGACGATCTCCTTCTTCCGCGCGTACCTGCTCGACGAAGCTCGGGCGCGAGCGCGAATCGTCCCCGACGCGACCGTCGCGGGCATCAGCAGCGCCGAAGCCGACACGCGGAAGTAGCGCCGGACGGATCGGCTCAGATCTCGGCGAGCTGCTCACCGACGACCTCGACCATGTAGCCGAGGTCGTCGGAGCTCAGTGCGTGGTGCGCCGGGAGGCTCAGGGCCCGCTCCGTGATCGCGTCGGCGTGCGGGAGGCCACCACTGGGAACGCGACACTCGATGCCCGCGTACGCCGGGTGCCGGAGAATGTTCCCGCTCCACACCATGAAGGTGGAGATGCCCCGATCGGTGAGCGCGCGTTGGAGCGCGACGCGGTCGACGCCCTCGCGTAGCAGGAACGGGTAGCGCATCCAAGTGGTCTGCGTCTCGGGCGCGGTCGTCGGCCGCTCGAGGAGCTCCTCGTGCGCGGCCATCAACTCGTGCAGCCGGTTCCAGTTGTGCTGGCGTCGCCCGTTGTACTCGGCGAGCTTGTCGAGCTGGACGAGTGCGTACGCGGCGCCGATCTCGGACGGCTCGAAGTTGTACCCGACCAGCTCGAACTGGAACGTGAGGTCGTACGGCGTCCCGTCGGCGAGCGGGCCGTGCCGGTCGCGCTGCCCGCGTCGCGAACCGAAGAGATACGTCTCGGATCGCCGGCCCCAGCGGCGCAGCATGAGGCAGCGGTCGAGTTGCTCCTCGTCGGACAGACCGACCATGCCCCCGTTGCCGGCGGCAGTGATCGCGTGGCCGCGGGCGAAGCTCGTCACGCTGATGTCGGCCCGCTCGCCGGTCCGACGCCCTCGTTGCCAGGAGTCGAGCACGTCGCACGAGTCCTCGATGACCACGAGACCGTGGGCGTCGGCCACGACGCGGACGGCATCCCAGTCGGGACAGTTCCCCACGAGGTTCGGCACGAGCACGGCACGCGTCCGCGGTCCGACCATCTCCTCGATGCGGGCCGCGTCGACCTGGAACGTGGTGGGGTCGACGTCGACGAACGCAGGAACGAGGCCCGCCTGCACGATCGGCGCGACGTCGGTGCCGAACGTGACCGCGGGAGTGACGATCTCGTCGCCCGGCTCGAGGTCGAGGACCTCGATGGCGAGCTTGATCGCGGACGAGCCGGAGTTGACCATCACGCCATGCGGCTTGGCGAGCAGCGCGGCGACCGCCGCCTCGCAGCCCGCGACGTTGGGGCCGAGATTGAGGTTCGACGTGCGCAACACCTCGACGACCGCCTCGATCTCGCGCTCGTCGTGCACCGCACCCGGATCCGGCAGCTTGCGCCACCTCGGCGTCCCTCCGGCGGCGCCGCTCGCGCCTCCGACGGTGACGCCCGACGGTGGCTCGCTGCGTCGCGGCTCGCCTCCGCTTCGCTTCGGCTCGGTCATGGGCGGAGTCTGCCGTGTCCTCGAGGCGCGTGCGTCCGGGCGGCGCCGTACGCTCCGGAGCCGCGCCACTTGGGGAGGACGAACGATGTGGCATCCGCAGCGTGAGTACCGGTCGGTGATCCAGGACAACCTGCGCTGGCAGCGCTACCTGCAGCGGCCGGGGGACATCGTCGTGTGCACGCCGGCCAAGAACGGCACCACTTGGATGCAGACGATCGTCACGACCCTGCTCTTCCCGGACGGCGCACCCGGGCCGGTCATGGAGGTCGCGCCGTGGATCGACGCCCGCTTCGAGCCGGTCGAGGACGTGATCGGCCGGCTCGAGGCCCAGACCCACCGGCGCCACGTCAAGACCCACACCGCGTGCGACGGCATTCCGTGGCACGAGGACAACGCGTACATCGTGGTCGGACGCGACGGTCGCGACGCGTGCATGTCGTTCCAGAACCACCTCGCCAACATGCAGCCGGCCCTGATGCAGCGCCTGGTCGCGAGCGCGATCGACGAGGGCATCCCCTTCGACGACGGGGGCGGCGGTCCGCCGCCGACGCACGACACCCACGAGTTCTTCCGGTGGTACCTCGACAACGCCGGCCAGTTCGAGCACCTCGCGTCGTACTGGGAGCACCGCGACGACGCCAACGTGCTCTTCGTGCACTACGACGATCTCAAAGCCGACCTCGGCGGCGAGATGCGGCACGTCGCCGCCTTTCTCGATGTGCCGGTGGAGGAGACTCGCTGGTCGGAGCAGGTGGCGTCGTGCACCTTCGAGGGCATGAAGGCACGCGCGGCCGAGATCGCCGACTTCGAATCCCATTTCGTGGGTGGGGCGAGCACGTTCCTCTACAAGGGCACGAGCGGCCGGTGGCGTGACGTCCTCACGGACGCGGAGCTCGCGGACTACGACGCCGCGGTCGCCCGGTCGATGCCGGCGGAGTGCGCGCGGTGGATGGCGGGCCGCTCGGCCTGACGGGATCTGCCAGCGACCGCGGGCGACGTCAAGCTCGCACCTGCGTCCCGACAAGTACGCTGCGCCCCACTTCCTGGGGAGGGACCATGCACAGAACCGTCACCTCGGACGCCGTCACCGGCTCTCCGCTGCCGACCGCTGCCACATCGTGAGGCGCACCGCGCGACTCGTCGCGCTCCTCGCCGTCGTCGGCCTCGTCGCGGCCGGGTGCAGCCGGGCGCGGATCGACACGGGCATCCTCGCCTCCGACAGCCTCAACGGGCGACAGAACGCCACTCCGGGCTCGGTCGCCGCCCAGAACTTCCTCATCGACGTGCTCCAGGGGTACGGCGCCGTTGGGCTCGACGCGTCGAAGACCGGCGACGCCGCGTACCGCCAGGCGTTCACCGACGGCACGAACGTGCTCGGTCTCATCCGGGGCAAGGATCTCCCGAACGAGTACGTGATCGTCGGCGGCCACTACGACCACCTCGGGACGTCGTGTCGGAACGCCTCCCCCGCCGACACCATCTGCAACGGCGCCACCGACAATGCCGCCGGTGCCGCGGCCACACTCGAGGTCGGCCGTGCGCTCGCCTCCATCCCGGGTGGCCCGCACCGCTCGGTGATCGTGGCGCTGTGGGACCGCGAGGAGGACGGGCTCCTCGGCTCCAAGTACTACACGCAACACCCACTGGTGCCGAACGCCGACGTCGTCGCGTACGTCAACTTCGACATCCAGGGCTCGAACCTGCTGCCGAGCCTGCGGAGCTCCAGCTTCGCGGTCGGCGCCGAGACGGGTGGAGCGCGTCTGACCCAGGCGGTGCAGTCCGCCGTCGGCACCACGCTGGACACGCACCTGGTGAGCTCGATCTTCGGTCAGGGACGCAGCGACTACGTGAACTTCACGAGCGTCGGCATTCCGAACGTGTTCTTCAGCGACTCGACCGGACCCTGCTACCACACCGTCGACGACGAGGTCGGCGTGGTCGACTTCGGCAAGCTCGACAAGCAGGTCGCGATCGCGACGGCGCTGACCGAGGACCTCGTCAACGGCGCCAGGCCGACGTTCGTGGGCAACGCACCGCTCGCGACCTACGCCGACGCCGTCTCCCTGCAGGACGTCGTCAGCCACGCCATGGCCGACATCGGCCGGTTCAACGCGACCCAGCAGCAACAGCTGCAGGACTTCCTCACGCTGCTGAACCAGGTCGTGGCCGACGGGCCGGCGAACTTCGACGCCACCGACATCAACCCCGTCCTCGCCGGCGCGGTGAACGCGGTGAACATCCTCACCTCCGGAGCCTGCGACGGGTTCCTCGCGCCGTAGCGCGTCGCGGCGCGGCGTGCGTCAGCCGGTTCCGACGTCGAGCGTGGCGCGCACGAGCTCCCGGAGCTCCCTGTCGACCTTGTCCGGAGCGCCGGCGTCGAACGGCGGCTGCGGGTCGTACTCGATCGCGAGCTGAATGGCGCGCGCCATGTCGTCGCCGAACATGCGGCCCAGCAACGTGAGTCCCATGTCGATGCCCGCGGACACGCCCGCCGCGGTGACGACCTTCCCGCGCTGCACGACCCTGGTCGGGGTGGGCCGGGCGCCGAGCGCGGCGAGGCGGTCCATCGCCGCCCAGTGCCCGGT
Source organism: uncultured Acidimicrobiia bacterium (assembly GCA_963756815.1). Classification (GTDB taxonomy): domain Bacteria; phylum Actinomycetota; class Acidimicrobiia; order IMCC26256; family JAENVU01; genus JAENVU01. Next base: position 39,094 of record CAVWPR010000026.1, read on the forward strand.
CGCGTCGACACCGTCGAGCACTCCGGCCGCGGCGAGGAACAGCGACCCGGTGCAGACGCTCGTGGTCCAGGTGGTGGTCGGGTGCACCGCCCGGATCCATCGCACCACCGGGTCGTCGGAGCCGGCGGGCTGCACCATCCCGCCCGGCACGACGATCACGTCGGGTGCGGTGACGTCGGCGAAGCGCTCGGTCGCGACCAGCGCGAGCCGGCCGGTGTGATCCGTCACGGGTCCGGCGTGCTCGGCGACGAAGCACGCCTCGACTCCGGGGACGTCGACGAACGTCTGGAACGGTCCGACGATGTCGAGCGCGGTGAACCGCGGGTACAGCGCGAGGGCGATCTGCATGACCGCATCGTCGGCCATCGCCGCCGTGGCGGCAAGGACACGTCGCCCACGGTGTCGGACAGGCGGTGACCGTGGTACAAGGACCACATGCGCTTCGGTCTCGACGTCGCCCAGCAACGGATGCCCTGGTCCGAGACGGTCGACCGCGTCCGGTTCGCCGAGACGCTCGGGTTCGACGGCGTCTGGGGCTTCGACCACTTCCAGCCGATGTACGGCGAAGGGCCGGGCGAGTGCTTCGAGGGGATGACGACCCTCGCGGCGTGGGCGGGACACACCGAACGCGTGCGGCTCGGTCTCCTGGTCACGGGCATGACCTACCGGCACCCGTCGGTCCTCGCCGCGGAGGCGATCACCGTCGACCACGCGTCGGACGGCCGCCTCGAGCTCAGCTACGGCGCCGCATGGTTCGACGGCGAGCACCGCGCCCTCGGCATCCCGTTCCCCGCCCTCAAGGAACGCGTCGACGCGTTCGAGGAGGCGGTGCAGGTCGTGCGCGGCCTGCTCACGACGGACGAGTTCAGCTTCGACGGCCGGTACTACTCCACCGACCGGGCGACGCTGCACCCGCGACCCGTGCAGCAGCCGCATCCGCCGATCTGGATCGGCGCCGCGGGTGAGCGCCGCATGATGCCGATCGCGGCGCGCTACGCGGACGTGTGGCACAGCTACGGGCCGCCCGAGATGATGCGCGAGAAGTCGGCACGGCTGTCTCGCATGGCGCTCGAGAGCGGACGCGACCCGGTGGAGATCACCCGGGCGTCGTCGCTCTCGCTCGAGGACGACGCCGACACCATCGCCCGCCTCGTGGACGAGTGGGCGGACGCGGGGTTCGACTACCTCGTGTGCGGATGGCCGGCCGGTGGCCGCGACCAGATCGAGGCGTTCGCCTCGCGGTTCCTCTCGCCGTAGCGCCGGGCCGGCCGGCCGCCGGGGAAGGCGATCAGCCTGGTTCAGCGCAGCGAACGGAGCTGGCGGTCGGCTTCGAGCGCCGCGGCCTTCGCCGCGCGCATCGAATCGCGACCGAGCTTCACCAGGCCGGGGATCCGGCGGGGGTTGCGCAGCAGGAACGGGATCGCGGCGCGGACGTTCGGCGTGCCGTCGGGGTTCGCCAGGTCGAGCACCGAGGCGTCGGGATGGTCCGACGAGAGGTCACTGATCACCCGAACCGCACTCCACGTCACCCCACGCGCGGTGCACACCGCGGCCACGGCCGACGTCTCCATGTCGAGCGCGCGCACGCCGTCGTCGACGAGCGCCGCCACCCGTTCGGGATCGACGAGGAACTCGTCAGAGCTCGACACGACGCCCTCGACCTCACCGGTCAACGGCGTGGCGTCGTAGCGGGTCCCACTGCTGCGGTCGATCGCCGCCGCGGGCCGCAGGACGTCGCCGACCCGCGCGTCGCCGATCCCGCCCGCGATCCCGACCACGAGGACGTGGTCGATCTCGAAGTTGTCGAGGAGATCGGTGGTCGCGCTCCGAGCAAGCGTCAGTCCCATCCCGGTGCGGGTCGCCACGACGTCGACCGTGCCGACCCGACCCGTGTGCACCGTGGGCCCCTCGGCCCGGGTCAGTCGCATCGTCTTCACCACGGGAGCGAGCTCGCTCGGCATCGGTGCGAGCACGCCGACCCGGCGCACGGTTCCGTCCATGCCCGCAGCCTCGCGGATACGCGCCGAGTCGCGCCCGACCGCGCCCCATTGGACGCCCCGCGGCCGAGCGGGCGAGCATGTTCCGATGACCGGCGACGACGACTCCATCGCCGGCGACCCGGTGGCCGAGGGCGCGATGCTCACCGTGCACGACGCCGAGACCGAGAACGGCCCGGGCACGCTCGGACTGCTCAACCTCGGGGTGGCGGTCTGATGGACCTCACCCAGGCCGCGACGCCGGGGTACTTCGCCACCATGGCGATCGAGCACCAGGTGCTCAAGCACCGGGCGGTGCGCGTGGGACCGTCGCCCGCCGACTACGAGCGTTCGGACACCCGCACCTCGCTCGGGATGGGCGTCCTCAGCCTCGTGGCGCCGCTCGTCGCCGCCAAGGTCCTGGCGCCGTTCGTGCCCGGGAAGGGTCGGTACGGCAAGGCGTTGCTCGCGACCGCAGCGGGCGCGGTCGTCGCCACGACCGTCGCCGACCGGTTCGCCGCCCGTGAGGAACCCGATCCCGCCGACACCTCGCGGCGCGCGGTCCGGCGGCGCCGTACCCGACGTCACGCCCGTCAGGTGGCGAAGGTCGCCGCCCCCGTGGCGGTCGCGGCGGGCGGCGTGGCCATCACCACGACCTGGCTCTCACTCTTCAACGTCGGCACGCTCTGGCCGCGCCGCTTCGTCCGCGACCTCGGCACCGGCCCGGTCGCGCTGGGCGCGGCGATCCTCGGCTGGGACTTCATCTACTACTGGAACCACCGGTTCATGCACACGAGCCGGTACATGTGGGCGATCCACGTGGTGCACCATTCGAGCGAGCGCTACAACCTCTCGACCGCGCTGCGTCAACCCGTCGCCGACGCGCTCGGGACGTTCGCGCCGTACGGGTTGCTGTGCCTCGTCGGGCTCCGGCCGGCGCTCGTCGCGCAGGCGCGGGGCGTGAACCTCCTGTACCAGTACTGGATCCACACCGACACGATCCCGAAGCTCGGTCCGTTCGAGACCGTGTTCAACACCGCGTCCCATCACCGAGTGCACCACGGCTCGAACCGGCAGTACCTCGACCGCAACCACGGCAGCATCCTCATCGTGTGGGACAAGCTGTTCGGGACGTTCGAGCCCGAGGACGAGACGGTCGTGTACGGGCTCACGAAGAACATCCACACCTTCAACCTGGCCAGGGTCGCGATCCACGAGCACCGCGACATGCTGCGCGACGTGGCGCGGTCGACGAACTGGACGGACCGACTCAACTTCGTGCTCCGCGGCCCGGGATGGGCCTACGCTCGGCACGCCGCGGCCGGCGACCTCCGACCCGCCGGCTACGACTGACACCGCGGCCGGGTCGGTCGGTGCGGGATCGGCGCGCTCACCGAGGTCCACCGGAGCCCCGGTACGATCGGGGGATGCCGCGCCGACCCGGACTCTCCGAGCTCCGGGGCAACATCGCCAAGGCCCGCTTCTTCCGGGTGTACACCGACCGCGCGCGCCGTGTCGTCCGCGACCCGGAGGCGATGGAGGAGCTCGTGCAGCACGCACGGGTCAAGGCGAAGGGCTCGCCGAACAGCAAGATCCGCGAGCTCGGCGACCGCATCAAGCTGCTGGGACGGCTCGTGCGGGCGTACGCCAACGGCTCGTACCGTGAGATCGGCGTTGCGAACATCGTGCTCATCGTCGCCGCGATCCTCTACTTCGTGACGCCGATCGACCTCATCCCCGACGCCATCCCCGGCGCCGGTCTGATGGACGACGCCACCGTGCTCGCCTTCGTCCTCGCCAAGCTCGAGATCGAGCTCGATCGCTTCTCGGCCTGGGAGAAGGGCCGGGCGATCGACGCCGTCAGCCGCGGCTGACCCCGCCGAGCCGCCCCCGCCGCCCCCGCCGCCCCGATCACACGCTCGCGGCCACCATCGCGGTGTACGCGTCCGCGAGCTCGAGGAGCTGGCCGGCGCCGTCGCCCGAGTACGACGAGCCGTGCATGATCGCCAACGTCGTCGGACCGAGATCGGCGAGCCGCCGCAGCGTCGGCACGGTCGCGGCGCCGATCGACGTCGCGTGGAACACCTCCTCGCCGGTGAGCGCGGCTTCGACGATGCTCTCCCTCACGAGGGCCGGCCCGTTGCCGAGGGCCGTGAAGAGGTCGCCGGCGAAGAGCGTGCTCGTCGGCTCGTCGAACCAGAGCCCGCTCTCCCAGTTGTGCGGCACGTGCGGCGTGGCCAGGAAGCGCAGCCGGTGGTGACCCGTGCCGAGCACCTCACCGTCGGCCATTGGGCGGGGCGGCCGGTCGGCGAGGTCGTTCAGCGAGACCATGCAGGCGAGCTCGCCGTGCACCACCTGCGCCTGCGGGGCGGCGGCCAACAGCTCGTTCATGGCGCCGCACTCGTCGGCCTCCACGTGGCCGAACGAGATCCAGCGCAGCGACTCGACCGGCACGACGCGGCCGATGGCCTCGCTGACGAGTGGGAACAGCTGGCGCGTGCCGGTGTGGAAGAGGAACGGCTCGTCGTCACGGACCAGGAACTGGTTGAAGGTGAACCCGGTCGGACCCACCTCGGGCACGAACGTGGAGAGCCGGTAGATGTCGGGGGCGATCTCGTCGACGGTGGTCTGCATGGTGGTTCCTCCTGGTCGGGATGGGATCTCGCGTCCCACCCCGTCACCATGACCGAACACGTCCCCGGCCACATCGGGGGATCCCCCTACTCCGACCCGGTTCCTCCGGAGGCTGCGGCTGCGGCCGCCACCGCCGCCGCCTCGGCGCGGGTGCGCACCCCGAGCTTGGCGAGGACCCTGCTGACGTGGTGCTCCACGGTCTTGGCGGAGATGAACAGCTGCTCGCCGATCTCGGCGTTGGTGGCGCCCTGGCCGAGACGCTCCAGGACCTGGCTCTCGCGGGCGGTGAGCCCGGCCAGGCGTTGCTGGACGGCGGCCGCGCCGGTGGGGCGCGCCGCGACCCCCAGCGCGCGGAGCAGCGCGGTGAGCCGGTCGCACTCGGCCCCCGCCCCGAGTCGCTGCGCGATCGCGAGCGCGGCGCGGGCCTCGGCGACCGCGTCGGCGGAGTCGCCGCGCGCGGCGAGGGCTTCGGCCGCGAGCCGGTGCGACGTGACGAGCAGGAACGGGGCGTCGCTCTCCCCGAGCAGCTCGTGCGCACGACGGGCCGCGTCGACCGCCCCGCCGGCGTCTCCGGCGGCGGTCGCGATCCGAGCCCGCGGCAATCGCCGCGCCGGCCGCCGCGACCGGTGTCCCGATCCGTGCCGCCGCGGCGTCGAGCTCACCGGCGGCGGCCGCCGCCGCGTCGAGGTCGTCGCCGCGCGAGCTCGGCCTCGACGAGCAGCGCCAGCAACGGCGCGCGCCGGGTCACGTCCCCCACGAGACGGTCGAGCGAGCGTTGCGCGAGCGCCACCGCGACGTCGGCATCCCCCCGCCGCAGGTGGACCTCGGCCAGCGGCAACCACACCGACAGGCGATCCTCGTGCGGCGCGAGCAGCACCGATGCCTCGTCGAGCCGGCCCTGCGCGACCCGCAGGTGCGCCAGCCGGGCGATGGTGTCGACGCGGTGGCCCACGCACCGCGAGCCGTCAGGTCCGAGCACCGCCATCATCGCGGCCTCGGCCTCCTCCCAACGTCCCGCGTCGCAGAGCACCGCGCCGTACGCCGCATGGCAGTGGGTGTGGAGGATGCGCGGGCGACCGTCGAGTGGCCGCAGGACGAGCTCGTCGACGAGCCGGATCCACTCCTCGGCCCGGGCGATGTCGTCGGCCCGCTCGCACGCGCTCAACATCGCACAGAACGCCCGGCCGACAGCGGGGAGGTCGCCGGCGACCTCCCCGGCGCAGATCGACGCGAGCGCCTCGTCGAGGCGGGCGAACCCCTCCACCGTCCGGCCCTGCGAGACGAGGGCGAGCCCGCTCTCGGCGAGCGCCCGGACCACCAGTCCGTCATCACCGAACTCCTCGCCGATGGCGCGCGCCCGGTCCGCCGCAGCCGCGAGCTCGTCGACGTCGGGGCGGTCGCACGCGATGACCGCCACCTCGTAGTGCCCCTGCTCGACGCAATGGCCGGCCTCGTCCAGGAGCCGTTGCGCTCGCGCGCGCCAGCCGTTGCCCGCGGCCGGATTGCCGAGGACCGAGGCGTGGAGATCGATCAGCTCGATCGCGAGGCGAGCCGCGGAGCGGGTCTCACCTGCGCCCTTCGCCGCCGCGAATGCCGCCTCCCACGCGACACGCGCGTCGTCGAACCGGTCGTCGGCGTACGCGAGACGGCCGTCGGCGACGAATTCGGCGACGGTCGCGTGCCCGGTCACCGCACAATCGTACGTGGGGTCATGGTCCCACTCCTCGGCGTGGGCCCGTGCCGTCGCCTCGGCGGTTGCCTCCCGGTGCCCGCGCCACGGCACGTTGCGGACCGACGTACCGCAGCCGGTGACGTCGGCGAAGAACGGGGACACCCCGCGAGTTGGCGGCAGTCGCGTTTCTGCTGAGTCAGCAGCACCTGGCGGAGGTGGACCATGAGACGCAAGCATCGGCGTCCCGTTCTGGTCGAACCCGTCGAAGCTCATGGTCGTGATGCCGAACGCGTCCGCGGACTCGACACGTTCGTCGGTGTCGTCCCGCTCTCCCAGCCGAGTTGCCCCGTCACTGCGAGCTCGAAGAGTCCGATCGTGCAGCTGCTGGTGGTGATCGCGCCGCCACCGGCCCCAACGGCGCGGGACACGGCCGTGCTTTCGAGGTATGAACAGCAGCGTGGAGGAGCGCGAGCGGAAGTTGACCATCGATCCCGCGCTGCCGCTCCCTGATCCCGACACGCTCTTCGCCGGGCTCGGTCAGTGGACCGACGAGACGGTCGACCAGGAGGCGACATACTTCGACACCGCTGATCTCCGCCTCACCCGCGCCGGCGCGAGCCTGCGCTTCCGGTCCGACGACGGCTGGACGGTCAAGACGCCGACCACCGCGGACGGATCAGAGATCCGGCGCGAGGAGCACGTCTTCGGCGGCCCGCTCGACGCCCGCCCCGCCCGAGCCGAGGAGCTCGTCCTCGGGTGGAGTCGCACCGCGGCGCTCGAGCCGGTGGCGCACGTCCGGACGCGCCGGCGGCGCCTGCGCGTCGTCGACGGTGGCAAGCGACTCGTCGAGGTCGCCGACGATCGGGTCGAGGCCGACGGCGTCGTGGCGGACCCGGTGACCTTCCGCGAGATCGAGGTCGAGCTCGCGTCCGGCGCGGACCCGAAGATCCTCACCACGCTCGCGCGCCGGTTGAGGGATGCGGGCGCCCGGGCCGAACGCAACGGCGCCACGCCCAAGGTCGCGCGTGCGCTGGGGGCGCGTGCGCTCGCACCGGCCGACGTCACGGACCCCGGACCGTTGCCTCGCGACGCGACGCTCGCCGCGCTCGTGCGCCACGCGATCCGCGCCTCCGTCCTCCGACTGATCGAGCACGACCACGTGGTCCGACTCGACGACGACCCGGAAGGCGTGCACCAGGCACGCGTCGCGACCCGGCGGCTGAGGTCGGACCTCCACACGTTCGCCCCGCTGCTCGATCCCGTGTGGGTCGACGGCCTCCGTACCGAGCTGCAATGGCTGGGCACGCTCCTCGGTCGAGTGCGCGACGCCGACGTCTTGCGCGACCAGCTGGAGCAGCGCGGCAGGCGCCTCTCGGAGCCGGATCGGGACGGCGTGGCGGCACTCGCGGCCCGTCTCGATGCGGCGCGCGCGCGACCGAGTCGGCGCGCGCTCATGGACGCCATGACGTCGCCGCGATACCTGGAGCTGCTCGATCGACTGGTGGACGCGGCGGCCGATCCGCGCTTCGCCGACGACCGGGTCGGCCGGCGCGCCCGGCGCCCGGCCCCCGCGCTCGCCCGGCGCCCGTGGAAGCAGCTGCGGAGGACGGTCCGCGATCTTCCGGACGATCCCAGTGACGAGCAGCTGCACGAGGTGCGCAAGAAGGCGAAGCGCACGCGATACGCGCTGGAGGCGATCGCGCCGGTGACGGGCAAGGACATCCGCCGTCTCGCCGATCGGGTGCGCGGCATCCAGGACGTGCTCGGCGATCACCACGACGCGGTCGTCGCGACCGCGTGGCTGCGCGACGCCGCCGGTTCCGGCGACGTCGACCCGGGCGTCGCGTTCACCGCCGGACAGCTGGCCGACACGTTCATCCGCGACGCCGGGCGCCTGCGCACGCGCTGGTCGCACACGTGGCGCAAGACGCGAGCCGACGGGCGCGACGCGCTCTGAGGCGCGACGTCGCGCCGTCGCGCCGACGGACCGCGGACGGAGCCGGGGCGCTACGGTCGCCACCGTGCGGGTCGAGATCGAGCCTGGGGTCCACCTCTTCTTCGACGTCGCGGGAAGCGGGCTCGCGCCCACCGACGACGCGATGCTCCCGAAGCCCACCCTGCTCCTGCTCCACGGGGGTCCGGGCTTCGACCATGCGGGGTTCCGGCCCTACTTCGACCGCTTCGCCGACACCCACCAGGTGGTGTACCTCGACCAACGGGGCCAGGGGCGCAGCGACGGCCACGACGACCCGACCGGCTGGACCTTCGACACATGGGCGGACGACGTCGTGCGCGTCTGCGATGCCCTCGGGATCGAGCGGCCGGTGGTGCTCGGGAACTCGTTCGGCGGGTTCGTCGCGATGCACTACGCGGCGCGCCATCCCGACCATCCGGCGAAGCTCGTCCTGTCGAGCACGCAGGCCCGCCGTCACCTGGAGATCAGCGCGGCGCGCTTCGAGGCGCTCGGTGGGCCCGAGGCGCGGGACTGCTACCTGCGCGTCTTCGACGGCGACCCCGGCCCGGACGACGGCGTCGAGTACCTCCAACGGTGCATGCCGTTGTACAACCGGACCCCGTCGCCGTTCGGGCCCACCCGTTCGATCCTCAACCTCGAGATGATGGCCGACTCCACCCGGTGGTTCGCCGACCTCGACCTCCGCGACGACCTGCGCGCCGTCCGGGCACCGACGCTCGTGCTCGCGGGCGAGGACGACCCCATGACGCCCGTCGAGGCCGCCGAGGAGATCGTCGCGCTCATACCTCCGGGCTCGGCGCGCCTCGAGCGCTTCGCCGACTGCGGCCACGGCTCGTACCGCGATCAACCCGACCGCACCGAACGCGTGCTGCGCGCGTTCCTCGCCTGAGCAGGGCCTCAGCCGCAGGCGAGCAGCGCGGACGCCGCGGCTGCGACATCGGCGACCTGCGGGAGGATCACGTCCTCGAGCGTCGGCTCGTAGGCCACGTGGGTGTCGAGCGCGCCCACGCGCCGGACCGGGGCCCGCAGGGACGGGAACAGCGCGTCGGCCGCCCACGCCGCGACCTCGGCCCCGAACCCGCAGGTGACGACGTCCTCGTGGACCACCAGGAGCCGCCCGGTGCGGCGGACGGAGCGAGCGACCAGGTCGCGATCCCACGGCACCAGCGAACGCAGATCGACGATCTCCAGCTCACGATCGAGCTCGGCCTGCACCCGTGCCGCGGCCTCCAGCGACTTCTGGACCATCGCACCCCACGTCACCACGGTGAGATCGCGCCCGGGCCGGCGGACCGCGCCGCGCCCGAACGGCACCACGTACTCCTCCGGCGGGTACGGATCGCGCGCGTACGGCTGGCGCAACAGGTGCTTGTGCTCGAGGAACAGCACGGGATCCTCACAGCGGAACGCGGCCCGCAGCAGCCCGACCGCATCGCGCGCCCGCGACGGGAACGCGATGAGGAGGCCGGGGACGTGGGCGAAGATCGACTCACCGGACTGCGAGTGCCAGATCGATCCGCCCTGGAGGTAGCCGCCGATCGGGACCCGCACGATCACGGGCGCGCGGAACGCGCCGTTGGAGCGCCAGCGGATCGTGGCCGCCTCGCTCTTGATCTGCTGCATCGCCGGCCAGATGTAGTCGAAGAACTGGATCTCGGGGACGGGCCGCAGGCCGCGGAGCGCCTGGCCGATCGCGCGGCCGATGATGTTCGACTCCGCGAGCGGGGTGTTGAAGCAGCGCGCGAGGCCGAACTCCCGCTGCAGACCATGGGTCGTGCCGAAGACCCCGCCCTTGCCCTCCACGTTCGCGAGCAGGGCCTCGCGCGAGTCGGCGACGTCCTCGCCGAACACCCGCACACGCTCGTCCGCCGCCATCACCTCGTGGAGCGTCCGGTTGATCGCCTCGCCGAACGTGACGGTCGGCGCCGGCTGCGGCGCCCTCGACCGCATCGGCACCGTCGACGAGCCCGACATCCTCGACGAGCCCGACGTCCTCGACGAGATCCGGCAGGACCACCACGTGATCGGCCACCGAGCACGGATCGGGGCGCGGCGCGGCCAGCGCGGCGCGCGCCGCCGCCGCGACCTCGGCCTTGGCGTCCTCCCAGCACTCCGCGACCGCCGATTCCGTGAGGACACCGGCGGCGACGAGCGCGCCGCCCATCGTGAGGAGCGGGTCGCGAGCCCTCTCCTCCTCCAGCTCCTCCGGGGCGCGGTACTTGCTCTGGGTGTCGGCAGCCGAGTGGGAGTAGGGGCGCGTGACGCGCGCGTGGATCAGGGCCGGACCGACGCCGGCCCGCACCCGCGGCACCGCCTCGGACGCGACTTGCCGTACGGCGTCGTAGTCGCAGCCGTCGACGCTGTACACCTCGAGCCCGCGAAAGCCCCGCACGAGCTCGTGCACCGGCGCGGGCGCCTGGTCGACCGCGGGCACCGAGATCGCGTAGCCGTTGTCGGCCACCACGAACAGCACCGGGAGGTGGAGCGTGCACGCGGAGTTCAGGCTCTCCCAGAAGTCGCCCTCGGACGTCGCGCCCTCCCCCAGGGACACGTAGGTGAGCTCGTCGCCGTGCGCCACGGTGCCCGGCAGGTGTCGCCGGCGCGAGAGATACCGCGCCGCCTCGGCACACCCCACCGCGGCCAGGCACTGGGAGCCGGTCGGGCTCGACTGCGTCACCACGTGCTGCTCCGCGTACCCCCAGTGTGCGGGCATCTGACGGCCGCCCGACGACGGGTCGTCGGCGCTGCCGACGGCCTGCAGCAGGATCGTGGTCGGGCTGATGCCCAGCCCGAGCATCAGCGCCTGGTCGCGGTAGTACGGGAAGAACCAGTCGTAGCCGGGTCGCAGCTCGCGCGCGAGCGCGAGGAGCAGCGCCTCGTGGCCGGCGCCCGAGATCTGGAAGAACACGCGGGTCTGCTTCTGCAGCGCGATCTCGCGATCGTCGATGGCGCGTGACACGCACGCGAGTCGGAAGTCCGCCACCGCGTCACGCGCGGACGCCCCCGAGGTCACACCAGCTCCTCGCCCCAGTGGCGGGTCTCCAGCAGCTCGACCACCCGTCGAAGGAACGCCGACGCGTACGCGCCGTCGAACGCGCGATGGTCGAAGGAGAGCGAGAGGTTGCCCACCGGGTGCACGGCGATCCCGTGGCCGTCACCCGCCGGCACCGCAACCGGTCGCGGGGAGACCCCGTCGGTCGAGAGGATCGCCACCTGGGGCTGGCTGATGATCGGTGCGGTCAGGAGGGTCCCGTACCCACCGGCGTTCGTGAGCGTGAACGTCGCGCCGGTCACGTCGTCCGGGGCCAGCGAACCCGATCGCGCGGCGGCGCTGCGCTCGTGGATCTCACGGGCGAGCGCCCGGAGGCGCATGCCGTCGGCATCCCGGACCACGGTGACGACGAGCCCTTCGAAGTCGAGGTCGACGGCGATGCCGAGGTGCACCCTCGGGTGCACGATCAGCGCGTCGTCGCCGACGCTCGCGTTCACACGGGGGAACTCACGCAGCGCGTCGACCGCGGCGCGGGCCACGAACGGGAGGTACGTGAGACCGAAGCCCTCACGCGCGCGGAACGACTCCCTGGCTCCGTCGCGGACCGGTTCCACCCGTGCGTAGTCGGCCTGCATCACCACGAGGGTGTGCGCGGCCGTGTCGATCGAGGACCGCAGGTGCGTTCCGGTCCGCCGACGGATCGCCGTGAACGGCTCCACGTGGTCGCCCTCGACCGGGCCCACCGCGGGCGCAGAGATCCTCGCGGGCGCGACCGGTGCCGGACGGTCGAGCGGACGGCTGCGGGCCGCGAGCCGCTCGGCGACGTCGTCGCGGGTGATGCGCGCCCCCGGTGGGAGGTCGGCGTCGCGGAGGTCGGCGTCGGTGCGGGTGGCGGGTCGGGCGACCGCCGGGACGCGCCTGGTCCCGGGGTCGACGCGGCCGCGACCACCTCACCCTCGGTGCGGACCACGGCGAGCTGCGCTCCGATCGGTGCGGTCTCGCCCTCGGCCACGAGGATCTCGGTGATGACGCCCGAGACCGCGGCGGGCACCTCGGTGTCGACCTTGTCGGTCGAGACCTCGAACACGGCCTCGTCCTCCACGACCTCGTCGCCGACGGACTTGTACCAGTGGACGATGGTCCCCTCGGTCACCGTCTCGCCGAGCTGCGGCATGGTGATGAACATCGACGCTCCGACGTGGCGGGCTCGTCGTTCGAATGTACCCGTGGGTGTGACGTTCGACCGACGACCACGCGCGGATGCCGCCGACAGGCGCCTGACGCCGTCGATCCGGAACGCGCCGCCCGTCCCGGGGAATGAACGACCCGGACGCGACGGTTCCGGATGCGCATGAGAGAGGTGGAGCTGTTCGGCATCCAGATCGACGGCGACGGTGGCGTCGCGGTGCTGCTGCTCCGCGAATCGGATGCACCGCACCGCGTCCTGCCCATCGTCGTGGGCGTGGGTGAGGCCGCTTCGATCGCGATGGCCTTCGCCGACGAGCCGTCAGCCCGACCGTCGAGTCACGACCTGATGACCAGCTTCATCGAGCGGGTCGGCGCGCGCCTCGACGCGGTGCAGGTCACCGAGCTGCAGGACGAGACGTTCCTCGCCGAGCTCACGCTCAGCGGACCCGACGGGCCGGTGCAGCTCGACAGCCGCCCGTCGGACGCGATCGCGCTCGCCGTGCGAGTCGACGCGCCCCTCTTCGTGGCCGAGCTGGTGCTCGACCAGGCGGCGTCCCTGGAGCCCGAGCTCGACGACGAGGAGATCGACCACGAGGTCGAACGCTTCCGCGCCCTCCTCGACCAGGCCGACCCGGCCGACATCATCGAGGCGCCGGAGCCGCCCGCCGGCACCGACGGGGCCTGACCGGACAGGGCCCGTCCGGCCGCAATCCGCCGTGACCCCCGCCGAGCACCTAGGGTGTCGGGAGTGAGTAGGCCGAATCGTTCGGTCGACCGCATCGAAGAAATGAGCAAACGTTGCAGCAAGGCACTGTGAAGTTCTTCAACGCAGAAAAGGGCTTCGGCTTCATCTCGCGCGAGGGCGCGGACGACGTGTTCGTCCACTTCTCGGCGATCCAGGCCGACGGCTACAAGACTCTCGAGGACGGCCAGCGCGTCGAATTCGACGTGCAGCCCGGTCGCAAGGGCGAGGAAGCGCAGAACGTCCGCGTCATCTGACGCGTCGGTAACGCGGACTCGCCGCGGCTCGGAGCCCACGCTCCGGACCGCGGCGTTTCCAATTCTGGCGACCTCCCCCGCGCGCCGACGCGACCGGGGGTCGGGTCACTCGCCGGCGGGCACCAGACCGAGCTCGACGAAGATGGCGACGCGTTCCTGCTCGAAGGTCGCCTCGTCGATCTCGCCGGCCTCACGCTGCTCGCTGAGCTGCGCGTAGCGGGCCATCAGGGCCTCTTCGTCGACGGCCGGGGCCTCGACGTCGGCCTCCGAGCGCTCCTCGCGCTTCTCCCGCTTCAACGTCGCACGCTGTTGGCGCTTCAACTCGCGTGCCCGCTTCTCGAAACTCTCGCGTCCTCGGGCCATGTCTGCCTCGCCTCGCATCGGGGGTTGCGGTCCGCGCCACGGGCCGCCGAGATGAGCGGCCGCTCCGGTTCGCCACCGTGCGGTTCGGCCGGGCTCGGGTGCTCCGAACGGGCTGCGAACCGCCCGCGAAGGCGATCTGGCGCGCGATTTCGGTTCCATTGTCGCACGTCGCGGGGTGCGGGTCCGGACACGTGGGGCCCAATTCCTGTGGCAACCGCCACGGAAGGCTCAGGTTTCGCGCCGGCAGGACCCGGGAGCCGGCCTAGGACGCGGGTGCGTGCCACACGGTCGGCGGCGTCCCGGCGAAGAGCTCCTTCACGTTCCAGAGCTCGATCCGCCACGGGTCGAGACGCAGCAGTCCGTACTCCGGATGGTCCGGTCGGCGGAAGAAGTGCTCGAGCGGATACCCCTCGGGCTTCGTCTCGTAGAGGTCCCACAACCGCTGCCGTTCGGTGTCGTCGTCGACCCACGTGGCCCTGCACTCGACGTAGACCTGCTCGTGCGTCTGGTCCCAGTAGGCGAGCGAGACGTACGGAGTGCGCTCGAGGTGCCGACCCTTGAACGAATGTCGTCCGGTCGCCAACCAGCCGACGGGCTCCTCCCACACCGGGTGCACCAGCCGACCCCGCGGCCGGCCCCGGCCGTCCACCGTGGTCATCGACGCCCACTGGATGTACTCGATGCGGCGCCGGAACTCGACCGCGATGTCGGCGAAGTCGTCGACCTCCATTCGAGCAGCTCCCCGTTCAGTCGGGCGCGGACTCGACCGCGACCTTGATCCGCCCGATCGTCTCGGCCATGGCGCGTTCGAGGTCGGCCTTCCGGTCCTTGACCCGCATGATGTAGCGCTCGGCGATCACGTAGCGACGCGGCATGGACGCCAGCATCTCGAACGACTCGGTCAGGCGCGTCCCGTCCCGTCGACCTCGCAGCGGAACGACCATTTGGTCGTGTCGTCGACCACGAACGCGAACTCGCGTCCGGCGTCGGCGACGACCACGGTCGGCGTCGTCGACCACCGGGCGATGCCCCGCTTGTTCGAGCCCTTGAACTTCGCGCCCACCGCGGGCCCGGTGGCACCACCGAGCCACTCGCAGCGGACGGTCTCCGGGCTCCACTCGCCCATGCGGGTCACGTCGCTCACCACGGCGTACACGGTCGCCGGCGACGCGTCGACGTGGACGGCCGCCTCTCCCCTGGTCCCCTTGTCCATCCGTCCATTGTCGCGGGCTGCGGCCGGCCCGCGCGCCAGCGTGTCGCTACCGGTGGTCACCGCCGGGCGGGAGCTCGAGGACCTGCTGGAACGTCGGGCGGTTGGTGACCCGGAAGGTGTCCGGGATCAGGCCGGGCGTGAACCCGGTCCGGCGCGCCGTCGTGCGCCACGCGGTCGGGTCCGCCCCCTGCTGGAGGAGGCCCACGATCGCCACCCGGGTCACCGCGTCCCAGAGTGACGCCCGGCAGGCCGCGAGGTCGCCCTTGCCGCAGTAGCGCAGGCGGAACTTCCCGTGGACCGGATCGCCGAGGAGCGTGCGCAGGTCCTTGTCGACGATGGACTCGCCGGAGAGGGACCCGAGCCCCCGGATCGCGTCGAGATCCGCGGTCTGGTCGCCGAACTGGGGACGCACGACCGCGTCGGCGACCTGGCCCCACAGGAGGTTCATGATCGCCGGTCCGGCGTCGTCGTACTGCCCGCTGTTGTCCGCGTCGAGCACCGGTGCGTCCCGACGGACCCAGTCGTCGAGCACGTCCACGACCTTCGCGGCGAGCGGGCTCGGGGCCGGGCCGGTGCGCAGCACGCGGCTGACCACCGGCCACACGGGCGCGCGCACGTCCTCGGTCGCGGCCCGGTTCATGATGCTCACGTCGTCGGCGAGGCGCACCTTGGACGGGAATCGGTTGAACAGCTCGACGCGGTGCACCGAACCGTACGGGTCGTCGTCGCCGTGCATGAAGCCGGGCGCCGACTGGTTGTTCCAGTTCAGGAACAAGCCGTTCACGCCGCCCTCGCCGTGGGGGTGGTCGTCCTCGGACAGGAACCCGCGCCACTCGTACTGACCGGTCCCGAGGGTCGGGAGCCGCCGGTCGAGGCCGCGCGCACGGATCGGCAGCAGACCGGACGAGAAGTACGCGGTCGTGTCGTGCGACGCGTACGCCCAGTTGAACGTGAACCCGAACTGGTTCGCGATGTCGTAGAACTTGTGGGCGCTGGTCGCCCGGCCCTCGGTGAGGTCCTTGAGCGCGCCGAGGTTGAGGCCGTCGCGACCGAAGGTCGACCGCTGACGGGTGAGCGCGACCGGGCGACCGTTCGACGTCGCCCAGCCGATCACGGGCCCGTGCACCGACACCGGGTACCGCAGCTCGGTCCCGTTCAGGCTGCCCGCGTCGAACTGGTCGAACGGCCGGCAGACGCCCTTGAAGAGGTAGTGATCGGAGGCCTGCGTCGGGGGCGAGCCGTCGGGGTTGCACAGCTGCTCGGCGAAGACGTCCCGCACGTCGTTGTTCGCCGAGGTCAGGCTCCAGGCGTACTGGTGCGTGCGGCCGATGAGCATGTACATCATCGCTCCAGGCACTCCGACGCCCTGCGCGTCGATTCCCGGGCCGGTGAGGTGCACCTGCTCGACGATCTCGGGGTAGTAGTAGCCGAGCTGGGGACCCATCACCGCGAGCGTGTCCCTCGCGGCCGAACGACTCGGGTCGACCACGAGGAAGTTGCTCGCCTGCTTGTAGGGAACCGCGCCGGCGGCCGGGTAGGTGGGACTGTCCGGCGAAGGCCGGGCCAGCGCCGAGGCGCGGGTGTCCGAGGGCGACGCGGCCGTCGCCGGCGTCGAGATCGGGGAGGACGTCGACGTCGTACCGCCCGATGCGGTCGTGGTAGCGTGGTCGACGTGGTCGAGTGGTCGGCGTGGTCGGCGCGGTGGACGTGGTCGGCGCGGTGGGCGTGGTCGTCGCGGCCGCCGCCGGAGGCGTGGTCGTCGCGGCCGGCGCGACGGCCGCGGCCGTCGCGGCGGCGGGATGGCGCGGGTCGAGCGAGACGATCGAGTTCTCGTCGATGGTGACCGAACCGGTGACGCGCCCACCGGTGAGCGGCCCGTAGTCGAAGCGCTTGGTCAGCGTCGTCGGTGCCTCGGGATCGTCGAAGAGCATCGAGTCGTTCCACGCCGCGGTGCCGGCTGCCGTGCCGAGGTGGTTGCGCAGCGTCGACAGGTACTCGGCGTTGGACGCCTCCGCGCCGCCGCCGGCGCCGAAGATCGAGCCGATGAACGCGGTCGTCGCGATGACGTCGTTGACCGTGGCGGGCGCCTGGTTCACGCCGTGCGTCTGGTTGTAGGCGGTGATGCCGTCGGCCTCCGCCTGCATCTCGGCGATCATCTCCCGGCCCTTCGCACCGTAGGTGTCGATGATCCGCTGCACCTGGTCCGTGACGAGCTGCTCCGTGGCCGCGCTCGGGACGAACGTCTGACCGCTCGTGACCAGACCGAACGCGTTGATGCCGGGGACGTCGGCCACGGCGACGCGCGCCGGCCCGCGACCGAGCTGGAGGAGGAGGCCGCGATCGCGGGCGGTCACCCAGCCCGCGCCGAACGCCAGGTCGGCACGCGTGGTGCCGGTGATGTGGGGCACGCCGTACGAGTCGTAGAGGATCGTCGTGCCGGGCCGTCCGGTCGGCTCCTCGTGAGTCGCGCCGACGGGCGCGAAGTTCTCGGGCAGGTAGTTCCGGTCGATGTCCGCGTCCGTGACATTGCCCCGCAACGGCGTGAGCGCGTCGTAGAGGGGCAGCTGGTCACGTGAGTTCGCGGAGGTGGGGAGCCCGCCGTAGTTCCCAGGCGGGAGGATGTACCGGGAGCGTTCGACCGGTTGCGTCGATGGGTGCCCGAGGGCGTCGACCGGCCCGCACGCGAGCAGCACCATTGCGAGGACCGTGGTGACGCCGAGAATTCCGCGACGCTTGATCATGTGAGCTCCCCCCGAGCCGACCGTTCCCCGAACCGTACCCTCGTGACCGATTTCGCAACATTCGACGCAGGCCAGCGGACCCGGATCTAGGGTCGCCGGCGACGAGAGGAGCCGGGATGTCGGACAACCTGCGGATGCTCGGTGCGTACAGCGCGGCGATGGAATCGGGCGACGGCACGGCCGTGTTCGAGTTCTGGTCGGACGACTTCGAGAGCCACGTGACCGGTCGGGTCAGTCCCGACCGCGTCGGGACCGACGTGCGCGGCCAGGAGCAGGAATGGTGGCAGCAGGCGAAGTCGGCGTTCCCCGACATGCGGTTCCTCGTCAACCTCCTCGTCGAGCAGGACGATCTCGTGGTGTCGAACTGGACGGTGACCGGCACCCACACCGGCACCGCGTTCTACGGTCTCGCGCCGTCGGGTGAGCCGGTCGAGATCAACGGCACCGCCATCCTCCGCATCCGCGACGGCAAGATCGTCGAGCACTGGGGCGGGCCGCACTGCCAGGAGGGCCTCGGCCTCATCCGCTGACCGGCCCGTCGGCTCCGGTTGTCGGTCACGGTTTCGACCGTCCGACGGAGCGGGCATCCCGGTCGCATGAACACCAACGAGATGCTGCGCACCGTCGCCGGCGCGACCGGGGCCACCCGACGCCAGGCCGATGACGTGCTGATCGCCACCCTGACCGTGCTGAGTGAGGTCGTGTCGGCCGAGGAGACCCGCGATCTGCTGGCGCAGCTGCCGAAGGCGGTGCGCGAACGTATCCCCGTCACCGGCGAGACCCTGCCGATGCGGCCGATCGAGTTCGTCGCTCGTGTGGCCGACCTGAGCTCCGTGCCGACCGAGGACGCCGAGCTCCACGTGCGCGCCGTCTTCCAGGTGCTGACCCAGGCGGTGAATGCCGGCGAGATGAACGACATCGCCGCCGAGCTCGGCGACGAGTACGCGGAGCTGCTCGGACGCCAGGACCGGCTCCGGCGCGAGCGGGCGGCGACAGCCTCCGGGCCGAATCTCGTCGGCACGGTGGTGGGCACCACCACGGCGGCGGCGCACGCGCTCGTCAGTGCGGTCTGGCGACCCATCGACGCCGGGCTCCGGCTCGGCGGTCTGCGCCACTGACCGCTGCGCCGTGACGCGTCGTTCCGCCCGAGCCGTCGCGGCGCAGCAGCACTTCCGCGACTTCTACCCCGAGGGCTTCCGGGACGCCGACTACATCGAGCTCGAACGTCGTCCCAAATGGGATGCGCACCGTCGCTTCACCGCCGAGCTCCGACGGGCGCCCTACGAGGAGCTGCTGCGCGCAGGCGCGTACGACGAGATCGCCCGACGCATCGTCCGCATCGAGTCGTCCACGAACCTGCTCTTCTCGTTCGAGAAGATCGCGATCCGGGACGCGGTCCGATCGAGCGGTGGGGCCAAGCTCTTCGCCGAAGGCCTCCACGACTTCCTCTGGGGCCCCGGCCCACCCGAGCGTCGATTCGAGCGATGGCGCGACGCGGTCGCCGACCTTCCGCGCGTGCAGACGCGCGTGCTCACGTGGCCCGTGGTCAGCGTGTTCGGCTTCATCGCCCGCCCGCGTGTGCACCTCATGCTCAAGCCCCTGGTCACCCAGCGGGCGGCCTCGGCCTACGGCTATCGACCTCCACTACCGGTCCAACCCGAGCTGGTCGACCTACCGCAGCCTGCTCGGGTTCGCACGTCGCCTCCGCGACGACCTCGCCGACTGGCGCCCCCGGGACCTGATCGACATCCAGTCGTTCATCTGGGTCCTCGGGTCCGACGAATACGACTGAGCTCGACCCCTCGTTGATTCGGTACCCTAACGATATGGGTCCCGAACGAAAGGCACTCCGCCGCGCCGAGCTGCCGGCCGACTCCGTGCGCACGCTTGCGATCGTGTCCCGCATCCTCGAGCGGTCGCTGCCGGACATGTCGCTCCCGCAGTTCCGCATCCTCGGCCTCGTCGCCCGGGCACCGGAGCGGGCGAACCACCTGGCGCGTCAGGCCGCGATCAGCCGACCGTCGCTCACCGGGCTGCTCGACGGGTTGGAGGCCCGAGGCTGGGTCCGTCGGCTCGAGGTCGACGGGGATCGGCGCGGTGTGAGCCTCGAGGTCACCGCGGCCGGCCGGACCGCGCTCGACGCCGCGCACGACTGCGTGCAGGACCGGCTCGCCGAGTTGCTCGACCACGTCCCCGCGGCGCGACGCGACGCCGCGCTCGACGGGCTGGCCGCGCTCGGCGAGGCGATCGAGATCGACCTCGAGGAGCGGCGGGCGGCGCGGGAAGGCGGCGCGTGACCGCGACGCCGCCCATCGAGCGCACGCTGCCCGAGCCGCGCCCACCGGAGGCCGGTGGTTGGATCCGTCGCCTCTGGCCGTTCCTCATGGCCCATCGACGCAACGTCGTCATCGCGTTCGGCATGGCCGTCCTCGGTCAGGCGGTCTCCGCGTTCACGCCGATCATCGAGCGGGCGATCGTCGACGACGGCATCGTGGCGCGCACCGCGCCGGTGTGGCCCTACCTGCTGGTGCTCCTCGCGGCCGGACTCTTCTCTTTCTGGGCCGCGTACGTCCGACGGTGGGTCGGCGGTCGGGTGAGCCTCGACGTGCAGTACGACCTGCGCGTCGCGATCTTCGAGCGGCTGCAACGGCTCGACTTCGGCACGCACGACGAGCTGCAGACGGGTCAGCTCGTCTCGCGCTGCGTCGTCGGATCTCGGGCTGCTGCAGGGACTGCTCGCGTTCCTCCCGATCATCGTGGGGAACCTCGTGATGCTGGTCCTGTCGCTGGTGGTGATGCTGTTCCTCTCACCGCCGCTGACGCTCGTGATGCTGCTGGCGATCCCGCTCCTGCTGCTCGTCTCGGTGCGCATGCGCAGCGCGATCTTCCCGGCGACCTGGGACGCGCAGCAGCGCGCCGGCGAGGTGGCCGGCGTCGTCGACGAGGCCGTCACCGGCGTCCGGGTGGTGAAGGGCTTCGGCCAGGAGGAACGCGAGCTCGACCACCTCGCGGACGCAGCCGGCGGTCTCTACTCGTCCCGCAGCCGGCTCGTCCGTCTCCAGGCGCGCTACTCCCCCGCCCTGCAGGCGATCCCCGCGTACGGCCAGGTGGGTGTGCTCGCCCTCGGTGGTTGGCTGGCGCTCAACGGCGAGATCTCGCTCGGCACGTTCCTCGCGTTCTCCACGTACCTCGTCCAGCTGGTCGCCCCGGTCCGCATGTTCGCCGGCCTGTTCGCGATCGCGCAGCAGGCGCGCGCCGGCGGTGAGCGGATCCTCGACATCCTGGACGCGAACACGCGCGTGGTCGAGACACCCGACGCGGTCGACCTTCCCGCGATCCGCGGCGACGTGCGCTTCGACCAGGTGCGCTTCGGCTACACGCGCAGCACGCCGGTGCTGGACGGCTTCGACCTGCACGTCGCACCGGGTGAGGTGATCGCGCTCGTCGGCGCGAGCGGCTCCGGCAAGTCGACGGTCACCGGACTGCTCCCCCGGTTCTACGACGTCGCCGACGGCCGGGTGACGATCGACGGTGTCGACGTCCGGACCGTGACGCTCGACTCGCTCCGCCGCCAGGTGGGTGTGGTGTTCGAGGACGCGTTCCTCTTCTCGGACTCCGTGCACGCGAACATCGCCTACGGCGCACCCGACGCCACCGACACCGCGGTGCGGGCCGCGGCCGAGGCTGCGGGCGCGACGCGGTTCATCGAGGCGCTGCCCGACGGGTTCGGCACGGTCGTCGGCGAACGAGGTCTCACCCTGTCGGGCGGCCAGCGACAGCGGATCGCCCTCGCTCGCGCCATCCTCAGCGATCCGCGCGTCCTCCTGCTCGACGACGCGACGTCGGCGGTCGACGCGGCGACGGAGGAGGCGATTCACGCGACGCTGCGCGAGCTCATGGCCGGGCGCACGACGATCCTGATCGCCCACCGGCGCTCGACGCTCCGGCTCGCCCGCCGCATCGCGCTCATCGAGCACGGCCGCGTCGCCGATCTCGGCACGCACGAGGAGCTGATGGCGCGCAACGAGCGCTACCGGATGCTCCTCACCGGTCCCGATCTCGCCGACGACCCCGACTCGCTCGACGAGTCCTTCGAGCACGAGACGCCGCCCGTCGTCGCCGAGGCCGGCGACACCGTGCCCGTCGCGGTCGGCGTCACGCCCAGCGCATGGCGCGCGCCCGCCGCCGTGCCGGTGGCGACGGCCGCAGTGGCTGCGACGGCCCGGTTCGGCGGCGGCGGTGGTGGAGGAGGCGGAGGCGGCGGCGCGATGGGCATGTCCCTCGCCGCGACGCCAGAGCTGCTCGCCAAGCTCGAGACACTTCCCCCGGCCGACGACACCCCGCAGGTCGACCTCGAGACCGTGGCGGCGGAGCCGACCGGCCCGTTCCGCATCCTCGAGTACATCCGGCCGTGGCGGAACTGGCTGCTGTTCGGCCTCGCGCTCGTGGCGCTCGACAGCGCCCTCACGCTGCTCGGCCCACTGCTCGTCGGGCGCGGCCTCGACTCGGGCGTCAAGGCCGACGACATCACCGTCGTCTGGGTCTCGAGCGCGATCTTCTTCGTCGCGGTGAGCCTCGACTGGCTCGTCACGTGGGCGTACACGTGGATCACGGGCCGGACCGCGGAGCGTGCGCTCTACGGCCTGCGCATCAAGATCTTCGCCCACCTCGAGCGCATGTCGCTCGACTACTACGACCGTGAGCTCGACGGCCGGATCATGACGCGCATGACCACCGACGTGGAGGCGCTGTCGCAGCTGATCCAGACCGGGCTCGTCACCGCCGTCGTCGCCGCCATGACGTCGGTCGGCGTCTTCGTGTTCCTCGTGATCCTGTCGCCCGAGCTCGCGCTGGCCGCGGCCGCGGTCCTGCCGCCGCTGGTCTGGGCGACCTGGCAGTACCGAAAGCGGTCGTCGGTCGCCTACCGCAACGCACGCGAGGCGATCGGGACCGTGAACGCGAACCTGCAGGAGAACCTCTCGGGCGTGCGCGTCGCGCAGGCCTACGTGCGCGAGGGCCGCAACGTCTCCCACTTCCGCACCGTCAACGAGCAGTATCTGCGCCACCGGCTCGGCGCCCAGAAGCTGATCGCGCTCTACTTCCCGTTCGTGCTGCTCCTCGCCGACGTCGGCGCGGTGCTCGTGCTCGGCGTCGGGTCGGTACTCGTGCCACGCGGTGTGGTGACGTCCGGGGTGGTCATCGCGTTCCTGCTGTACCTCGACATGTTCTTCTCCCCCATCCAGCAGCTGTCGCAGACCCTCGACACCTGGCAACAGGCCGCGGCGTCGCTCGAGAAGATCGAGGAGCTGCTCGACACGCCGAGCGGGACGCCGCCGGCGGCGGCACCCGTGGTCCCCGGACCGCTGCGGGGCGTCGTCGAGTTCCGCGACGTCCGGTTCTCCTACCCCAACACCGTGGGCGACCCGGCGCTCGACGGCGTGAACGTCACCGTGGCCGCCGGTGAGACGGTCGCGCTCGTCGGCGAGACCGGCGCGGGCAAGTCGACGCTCGTGAAGCTCGCGGCCCGCTTCTACGACCCGACCGAGGGCACGGTGGCAGTGGACGGCATCGACCTGCGCGACATCGACCTCGGCACGTTCCGACGGCAGCTCGGCATCGTCCCGCAGGAGGCCTTCCTGTTCACCGGGACGGTCCGGGACAACATCGCCTACGGGCGGCCCGACGCGTCGGAGGCGGAGGTCGAGGCGGCGGCACGCGCGGTCGGTGCGCACGACTTCGTCGCCTCGCTGCCGCACGGGTACCTCGAACCGGTGAGCGAGCGGGGCCGGTCGTTGTCGTCCGGCCAGCGCCAGCTGCTCGCGCTCGGCGCGTGCCCGGCTCGTCGACCCCGCGATCCTCCTCCTCGACGAAGCCACCTCCCAACTCGATCTCGCGAGCGAGGCACGCGTCCAGCAGGCCATGCAGGCCGCTGCGCAGGGGCGCACCACGATCCTCGTCGCGCACCGGCTCCCCACCGCCGCCCGGGCCGATCGCATCCTCGTCGTCGACGGCGGCCGCGTGGTCGAGGAGGGCACCCACACCACACTCCTCGCGCACGACGGTGCGTACGCCCGACTGTGGGCCTCGTTCACGACCGCGTCGGAGGACGCCGAGCGCGTCGCGTCCTGACCGGACCGGCGGCGCACGAGCGCCGATCGGCGATGATCCGGCGATGCCCACGAAGCGGTCCAGCGACACGGTCATCGTCGTCGGCGCGGGACCCGGCGGCAGCGTCGCGGCGATCCTCCTGGCCCGGTCGGGTTGGGACGTCACGGTGCTCGAACGCGTCGCGGCACCCACGGCGGTGGGTGCCGGAATCCTCCTGCAGCCGAACGGACTCGCGGTGCTGTACGGGCTCGGTCTGCGCGACGCGTTGCGCGCTCGTGCCCACGAGATCCGGGGTGGGGCGATCCGCACCCACCGCGGCCGTGTGCTGCTGCGGACGCGCGTGCCCGACTTCGGCGACGGACTCGACCATCTGCTCGCGCTGCGGCGCAGTCACCTCGCGACCGTGGTGACCGACGCGCTGGCCGACGAGCCGAACGTCGAGCTCCGGACCGGCGCCGAGGTGCTGCGCGCGTCGGCGGCGGGTGACGTCACCGTCGGCGCCGGGCCGGACGAGCAGCACCTCGAGGCCGACCTCGTCGTCGCGGCGGACGGCGTGCGGTCGCCGGTCCGCACCACCGCCGGCTTCGCCGCGACCCTCGAGACGACCACCCACACGTACCTGCGGGCGATCGTCGCATCACCCGACGGCGATCACGACTCCGACGAGCAGACGGAGTTCTGGACCCCACTCGGGCTCTTCGGCTCGTCGCCACTCGGGGACGGCACCACGTACTTCTTCGCCGACGCCGACGCACCGCGGGTGCGCGCGGCGCTCGATGCCGGCGACCTCGGTGGGCTGCGCGACGACGTGGTCGTCGGTCCTCGACGAGCGTCCGGTCCGCTGTTGGGGGGAATCGCGACCGTCGACGATCTGCTCGTGAACCGTGTACAGCGCGTCGACGCGACGTCGTTCGCCCACGGTCGCGTCGCCCTCCTGGGCGACGCCGCGCACGCGATGGCGCCGAATCTCGGGCAGGGGGCCAACAGCGCGCTCGGTGGACGCCGCCGTGCTCACGCAGGAGCTCGCCGATGGTGGCGAGGTCGGCGCGGCCCTCGCGGCCTACGACACGCGGCGACGGCCTGCGGTGCGGAAGAGTGCAGCGCGACGCGGAGCGGCTCGCTCGGGCCGCGGGCATGCGCAACGGTGCAGCGCGGTGGCTCAGGGACACCGTCGTCTCGCGCACCCCTGCGTCGGCGACGACGCGCCGGTTCCGCTCCGTGCAGCAGGAGGACCCGGCCACGCTGCTCCGCTCGCTCACACGCTGGACGAACGGGGCGTCCGGCTCCTAGCGATCGTCCGCGCCCCAAGCGCGCGCGTGGGCCTCCTCGTCCTCCACGAGGCGCCCCTGCTTGGTGACGAGGAAGCTCTTGCGGCTCGACCGCGAGGGTGCAGCCGTGCCGGCGCAACCGCTTCCCGATGCCCTTCGACGGCGCGGCCCGGTGAACGCGGCCGGACCCTCCATCCGGGTGTCGAAGGCCGCGGCCTCGGTCACCTCCAACCGCTCGAGCCCGTCGAACCAGTCGCGCAGGCCCGGACCCTCCGCGTCGGGGTCGAGGGTCAGCTCGCTCCCTTCCTTGCCCGCCGCCTCCACCGCCGCCTTCCGCGTGCTCTCGCGCGTCATGCCGTGGACGTGGGTCGGGCCGCCGACGACGAGCAGATCGACGCCGTCGCGGAGCGCGGCATCGGCGTGATCGACCGACGTCACCACGACATCGTCGCCGGTCACGCCACGGATGCCCTCCGCGATCGCATCCGCGACGAGATGCGTGTTCCCGTACATCGACTCGTACACCACGACCGTCTTCATCCGGCACCTCCTCGTCTCCGGCCATCGTCGTGAAGCGACAGCCACATCAACAGGGCCGGAAGTCCCTCCCCGGCACCGCAGCGGGAATCGCCGCCGATCGGTAGCGTTGACGCTCGTATGCCGATCCAGCGCCTCAACCACGCCGTGCTCTACGTCCGCGACATCGAGCGGACGAAGGACTTCTACGAGCAGGCGCTCGGGTTCCGGGTGGTGATGGAGATGGCGGGCAAGGCCGCGTTCTTCCAGGCGCCCGGATCCACCAACGACCACGACCTCGGCACCTTCGCGATCGGGCCGAGCGCCGGGCCGTCCGAGGCCGGCCGGCGGACGGTCGGGCTGTACCACCTCGCCTGGGAGGTCGACACGCTCGCCGAGCTGAGCCGCCTGCGCGACGTGCTGAGCGAGCGAGGCGCGCTCGTCGGCGCCTCGGACCACGGCACCACGAAGTCGCTCTACGCGCAGGACCCCGACGGCAACGAGTTCGAGGTGGCCTGGGTCGTGCCCCTGCAGCTCCTCGACGACGCCGCGATCGAGTCGCGCGACCGCATCGGCCACCTCGACCTGGCCAAGGAGCTCGCGCGGTACGGGCCCGACACCGAGGGCGGCGTCGGGATCTCCCACGCCGCAGCCACGACCTGACGACCGCGTTCAGGACCCGGCCGGTGGCCGGGTCCGGATGGCTTCGTTGAGCCGCCCGAGCAGGCGGCCGAACGTCGCCCGGTCGGCGACGGACCAGTCAGCGACGAGATCGCCGATGCGCTGCTCCCGCGCCGCACGGACCGCGTCCATGCGTCGTTGCCCGGACGCGGTCAGCTCGACGAGGCTCACCCGCCGGTCACGCGGGTCGTGCTTCCGGCGCACGAGCCCGGCCGCCTCCATCGTGGCGACCTGACGGGTGACCGTCGTCGCATCGAGCCCCACCAGCTCCGCGAGGCCGTTGATGCTCAGCGGCGCTTCGGTCGCGAGGGTGCGGGCGAGCACGTAGCTCGCACGGTCGAGGTCCCGGTAGAGGGTCGACCGGCGGCTCATCCCCTCGAGGGTGCGGGTGAGCATCGCCAGCTCCGTCTCCATCCGGCCGAGCGCGGCGTTCGCCCCCGGCGTCGCCGCCACCGTCCGACCCGTCATCCGATTGCTCCTGCTCCGAAGTTACCTGTATGATACAGGCTTCACCTCCGGAAAGACCAGCCATGACCGACCCCCAACCCGCGGACCACCCCGCGCTCGATCCCCGGCGTTGGATCACGCTCGTCATCATCCTCATGGCGGTGCTCATCGCGGCGCTCGACACGACGGTGCTGAACGTCGCGATCCCCACGATCCTGCGCGACTTCGACACCACCCTGCCGAAGCTGCAGTGGGTGATCACGGGCTACAGCCTCACGTTCGCGGCGCTGCTCATCATCGGCGGCCGGCTCGCCGACATCCACGGCGCGCGCCGCATCTTCATGATCGGTGCCGGGCTGTTCGCGATCGGCTCGTTGGTCGCGGCGCTGTCGACGGGCGTGGTGACGCTCGTGATCGGCGAGGCCGTCATCGAGGGCGTCGGAGCGTCGCTGATGCTGCCGGCGACACTCGGAATCCTCACGAGCAGCTTCCAGGGCCGAGAGCGTGCCACGGCGTTCGCGGCGTGGGGCGCGGTGATGGGCGCGGCCGTCGCGCTCGGTCCGCTGCTCGGCGGGTTCCTCACCACGAACTACTCGTGGCGGTGGGCGTTCGTGGTCAACGTGATCATCGCCCCGTCTGCCATCGTCGGCGCGATCCTGTTCATGCGGGAGCCGGCCCGATCGGGCACACGGGAGCGCATCGACGTCCCCGGGGCGCTCCTGATCTCCTCCGGGATGTTGCTCCTCGTCTTCGGGATCAGTGAGGGATCCACGTACGGATGGTGGTCACCGCAGTCGTCGTTCACGATCGCCGGGGTGCACCTCTGGCCCGTGGACCGACCGGTCTCGATCGTGCCGATCGCGTTCCTGCTCTCCGCCGCGCTGCTCACCGGGTTCGTCCGCGTCGAGCTCGCCAAGGAACGCACGCACCGCGACCCGCTCTTCGAGTTCAGCAACCTCCGCCGGCTGGGATTCCGCTACGGGCTCGCGACCCTGGTGGTGCTGGCCATGGGCCAGACCGCGTTCCTGCTCGTGATCTCGGTCCTTCTCCAGGACGGTCGCCACCTCAGCGCGCTGGACACCGGGCTGTGGCTGGTGCCCTCGGGGGTCTTCATCGTCATCGGCGCCCAGGTCGGCGCCCGGCTCACGCGCCGGATCGGTACGACGGGCGTGGTGCGGCTGGGGCTCTTCCTCGAGGCCGCAGGGCTCGCCATCACCGCGATCGTGATCGGCCCGAACGTGTCCTTCCTCGCGGTCCAGCCGGGGTTCGCCCTCTTCGGCATCGGCATCGGGTTCGGGGGATCGCAGCTGACGAACGTGATCCTGTCGGACGTGGAGCCCGAGAAGTCCGGTGCCGCGAGCGGCGCGAACAGCACGGTGCGCATGATCGGCTCGTCGCTCGGCGTCGCCATCATGAGCGCACTGCTCAGCGTGTTCACGGTCCGGCACGCGGTCGACGGCGTGCGCAACGCGCACGGCCTGTCGCCGGAGCTCCAGGCGCGTGCGGTCGCGCTCATCCATCGCGGTGGCGTCAGCTTCCGGCCGCCCCACGGCATGTCACCGCGCGAGCTCGCAACGCTGCAGCACACGCTGGCCGACGCGATCGCGACGGCCGCCCGGACGCCGCTGATCGCGGCGACCGGGTTCGTCACCGTCGGACTTCTGGTCTCGTTCCTCATCCCGCCCGTCGGGCCGCCGGTGGGCCCGGCCGCCGACGAGCTCGTCGAGCAGGAGCACGAGGCCGAGCTGATGGCCGAAGCGGTCGCCATCCACTGACCCGCTCAGAGGGCGGGCCCGGTGCTGCGCAGCTTGTCGACCTCGGCCATTGCGGTCCGCAGCTCGACCAGCCACGCGTCGGCATGCTGCCCGACGAGCTGGACGCACCACGCGAGCGCCTCGGAGCGCGAACGGGCGACGCCGCTGTCGACGAGGGTGTCGAGGACGCGGCGCTGGTCCTGGCGCAGCCGGGTCATCGCCGGTGCGGCCAGCTGCGTGAAGACCTCGCGGGTCTCCCCGATCGACGCGCCCCACGACAGGGTGCGCCCGTACCGGGCCTCCGCCTCGTCGGCGATCTGCATCCGCTCCGTCCGGGTGTCCTCCCGGAACCGGCTGATGCGTCCGGCGGCCGCCGCGCTCGCCGCGTCCGGCTCGGCCGGCGCGTCGGCCGGCGGGCTCAGCTCGCCCACGACGACGATCTCGTCCCGATCGATGCTGATGTCAGGGGTTCCGGTGAACCACCCATCCGGCAACCGCCCGGCGAGCCACGCGGCCGCGTCGTCGGTCGACGGCAGGTCGGCCTGCTGCCAACCCCCGGGGCGGCCGAAGCCTCGTCCTCCCCGTCGGCCCCGGCGACCACGGTCGCCTCGGGACCTCGAACCTTGTCGTTCCTCCACGGGAGCTCCTCTCACTTCTAACGTTGTAACCTGACTTACAACATTACACAGCGGCGCCTATTCCCGAGCGCGAGAAGATGCCGCGGCTTCGTTCGGGCCGCCCCCGGGTACTCGGTGTGCGTCCGCGCCCCGCCACGAGGAGGCCCGCATGGTTGCGCCCGATTCCCGCCCGAGCGATCGCGCCGAGCCGGTCAGAGAGGCGCTCGCTGCGCTGAACGCCGACGAGGTCATCGACGACCCCGACGACCTCGAGGATCGGCCGGAGCCACCGCCGGCCGCGACGCCCGACAGCCCCAATCCGATCTGAGGCGCGCGGGCGCGCGACGCCTACGAGGCGAAGTTCGGCTGCGCCGCCCGCACCGACTCGCTGCGGCCCTTCGGCTCCTCCCAGTCCTCCTGCCGGCCGAGCGCGGTCAGATCGAGGAAGTAGTACGAGCCGCCGGTCGACTCGAGGCCCCGCGCGTACTGCGAGTACGTGTGGAACAGACGGCCGTCGACGGTGAGGAAGCAGCTCCGGCCGGGCATCTCGAACGGTTGCGGCGACGAGAAGAAGTTCTCACCCCTCGTCTCGTACCCGGCACGGTCGCGGTAGTTGTAGGTGTCGGCACCGACCGACTCGTCGATCGTGACCCCGAAATCGAGATTGAAGTCGCTGCCGTTCGACGAGTACCACGGCAGGTCCCATCCCTGCAGCGACTTCCACCGCTCCAGCTTCTCGAGCGGCGCGCGCGAGACGAGGGCGTAGCTGGTGTCGCGGACGGCGAGATGCTCGATCGAACGCGTCGGAGATCTCCGCCGTTCCCGCGGTGCAGCTCGAGCAGCCCTCCTCCCACTCCGGGTCGTACATGAAGTGGTAGACGATGAGCTGACGACGACCTTCGAACAGGTCCCGCAGCCCGACCTCGCCCTGCGGACCGTGGAGGACGTAGTTCTTCTCGATCTCCTCCATCGGGAGGTTGCGCCGTTCCACGTTCAGCGCGTCGCGCAGCCGCGTCAGCTCCTTCTCCTTCGCCAACAGCTCGGTGCGGGCAGCGAGCCACTCGTCGTGGTCGACGATGCGGGGCAGGCTCATCGGTCGTCCTCCGGTTCGGGATGGGATCGATGGCCGGAATGTCACGGGCGTCGCCACGGTTGCCGGCCGACGTGCCGACTCCGTTACCCAATCCGGCGAGCGTCGACCTCGTTCCGCCCACCTTCGCAGAATCGGAGGCCACGGCGCGTGGGATCGCCACCGCCGTCGCCCCCGCCGGCGGGCTCACCGACGTGCAGCGCATCCTCCTCGAGGCCCTGTTCCTCGCGATGACCGGCCACGCGGTCCGGCTCGACCGGTTCGACGCCGTGGACGCGCCGACGCTCGGCTCGGTCCTCGCCCGCCGGAACGTGGCGTTCCGGACACGCGGGGTGCAGGTGATGCTGCTCGCCGCCCTGGTGCTGCGGCCGCTGCCGCCCGAGGTCGCGTCACGCGTCGAGGCGTACACCCGTGAGCTGTCGGTGGACGACGGCATGGTGGCGGTCGCGCGCCATTTCGCTGCCGGCTCCCTCGGGCTCGCGGCCTTCGACTTCGAGCGCAACGGGTACACCGCCGGCTGGAGCGGGAAGCAGGCCGAGGCGCTGCACCTCTCCACCGAGCTGGCCGAGCCCTGGGACGTGTCGGTCGACGACCCGTCGCTGACGATGCGCTGGCGCGCCCTCGGCGATCTCCCGTCCGACACGATCGGACACCACGTCTGGCGGATGTACCGGGCCCGCGGATTCGGGTTCCCCGGCTCGCCGAGTTCCGCGCCGCCGCTGCTCGCGCAGCACGACTGGGTGCACGTCCTCGCCGACTACGGCACGACGGTGGAGTGCGAGCTCGAGGTCTTCGCGTTCATCGCGCGCGGCCAACGACGACATGCGCGCGTTCTCGCTGCTCGCGATGGTCGTCTCGCTGTTCGAGACCGGCTACCTCTCGACGGGCGCCGGCCTGTTCGAGGCCGATCCCGGCCACCTGAGCGTGGGCGCGGGCATGGCGATGCGGGTCGCGGACGCGATGCGTCGTGGTGCGCTGTGCCACGACGCCGTCACCGGAGCCGACAGCATCGACTTCCTCGGTATCGACTGGTTCACGATCGCCGACCAGTCGCTCGCCGACGTCCGCGGCGCGGTTCGGGGTGGTGCCCCGGAGCGCCGACGCGATCGCGGCGGGGTCGGTCACCGCGTGGGAGCCGGGTGGGATCAGCCCGTTCCAGCTCGCCGCCGGTCGCGACGCCGCACGGGCCGACGACCGGGCCTACGACAGCTACGGC
>CAVWPR010000027.1:0-12542 GCA_963756815.1 uncultured Acidimicrobiia bacterium
GCTCCCAGGTGAGCTCGTGCCACCCGGGGATGCCGCGGTCGCGACCCTCGATCCGCGCCCGTTGCACGAGCGGGTCGTCACAGGTCGTCATCACGACGACGGTCGGCACCGCGACCTCGCGACCGAGCGCGCGGACGGCGGCGATCTCCTCGGCCCGCGCCATGCCGTCCAGCACGACGCTCACGCCCCGTCGCAGCTGCGACCGGGCCGCCTGCCCGAGCAGTGACCAGCCCACCGACCGGTACTCGCGAGCTTCCATCGTGCGCAGCGCCTCCTGCAGCGGGGCGAACGGCGTGAGGGCGGCCATGAACCAGTCCCACGCGAAGACCGGTGCACCGAGCGCGTCGCCGATCCCCTCCGCGACGGTCGACTTCCCGGTTCCCTGGAGGCCGGTGACGAGCAGCAGGCGCGGAGCGGGCGGAAGGGTTCCGGGGCGCTCCACCGTGCGAGCCCGCCCCACTGATATGGGGCCGACTGGTCAGGCGATCCCGCTCAACCGTCAGCGTCGGTCACCCGAGTCGCAGTAGTCGTTGTGCGGCAGGTACCTGGGACCGTTTGCGGGTCCTATGAGACGCGACTAATTCGATGGTTACGAGCGGCGTCCTGCTGGAGCCGGCGTACATCTATAGCTAGCCGCGCGCGATCCGGCAGACGTGCGGCGGTCCGAGCACGCCGGAGAGGACCACGTCGACCGGCCCGGCCCGCACGAGGAGCGTTCCGCCGTCGGCGCCGTCGTAGCGGAGCGGGAACGACCGCACCGCACCGGAGGCGAGCGACACCGCGATCACTCCGGAACTCGATGCGCGTCCCTCGTCGGGCGTGGATCACGCCGGTCACCGGGCGGACGGGGCATCCGCTCGGCCGGCGCGTCCGGTCTGGCGCAGGGTGATCGCCGTGTCGGCCGCGAGCCGCTCCTGGGCGACACCCGGGTACCGGCGGGCCGCCCGTCGGCGGCGGCACGCCGCAGGAAGCCCGCGGTCGGCGCGCCTGGGCGCGGTCGGGAACGCGAAGAACGGGTATCCGCGGGCAGCTCGCGGATGAGCGGCGAACGCGCAGCCGCCGACGACGAGGTCACGGTTCCCGAGCGCGCCGACGTGTCGGAACAGGTCGACATCGCTCGGGAGCGCGATCGCGAGCAGCACGACGGGGATCGCGCCGAGCACCACCCAGCGGCGCGCGAGCCACTCGCCACCGAGCGCCACGACCGGGAGCAGCAGCCCGGCCACGATGTAGATGTACCGACCGCTGGTCGCGGCCTGGGTCCCGGCGTCCGAACGCCGATCGCGGTCAGGATGGCGAAGGACACCGTGCTGCAGATCAGGGCCGCGGTCACGGCCGGCACCGGGCTGTGACGGTCGACCATCGCCGTGCGGACCGCGGCCGCGACACCGAGCGCCGCGAGCGCGAGGAGCCCGACCGCGACGACGTCGTTCTGCCCGAGCCCGACGAACGCCGCCCGGCCCATCTGCCAGCTGAAGACGACGGCGTCCGTGCCGAAGGCGAAGTCGTGCCGAGCGTCACGGCGTACGCCAGGTACCAGGCCACGTACACGACGGCGAGCGGGACGCCGTGGAGGGCGGCGGCACGCCAGCCGCGACGCAGGAAGGCGGCGACGGTGGCGCCGATGACCATCGGGATCCCCACGGCCGAGCTCATGATCGCGACCAGCCCGCACACGACCCCGATGACGTCCTTGCGCCGATCCGGCGGGTTCGCCGTGGCCAGGAGCAGCTGCGCGAGCCCGAGCACGAACGACCCCGTGAGCGTGATCTGGAACGCGAAGAGGATGTTCCCCAGGCCGGCGCCGAAGAACGCGAACGGCGCCGCGGTCAACGTGGCCAACCAGGGACGGACGCCGAGCCGGCGCATCGTCGCCCAGATCAGCGCCACCCCGCAGAGGTGGAGCACGACGTCGGCCGCCTCGTACGGGAGGTACCGCAGCCCGAAGATCTGGAAGAGGACTCGGAAGGCGATGGCCGGCACCGTGACCCAGTGGCCGTTGTGCGGCGCCAGCAGGGTCGAGGGATGGCCGAGACCTCGATTGACCAGGAACGACCACTCGTCGAGGAAGAACCACTGGTGCCGACCCCAGTGCAGCAGCAGCGGGATCGCGGCGACGAGGACGGCGGCCAGGACCAGGAACCACGCACGGGCCGGCGTGAGCCAGCGTGATCCCACCGGCGCCGGACCCGCGGTCACGAGCGGTGGGCCGGGCGAGAGCGCGCGTGCTCCCCCTCCAGGGGGAGCCCGTAGTTCTGGGAGAAGATGCGGCGGTGGCAGCGCACCATGTCGACCACCGTCCGGTAGATGTTCTCCGGTGACGTCGAGCTCCCGCTCCCGAACTCGCGGGGGAACATCTGGATGCCGAGCTCGCCGACCCGGTAGCCGCGCAACATCGTGGTGATCGCGATCTCGGCGCCGATGAACGGGCTGTCGGACGTCAGCTCCATGTCGTCGACGATGGCGCGCCGTACGAGTCGCAACCCGGTGCTCACG
Organism: uncultured Acidimicrobiia bacterium; assembly: GCA_963756815.1. Classification (GTDB taxonomy): domain Bacteria; phylum Actinomycetota; class Acidimicrobiia; order IMCC26256; family JAENVU01; genus JAENVU01. Next base: position 2,497 of record CAVWPR010000027.1, read on the forward strand.
TCCCGAAAGCGGGTGTAGAAGAGCCGCCGGAGCAGCCGGTTGTAGACCTGGGAGATCACGATGCGGAATCCCGAGTAGCGCCGGACGTAGCGGAACGTGATGACGAGGTCGTAGAAGTCGCGCAGGCGCCAGAGCTTCTTGAGGTCCCACAGGTCGTACTCGTCGTCGCCGTCGGTGAAGCAGATCCACTCGTTGCGGCACGCGGCGAGGCCGGTGCGCACCGCGGCGCCGTAGCCGAGGTTGCGCTCGTGGTGGATGACCCGTACGCAGTCGTGCTCGGCCGCCACCTCGGCGGCGAGTCGGCCCGAGTCGTCGGGGCTCCCGTCGTTCACGATGACGATCTCGTACTCGTCGGTGAGCTCCGACGCGACACGGATCGCCTTCTCCGCCACCCGCCGAACGGTCCGTTCGTCGTTGAAGACGGGGAAGAAGATGCTCAGACTGTCGGGCCGCTCGACCATCTCACCCCTCAGAAGTCCAACCGGCGGTAGATGCGCCACGGCAGGCGCCGGAGGATGGCCACGATCGGCCCCCAGAAGCCCGGAAGATACCGGAATCGGCGCGATCGGAAGAGACCGTCCGCGATCGTGTCGGCGACCCGGGCCGGGTCGGCGACGGGCAGCCGAAGCTCCCGACCCCGGGTCATCGCGGTGTCGACGTACCCGAGCGCGTACACCTGGACCCGGATCTCGGATCCGGCGTACCGGTGCTGGAGGGAGCGCGCGGTAGGACTCGAGCGCGGCCTTGCCCGCCGCGTAGCCGACGTTGCGCCGCCGGGGTGCCGCGGCCGCGATGCTCGAGAAGACGACGAGCGTGCCCGCACCCCGGCGCTCGAACTCGAGGAGGAACGGGCGCACGAGACGCGCCACGGCAACGAAGTTCGTCTCGATCAGCGACTCCGTCAGCTGCCAGTCGGAAACGCCGTCGTCCTCGTCGTCCACCGCGCCGACCGTGACGAGGACGGCGTCGACCCGTGGGAGCAACGCGGTGCAACGGGCGTGCCAGGCCTCGATCTCCGTCGTCGGGCGCGCCGAGGTCGAGCGGGAGCGGAACGGCCCGCCGCCCGTACCGGACGGCGACGTCGGCGGCGACGGCCTCCAGATCCCGCGTGCTCCGGGCGGCGAGCACGAGGTCGAAGCCCCGGCGGGCCAGCGCGTCGGCGAGCGCGCGGCCGACCCCTCCGCTGGCACCGACCACGACCGCGGTGGGCGTCTCCATCCTCAGAGCCCCAACCGGCGGCGGAGCGCGGAGTCGAAGCGCCGCTGCGGGTCGAAGCGCTCCAGCGCGGTCCCGACGTCGTCGTACTCGGGGAACAGCGCCGCCACCGTCGTGCGCCTCCAGCCGGCTGTCCTTCGCGACATTGACGCGGGCACCGACGTCGCGGGCGATCGCGTCGAGCCGCGAGAAGAGTGCGCCGGTGCGCTCGTCGGCGGCGCCGTCGATCGTCACACAGACGCCGTCGTCGACGAACCAGAGCAACCGCGGCGTCCCGGCGAAGAGCTTCAGCGATCCGAGCGTCACCGGTGCGCCGCTGGCGGCGATCGCACGCTCGAGCGCGCGCACCGCCTCGGACCACGCCGCATGCGGCACGATCATCTGGTACTCGCGGAAGCCCGTCGACCCGAAGCCGAGGTAGTACGCCTCGCTCCCGTTGATCGGGAACGCCGCGTCGTGGGCCGAGCTGATCCGGACCGGACGGAGCGCGTCGCGCCGTGGGTAGAGCTCGTTCACCGCCCGTACGGTCGCCGCGTTCCAGAGGCGCGGTGTCGTGCGGATCGTCGGGCGGAGATGCCGGTAGCGGACGCGGCGACGGTCGGTCGCCGGCCACGAAGCGCTCCTCGTAGACCACGCCCGCCCCGAACCGGTCGCCGCGGGTGTTGAGGTCGTTCCAGGAGTAGAGCGCGTCCGCGTCGAGCGAGCGCATGAGCTCGACCGCCTCGTCCAGGTTCCGCACCGGGTGCGCGGTCCTGGCGACCGACCCGCCGGCGAGCGGCTGGAGCCGGAGCGTCACGTCGATGACGCAGCCCGTGAGGCCCATCCCGCCGACGGTCAGCGCGAAGAGCGGTCCGTCGTCGGTGTCGGTGCAGCGGACCTCGCCGTGGTCGGGGTGGTAGAGCGTCAAGGCGATGACGTGATCGGCGAAGTGCCCGACGTCGTGCTGGGTCTTGCCGTGGACATTGAAGCCCGCGCACCCACCGACGGTGATCGAGGGATGACCCGGGAGCACCGGGAAGTAGCAACCCGCACCGACGGCGAAGTCGTGCAGCGCACCGACCGTGAGCCCGGCTTCGACCTTCACGGAGCGCTGCGCCGGGTCGAAGTCGAGGATCCGATCGAAATGGCGCATCGAGACCGTCGTCCCGCCGTCGCACACGCTCGCGAGCGCGTAGCTCAGACCGGCGCCACGGATCGAGCACGGGCCGGGCGGATCGAGTGACCGGAACAGCTCGGCGTAGCGGTCGGGCTCCTCGAGGCGGGTGCGGCACCGCTCGGTGCCGTCGAAGCCGGCGACCTCGACCGTCATGTCGACCGGGTCGCCGTCACCAGGAACTGTCGACCGACGAGTCGCCACACCGGCGGGACTCGGAGGTAGGCGCGGATCAGGACGGAGGGCGGGACGCGGCGGCCGGCCATCGTGGCGGGCAGGAAGCGACCGATCCGCTCGTCGACCCGGAACCCGCCGATCTCGAGCACCTCGGCGAGCGATCGGTCGGTGAGCGGCACCTGGTGATCGAAGAAGTCCCAATACGAGCCGGGCATGTAGCGGACGTTGGGTCCGAGACACACGATGCGTCCGCCGGGCCGGAGCGACCGGCGCGCGTGCCCCAGGACCTCGGCGACGGCGTCCCGGCTCGGGAGGTGCTCGAGGAAGTTGCTCGTGAAGACGAGGTCGAGCGACCCCGCGTCGACCTGCCAGGGGGTGGTGGCGTCGGTACCCACGAGCACGACGCCGGGGGCGAGCCGGTTCGGCGCGTCCGGATTGAGGTCGATCGCGTAGCGGGTCGGGACGTCGACCTGGTTGACGAAGTGACCCCAGCCGGCGCCGAGGTCGAGCACCGTGTCGACGCCCTCGAGGTAGCGGGCGAACCAGGAGTCGATGAGGACCCGCCAGACCTCGTGGCGCGCGGCCTGTTCCGGCTCGAATCGCCGGCGATAGATGGCCCGGAGGTCCTCGCTCATGCGGTACGCGCCTCGTCGCTCTCGCCCGCGGGAGGGTCGGAAGCTATCAGCACGGCCATCAGCCGGTCGCGGCGCGGTCGCCGCGTGTGACCGCGGTTCCGCGCGGCCGGGCGACCACGAACTGGGTCCAGAGCATGCCCTGCGCGCGCGTGCCGCGGAGGCGGTGCTCACCGGCGGCCTCGATCCGCACGGCCCGGTCTCCGAGCGTCTCGGCGAGGCCGGGCAGATAGAGACCGGCGACGAACTCCTCGACGGGGTCGAACCCGGCGGCGTCCAGCGCGTCGCGCAGCGCGCGGCGGGTCATGAGGTTGATGTGTCCCGTCTCCATCACGGGCTCGCGGTACACCCGGCGCCGCGAGCTGGATGAACCCGGGGAGGAACGCGACCTTCGATGCGACCTCGAGCAGGCTGTATCGCTGGGGAGTGGAGAGGACGAGGACGCCCTCCGGATCGAGGATCCGGCGGATCTCGCGCAGCGCGGCCGGCCCGTCGGGGATGTGCTCGATGACCTCGGAGCAGAGCACGAGGTCGAACTCCGCGTCGGTGAAGTGCGAGTCGGTGATGTCGTCCCAGACCAGGTCGGCGCCGCACGCCGCCGCTGCAGGCACCAGGCGATCGAGATACGCGCGCTCCACGTCCGACGCCACGACCTCCTTGGCCACCGCGGCGAGGGTCGGGAGGTAGATGCCGGCGCCGGGACCGACCTCGAGCGCGCGACGCGATCCACTCCCCCATCGTTCGATCGCACCGACGATCCAGTCGCGGCGGGTTCGGTGCAGCCACCGACGCGTCGGGTTGCGCGAGTCGTAGAGCGTCTGCTGCAGCCGGAACAGCTCGTCGTCGTGGTCGTTCACGGGCGTGGTTCCTCTCCTGATGGAGGGGCGATGGCGACACGGGCGACGCAGAGCACCGACGTGCCGATGGGCAGGGAGACGAAGCGCGTCACGACGCCTTCGACGCGGGTGAGGACCATGCTCGTCCAGGAGATGGCGCGCGAGGAGACGTCGAGGCCGAGCTTCTCCACGGACTCGCCCCGCCCCCGCCGGCGGAGCCACACGGGCAGTGCCAGCCACGAGAACACGTGCGAGATCCACACGACCTCGAGACCGTTGCGCGCGAGCTCACGACGCAGCGACCGTCGCGTGTAGCGCCGGACGTGCCCGAGCACCTCGTCCGCCTCGCTCCACAACCACGGGTGCGCGGGGACATTCACGATGACGCAGCCGTCCGGCTCGGCGAGTCGGGCCGCTTCCCGGACGATCGCACCCGGGTCCGCAACGTGCTCGATCACGTCGAGCACGCACACGACCGCGGCCACACGGTCCCGGAGCGGCAGGGCGGCCCCGTCGCTGACCGCCGTCAGGAGGCTGTGCCGGTGTCGCGCCGCCGACACGAGGTCGAAGTTGCCGTCGAGGGCCAGCGCGTCCTTCGGTGGCCAGCCGAGCATCGCGGTCACACCGGCGGACCCGGCGCCCACGTCCACCAGCAGCCCCGAACGTCGTGAGTACCGTCGGATGCACATCGACACGAACGCCGCCTTGCTCCGGAACCACCAGTGCTCGACGTCGGCGGACGACAGGCGCAGCGCGTTGTCGTCGCCGAACACCCCGGGGCGTGTCGCCGGCGCGGATTCGTCGACGGCGCGCAGTGTGGCGACCGTGGCCCGGATTCGGGGGATCGCGCGCAACATCCGCAAACCGTCGCGCGCGGGCCTGACCCGGGAGCCGTCTTGGTGACGCCACTCGATCCCGACCTCCTGGACCGGGATGTCGAGGGCGCGGGCGATCGCGATGACCTCGACATCCCACGCGAAGCCCTCCTCGCAGGAGTGGCGCACGAGTGCGGACCAGATCGCGACGTCGGCGGCCTTGGCACCGCACTGCGTGTCGGCGACACCGGGAACGACGGACAGCTGGATGGCGCGGTTGTACGCGCGTCCGAGGAGCTCTCGGGTGCGCCGCTGGCGCCGTACGAGTCGCGACGCGGCCGTCCCGCGCGACCCGATCGCCAGCACCGGTGCGCGTGCCGCCGCATCGATGATCACGGAGAGCTCGGACAGCGGCGTCGCGAGATCGATGTCGCAGAAGGCCGCAATGCCGGACGTCGCCGTGGCCAACCCGGCCTCGAGAGCGGCGCCCTTCCCGCGGTGCGGGCAGGTGAGGAGCTCGACGCGCTCACCCGGGCGGTCCCGGATGAAGGCCCGGATCAGGTCCGGCGTCCCGTCCGTGCTGCCGTCGTCGACGAACACGAGCCTTCCGTCCGGGGACGAGCGCACGTAGTCGGCGAGCTGCGCGGCGGTGTGTCCGAATCGGTGGGCCTCGTTGAACACGGGCACCACCAGGGTGAGCGGGCCGGCGACCGGTGGCCCGTCGACGACGCGGTCGGGTCCGTCGGTCATCCGGTGCTCCCCTGGGCCGTGGCCGGCGGCGGACAGCTCGACGGATCGAGTCGTCCGTCGAGGGCGTACAGCCACGAGTGCGCGGCCCCCGAAGTGTCGGTGAGCACCAGCCGCGCGCGGGTCGGACGCTGTCCACGCGCGCTCCGGCGCCGCGATGCCTCCCGCCACCGGGTAGCCGGGTGTCGTGACGATGACGAAGTCGAGGTCCTCGCGGTCCACGGCGCGCCGCCATGCCCGACAGGTCGTGATCTTGGTGGACGGCTCGAGGTCGGACCGGCGCTCCGCGAGGTACTGCACGTGGTTCGAGACGCGGTTCCCGGTGAACGGGTACTGCAGGAACGTGCCGACCAGCCCGATGCGCTTGCCGTGCTGGTCGCGGGCCCAGCGGTACGTCTTCGGGAAGAACGGCGCGTCGGCGTACCGGCGCGAGACGTAGAAGCCCTGCAACACCAGCAGCGCGACGAAGACGACGACGACCGTCACCCCGTACAACGGGAGTGATCCCCGAAGCGCTCCGGGTCCGGACCCGGCACGCGCCCACCTGATGATCAACATCAGCAGCACGACCACCACGACCCCGGCCGTGATCCCGAGCGCCAGCGCACGCGAGCCGAGCGACGGGAGCCCGAGCTCCGGCGGCTTCGCGCCGTCGAACGGCCAGAGGTGGCGGTCGAGCTGCGATGCGAGGAGGGCCGCGCCGAACGCGACCGCACCCGCATTGGCGACACGGGGACCGAACCGGGCGCTCATGGCCGCGACCGCCACGGATCCGAGCGTGAAGGAGATCGCCAGGTAGCGCACGTCGTACCGGAAGAAGGACGCGGTCCCGAAGAGACCGAGCGATTGCGGCGAGAAGAGGTAGATGACGGCGCTCGCCAGCCCGACGATGCCCATCAGACGGATCCTTCCGTCGATTCGTGGCGTGACGACCGCCACGAGGAGCCCGCCAACGCAGATCGCGACGACAGCCCACCACACCGGTCCCATGGCGTACCGGAAGCCGGGCAGGAGGTCGCGACTCCACGTCGCCCGCGTGAACATGTGCGACCACAGGGTCGACAACCCCGGGAGATCCAGGCTCGGGAGCTTGAACGGGCCGAGGGACACATCGACCGCCGGAACAGGGTTCCCGACCCGGATGAGGTTCCGCAGGTACCAGAACCCACCGGTGAGCGCCATGCCGCCGAGCCACCACGCGCCGATACGCACGCGTCGCCCCGCGGGGCGAAGGCGATGACGCAGATCGTCAGCACCGCGGCGGGGCCGATCACCGTCACGCGGGACCCGAGGGCGAGCCCGGTCGCGAGGCTCGCGACCACCACGCCCGCGGTCGCCTGGTGACCGCGCCACGTGGTGGCGAGGAACGCGATCGCCGCGAGGATCAGCGCGATACCGAGGAGGTCGTTGATGCCCTGACCGGCTTCGTACATCACCAGCTGGGGTCCGCCGAGCACCATGGCGACCCCGGCCAAGGACAGCTGCGACACGCCGAACGCACTCCCGATGCACCAGGCCGCGAGCAGTGCGACCGCGAGCCAACCGAGGTTGAGGAGCGGGGTGAGGGTGTCGTGGCCGAGGAACACGATCCCGACCGCGTGGAGCAGCTCCGAGGTGTGCGGGTAGAAGGTCGGGAGTGAGTCGCCCCCGCCGACGAACATCAGACCGAGGGTCGAGCCCGACTGCGCGAAGCGAGCCGCGATCGGCAGGTGGTACCACATCGAGTCGATGGTCAGTGGTCCGTGGCGAAACGCGTCGACGAGCCGGGGAAGCCAGGAGGCCACGAGGACACCGATCGATCCGATCGCGACGGCGGCGGTGACCGCCGTGTTCCGGTCCACAACGACGGCGACGGCGTCCCCTGCGTCGGCGGTCGGGGTGTCGGAACCGCCGGCGCGACCCACGAACCACATGGCGATCCCACAGCCGATGAGTGCCGGGGTCAACGCGGCGACGCGGAGGAGACCGACGGTCCCGAGCAGCTGCGAGACCGTCACGACGGGGGTGGCGACCAGCACCAGGTCGGCCAGCAGCGCCAGGGGGCGCGACGTCCCGGCGAGGAAGCGACGCCTGAGCGCATCCGCCCCGACGACGAGCGCACCGAGCGCGGCGAGGGCGGCCACGACGCCCAGCACTGAACGAACGATCGTCAACCCCCGTCGAACGCCGGTACCGGGCCGCGGCGGCGAGTGCCACGCGCGTGCGCAGCGAGCGGTCTCCGGCCTGCACCCCAGCTTCTCAAGGGCCGCATGGTAGGCGCGCCCGCGTTGGGTTCAGGTCGCCCCGGATCGGGCCGAGCGGGCACCGATCGCCGGTCGAGAACCAGTCGCGACACGCTCGCAGGTGCGCCCCGCGACGACCGGGAGAAGAAGCGGCAAACACCCCATGAAGAGACGCCGAGAGTGCTCGGCGCGAACGCGGGCGCGGGCATACCTTCGATCCGGCCGCCCGCCGAGCCACCCGCTCGGCACCCGCCGCGAGCACCGGGAGACACAGCCGTGCGAGTACCTCGGCGATCCAGTGCAGCACCGAGCCGGCCCTGCCGGGGTCGGCCGCGAGGATCCGGACCGTCGCCGACCGGTGGCACGTCGCCGACGGCGCGATGGCGCCGGCACCGTCGTCGCTGACCGCACCCCCGCCGGCCCCACCACCCCGGCGGAGGAGGCATGATGGGCCGATGCGGCAGGGATTCATCGTGTGTCTCGCGGTGCTGTGCGGCGTCGGAGCCGCGTGCGGCTCGTCCGGCGCGCCGGCGGCGAAGGACGACAAGGGAACGTTGACCGGCACGGTCGTCACGAAGGGCGACCAGGCCGCCACCCGTCCCGAGGGCAACATCCAGGTGCTGGACGGCAGCGAGATCGTCGCGACGCAACACGTCGGGGGCCTCGAGAAGCAGACGTTCCGCTTCCGGCTCCCACCCGGCCGCTACTCGATCTCGGGCAGCGTGGGGCAGCTGCCGGCGGGTTCGTGCCGCGGTCACGCCACGATCACGGCCGGCCGGACGACGCACGCCGACGCGACCTGCGCCGCGGTCACGGTTCCGTCCACCTGACCGTCGAACTCCGCTCGCCCGGTGGCGTCGGCCGCCGTGGTCAATCCGACGGCGGCGATCCGTCGTCGGGCTCGATGCCGAAGAGATCCTCGAGCCCGAGGATCTCGAACACGCGTCGCGGCGAACCGGACACGTGCGTGATGCGCAAGCGGTGTCCCGCTGCCTCCAGCGAGTTCCACGCGTCGATGAGCACGTGGATGCCCGACGAGTCGATGAAGGTCAGATCGGAACAGTCGACGATGACGTCGACGCCGTCTCCGAGGAGCTGCCCGAGCGCGGCTGCGACGGCAGGCTTGGACACCAGATCGAGCTCACCGGTCAGCGCGAAGCTGACTTCCCTTCCCATGACGGCGGCCTTCGGACGATGAGGCGATCGGACCGCGTCAGCCTCTCGCTCCCGATGGCCGGCCGCAACACCCCCAGGGGTGAAGTGCTCGGGACAGCGGCTCGACCGGTCCGATCACAACCCCCGACCAACTCGCGCGTCACCGGTCGTGAACTCGCGCCTCGGCGGTTGGACGACCCTCGATCGCGGGCACTTGCCCGGCATGCCGATCTTCACGACCTCGTCGGAACGGATCTTCAGGAGCATGCCGACGCCTGCTCGAGGTGCCCGGAGGCCGAGCTCGTCGCCGCGTTGCAAGGGCGCGTCGGGCAGCCGGCGCGCTCGTCACCCCGCGGGTTGAGGACGCCGCGCTCCGCCCGGGTCGTCGAGCTGCTCGACGCCGGTACGCCCGAATCCGGCACGTACTGGTGAGGCCGAGCAGCGGGACCGGCTGGCAGCAGCGGGCAAGTCGCAACCAGCGTGGGCTTCAGGTTCGGGAAGACCGTCGCGCCGGGCCGGAGCGTTTTGTGGAGGCACCTCCGGGTACAGCAACGCCGGAGGGCAACTCGACGGCTGCGTTCGGGCCCCGTTCCGAAGGCGCGTCTCGCGCCCTCCTCTCAGCCACGGCGCACAACGGAGTGCACCGTGGCGCGGCCGAGGTGCGCTGATGGGTCGTTCGACCTATCCTCCCCCGGATGCGCCGGACCATCACGTGCCCCACCTGCCGCGCTCCGATGCGGGCCGTCCCGGTCAAGATCTTCACCCCGGGCCGCGCCCCGAACATCGTGAAGCCGTCCGGGGCCTACATCTGCGACCGACACTGCGCGTTGGGCGGCTGAACCTCACGCCGAACCGCGAGTACGAGTCCCGGTGTCGACTACTCGCAGTCCTGCGCTTCACCTCGGACTTGCATGCGGGCGGTCCCTACGGCCGACAGGACGGCGTCGACGACGGATCGCACGAGTTGCCTCATATCCTGTTATCGGGGCGTCCGCTGCCTGTCTACATGGGCAATCGGTCGGCAGGAAGGCGGTCGGTGCGTTCGCATCCTCGACGGTGCGGCATCCGCACCCGAGGATATACCGCGTCGTGGT
>CAVWPR010000028.1:0-13898 GCA_963756815.1 uncultured Acidimicrobiia bacterium
CGACGACCGCACCGTGCGGGTGACGGCCGGCGAGCCGCACGCCTTCGACATCGACGTCCCCGGTGACCCGTCGTCGGCCGCGTTCTTCGTCGTGGCCGCGTGCGTCGTCGCCGGCTCGGACCTCACGCTCGAGCGGGTGAGCCTCAACCCGGCGCGAGTCGCGTATCTCGACATCCTCCGCGGGATGGGCGCGACGATCGAGGTCGCCGTCACCGGCGACGAGATCGGCGAGCCGGTCGGCGACATCCACGTCACCGCCGCGCCGCTGCACGGCACCGACATCGCCGGTGACGAGTCGATCATCGACGAGCTCCCGGTCCTGGCGATCGCCGCGGCGTTCGCCGACGGCGAGACCGTGATCCACGACGCCGCCGAGCTCGCGGTGAAGGAGAGCAACCGGATCGGCACGATCGAGCAGGAGCTCACCCAGCTGGGCATCGGGGTCGAGGGCGCGGCGGACGGTTGGGTCATCCAGGGCGGCGTGCCTCAGGGCGCCGACCTCAAGAGCCACGGCGACCATCGGATCGCGATGGCGGGCGCGGTCGCCGGACTCGGTGCCCGCGGCGCCACGACCGTTCGCGGCTTCGGCGTCACCGCGGTGTCCTACCCCGGGTTCGCGGCCGACCTGGCGTCGGTGCTCACGTGACCGCGCCGGGGGATCAGGGCCGCGCCGGGGGCGGCGCGAGCGGGAGAGTCGTCGCCATCGACGGTCCGTCCGGGTCGGGCAAGTCGACCATCGGCCGCGGCGTCGCCGCCGCGCTCGGTCTCGCGACGCTCGACACCGGTGCCATGTACCGCGCGGTGACGCTCGCGGTGCTCCGCGCCGGCCTGGATCCGGCCGACGGCGCGGCCGCGGCGGGTGCGGCCGCGGGCGCAACGATCGTCGTGGACGACGGCACCACGACCCTCGACGGCGACGACGTGTCGACCGAGATCCGCGGCCCCGAGGTCACCGGCGCGGTGTCGACGGTGTCGGCGCACCCGTCCGTGCGGGCCGAGCTCGTGGCCCGCCAGCGCGCCTGGGTCGACGAGCACGGCGGCGGGGTCGTCGAGGGCCGCGACATCGGATCGGTGGTCTTCCCCGACGCGGCGGTGAAGGTCTATCTGACCGCCTCCGACGAGGAGCGGGCGCGCCGGCGGCTCGCGGACGAGACCGCCGCGCAACGGCAGATCTCCATGGCGGAGCTCCGCGCGTCGATGGCCGCCAGGGACGCGGCCGACTCGGGCCGGGCGGCATCCCCGCTGACCACGGCCGACGGTGCGACGATCCTCGACACGACCGGCCGAACCGTGGCCGACATCGTCGCCGAGATCGTGCGAGCATTCCGCACGGCGGAAGGAGGGGTCTGATGTTCTACGGGTTCCGCGCGGGCTCCTGTTCGGAGTGAGCAAGGCGCTGTTCCGGATCCAGATCCACGGTGAGGACCAGGTCCCGACGAGCGGCGCGTTCATCGTGGCGCCGAGCCACCGCTCGTACCTGGACACGCCGTTCGTGTCGTTCATCACCCGCCGCCGCATCCGGTTCATGGCGAAGGAGGAGCTGTTCGAGAGCTCCTTCGGCAGGAAGTTGTTCACCGCGCTCGGCGGCATCCCGGTGACGCGCGGCTCGGTGAGCGCCCGCACCGCGATGAAGGAGGTCCGGGCCGCGCTCGAGGCGGGTGAACCCGCGGCGGTGTTCCCGGAGGGGACACGCCATCACGGCCCCGACATCGGCGAGATGTTCGACGGCACCGCGTACCTGGCCGTGAAGCTCGGCGTGCCCATCATCCCGGTCGCCATCGGGGGGAGCGAGGAGATCCTCGCCAGCGGCAAGAAGATGCCGCGGTTGCACAGGGTCTCGGTGCGCGTGGGCGCGCCGATCCTTCCCCCGGCCGACGCGAGCACGCGCAAGCGCACCGATCTCGTCGCCATCTCCGACGAGCTGCTGAAGTCGCTGCAGGCCCTCTTCGACGAGGCCAACGCCGACGTCGCCTGACGCCGAGCGCGACGTCAGCCGGTGAGCAGGACTCCGAGGAAGAGGGCGGCGATCGCGAACAGCACCGAGATGCCCTCGCACGCGCCCGAGAACGCCGCGGCCTTGCGCCGGGCTGCGGCGTCGGATGCGGCGCGCACCCGGGGGGCGGCGACGAGGATGTGGATCGCGGCCGCGACGCCCGAGACCGCGACGCACCCGAGCTTGGCCATCAGCGTGGCCAGCCACGCGCCGCTCTGGTCGCCCACGTGCAGCGCGGTCAGGTTCCAGACGCCGGTCAGCAGCAGCACGGCGAACGCGCTCCACGCGACCACCTGGAACCGCTGGGCGACGGTCCGGATGCGGACGCGTGCGGCCTCCGGATCCGGGTCGTCGGCCGCCGGGCGCAGCGCCGGGATGATCGCTCCGAGCGTCAGCTGACCGCCCACCCACACCGTCGCCGCGAGGACGTGGAGGAACAGGCGGACGGTGGTGGCGGTGACGGGGAGCACGGTCGGTGACGCTCAGTCGCGTGGGCCGGCGGGCGCACCCGACGTGCGGACGAGTCCTTCGAGTACCTCGGCCGCGGAGATCGTGCGGTCGTCGGTGGGGATCAGCTCGCGCAGCTCGCGCGGCGGGGGGAAGTACTCGTCCTCCTCGGTGACGTGCACGAGCTCGACGCCCTCGGTCGGCGCGAGCGCGGCGATCACCGCCTGCACCACGTCCTCCGGCGCGCTGGCTCCCGCGGTGACCCCGACGATCTCGGCGTCGCCCAGCGCGTCGCGGTCGAGCTCGTCGGGGCCGTCGACCCGCAGCACCCGCGGGCTTCCGGCCGCGGTCGCCACCTTCGCCAGTGCGATCGTGTTCGAGGAGTTGGCGCTCCCGATGACGACGACGGCGTCGGCCCGGGCCGCGATCGCGGAGAGCGCGCTCTGGCGGTTGGTGGTGGCGAAGCACAGGTCGTTGCGCGCCGCGGTCCAGAGCTCCGGGAATCGGCCCCGGGCCTCGCCCGCGATGCCCTCCCAGTCGTGGAGTGCGAGCGTCGTCTGTGCGAGCAGCGCCACCTTGTCCGGGTCGGCGACCTCCCGGAGCGCGCCGGCGACGTCCTCGTCGTGCTCGACGAGGCGGATCGAGTCCGGCGCCACCGCGAGCGTGCCGACGGCCTCGTCGTGGCCGGCGTGCCCGACGTAGAGGATCGTGTAGCCCTTCTCGGCCCGAACGCGTGCCTCGTGGTGCACCTTCGTGACGAGCGGGCACACCGCGTTGACCACGAAGCGGTCCTTCGACTGCGCGGCGGCGACGATCTCGGGCGCGGAGCCGTGGGCCGAGAGCATGAGCGGCGCACCCGCAGGGACCTCGTCGATGTCGTCCACGAAGACGACCCCGAGCTCGATGAAGCGCTCGACGATGAGCCGGTTGTGGACGATCTCGTGGTAGCAGTACACGGGTGCGGGGAAGAGCCGCACCATCCACGCGAGGGCCTTGATCGCCATCTCGACACCGGCGCAGAAGCCCCGTGGCTCGGCGAGCAGGACCTTGCGAACGGGCACGATCCAAGGCTAACGCCGGGTCTGGCGTTTTACTCCTAGACTCCCCGCGATGCCCCTCGCACGTGTCGTTGCCGTCGCGCCCGGAAGCCCGGCCGCGACCGCCGGCGTGCAGGTGGGCGACGAGCTCGTCGACGTGAACGGCGAGGAGCTGCGGGACGTCATCCGCTACCAGGTGCAGGTCGACGAGCCGGACGTGGCGTTGACCGTCCGGCGCGCCGAGACGCTGATCCCGGTCACGGTCAGCAAGCCCGCGGGCGCGCCGCTCGGGGTGGAGCTGCACAGCGCGGTGTTCGACCGCGTCCGCACGTGCGACAACCACTGCCCGTTCTGCTTCATCTACCAGCTGCCCAAGGGCATGCGCCGGAGCCTGTACCTGAAGGACGACGACTACCGCCTCTCGCACCTCTACGGGAACTTCACCACGCTGACGCGCTTCACCGAAGCGGACCTCGAGCGGGTGCTCACCGAGGGGCTCGGTCCGCTCTACGTGTCGATCCACGCGACCGATCCCGAGGTGCGCACGCAGCTGCTGCGCAACCGTCGCGGCGCAACGAGCCTGCGGTGGCTGGAGGCGCTGCTCGACGCCGGCGTGGAGGTGCACGGCCAGATCGTGGTGTGTCCGGGGGTCAACGACGGCGCGGTGCTCGACGACACGCTGCTCGGGATCCTCGACCGCTTCCCGGAGCTGGCGACCGTCGGCGCGGTTCCGCTCGGCGTGTCCGACCACTCCAACGAGCCCGACATGCGCCCGCACACGCCGGCCGAGGCGCGCGCGGTGCTCGACACCATCGAGACCTGGCAGGCACGGTTCCTCGCCGCGCTCGGCCGGCGGATGGTGTTCGCGGCCGACGAGTACCACCTGATGGCCGACCGCCCGTTCCCGTCCACGGCCGAGTACGAGGGCTTCGCCCAGCACGAGAACGGCATCGGGATGGCGCGCACCTTCGCCACCGAGATCGAGGCCGCGCTCGCGGGTCACGACGTCGTCGGGGTCGGCCCGCGCGCCGGCTTCTTCGCGTCGGTCGACGGCGCGCCGGCCGAGGGCTACCGCGCCCCGCGCACCCGCCGACCCGCGCTCGCGGTCCGGGACGCTCGCGACGGCGCGCCGATCGTGCTGCTCACCGGTGACTACGGCGCGCGCGTGCTCGCGCCGCACCTGGACGCGCTCGGCGCGCTCGCAGGCGTGGAGGTGCGACTGCAGCCGGTGACCAACCGGTTCTTCGGCGGCAACATCGCGGTCACGGGCCTGCTCACCGGCGAGGACGTCACGAGCGCACTCGCGGAGGTCCCGGCCGCGGCACGGGTGATGCTGCCCGACGTCGTGCTGTCGCAGGACCGCTTCCTCGACGGCGCGCGCGTCGCCGACCTGCCCCGCCCGGTCGAGATCGTCGGGACCGACGGCGCGTCGCTCGTCGCGGCATTGCGGTCCGCGGTCGCGGCCGCCTGATGGCCGCGCTGCCCGTCGTCGCCGTGGTCGGGCGGCCGAATGTCGGCAAGTCGACGCTCGTGAATCGGATCGTGGGCCGCCGGGAGGCGATCGTCGAGGAGAAGCCCGGAGTGACGCGTGACCGAAAGGAGCTGGTCGCGACGTGGAACGGGCGGTCGTTCGTGCTCGTGGACACCGGCGGGTGGATCGCCACCGACGAGCCGCTCGCGAAGCAGGTGAGCCTCCAAGCCGAACGCGCGATTCGCGAGGCCGACGTCGTCGTGCACGTCGTCGACGTCACCGTCGGGGCCACCGAGGAGGACGCGCAGGTCGCGCGCATCCTGCAGCGGTCGGACCCGCCGGTGCTGCTCGTGGCGAACAAGGCCGACGACGACCGGCGCGAGCTCGACATCTGGCCGCTCGCCAAGCTCGGGCTCGGCGATCCCCACCCGGTCTCGGCGATCCACGGACGGGGGAGCGGGGATCTGCTCGACGCGCTCGTGAAGGTGCTCCCGCCGCTGCCACCCGAGCCCGCACCGGAGCCGGCGGGTCCGCGGCCCTTCTCCGTCGCCGTCGTCGGCCGGCCGAACGTGGGCAAGTCGACGCTCTTCAACCGGCTCGTCGGCGACGAGCGCTCGGTGGTCCACGACATGCCCGGCACCACGCGCGACACCATCGACACGATCGTCGAGACCTCCGACGGGGTGCTGCGCTTCGTCGACACCGCGGGGATGCGCCGGCGCAGTCGCGTCGACGAGCCGACCGAGTACTACTCGGTGCTGCGCGCGCTCGACGCGGTCGACGTCGCCGACGCCGCGCTGCTGGTCATCGACGCCACGGAGGGAGTGTCGCACCAGGACCAGCGGCTCGCCGAGCGCATCGACGGCGCCGGCACCGCGATCGTCATCGTCCTGAACAAGTGGGATCTCGTCCCGACCGAGCAGCGCGAGCAGATCAAGATCGACGTCGCCGACCGGCTCGGCTTCCTCGGCTACGCGCCCGTGCTCACCCTCTCGGCGCTCACCGGCAAGAACGTGCGGCACCTCCTGCCCGCGCTCACCGAGGCCGAGACGGCGTACCACATGCGGATCCCGACCGCGAAGCTCAACCAGGTGATCCGCGACGCGCAGCAGCGACACCCGCCGCCGCTCGACCGCAAGCACCGGCCCCGCATCCAGTACGCCACGCAGGGCGCGGCCGACCCGCCGACGTTCACCCTGTTCGCGACTCGGATGCTGCCGCCGACCTACCTGCGCTACATCGAGCGCAAGATCAGGGAGGCGTTCGACCTCGGTCCCACGCCGATCAAGATCCGCGTCCGGCGGCGCCAGGATTGACGACCGGTAGCGTGGCGACGATGTCCAGGTGGCCGAGCGCCGTCGAGATCGGCGAGGTGGGACCGCGTGACGGCCTGCAGAACGAGGCGATCGTGCCGGTCGCCGACCGGATCCGCCTCGTCGACGCGCTGAGCCGCACCGGCCTGCGCCGCATCGAGGCCGTCTCCTTCGTGAGCCCGCAGGCCATCCCGCCCATGGCCGGGGCGGGGGAGGTGATGGCGGGGATCACGCGCCGTCCCGGTGTCGTCTACCGCGCCCTCGTCCCCAACGTGAAGGGTGCCGAGCTCGCGCTCGCCGCCCACGTCGACGAGATCGAGGTCGTGGTGAGCGCGAGCGAGACCCACAACCGTCGCAACGTGCGCCGCTCGGTCGACGAGTCGATCGCGGCCGCGGCCGAGCTCACCGACCTCGCCCATGGCGCGGGGACACCGATCGAGGCCATTGTGTCGACCGCGTTCGGCTGCCCGTACGAGGGCGACGTCCCCGAGGCACGGGTTGCCGCCGTTGCGGCGCAGCTGCGTGACGGCGGTGCCGATCGGCTGAGCTTCGGCGACACCACCGGCATGGCCACCCCCGGGCGGGTGCACTCGCTCCTCGACGCGCTGGCCGGTGCGGGCATCGCGGCGGACACCGTCTCGATGCACTTCCACAACACCCGCGGGACGGGGCTCGCCAACGTGCTCGCCGCGCTCGAACGCGGGGTCACGCGGTTCGACGCGTCGATCGGCGGCCTCGGTGGGTGCCCGTACGCGCCGGGCGCGACCGGCAACATCGTGACGGAGGACCTCGTGCACATGCTCGAGGACATGGGCGTCGACACCGGGGTCGACCTCGACGCGCTGATCGCGTGCGCACAACTCGCGCAGGACATCGTGGGCCGCGAGCTGCCCGGTCAGGTGATGCGCGCCGGCCCCCGCACCGCCACGGTGGAGGCGCAGTCATGAGTGACCAGCCGGAGATCCACAAGCGTCGGGAGCGTGCCCTCGCCGGCAACCTGGAGAAGGACCGCGAGAAGCTCGCGGCCGCGAACAAGCTGTTCGTGCGGGACCGGCTCGCGTTGCTCCTCGACGAGGGCTCGTTCGTGGAGGACGCGCTGCTCGCCAACGCGCTGGCCGACGAGCTGCCCGCCGACGGCGTGGTCACCGGTACCGGGCGCGTCGACGGTCGCCCCGTGTGCGTGATGGCCAACGATCCCACGGTGAAGGCCGGCTCGTGGGGTGCGCGCACCGTCGAGAAGATCGTGCGGCTCACCGAGACCGCGCTGAAGCACGAGCTGCCCGTCGTGTATCTCGTCGACTCCGCCGGGGCCCGCATCACCGACCAGGTCGAGCTCTTCCCGGGCCGGCGCGGTGCGGGTCGGATCTTCGCCAACCAGGTACGGCTCTCGGGGCGAGTGCCACAGGTGTGCTGCCTGTTCGGTCCCTCGGCCGCGGGCGGTGCGTACATCCCCGCCTTCTGCGACGTCGTGTTCATGGTGGAGGGCAACGCCTCGATGTATCTCGGGTCGCCGCGCATGGCGGCCGAGGTGATCGGCGAGCAGGTGAGCCTCGACGAGATGGGCGGCGCGCGCATGCACGCCACCGTGAGCGGCTGCGGCGACAACCTCGTCGCCGACGACGCCGCCGCGATCGCCGACGCGCGCCGGTGGCTCTCGTACCTCCCCACGTCGTGGCGCTCCGATCCACCCGTGCTCGCCGCGACCGCGCCGGTCGCGACCGCCACGGCCGATTGCCGACGTCGTCCCCGCCGAGGAGCGTCGCGCGTACGACATCCGCAAGGTGATCGCCGCGCTCGTCGACGAGGCTCACGTTCTTCGAGCTCAAGCCGCTCTTCGCCAAGGAGCTCGTGACCGGCTTCGCGCGGCTCGACGGACAGGCCGTCGGCATCGTTGCCAACAACCCGATGCACCTCGGGGGCGTGCTGTTCAAGGACAGCTCCGACAAGGCGGCGCGGTTCATCTGGCTGTGCGACGCGTTCAACGTGCCGCTGCTCTTCCTCGCCGACGTGCCCGGCTTCATGATCGGCAGCAAGGTCGAGAAGGAGGGGATCATCCGCCACGGGGCGAAGATGATCACCGCGGTCGCGGAGGCGACGGTCCCGAAGATCAGCGTCATCGTGCGCAAGGCCTACGGCGCCGGTCTGTACGCGATGTGCGGCCCCGCGTTCGATCCCGACGCCTGCCTCGCGCTCCCGAGCGCTCAGATCGCGGTCATGGGCCCCGAGCCGGCGGTCAATGCGGTGTTCTTCAACAAGATCCAGGCGATCGAGGACGAGAGCGAGCGCGCCGCGTTCGTCGCCGAGAAGCGCGCCGAGTACGAGGCCGACGTCGATCTCGTCCGGCTCGCTGCGGAGCTCGTTGTCGACGCGGTGGTCGAGCCGGAGGACCTGCGGGCCGAGCTCGTCACGCGCTTCGCGCTGGCGCGCAGTCGCGTGCGCGACGACTTCGCGCGCCGTCACGGCGTCCCGCCCGTCTAGATGCCCTGGTGCGACGACTGCGACCGCTACCTCGCGCCGTCGGCGGTGACGCGTGACGGGACCTGCCCGACCTGCGGCCGCCCGGTCGAGGTCGGCGAGGTCGCGAAGGCGGCGGGGGAGGAGGACGAGCCGCTCCCGCCGGTCCCGTGGCACCTCAAGCTGCTCGCGGTCGCGGTCGCGATCTACCTCACGTACCGGTTGATCCAGGTGATCGGCTGGATCGCGGGCTGAGCTCATCCGATCGCGGCCGCGGAGTGTGCCCGGTTTCCCGGGTTTTCCGTTGACTCGCGGCGTGGTGTCGACCGGCTCGTCCCCCTCGTCGTGTGGGTCACGGGGTGACGTGCCCTGGACCGGCGTCGCATGGCTTGCGCGTGCCTTGCTCGGGGTGAACGTTGGGTGAATCGCGCTGTAATTCGCAGCTTTGCGTCCTTAGGGTCGCTCGCACGCAGGCGGGCGGGCTCGGGAGGGGCACATGAGGGCACGACGGTGGTTGCAGGTCGCTGCGCTGGTCGGCGTGGTGGCGCTCACGAGCGGGTGCGCGTACATCACGCGGGCGAGCAGTGATCCGAGCGGGAACGTGGGGGACGGCGCGAGCTACGCCGGCGTCCTGAGCGCCAACGGCCGGTACGTGGCGTTCGGCTCGGACGCCTCGAACCTCGTTGCGGGCGACACGAACGGCAACGGCGACATCTTCCGGCGCGACCTCACGACCGGGACGACGATCCGGGTCAGCGTGACGAACGACGGGTCGCAGGTCACCTACGGCGGCGACGTCTACAGCGGCGTCGCGATCAGCGCCGACGGTCGCTACGTCGCGTTCGTCTCCGAGGAGCCCCTCGTGCCGGACGACACCAACGGCTACTACGACGTGTACGTCCGCGACGTCGTCGCCGGCACCACCGAGCGGGTGAGTGTCGCGTCCGGCGGTGGCCAGACCGAAGGGTCCGCCGGAGGGGTTGCGATCAGCTCGGACGGCCGCTACGTCGCGTTCGAGTCGTACGCCTCGGACCTCGTGCCCAATGACACCAACGGCACCGACGACGTGTTCGTGCACGACCGCGAGACGGACACGACCGATCGGGCGAGCATCGGGAGCGGGGACGGCAACCCGGACAGCGCTAGCTACGGACCGTCGATCAGCGCCGACGGCCGGTACGTCGCGTTCGAGACCGACGCGACGAACATCGTCGAGCCTGACACCAACGACAACTCGGACGTCGTGGTCTACGACCGCAACATGGGGACCACGGTGCGCGCCAGCTCGGACAGCGCCGGCAACCAGGGGGCTGGCTACGTTCAGTACGCGGCGATCAGCGGAAACGGGCGCTACGTGGTGTTCGAGGGCAGCTATGCCGACACCTTCGTGGCTGGCGACACCAACAACGCGAGCGACGTGTTCGTGAAGGATCTCCAGACCGGGGAGACGAGTCGCGTGAGCGTCACGAACGGTGGCGCAGAGGCGAACGGGGGCTCGGACTCGCCCGCGATCGACGACTCCGGCAACCGGGTCACGTTCCGGTCCTTCGCCACCAACCTCCTCCCGGGTGTCGGTGACGACAGCACCGGGGAGATCTACGTCCGGGACCGCGCGGCCGGGACCACCAGGCTGGTCTCCACGAACAAGTACCTCGGCCAGATCGCGCTCGGCGACGTCCTCGGGACGAACTCGATCAGCGCCGACGGGCGCTACGTGGCGTTCACCTCCACGGCCGACAACGTCGTCGCGGGGACCGACGACAACTTCGCCGAGGACCTGTTCGTGCGGAGTGTGCCGCAGCCGGCGGTGACGGGTGTGGCGCCGGGGAGCGCGGTGCCGGGCGCGACGGGTGTGCCGGTGACGATCACTGGCTCGGGGTTCGCGGGCGTCCCGATCGTGTACACCAGCCCGGGTGGCGTGTCGTTCAGCGGGGTGACGCTGGTGGACGATTCGACGATCACGGCGACGATGTCGGTGGACGCGGGTGCGGCGGTCGGACCGCGCAATGTGTGGGTGGTGGACGGCGGCACGGGTCCGGGCATCCTGGCGGGTGGGGCGGGGGTGTGCGCGTCCTGCTTGTCGATCGGTCCGTAGCCGACGGGCAGGGAGGGCGGGCTCGGGGTCGAGCCCGCCCTCGGCCACGTCGTGGCGCCGGCCGGTCTCGTCGAGGTACACGCGCATGAACCGCGCGGTCGACGGGTCGCGGAACACCTCGCCGGTCGGTGAGCACCCGGGCTCCGGGCCTCCGTCTCCGCGTGGCGCCGCAGGAAGAAGCTCACGGCGGCCCCCACCACCAGCAACTCGACGAGCAGGAGCACGACGACCGGCACGGCGACTGCTCCGTGCCGACCACGACGGCGGTGCCGTAGGCGACGATCTCGGTGCGGCTGTGGCCGATCTCGGACGAGTCGAAGCGCCGAAGCCCATCGAGCGCACGACGAGGCCGAAGACCGGACCGATGGAGCGCTCGGTCTCCGGTGCGGGAACTCGAATGCCGTGGTGACAGGCATCGCGCCCGGGAAGGTGGTGTCGGACGTGGTCTTTCGGCGGCCCTCCTGGTCGGCGGGACGAATGCCGACGGCGTCGGACGGCCCCCGGTCACCCTTCGGGCGGACCGGTGCCCGCTGCGTAGACTCTCGCCCCTTACGGGCTGTGGCGCAGCTTGGTTAGCGCGTCGGTCTGGGGGACCGAAGGTCCCGGGTTCGAGTCCCGGCAGCCCGACCACCGAAAGTGCAGGTCAATCGGCGACGAGGGTCTCGTCCGTTCCCTCGAGTCCGAGAAACTCGGTCAGCGCGAGCGCTTCGATCGCTCGCCGTCCGGTCTGATGCATGTTCACGATCCGCATCTTCCGGCCCTGCCCGTCGAGCGTGGTGCGCGCGTCGATGAGGACTCTGATGCCGGACGAGTCGATGAACTGCAGTCCGATGCAGTCGATGACGATGTCGTCGCCGCACGCCTCGATGACCTTGTCGAGGTTCTCGGCGATCTCTGGCGCGGCAAGCAGGTCGGCGTCGCCGACGAGACGGAACCGTTGCTCGGTCATGGGACACCTACCTCGAGGTCTGGGAGGCGGGATGCATTCGGTCTTCGGCTGCTCGCGAGATTCTGCCAGCGGGACCGCCCGGCCGCCATGCACCCGGGTGCGAGCGTGCGGGTTGAGTCCTGCTGGCCCTCGGGGCGCGGCGCGGGCGGTCCCCGGATCCCCCCAGTCTCACCGGGTGACCGCCCGACGGCCGTCGTGTGCGTCGAACCCGGTCTGTTCGAGCAGGGTCTGGGCTCGACGGCCGAGACAGCGTCGCGAAGGTGGCTGGCTCGGCTGCGTCGCACGGTACGACCGGACGGGCGTCGTGTCCACGGAGTGGCGGCGCGATCATGTGCGCGGCGTCGGCGCTGGCCGGCCCCCAGGTTGCCCCCAGTCTCTTGCGGGCCGGCCCGCCGGCGCACCGCTGCAGTCGCCGCGTTCTGCTCCGGACGCGGAAACCGGCGGCCCCGTCACCGGCCGCCGGTCTCCTGGTGGTACACGGGGTGCTCGACGCTCGGCGCCGGGCACGCCGCCATCAGGTACCCGGCATGCCGATCCGCAAACCTCTCCGCGCCGACCACGGTCCTGCGGTCACGCCCTGCGGGGTACGGCAAGGTCAGCTCGTGTCGGGCGCGCTGCGCACCACCCGCTCGACGAGGCCGGGCTCGCGGGCGGCGACCGCGGCGGCGACGTCGCTGAGCCGCTCCTGGTGGGCCCGTGCGTATCCCCGGAGGGCCTCGAACGCCGCGGTCATCGACAGGCCGCCCTGTGCGGCGAGCACGCCCTTCGCCTGCTCGATGACGATTCGGCTGTCGAGCGCCCGCTGGAGCTGCTCGGTGAGCAGCCGGGCGTCCTCGGCGGCGCGCTGGTGGATCAGACCGATCGTGGCGACGTCGGCCAACGCCTGGGCGGCGGCGAGGTCCAGGTCCGAGAGGACTCCCGCGGCGGTGCGCAGGAGGTTGAGCGCGCCGATCGTGGAATCCCGGAGCCGCATCGGCAGCGCGCACGCAGCGTGGAAGCCGGCGTCCAAGGCTTCGCCGGCGAATCGTGGCCATCGCTGCCGGTCGGCGTCGAGGTCGGCGGCCGAGACGGGCCGGCCGGTGCGGAAGCAGTCGATGCACGGACCCTCGTCGTGCTGCAGCTCGAAGAGCTCGAGGTTCGCCATCGCCGAGCTCGACGACGCCACCACCTCGAGGCCGCCGCTGCGGTCCGCCAGCAGCAGGCCGGCCTCGGACACGTCGAACAGCTCCACGCAGTGGGTCGCCAGGGACGTCAGGAGCTCGACGACGTCGAAGTCGGCGACCAACGTGTCCGCGACCTGCACGAACGTCTGGACCAGTCGTTCTTCACGCGTCTCCATCGATCACCTCGATTCTCGGTCCGGCCGCGCGTGTCGCTCCGCGGGCCGGTCGTCGTTCATGCTCGGTCGAGCCGGAGCCTCCGGTCCACGACGTCCTGCGCGACATCGTGGATGGGTCGCTCCTCGGCGTACGCGTGCGCGCGCAGTCGCGCGAGCGCGTCGCCGACAGGGATGTCGAGCTGCACCGACACCATGCCCGACGCCTGGTGGACGACGGTACGGAGCCGGACGCCGGCGTCGAGCTCGGACGCCAGTGCGCCGGGTGCCGCGTCCGCCTGCAGGTCGAGGATGGCGTGGGCGGCAATGTCGGCCATCGCCACGGCGCCGGTGTACTGCTGGGCGCTGAGCGTGCCGGGGTGATCGAAGTAGAGGTCGAGCGCGCCCAGGCGTATCCGGCCGACCAGCAACGGGAAGCCGAAGATCGCGACCACGCCCGCCGCGAGGGCCGGCTCGGCGAAGCCCGGCCACCGGTGCTCGACGGGGTGGCCGAGATCGGGTTCGAGCACGGGCCGGCCGCTGCGGTACGTGTCGATGCACGGTCCTTCGCCGAGGGTGAACTGGAGGTCCTCGACGACCTCGATGGCGGAGTCCGAGCTGCCGAACGTCCCGCGGTGCTCGTCGTCGACCATGAGCATGATGCCCGCGCCCGTGACGTCGAGAGCCTCCACGCACGCCTGCACGAGCCGCGCGCCCGTGCCCGTGCCCGCGGCGCGATCCAGTGCGAGACCGTGGCGCAGCCGTTGGAGATACTCGAGCTCCATCGCGAACCCTTCTGCGCCGGTACGCCGGAGCGGGATGTC
>CAVWPR010000029.1:0-16256 GCA_963756815.1 uncultured Acidimicrobiia bacterium
CGACCCGGAGCTCGCCTACGACGCGACGCCCGACGAGTGGCACGGCGAGCCGCTGCTCAGCGTCACGCTGCCGGTGTGGAGCCGCACGCCCGAGCTCCGGCGATGGCGCAGCGCACCGTTCGATCGGATCTGGGAGGTCGCGAGCATCCCGACCGAGGTCGTCGTCGTCGACAACGGCTCGGCCCACCAGGACCGGATCGCTGCGAAGGTGTACCGCTACCCCGAGAACAAGGGCGTGGCGACGGGGTGGAACACCGGCATCCGCCTCTCCACCGCGCCCATGGTCGTGGTGCTGAACAGCGACTGTCGCGTGGAACCCGGATGGGACGTCGCGCTGTACGAGGCCGCGTCCGACGGGCATGGGGTCGCGTTCCCGTACACCGATCACTGCGACGGTCAGGGATTCACCAGTCCGGACCGGCCGGGACCGCCGGCTGGTGCTTCATGCTCACACCGCGCTGTACGACGAGGTCGGCGTGTTCGACGAGTGGTTCAACCCGGCGTACTGCGAGGACACCGACTACTGGCACCACGCCTGGGAGATGGGCGTCGAGCTCTCGCCCGTGCCGGCCGCCCACGTGGTGCACGCTCGCCGCACCACCGCCGCCACGGACGCCCGCGGCTACGACCTGCTGCTGCAGGCGCACCGGTTCAAGTACGGGTGGAAGCACGGCGTCGACCCGCACCGAGCGCCGCCGTACTACAACCGCGAGATCGTCGACTACGTCGGGTCCTACCGCGCACCGGCCCGCGGCGGCGGCCCCGACCCGAGCCGACCGCGCCTGTTCGGCATCGGTCTCAACAAGACGGGGACCACGTCACTGCACGAGGCGTTCCGCATGCTCGGGTACAACAGCCTCCACTGGGGTGGCCCGGCCCTCCGCCGGTTCGTCGAGGCCTCCCTCGACGCCGGTGACCCGCTCCTCTCCCGTCTCGACCCACACCTCGACGCATTCTCCGACATCCAGGTGCTCTCCGAGCACTACGAGCTACTCGATCAGCAGTACCCGGGGAGCCGGTTCGTGCTCACGACCCGCCCCGTCGAGGACTGGATCGCGAGTCGTCGGCGCCACGTCGAGACCAACCGCGCCAAGTTCGAGGCCGGCACCTACCGCGGCGGCTTCCTCGACGTCGACGAGGAGGCGTGGCGGGCGCAGTGGACCCGCCACGTCGACGGCGTCCGCGCCCACTTCGCCGGGCGCGACGACTTCCTCGAGCTCGATCTCACCGCACACCCCGACTGGGCCGCGCTGTGCGAGTTCCTGGGCGTCCGTCCACCCTCGGCCGCGTTCCCGTGGGCCAATCGGGGCGACGAGAACTGACCCTCCGGAACACGACGGGCGCGGGCTGACTCACCGACGCCGGAGGGCGCGCTTGCATGGACCGCGCCCACGCCCGGGCCGTCGCGAGTCGACGAGCGGGCCTGAAGTCCGGCGCACTCGTGGCACCGGGCTCGTCCTCGTCGCTCGCCGGGCGCAGGGAGCAGAACGTCACCTGAGCGGCGGTCGTCGCACTCGCCGATGCGAACAGCATCGGGTCCGTGACGAAGCCGATCTCGTCCAGCGCGTCGAGCAGGTCGAGCCCGAAATCGTTGTACACGAGGTGTTCGCGATTGTGGTACACCGCGGGAAGGAGCAGCACTTCCTCGTCACGGGACACGTCGACCCGGGCCACCGTGTGGTCCGGCAGCGGCCAGCGGCCCGGGATCGTGAACAGGTGCCAGCCGCCCGGCCGCAGCACGCGGAAGAGCTCGGCGAATCCGCGATTCGGCTCGCGTACGTGCTCGAAGATGTCCGAGGTGAGGACCAGATCGAAGGTGCCCGACGGAAACGTGAGGTCCATGAGGTCCTCGCACCGCACACCGTCGCGGACCTCGCCGCGGGGCACCGTCGGCTCGTAGAACGACTGCACATATCCCTCGAGACCGCGGAACAGCCCCCGGAACGGCCCCCTGGTACCCGGTTCGAAGATGCGACGAGCACGGAAGTCGGGCTGGTGGACCAACTCCGCAAGCGAGCGGGCGCCGTGGCGCGAGAACGCCCGCAGCACGGCGCGCGCCTGGCTCTGGTAGCGCAGCGCGCCCCCGCAGCTCGCACACTTGTAGCTCTCCGAGATCGAGACTCGCTCCCGCCGGTAGCGGCCGGGCACACCGCAGACGGGGCACCGCCCCTCGAATGCGTCCTCGGGTCCGTCGTAGGCCGGATGCACCGGCGGCGGGGAGGCGGCGCCGGTGCACGACATGGATCCCGAGGCTAGCGGGGCGGCCACCGACGGGAGCCGGGCGGGCCGCGTGCACGTATCCTTGGTGTATGGCAACCCCCGGTGGTTCACCGGACCCCGATCGGCCCCGCATCTTCGGCATCGGGCTCAACAAGACCGGCACCACGAGTCTCGACGACGCGCTGCTCGTGCTCGGCTTCTCCAGCCTCCACTTCGGCGGCCAGGCGGCCCACGACGCGGTCCAGCGCGCGATCGACGATGGCGTCGCGCTGGTGTCGTACCTGGATCCGCGGTACCGACGCGTTCTCCGACATCGGGCTCCTGAGTCGGCGCTTCCGGATGCTCGACCAGCAGTATCCCGGCAGTCGCTTCATCCTGACGACCCGTCCCGGGACGACTGGATCGCGAGCCGTCGGGGCCACGTCGAGCGCAACCTGGCCAAGCAGGCACGTGGCGAGTACGACGGCACGTTCGTCGTCGTCGACGAGGAGAAGTGGAAGCGGGAGTGGGACGATCACCACGAGCGAGTCCACGCCTACTTCGGCGCCCGAACGGATTTCCTCGAGCTCGACCTGAGCGACAGCCCCGACTGGGGGCCGCTGTGCGGGCTTCTCGAGGTCGATGAGCCCGACAAACCGTTTCCGTGGGCGAACCGAGGGCGCGACCGAACCGCGGACCGGCCGCGAAGATTCTCGCCCGATTCACGCGCAACTGAGCACCCGCTCGGGCCCCTACCGACGAGGATTCGCCCGAGATCGCGCTTCGCGTCGACGCGCACCAGAACGGCTCCGCGGAACGAGCCCGGCGCGGCCGCCCCGCGGGGGCGCTCCCGAGCCGCGAGCAGCCACTGCCGTGACGGCACAGGACGGGCCGTCCGGTGCCGTTCGGCCGGCGTCGAGCTCCAGAGCGCAGTAGTACTCTGCCCGGTTCAGCACCCCGTGGAGACCGGCACGACGCTCCACTGCCGGAGGTGTGCCATCGGCCATGTTCATGAGCCCGGGAAGGGGAACGATCCCGATGATCCGCATTCGCCGACGACGACGCCCGACGACGTACCCGGAGTCGGTGTTGGCAACCGCCGACGACCTGATGTCAGCCGGGAAGCCGCTCGACGCGATTCGAGTCCTCACCGAGGCGAACCGCGCCCAGCACAACCGAAAGATCGAACATCATCTCCTCGCCCTGCGTCACGAGGCGTTCCGGCGAATCACCTGGCCGAGCGAGACACCGTCGTGGCCGGAAACGGTCGTGGATTCCTTTCCGGGCCAACTCGTCCCGGAGATCGCACGCGAGGATCTCACGGTCGACGCCATTCGGAGCGGCATTCGAAATCACGGCTCGTTGCTGGTTCGGGGACTCGTCGGATGCGGAGACGTCGACCGTCTCGTCCGCGACATCGACACCGCATTCGATGCCTTCGACGCCGACGCGAGCGACGCCGCACGACCCGAGCTTG
Organism: uncultured Acidimicrobiia bacterium; assembly: GCA_963756815.1. Classification (GTDB taxonomy): domain Bacteria; phylum Actinomycetota; class Acidimicrobiia; order IMCC26256; family JAENVU01; genus JAENVU01. The sequence continues at coordinate 3,677 of CAVWPR010000029.1, forward strand.
CCGGATGGTACGAGCGCTTCGAACCGGACAAGGTCAGCGACCGGGCGCGCCGGCGCTCGCGGGGAAACCTCACTGCCGTCGAGTCGCCGCCGACGTTGTTCGACCTCATCGAAATCCTCGAAGACGCCGGCATCGGACAGCTCGCCCGCGAGTACTTCGGCGAGCCTCCGATGCTGCTCGCGAGAAAGGCCACACTGCGCCGCCTTCCGCACGACGGTTCCGGGGGTTGGCACCAGGACGGCGCGTTCATGGGAGCAGGGATCCGGTCGCTCAATGTGTGGTTGTCGCTCTCGCATTGCGGAGACGACGCGCCGGGTCTCGATGTCGTCGGCCGCCGGTTCGACGAACTCGTGCAAACGGGAGACGCTGCGTCGCCGAAGGTCGGCAGCGGATACGCCGACTGGGGAGTGAGCCCGGAGAACGCCGAACAGGCTGCGCAGGGCGCGGTCGTGCGCCCGATCTTCGAACCAGGTGACGCGCTGATCTTCGATCAGCTCTGCCTGCATCGGACCGGTCGGGATCCCGGCATGACGAAGTCGCGGTATGCGACCGAGACCTGGCTCTTCGCACCGTCGACATACGGTGCCATGACCACGACGAACGAAGGCGGCTACTCGCCTCGGGATCAGCTTCCGATCCTCTTCTGAACCAGGCACTCTGATCGCGCTCGATCGTCGAGGGCGCCGCAAGGTTCGGATCGGGTGGCTAACGAGCCTGCCGCTCAGGACGAGGGTGGTAGTTGCGCGGGCACTTGTTGCCGTACAGCTTGAAGCCGCGATCGGCGAGTAGCGCGGCTGCGGTGAGTCGGGGTTCATGGTGCAGGTAGGCCCAGAGCAGGAACCCACGGATGGTCTCACCCGGATCGACGCTGGGAGCCGGCCCTTTGCCGGTCCAGAGCACCTCGACGCAGATTCGCGTCGTACCGCGGATCCTGAACGCGCCCGTCTTCGGGTCGATCCGCGTCAGCATCCAGTTGATCGCCTTCTCGATCGTGCGTTCGATTCGCGGCTTCATGGGGTTCGACGTGGCCAGCGTGCCGTCGTACAGCTCGGCGAGCCAGGTGCCGTACATCTGGTACAGAACGTCGAAGCCGCCCCGCTCCGGGTTCACGCCCGACCGAAGCTGGTTGCGGATCCCGCGTTCTGCGATGACCTTCGCATCGGCGGCCCATCGCCTCGAGTCACTCGGCTTCGTGGCGAGCGTGGACGCCATGCCCATGGCGGCGGCGCGCATGAACGTCCGATGAGTGAAGTCGTTCCCGAGTGCGTCCTTCACGTGGGTCACCCAGTACGCCTTGACGGCCGGTTTCGAGAGCGGGTCGCGAGCTGCACCGACGCGACGGCGGTACGCGTCGATCTTGGCCCGGTACTCACCGGCCCACGGGGACGATGCGAGGACATAGGTGGCCCGACTCAGCGACTCCAACCACTGGGTGGTGTGATGGGTGTAGCCGAAGTCGGCCACCCTCTTGCCATCGCATTTGCGATGGAGCACGTGGATTCCCTTGGCGTTGATCGGGACCGCGACACCCCAGTCCACCGCGCGGATCCCGAGGTCGAGCAGTGCCCGATCCTGCCGGTACACGCCGTCTTCCACGACGTCGACCGCGAAGACCTGCCCGCTCATGCCCCACGTGTTCCGCTTGCACTCGAGGAACTCCCGGTTGGTCCAGGTCAGCCCGTCGAACCCCTTCGCGCCGTTGGTGAACGTGCCCACACCGCCGCGGTGATACCGGACGCCCGACTCCGCGAGCGGCAGGTTCTTGCCGTTGACCGTGACCACGACATCCTTGAGGTGCAGGAAGCTCGGCATCGCCCAGAAGTCCGCACGCCGGGCGAGCGCCACGACACCGGGACGCCACGCGATCGACACCTGATCGGGCCGCCCCGGCACCGGGCGAACCACGACGGCAGTGCCGGCCGGCGCGTAGTCGGTGCCCACCGTCGTCCCGGTGGCGTCCTGGAGCGTCAGTTGCACGGCGTCGCGGTACGCGGGGTCGGTCCCTGTCGGCACGGGATACGCGAGTCCGGCGAATCCGCGCGCGATCGGCCCCGGAGCGGCGGTGGACTCCTCGGGTGGCGCGGCCGCGTCCGCGGCACCTGCCGACGCGGGTCCGACGGCGAGCGGCCCAAGCACGATCACGATCGCGACGATCCCGGCCCCGATCCGGCGTCCGTACTTCATCGACATGTCGTCACCTCATCGAGAGCGGCGCGTCTCCACCGGTCAACGTTGCAAGAGCTGGTTGCGTCGGAGGAACTGCGTCATCGGCGGGGCCAGGCTGACCGCGTAGCGCGGCGTGATGTGCTGGTTGTCGAACCGGACGATCGTCCCGTCGACCACCGGATCGCAGATGGGCATGAACGGGCACACGAACGACGCGAAGTTGGCCTCGTACACGCGCCGGTTGTCGGCGACCTGCCGGTACACGAGGTCGATCGGTCGCGGGTTCGGGTCGACTGCGAATCGGCATGCTTCGAGGATCTTGCTCTTCGTCAGGCATTGGAAGGGGTCCAGGCTCCCGGGTGCCGTCGGAACCGGCTCGGCGATCAGCACCTTCTTCGCGTACCGCTCGAGCTCTGCGATCGATCGCTCCGTCTCGGCCTTGACCTGTCGCGTCTCGTCCGAGAGGCCGTCCGACGGCATCGGGTTGCCGCTCGCGTCGTACACGACGCCGTGACGGCGCGTGATGTAGTCGTTGGACCACGCGACGATGATGTCGGGCTTGAGTGCCGGGATCACACGCTCGTACAGGTCACGCTTGAACGCGATGCATTGGTCCAAGAAGCTGGCGTCGAGCGGGTCGGCGACGGCTTGCGGATACAGGTTGCGTTGCCACGGACACACGCTCGACGACGCCGACGAGAACGTCAGGTTCTGCTGCTGGGCGATCTTGGCGAACGTCGGCTCCATCATGCGGGCGTGGGAGTCGCCGATCACCATGATGTGCGCGCCCGTGCCATGGACCGACGTGCACGCCGAGGCCGGTTTGCCGACACAGTTCTCGTTCAGCTGTACACCGTGGAGATCACCGACGTCGCTCGAGGCCGTGGCGAAATCCAGCGCGGGAACGGGCGTCCCACCGACCGCCGCGGTGTTCTGGGCGGAACGGTCGCTCGATCCGTACGGATCGATGATGTTCGGGATGATCACGAGCGCGCCCGCGATGCTGATCGCGACGCCGGCGGCGATCACCACCGGACTGATGCGGTCCAGGACGCGGCTGCCGGCGGATCGGCATCTCGAGGAGCTGATAGCTCAGGGACGCGAGCCCGGTGGCGACGAACGCCGAGATCGCGAAGGTCGACAGCGGGCTGATGTCGTGGTCCGTCAGCGCGAACGCGACGATGATGACCGGCCAGTGCCACAGGTACGTCCCGTAGGAGATCCGACCGAGATACACCGCCGGCACGCACGAGAACAGCCGGTTGAGCGGGCCGCACGCCAGGCATTCCAACCCGACGATCAGAACGATCGTGGCGATCGTGGTGGCGATGCCCCGTCGGACCGGGTTCATGTCGATGAGCGACGTCGACAGCACGACGAGCGCGACGGCGGCGGCGGGACCCGCGAACCACATGCCACGGAACCTGAGCAGGCGCCGGACCACTCCGGGGCTCAGCGCCAGCAGCGCCCCGGCCAGGAGCTGGTAGGCCCGGGCATCGGTCCCGTAGTAGGCGCGGCTGACGTTCGTCGACGCGAGGTGCAGCGCCCAGGCCGCGGACGCCACGATCGCGGCGCCGACGACGACTTGGCGGACACGGTGCGCGTGCCGCGACACGCCACCGCGAGACGAGGTACAGCGCGGTGAGCAGGATCGGCCAGACGAAGTAGAACTGCTCCTCCACCGCGAGTGACCAGAACTGCTGGACCGGATTCGCGTTGACGGCCGCGGCGAAATAGTCGGACGACTGGTGGATGAAGTACCAGTTGGCCACGTAGAGGAAGGTCGCTTTGAAGGCACCGACCGCTCCCGCGAGCTCGGCCTGGGACGCGATGCTCGAATAGACCACGGCAGTGACGACCAGCGCCACGAACGAAGCCGGCAGCAGGCGCCGGTACCGGCGGGCGTAGAAGCGGCTGAAGCCGTGCGGCCATCGTGACTGATGCGGGTCGCCGTCCGTGATCGGACGATCGCCATCCGCGAGGCGGAGGGAACGCACCAACACCTGCGTGACGAGGTAGCCGGAGAGCACGAAGAAGACGTCGACGCCGACGAAGCCGCCCGAAAAACTGGTGACCCCGGCATGAAACAGGACCACGAGGTAGACGGCCAGCACGCGCATGCCGTCGAGGTGCGGTCGGTAGCCCGTGCCGGGCGCGGCCTCGGTCGACGGTGCAGCCTCGGTCGTGGTCATCTCAGCCAGTCCCGGCGTCGGGGGGCCCGCCCGACCCGTGCGTCGCGGTCCGGCGCCGCCGGTACCGGCGGTACCCGAAGCCGATGATCACGAGCACGACCAGGACCGCCAGCCCGATCGCCGCGATCTTGCGCTTGCCGATGTGCGTGGTGGTGGATCCAGTGGTCGCGGCGGCGCCACCCGTACCTTCGGCCTGGTTCACCGTCCGGAGGAAGTGGTCAGCGCTCGGCAGCATCAGCACCGACCACGTGTCCCCGCGGTCGGTCGAGCGCACGATCATCTGGCTCGCGTAGCCGAACACGGTGTGGTCCCGTGCGTAGTCGGGCGAGAACTGGATCGGGGTACCCGTCGGGTTCGTGAAGTCGGCGATCACATGGTTGCCACGAAGGAGATCCGGACCCACTGCGACGAATCGCAGCGCGCCGTCTGTCGACCGGAAGAGGCCCGCGCCGGTCACGCTGAGGAGCACCGTGTGATCCGACCCGTACGACGGCGACACGGCGAGCGCCTCCACCTTGCCCGGGGCGGGGAGCGCCACCGGTGGCCACGTCCGGCCATGGTCGCGCGACACGAACAGGCCGTCCGGCGTACCCGCCAGCACCGTCCCGTCGGTCGCGTAGTCGGGTGAGGTGGCGACGATCGCCTCGCCGGGCGGTCCCGTGCGCGTCCACGTCGCACCCCGGTCATCGCTCCGCATCACGCCGTTGACCGTGCCCGCGAAGATCGTGCCGTCATCCGACGGGGCGAACGCGAACGAGCGGAGGCGGGACCCGACGTTGCCCACTCGGGTCCAGCTGTCCGGGGCGCCGGCGCGCTCGGATCGGAACACGTCGCCCTGGCGCGTGCCGAGGAAGAGCTCGTGCCGACGTTCGTAATCGGGTGCGATCCCGAGGACGTACTGCCGCAGCTCCTGTTGGGCGGGGCGCGGACCGACCTGGATGATCCGCCACGTGCCACCGCGGTCGGTCGACTTCAGGAACGCCGTCCAGCCCGCGGAGAAGATTGTGTGGTCGCGGGCGTAATCGGGCGAGAACGCAATGCTGTGGAGTCGTCGGATCGGCGCGAACTTGTTCCCGGCACCGAGGGATTCCCGCAGACCGCGATCGATCGTCTGCCAGCGCTCGCCGGCATCGGTGGAGAGGTACGCGCCCTTCACGTACGTGGCGGCGGCCACCGTGTGGTCACGCGCGAAGTCGGGCGAGACGCCGAGGCCCACCACGAAGTCGGCGAGCGTCTGGGTCTGATGCCACCGGCGACCTCCGTCGTCGGAGCGGAACAGCCCGTCGAACCCACCGACGTACAGCACGGTGCCGTGGGGTCCGGGGGCGGCGGCAATCGCACGGAATTCGGCGACGTGGACCACGTGCGCCTGCATGTCGGTGGTGAGCCCGCGTGATGCACGCGTCCACGTGGCGCCGGCATTCGTCGACCGGTACACGCCGTGCTCGGTCAACGACACCCACAGCGTGTGGTCGCGCGCGTAGTCAGGCGAAAGCGCGATCGATGCGACCCCGTCGAACGGTAGCCCGGTCACCCTGGCGAACGTGGTGCCGCCGTCGTCGGAGCGCACGATCCGGCCCTCGGCATCGCCGGCGTAGACCGTGGCCGTCCCGGATCCGCGCGACGTGGCGAGCGCCGTGACCGCCGCGCCGCTTCCGGCGCTCACGGTTCGCCAGGTCGTGCCGTTGTCGTCCGAGGCGCGCACGCGACCGGCTTGGTCGCCGGCGAGGACCCGGCCGCTCGCGGCGACGAAGGCGATGGCGGCCCGCGCGAGAAGCCGGGGATCGTGTTCCAGTGCCGCGCCGCCGTCCTGCGTCCGGTAGAAGCCGAAGATCGACCCGCCCGCGAAGACGAGGTTCGGGTCGTTCGGCGAGACCGCGAGCGCCTGCACGTCCGGGCGCGTCATGCCGGTGGACGCCTGGTGCCACGACTGGCCGCCGTCGTCGGACCGGTAGACCCCACCGACGCGCGACGAGACGTACATGATCCGGGGCTCGGACTCCGCGATCCCGACGCGTGCGAGGCTCTTGTCCTCCTCGGGCGCCCGAGGCAGGCCTCGGACCAGGGGCTTCCAGTGGTACGGCCCCGGATCCGAGACGAACAACCGACTCGCCGCGACCGTGAAGACCTTGCCATCCTTGGCGAAGTCCGGCGAGAAGGCGACGTCGGAGACGTCGTCGTGAGGAGTGTGCGCGGCGGCCGGGCCGACGAACGCGGTGAGCGCGAGCGCGACGAGCGCGACCGCGAGCGCGATCGCTCCGAGCCCGCGCCGACGCCGCGGGGTACCGGTCACTTCTTCGGCGTGGTGGTGGTCGTGGTCGCAGTACTGGGAGGTGACGGCGACCCACCACCGACACCGGGTGCGATCGTGACCCCGCCACTGCTCGGCACGATCCAGAACTGCGTCTTGCCCGACGTTGACGGCCTTCCACAGGACGTACTGGTCGCCGCTGAGCCCGAGCGCGTTCTTCGACTGCGACTCGGCGAGTGCCTGCTGGACCTCGTTCTGCCTGACCGTCACGAGGATCGACGAGACCCGCTGCTGCTGGAATGCGAGCCCGACCGACTTCGGGATCGACACCGCCTTGATGATGAACGTCGGGTCGCCGCACTTACCGGTGCGCACGAAGGCGGGCGAGCAGAAGAACCGCGCGCCGAGCGCGTCCTGGAGTCGCTGCGAGATCTTCTGCTGCACCCGGGTCTGCAGACCGACGAGCTGTTGGGCGTTGCCGTAGATGTCCGCGACGCTGATCTGTCGCGTCTCCTCCTGCAGTGCGTTCTCGATCTGCTGCCGGAACGTGTCGCGCACCAGGTTGTACCAACCCTGTGGCGTGTACGCCTTGTACCGCAGTCCGAGCTGCTCGTGGAACTGACGGAGCAGCTTCGTGTTCAGCGTGAAGTAGACCGCGACCTGGTAGGTCACCGCGACCTTGTCCGAGGTCGGCGCGACGACCGAGTCGGGGGACTGCGTCGCGCCGACCCCCTTGGTCAGCGAGATGATGTAGTTCTGCTGATCCGAGGGGTAGAGGTACAACGGGTCGTAGAAGCCGTTGAAGAACAGCCCCGAGCCGGGCTGCACGATCCGCTGGAAATGCGCAGATTCGAACGGCCCGCCCCCGTAGCTGATCCCGATCTGGTTCTTCGGCGTCTTCTTCAGGCCACTGATGAACCCGGGCGCGAAGCAGAGCGCGACGACGACCACGCCGATCACGACCCACCATTTCCAGGAGCGCCGGTGCGACGCGAGCGACGGCATCCGCCCCGACAGGGACGGCTTCCGTCGCTCCCGCTCGACCATCAGCGGCTCGGCGGCTCCGAGCGGGGTCGGCTCCTCTGAGCCGTCGAGCTTCCCCTGTGCCACTCGGTCCTCGCCGTTCCCTTCACCCCGTTCGGCCACGGTGCGGACGCCTCTCTTCCTGTCGGGTCATATCTTCATCGTGAATTCGCGCTCGCGCCGCATGAAGACGCGGCCACCGATGACGACCAGTGCGATCGCCCAGGCCAGCGTCTCGAGGAGCAGCAACACGCTCGGAGTCTTGCCCGCGAAGATCGCCTGGTAGGACGCGAACAACGGGAACAGCGGCTGCCACGCGACGAATGGCTTGATGTTCGCGGGCAGGAGCGCGACCGGGTAGATCACCGGCGTCACGAAGAACAGGATGCGGTTCACGAACGTCATCACGTTGCCGCCGTCCGGCACGAGCGTCACGTACGTCGACACCAGCAGGGCGATCCCGACGTTCATCACGACCTGCAGTGCGAACACGATCGGCAAGATGAAGAATCCAGGGCCCAAGTTCCCGCCGATCAGCGGGAAGATCACGAGCAGCACTGCGAAGGCGGGAACGAACTCACGCAGCGACTTGTAGATCGAGGTGAGTGGCAGCATCGCCCGCGGGAAGGACGAGTTGAGCATCAACCCCTTCGCGCGCTTGATCGACGATCCGCCGTCCGAGAGCGCCGACATGCTCAGCCCGAAGAAGAAGAAGTTGGCGATGAGGATGGGGAGCCACTGGCGATTCTGCGGGTTGCTGCGCAGCACCGTGTAGAGGAAGAAGTAGATGGCCGCCTGGAACAACGGGTTCAGGACACTCCAGATGTTCCCCAGCCGTGTCCGGCTCCCGCGGTTCGGATGTCGGCCCGCGCGAGCGCGGTCATGAACAGCCGAAGGTCCCAGAGCGAGGTCAGGTACTCGCGAACGTCGGGGAGCGTCGCCGAGTGCGGCTCGAAGACGTACTCGACGTCGCTGTACTCCGTCACGGTCGACATCACGTCACCTCGTGCCGTCAGACATCGGACATGTCGAGCGACTCGATACGGCAATAACGCATGTACTTGTCGACCACGTCGTCCGGGTCGCCGAACTCCGCCACGCGCCCCTGGTGCAGCCAGAGCACCTCGGTCGCCATCGTCTTCACCGACGACAACCCGTGGGTCACGATGAGGATGGTGCGCCCCTCGCCCGTCAGGTGCGCGGTCCGTTCCGCGATGTGCTCGGTGAACGCGGCGTCTCCACCGGTGAGCGCCTCGTCGATCAGCAGGATCTCGGGATCGAGGAACACCGCGACCGACGAGGCCAATCGCATTCTCATCCCCGCCGAGTACGAGTGCATCGGGAGATCGAGGTAGGACGACAGCTGTGCGAACTCGCCGATCTCGTCCGTGACCTCGGCCAGGCGCTCGGGCGAGAGACCACTGGCGAGGCCGCCGAGCAGGATGTTCTCCCGGCCGGTGAGCGACTCACTGAAGCCGATTCCCGGCGCGAGCAGGTTGATGCGGCCCCGGACGACGACCCGGCCCTCCTCCGGCGGCAGCGTCCCGAGGATCACCCGGCAGAGCGTCGACTTCCCGGCGCCGTTGCGGCCGATGACCGCGAGGACCGAGCCCTTCTTGACGTCGAACGAGACGTCCCGCAACGCGGGGATCAGGCGGCCACCCGAATCGCCGCGACGAAACAACCGCTGGAGGTCGTCGCGCATGTTGTTGCTGTCGATGTTGATGTGGTACGACGCCGAGACGTGCTCCACCTCGATCGACGGCGGGACCGCCGGGGCCGCTTCGATGGCCTCGTCCCAGTCGTCGCGCCGCCCTGCCGGCGTGCCGGCCGCCACCTAGCCCTGCTCCCGCAGCGGATCGAGGCTCTCCCGCGCCTCGCGCGAGCTCGGCCCGCTCGACGGCGCGCACGAGTTCGGCGACCTCGGGCTCCATCACCACGCACGCGCTTCTCGGTCATGCGGCCGTTCGGCAGCCGTTCGGAAGCGACGCGCACGACGATGAGCGGCGGCCGGTTCGCGTCGCGGGTGATCGTCTGGAGCTCGTTGAGGATCCCGTTGACCTCACGGGGCGTCATCTGGATCTGGCGGGCCGCCGTGAGTGTGTCGAGTTCCTTGCCGCTCGCCTCGGCCCGGGCGACGAACGCCAGCAGGGACCGGGTCGTCTCGTCGACCTCCAGGTAGGTCTCACCGAGCGACGCCTCGTCCCAGGGAACGATGGAGGCGCGAGCGATCGCCCGGAGGATGAACTGCATCACGTCTTCGACGTGCTCCTCGGGGACCGGGACCATCACGTACGGCATCGCCACTCCAGTCTGTGCTGCCGAAGGCAGGAAGGGTACATGACGCGTTTGTGCGGATTTCCACGCGGCCCCGGAGCGACGAACCCTGTGGCGGCGGGGCTCTCCGCGTGTCGGGAGTGCCCGGAACGGGCGCGATCAGAAGAGCTCGACGTCGCCGAGTCCGAGCGCCCAGGCGTCGAGCGTGGCGCCGGGCGAGCCCGGTGCGAGCGGCCTCCAGGTGAGGATCGGACCTTGCCGCGGCAGCCGGAGGTACCCGGCACGGTCGAGGCGGTGCCCCCCGAGCCTGATCACGTAGTCGGCGCCGGCCTGCTGCGCCACGGCGCGCTCGAGCGCCGGCACGCCGTCGCGGGCGGCGGCGGGCACCAGCAGGTCGCACAGCGCGCACTCGAGGGCCGCACCCCGCCTCCGCAGCCGGAAGATCGCGAGCCCGTCGGCGACCCGGTCCGACAGGGTCAGCGCTCGGTAGTGCAGCGGCGCGAGCTCGTAGCGCCAGCGCAGGTAGGCGGACGTCCGGTTCGTGCGCAGCCGTCGCGTCGGCGCCGTCGAGGCGACGAGCTGATCCAACGCCGGATCCGCGAGGATCTCCGTCGCAGGTCTGCCCGCGAACGATCCTCGACCACCGGTCCGCAGGGACGCGGGCGCGCAGCATCCGCTCCGCCCCTGCGAGGGAGCCCACGCGCACCGCGGCCGGGAGCCGTCCGACCTCGACCCACCCCATGCGGAGGTACCCAGGGCGGCTCTGCGCGTTCGGTGTGTTGAACACGAACGCCACGCCGTCGGCCGTCAGCTCCTCGAGCGCGCGGGTGGTCAACGAGCGGAAGATCCCGCGCCCCTGGTACCCCGGGTCGGTCGCGGTGTCGACGGCGCGGACCGCCCGCTGCACCGCGCCCGTGCCGTCGACGAACTCCCAGCGCAGGAACGTGCGCAGTCCGACGATGCGATCGCCGTCGAGGGCGATGAGAGCAGGTGAGGCGCCGAACGGGTTTCGGTCGTGCTTCCACGCGAAGAGGCGCTCGAAGCGGTCGTCGCGTCCCCATCCGAGCGATGCGCCGAGGAGCGCCAGGACGCCGGGCCGGTCTTCGAGGGCTGCCGCGCGAATCTCGAGCTCAGCCACCGGGGGAAATCATCTCAACGGTGTGAGCAGCTGCAGGTGGTCGGGTGCGTGATCGTCGAGGCGGAACGTGCGCGAGTCGATCGGGGCCGGACCCCGTCGGACTGCGGCCCAGTCGGCACCGATCGCCACGTCCGCGACCACGTCGCCGTTGATCGCACGCGCGATGACCAACTCCATCACGAGGCGGGACATCGGCGTATCCGGTGCGACGCGGTCCTCCGCGATCATGCGCCGCTCGATCTCGTGCCGCACGTCGTCGCCGGCCGCGAGCGCCGAGGCCAGCTGAGCAGCCAACATGTGTTGCGACCTCCAGTCCTCGAGGAGGTAGAGGCCGCCGGGTCGCAGCGACGGGAACAGCACCTCGAACGACGCCCGCGACTCGCGGTACTGGTGCGAGGCATCGTCGATCACGAGATCGAGGGGCCGGCCGCCGAACTCGTCGTCGATGATCTGCAGGAGCCGTTCCCGGTCGGCCTGGTCGACCCCGTAGTGGGGGTGCACGACGTTCTGCACGCCGCGTGCCTCGATGTAGCGGTCGAGGTCCTCGAGCCGCGACTCGGAGAGCTCCACCGACACGATCCGCTCGGCTCCACCGAGCTCGGCGAGCATCGCCGTGCTCCCGCCGCGGCACACCCCGAGCTCGACGACCCGCTGCGGACGGACTTCCGGCCAGAGCGCGATGTACGCCTCCAGGAGCGGGCGGATCTTCTCGATGCCGAGGTGGCCGGCGGGCACGGCGTTGAGCGGGTGCTCGTAGTGGAAGTCGATCTCGCCGATCCGCAGCACGCTGTCGCCGAGGAACTGAGGAGTGGCCGGCACGATGTCCAGGGTATCGAACCGCTGCCGACGATCGTGTGGGTCCGACCGCGAGCTGTCGGCCGCAGCGCGACAGCACGAGCGCGTGGCCGATGACGAGGATGTCGATGGTGGAGGTCTTCCCGGACCGCGTAGATCGGGTCGATGTCCGACGGTCGGCGAGCCGCTCGCTGCCAGGGGTTACGTACCGAAACCGCGGGGACACCCGGCCGATTTCGCGGCCCGAGCGCGGCGGATTCGGCCCCTCGACGCGCTGCTACCTTTCCGGGTCCGCCAGCTCGGAGGGAGCAACCGCACCATGTTCCCACTGTGGGACGTCGCCATCGCCCCGGTTCTGCACGCCATCCAGCCGCGTCGGGTCGTCGAGATCGGCGCCCTGCGCGGCGAGACCACGGTCAAGATGCTCGACGACCTCGGTCCGGACGCCGAGCTGCACGTCATCGACCCGGTCCCCGACTTCGACCCGGGCGAGCACGAGCGGGCGTTCCCCGGGCGGTACGTGTTCCACGAGGCGTTGAGCGTCGACGTCCTGCCGACGCTGCCGCCCATGGACGCGGCGCTCATCGACGGCGACCACAACTGGTACACCGTGTACCACGAGCTCCGGCTCCTCGCCGACGGCGCGCGGCGCGGCGGACCGACCGATGCCGGTCATGGTCATGCACGACGTGCTGTGGCCGTACGGCGTCGCGACCTCTACTACACGCCGGAGCAGAT
>CAVWPR010000030.1:0-16304 GCA_963756815.1 uncultured Acidimicrobiia bacterium
CCCAACCGCAGCCTGGTTGGGATTGGCTGCACCGTGTCGAGCCGAAGCGAGGATCAGCGCCGCACTCGGCCGACGGGTCCCGGCTCGACCCCACTCCGTTGCGTCGAGCATCGGTGCGGCGCCCGAGCGGGGACCGAGGGCCTGCGCCGCAGGCGCGAGAGCGGGAGCGATGCGGGAAAGAATGAGTGGGGGGCCGCAGCTCGCTGCGGCCCCCCACTCCCCGTCTGCCGTGGGCCCGGGCGCTGTGCTCGGGCCCTCCCCCCGTTCCGGCAGGCGAGCAACCGGGTCAGTGTGACCCGAGACACACGCCTGACGCAAGCACATCGCCGGCTTTCTTCCCGGGCGTCACGCTGCGCCGTCAGGCCAGCACGACGAGGTCGTCGCGATGGATGACCTCGGTGGGAGTGCCAGGGGGCAGATCCGCGGTCCGGCGGCCCGCCGCGGCCCGAACTGCGGCTGCGTCCATCGTGACGAGACCCTTCGCGAACACCTGCCCCTGCTCGTCGACGACCTCGATCGCGCTCTCGGGTTCGAACGCACCCTCGACGCCGCGCACCCCCGCCGCGAGCAACGACCGGCCGTCCGAGACGAGCGCGCGCCGCGCGCCGTCGTCGACGACGACCCGTCCGGCGGCACCCACCGCGAATGCGATCCACAGCTTGCGGCTCGTCAGGCGCTCGGGGCGGGCGGCGACCTCCGTACCCACCCCCCGCCCGGCGATGGCGTCGGTGATCACGCCGGGCGCGCCGGCGGCGGCGATCACCGCACGCACGCCCGACCACGCGGCGATGCGCGCCGCGGCGAGCTTCGTCGCCATCCCGCCGCTCCCGCGCGCCGACCCCGCGCCGCCGACTGCGGCATCGAGCGCCTCGTCGACCGCGGCGATCTGCTCGATGAGCGACGCCCCACCGTCGAGGCGCGGGTCGGCGGTGAAGAGGCCGGCAGTGTCGGTGAGCATCACGAGCACGTCGGCGCGGATCAGGTTCGCCACGAGCGCGGCGATGCGGTCGTTGTCACCGAACCGGATCTCGTCGTCGGCCACGGTGTCGTTCTCGTTGACCACCGGGACCACGCCGAGATCGAGCAGTCGGGTGAAGGTCTCGCGCGCGTGCACGTACTGCGAGCGGTGCAGGAAGTCGTACGGCGTGAGCAGCACCTGACCGGCGACGACGTCGTGCCGGGCGAGCATCGCGCTCATCCGCGCCATGAGGAGCGGTTGCCCGACGGCGGCGATCGCCTGGAGGGTGCCGATGTCGGACGGACGCCGGGTGATCCCGAGCGCCGGCATCCCCGCCGCGATCGCACCCGAACACACGAGCGTGACCGAGTGACCCGCGGCGCGGGCGTCGACGAGCTCCTCGCACAGCTTGGCGAGGGCGTCGTCGTCGAGCTCGCCCAGCGCGTTCGTGATGGACGACGTGCCGATCTTCACCACGGCGCGCATCACTCCACCTCCGTGCGCATCACATCGCCTCGACGTATTCGAACTCCATCCCACCGACCCGCACGACGTCACCCTCGCGCGCGCCGGCCCGGGCCAGCGCCTTTTCCACGCCCATCTTCCGGAAGCGGACGTGGACGTACTCGATCGCCTCGGCATTCGTGAGGTCGGCCATCGCCACCACACGCTCCGCGGCGCGGCCCCGGAGCCGGAAGGCGCCGTCGGGGTCGCGCTCCACCGCGAAGCCCTCCTCCACCGGTCGGTGCACCACGTAGCTCTCGGGCACGGGCTCGTCGGCACGAGCCTCGTCCACGAGCTGACCGATCCGCCCGACGACGGGATCGAGCCCCTGGTGGGTCACCGCCGAAACCTTCGGGCCGTCGAAGTCGAACTGCGCGACGTCGGCCTTGGTCCCGATCACCAAACGGGGACGGGTCAACAGCTCGGGCTGGTAGCGCCCGAGCTCGTCGAGCAGCACGCGCTCCTGCTCGTCGGGCGGGCGGCCGTCCATCGGCGCGAGGTCGAGGAGGACCACGAGGACACGGGTGCGCTCGACGTGACGCAGGAAGCGGTGGCCGAGACCGCGACCCTCGGCCGCGCCCTCGATGAGTCCCGGGATGTCGGCGAGCACGAACTCGTGGTCCTGGAACCGCACCACTCCCAGGTTCGGCACCAGCGTCGTGAACGGGTAGTTGGCGATCTTCGGCTTGGCCGCACTCACCGCGGCGATGAACGTGGACTTGCCCGCGTTCGGGAAGCCGATGAGCGCGGCGTCGGCCATGAGGCGCAGCTCCAGGCGCAGCCAGCGCTCCTCGCCGTACTCGCCCTGCTCGGCGAAGCTCGGGGCGCGCCGGGCGTTGCTGAGGAACCGCAGGTTGCCGCGGCCGCCGCGACCACCCCGGGCGGCCAGCCAGCGATCGCCGTGGGTCACGAGATCGGCGAGGAGCTCACCGGTGTCGAAGTGGCGGACCGTGGTCCCCTCGGGCACGTAGACCACGAGATCGTTGCCGCTCGCGCCGTGCTTCTGCTTGCCCTGACCGTGGGTCCCGGAATCGGCCCTCCGGTGCGGATGGTCCCGGAACGCCAACAGCGACGCGACGTTGCGATCGGCCTGGAGCCAGACGTCGCCGCCCGAGCCGCCGTCACCACCGTCGGGTCCGCCCTTGGGCGTGTGCGACTCCTTGCGGAACGACATGCAGCCCGCGCCGCCGTCGCCACCCCGGACGTTCAGCTGCGCCTCGTCGACAAAGTTCACGGGCTTGTCGGCTCCTCCGCTCCGATGTCCCGAGCTCGAGTGGTTCGGGATGCTCCGGAGCTGCTCGCCTCCGCTGCGCTCCGGCTCGGGTGTGCCGCGGGCGCGACCTCGGCGCTCCGCCTCACCGCGCTGGGCGAGGGCGAAACCAGCTAGCCGGGAACGATGTCGACGAGCTTGCGGCCGCGCCGGTGACCGAACTTCACCACGCCGTCGGCGGTGGCGAACAACGTGTCGTCGCCACCCCGGCCGACGTTCTCGCCCGGGTGGAAGCGGGTCCCGCGCTGGCGCACGATGATCGTGCCCGCGGTGACCTCGGTCCCGCTGTAGACCTTGACCCCGAGCCGTTGGGCCGCCGAGTCACGACCGTTGCGGGAGGAGGCGGCGCCCTTCTTCTTCGACATGGCTCAGCCCTTCGTGATCGACGTGATCTCGATCGTCGTGTAGTGCTGCCGGTGGCCCCACCGCTTGCGGTTGTTCGACTTCGGCTTGTACGTGAAGCCGTCGATCTTCGGGCCCTTGGCGGCGCCGACGACCTTGGCCTTCACGGTGGCCCCGCCGAGCTGTCCCGGCGTGGCGAGCACGGTGTCGCCGTCGACGAGCATGACGGGTCGGAGCTCGACCTCGCCCTCGTCGACGCCGAGCCGCTCGACGTCGAGCTGCTGGCCGGCCTCGACCTTGTATTGCTTGCCGCCGGTGGCGATCACTGCGTACATGGCGCGTGGAAACCTCGGGCTTTTCCGCTGGTCGACCCCGACACGCAGCCAGGGCCCTGAGAACTCGCGGAGCCTACAACATGGCCTCGTCGACCACGAACCCGCGGCCGCCGCACACCGTGCACGTCTCGGAGAACGCCTCCACGAGGCCCTCGGAGATCCGCTTGCGGGTCATCTCCACCAGCCCGAGCTCGGAGATCTCGAAGACCTGGGTCCGGGTCTTGTCGCGGGCGAGGGCCTCCCGGAGCTCCTTCACCACCGCGTCCCGGTTCTTGCGGATCTCCATGTCGATGAAGTCGATCACGATGATGCCGCCGATGTCGCGGAGCCGGAGCTGGCGGGCCACCTCGTCGGCCGCTTCGAGGTTGTTCTGGAACACCGTCTCCTCGAGGTTGGACCTCCCGACGTTCTTGCCGGTGTTCACGTCGACGACGGTGAGGGCCTCGGTCCGCTCGATGATGAGCGAGCCGCCCGACGGCAGCCAGACCTTGCGGTCGAGCGCCTTGTGCAGCTGCTCGTGCACGTGGAACCGCTCGAAGATCGGCAGCGTCGGGTCGTCGTAGCGCTCGATCCGCTCGGACAGCTCCGGCGCGATCGCGTCGACGTAGGACTTCACCTCGTCGTACATCGCCTGGTCGTCGAGCACCACGGCGCGGTACTCCTTGGTGAACTCCTCGCGGATGACGCGCACGACGAGCGGCGGCTCGCGGTAGAGCATCGTGCCCGGTCGCGACCGCGAGGCGAGCTCCGAGATCTGCCGCCACTGGTCCTGGAGCCGCGCGAGGTCGCGCGCGAGCTCGTCGGCGGTCGCACCCTCGGCAGCGGTCCGCACGATCAACCCGGCGTTCTCGGGCCGGATCCCCTCGAGCACCTTGCGCAGTCGCTTGCGCTCGTCCTCGGGCAGTCGCTTCGAGATGCCGTAGGTCTTGGGCTGGTTCGGCACCATGACGACGAAGCGCCCGGCGAGGCTGACGTCCTGGGTCAGGCGCGCGCCTTTGGCGCCGATCGGGTTCTTCGTCACCTGCACGAGGATCGACTGGCCGTTCTTCAGCACCGTCTCGATCTTCGGCGAGCCGCCGCCGCTGTCCTCGAGCTCCGACGCGTCGAACTGCACGTCGCGCTGGTAGATCACGCCGTTCTTCGGCGTGCCGATGTCGATGAACGCGGCCTCCATGCCCGGCAGCACGTTCTGCACCTTGCCGAGGTAGATGTTGCCGTCGATCGACGTGGCCCCGTCCTCGGGACGGCTCACGTAGTGCTCCACCAGCGAGCGGCCCTCGAGCACGCCCATCTGGATCGTGCCGTCGGTCATCGTGTGCACGATCATCTGGTAGCGGCCGGTCGGCCGGCCCTTGCGGGTCTTGCCCCGGCGCCGCTCGAGGGTCTCCTCGTCGAGCTGGTCGAGGTCGAAGCCGTCGTCGTCGTGGATCGTGCTCGTGACCACTGCGGCCCCCCCGCCGCCGCCACCACCCGTGCCGCCGCCGCCGCTGCGGCTGCGGCCGCGTCCGCCCCGACGGCGGCGCTTCCGGGGCGTACCGTCGCCGGTCCCGCCGCTGCCGGAGTCGGGTCGGCCACCACCGGTGCGCGCCGACGACGATGCCTGCGCGGGCGCCGGGCGCGTGTCGCCGATCCGCGGCTTCACCACGTCGGCCGCGTCGGGTTCGTCGAGGCCGGCCTCGTTGCGGGCCTCGGCCGCGACGTCCTCGGTGGTCAGGCCGCGGTCGGCGCCGGCGCGCTCGTCCCGACGGTCACCGGCGATGTGCGGTGCACGCTCGCGCGGGCCGGCCGATGCCGGTGCGCGCTCGCCGTCCGCCTCGGAGGCCGAACCGGCGTCGGCGCGTTCGCCGCGAGCGGACGGGTCCGTGCGGGTCTCGGCGCCACCGGCCGCTCCGGCCGGCCGCTTGCGATTCTTGCCGCCACGCGACCCGCGCCGGCGCTTGCGGGGCGCGCCGTCCGGCCGGGCGGTGCCGGCGGTCGCGTCGCCCCCCTCGGAGCGGGGCGACCCGTCGGGACGCGCCCGGTCGTCAGTGGGTGGTGGCGTGCGTGGACTCGGGGCGGAGAAATCTCCGCCGTTGGAAACGGGCGCCGGCGTGGCCGGCTCTCGCGGGGTCTCGGGGACCGCGGGGGTCCCGATCGTCTCGTCGGACATCGATGCCTTCTCTCATGACGCGCGCGCCTCGACGGCGATCCGCGCATCGACGGTGAGCGGGTCGTACCGCTCACCGTCGCGTTCGATCCACTGCCGGATCCGTCGGACCCGGCCCTCGTGCAATTGCGGTCCGAGCACCGCGACCAGCTCGGCCGGACGAAGACTCGTCGGCCGGGTCGCGAGCTCGGCGTTGATCAAGGTCCCGGTCCCGGAGTGTCCGGGACCGAGCACGCGTATCCGGCGGATCGCCGGACGGACGTCGTCCGTGGTGGTCCTGCCCTTGCGCTGCCGGGTCAGGGGAAGCTCCGCCGCGGTGAGCACGCGGTCGACCTCCGCCGCGAGCGCCTCGGGCCCGGCGTCGACCGAGTCCGAGGCGGCGAGGACCTCGATCTCCCACTCGACCGCCCCGACCGCCTCCTGCAACGCGGGGGCCCGATCGGCGAGCGGCTGGACGGCCACGACGTCGATGCCCTCCGGCAGCGCCCGGCTGAGCCGGTCCGGCAGCGGTGCCACCGGGATCGCCGTGGAGAGCTCGAGGTCGAGGTATTCCGCCTCGGACTCGTGCCCCACGGAGAGCGCGAGCCCGAAGCTGACCTTCGGTCGGGGCGAGAACCCCTGCGTGAACGACAACGGCAGCGCCTCGATGCGGAACGCCCGCTCGAACGCCCGCGCCACGTCGCGGTGGGAGATGAAGCGGACCTTGCCGTGCTTCGTGAACGCGATGCGCACCGGGAACCCGGCGTCTCCCCTCACGCCTCCCCCGCTCTCGCGCCGACTCCACGGCTCGTCCGCTCGGATGCGCCGAGCCCGACCCGGCGAGGGACGCTCCCGAGCACGGCGCAGGCCGCTCGGGCCCCGCTCGGCGGTCGAACGGCGACGAGCATCGTTGCCGTCGCCTCGCTTCGGTCCATCATGGGGCTGCCCGGGTGGGGCCGAGGAGCACGGGCACCGCGCCCCCCTGCTCCAGGTCCTGGCCGGTGCCCTGACTGCCTCCCGCCGGCGGGACGCTCGAGGCCACCACGTGCTCGAGCGCGTAGTCGGTGCACACCCCGCAGTCGTAGCACGGGGTCCACCGACAATCGGGGAGCCCGTGCGCCGCCAGCGCGGCCTGCCAGTCCTGCCACAGGAAGTCGCGGTGCAACCCTGCCGCGATGTGGTCCCACGGCAGGATCTCGTCCTCGGTGCGATGACGGGTCACGTACCAGTCCGGATCGAGACCCTCCGCGGCCATCGCGTCGGTCCAGCGCGCGAGGTCGAAGTGCTCGCTCCACTCCTGGAACGTTCCGCCGGCCCGCCACACCCTTTCGATCACCGCGCCGATGCGTCGGTCGCCACGCGACGCGATGCCCTCGGCGAAGCTCGCGGCGGGGTCGTGCCACCGGACCTGGGCCGCGGTCTTGCGGAGGTCGTCGCGCAGCATGTTGATCTTGCGACGCGTCTCGTCGACGCCGTTCTGCCCGAACCACTGGAACGGCGTGTGCGCCTTCGGCACGAATCCGCCCACCGAGACCGTGCAGCTCGCCTGCTTCGTGTGCCGGCGCCCCACCTGCACGACGTTTCGGGCCAGTTCGGCGATGCCGAGCGTGTCCTCGTCCATCTCCGTGGGGAGGCCCACGAGGAAGTAGAGCTTCACGCGGCGCCAGCCCTGCGAGTACGCGCCGTCGACGGCGGCGTACAGGTCCTCCTCGGTGATCAGCTTGTTGATCACCTGCCGCAGACGCCACGAGCCGCCCTCGGGCGCGAACGTCAGCCCGGTGCGGCGGACCTTCTGGATCTCGCTCGCGATCCCGACCGTGAACGCGTCGACGCGCAACGACGGCAGCGACACGCCGACGTTGCCGCACCCGGCCTGGCCGGAGACGAGATCGGCGACCAGCCCGTCGATGCCCGAGAAGTCGGCGGTCGACAGTGATGTGAGCGCCACCTCGTCGTACCCCGTGCGCGCCAGCCCCTGCTCGACCATCGTGCGCACCTGGTCGGCGGGGCGCTCGCGCACCGGGCGGGTGATCATCCCCGCCTGGCAGAAGCGACACCCGCGCGTGCAGCCGCGGAACACCTCGACGTTGAGACGATCGTGCACGACCTCGATGAGCGGGACGAGCTGCTCCTTCGGGTACGGCCAGTCGGCGAGGTCGGCCACGGTCCGCTTGTCGACGACGGCCGGGACGTCCGCGTGGCGCGGCGTGATCGACCGGATCGCGGCGCCGTCGTAGACGACCTCGTACATCGCGGGCACGTACACGCCGCCCAGCGCCGCCAGCTCGCGCAGCACGCCCTCGCGCCCGCCGGGACGGCCGGCCCGCTTCCAGGCCACGATGCACTCCGTCATCTCGCCGACGGGCTCCTCGCCGTCGCCGATCACGAACGCGTCGACGAAATCGGCCATGGGCTCGGGATTGAACGCGCTGTGGCCACCCGCCACCACGATCGGGTCGTCAGGTGTGCGCGCGGTGGCACGGACGGGCACGCCGGCGAGGTCCAGGCACTCCAGGACGTTGGTGTAGACGAGCTCGGCCGAGAGGTTGAACGCGATGACGTCGAAGTCACCGGCGGCGCGGTGCGTGTCGACCGAGAAGAGCGGGACCGCATGCTCACGGAGGGCACCGGCGAGGTCGAGCCAGGGCGCATAGGCGCGCTCGGCCGCTGCGTCGGAGCGCTCGTTGAGGATCTCGTAGAGGATCTGGAGCCCCTGGTTGGGGAGCCCGATCTCGTAGGTGTCCGGGTAGACGAGCAGCCAGGAGACGGCGCCGGGCCCGTGGACCGGCACGCGGCTGCCGCGCTCCATCCCGATGTACCGGGCGGGCTTCTCGACCCCGGCCAGGAGCGGTTCGATCCGCGGCCAGAGGCTGGTCATGACCCGTCGATGCTACTCGGCGACGGTCGAGCGCCCCTACGGCGTCGAAATGGTCGTGGTGGTCGTGCTCGTCGTGGTGGTGGACGACGACGACGGCGGCGGGGGTGGCGGAGGTGGCGGCGGCGGGGGCGCGGCCGTCGTCGGCGGGGTGGTCGGCGCCGTCGGGGCCGACGCGCCGGTGTTGCCCGCGGCGAACGGCGCCGGCACGTTCGAGCCGTTCAGCACGTACACCGCCGTGCCGCGCGGCAGCGAGGCGTAGATCCAGTCGGCCGAGCTCATCGGGACGCGCACGCAGCCGTGCGAGGCGGGACCGCCCGGCACGGAGAGGGCGCCGTGGATCGCGATGTTGCCGTTGAAGTACGACGGCTTGTACAGCTTGCCGAGCTCACCGGTCTGCCAGCCGCCCACCTTGCTGCCGACGCGGAACGAACCGCCGGGCGTGACCGCGGTCGCGCACCGGCCGCCGACGCAGAAGCGCTCGCCGCTGCCGGTGGACACCGCGACGATCTTGAACAGCGCGTTGCCCTGGTAGAAGAACAGGACCTGCCGGGCGACGTCGACCTCGACACGCGTCGAGCCGCCGCCGGGCACCAGCGGACCGGGGATCACCGGGGCCGCGAGCTTGCCGAGCGTCTGGTCGCCGGCGACGCCGTCGCGGCCGAGGCCGTTCACCTTCTGGAACGCCATGACCGCCTGCATCGTCGCGGCGTCGTAGCTGCCGTTCGGGTGGACGTCGTAGTGGAGGGCGGCCAGCTTGCTCTGCAGGTCCGTGACGCGCGGACCGGAGTCGCCGGGCCGCAGGCCGTTGAACGGCACCGTGGTCGCCGTCGTCGAGCTCGTGGACGACGACGACGACGTGCTCGACGACGTCGACGAGGCGCGACTGCCGGTGTTCACCGCGCGCTTCGAGGCCGCCTCGTCCGTACCGCCGCCACCGCCGCTGCACGCGGCGAGCGTGACCACGATCGTGGCGACCAGCGCACTGCGAACTGCCCTCAACTGAACCTCCTCATGCGCACGTTGGCGACCAGCCCGATGCACGCGAACGACACGATGACGGACGAACCGCCGTAACTCATGAAGGGCAACGGGATGCCCGTGATCGGCATGATGCCCATCGCCATGCCCACGTTCTCGAACATCTGCGCCACGAACATCCCGAGGACGCCCATACAGCACAGCGTGCCGAAGGTGTCCTGGGCAAGCCGGGCGGCTCGCAATATCCGCCACACGATCACGCCGAACAGACCGAGGACGGCGGCACCACCGACGAAACCGAGCTCCTCGCCCACCACGGTGAAGATGAAGTCGGTGTGCTGTTCGGGCACGTATGCCCCGTTGGTCTGGGATCCGCCGAACAGCCCCTGGCCGGTGAGGCCACCGTTGCTGACCGCGATCTGCGACTGCTCCTGGTTGTACCCGGACTTCTCGGCGTTGGTCCCGAGATTGGCGAAGCTCGTCAGTCGGTCGACCTGGTACTGATCGAGCACCCCCGCCTGGACCGCGACCACCGCCAGCGTGAAGACCAGCAGGAGCAACACGATCAGGTGCCGCGCCCGGACCCCCGCCACCAGCAGGATCGTGAACGCCGACGCGGCGAGCACCATGTTCGTGCCGAGGTCGGGCTGCAGCATGATCAGGCCCATCGGCAGGGCACAGATCGCGAGCGCGACCACGAGGCGGCGCGGCGTGAGGTCGTCGCGGTGCAGCGCGCAGTAGCCCGCGAGCACGAGGATCAGGAAGAGCTTGGCGAACTCACCCGGCTGGAGCTGGAACGGCCCGATGTCGAATCGGGCCTGCGCGCCCTTCACGTTGGCGCCGACGCGCAGGACCGCCACGAGCATCAGGATCGTCGCGCCGTAGCCGAGGAGCGCGAGCTCGCGCAGCTTCCGGTAGTCGATGGTGGTCAGCAGGACCATTGCGATGATCCCGGCCACGATTGCGATCCCCTGGCGCTTCACGAAGTCGTAGGGGTCGGCGCCTGCCTCCTCGAGCTTGCGGTGCGTCGACGAGTACACCATCAGCAGGCCGAGCCCGGCGAGCGCGAGCGGCGCGCCGAACAACAGCGGGTCGACGTGACGCAACGGCGACGCGTGGAACCGCGCACGGCGGTCCGAGACGATGATGGAGCTCGACGCCATCGACTAGTTCCCTCTCGAGGGCGCCGCGTTGGTGACCGGCTCAACGGGCAGATGGTTGAGCTGCTGCATGACCGCCCGCACGATGGGGGCGGCGGTCTGCGCGCCGTAGCCGCCCTCCTCGACCACCGCGAGGACGACGTACTTGGGATTTGCCGCCGGGGTCATGCCGACGAAGAGCGAGGTGGATTGCTTCCCGGCGACCTGTGCCGTACCGGTCTTGCCCGCGACGAGCCCGGCGGGGAAGCCGGAGAACGAGCCGTAGGCAGTGCCCTTGGGGTTCTCCACCACGCCGGTGAAGTCCGGCCATCAACACGTCGCGGTCGGGGATGTCCGCGTGACCGAGAGGAATCGACGGGAGCTCGTGGATCCGGCGCCCGCCGGCGTCCAGGACCTCGTCAGCGAGTCGCGGCGAGAAGCGCGTGCCTCCGTTCGCGAGCGTCGCGTACGCGTTCGCGAGCTGAATCGGCGTCACGAGGACGCCGCTCTGACCGATGGCGTTCAGAATGCTGTCGCCAGGGAGCCAGTCAGGGTACGGGAACGCCGCGGGATTCGCCTCGTGCACCTGCTTCTTCCATTCCGGATCCGGCACGCGTCCCGTGGCCTCGTTGGGCAAGGAGATTCCCGAGAGCGACCCGAAGCCGAGCGATCGCGCGGCGACCTGGAGCGCGTCCCCACCCGGCTGGCCGTGCTTCCAGCGGTAGTACAGCTCGCCACCGACGGTGTAGAAGTACACGTCGCTCGACACCGTGAGCGCCCGGCTCAGGTCGACTCGGCCGTTCGCCGCGTTGTTGTCGCCGTTGAAGAACCGGTTGGGATCCGTGGGGTATGCATACCGGCCGGGATCGTTGATCGTCCGGTTGGGGGTGATGTCGCCCGACGTGAGCCCGGCGATCGCAGTCACGAGCTTGAAGGTGGAACCGGGTGCGTACTGGCCCGCCACCGCCCGGTCGACGAGCGGGAAGTTGCTCGCCTTGTCCGAGTACGCCTGCCAGGTCGACTCCGGGATTCCGTGCACGAAGGCGTTCGGGTCGTAGCTCGGGTTGGACGCCATGGCGACGACCGAGCCCGTGGTCGCATCCAGCACCACGACGGACCCCGCCGGCGCGGCCAGCGTCTTGAAGCCCTGCTTGTAGCTCGTGTCCTTGACGTGATGCGCCGACGTCGAGGCCCTGCGCCAGCGCCGTCTCGGCCGTCTGCTGCGCCGCGAGGTCGAGCGTCAACCGGATGTCGTGTCCCGGCACGGGCGGCGTCGAGCTGATCGTGCGGATCACGCGACCGGTCGCGTCCACTTCCACGCGTCGGACCCCGGCCCGGCCGCGAAGGTCCGACTCGTAGCTGAGCTCGACGCCACTCTTCCCGATGGTGTCGCCGAGCGCGTACTCACCCTTCGTCTGCTGCGACTTCAACTCGGACTCGTTGATCTCGCCGACATAGCCGAGCACGTGCGAGGCGAGGCTGTTGTGCGGGTACTGGCGCACCGGCACCGCGTCGGCGCGGACGCCGGGAAGCTCCTCCTTGTGCTCGGCGACCCAGGCCAGCTTGTCGTACGCGACGTCGGTCGCCACCGGCACCGGTGTGTACGGCGAGATGCGAGGGTCCTTCAGGTTCACCTCGAGCTGCTTGACCGGTGTCGAGAGCAGTAGGGACAGCTTCTTCAGGACGCGCTTCTTGTCCGCCGCGCTGATCTTGCGGTCGACCGTGATGTCGTTCTCGACCCGGTTGTCGGCGAGCACGTTGCCCTGCGCGTCGAGGATCCGACCTCGCGGCGCCGACTCGCGGATCTCGCGGACCGCGTTGCTCGTCGCCGCGGCGTGGAATTGGTCGGCGGCAGCAACCTGCAGGTACCACAGACGCGCGAACAACGCGCTGAAGAGCGCGAACACCACGACGCCGATGATGCTCGTACGGACGCGCGCGTCACTCACGGGAAAGACCTCATGCGGTCCCATATCCTGACGCACCGAGTGGGCCGGTTCCCCGCGGCTCCGGATGGGCGACCGCCACCGTGAGTGGGAAGATCACGATCGCGGCGACGCCGTCGTACACCGCGGCCAGCAGGATGGTCCGGATCGAGTCCAGCGCCCAGAGCTGGCTCTGGCCGACCAGCGCGCCCAGACCCACGAAGATGACCCCGGCCATGACCCCCGACACCATGGCGATGGCCGGCCGGATCCACCAGGCCGGCCGGGCGAGGCGGCCCTGGAGCACGCCGACGACGAAGCCGGTGGCACCGAACGCGAACGCCGAGAGGCCGAGCGGCGTCTGGAGGAACAGGTCGGCGGCGAGCCCGGCCGCGAACCCGAAGCCCGCACCCAGCTCCGGACCGAACGTGACCGCAAGGGCGACCGCCGCCACCAGGCCGAGATCGGGGACGACGCCGAAGACCCGCAGATGCGGCATCAGCGAGGTCTGCAACACCGTGAGGAACACGAGCAGCAGCCCGAGACGCGCCGTGCGGATCACGGCACCGGCCATTCGAGAACACGGACGAACTCGGTCCGACTCGCGTCGGCGAACAGGCGCACCGTGATGTGCGGCTGCACGTCGCCGGGCCGTTGCCGCGCGGTGACGACCTGCCCGACGGGGATGTCCGGCGGGAACGGACCGCCGTCGGTGCCGGCGGTCACCAGGATGTCGCCGGTCTTGATGTCACCGGCCCGGTCGAGGCTCTCGAGCAACTGCAACGTGGAGTCCGGCCGGCCGTTGATGATCCCGCGTTGGTTCGTGCGGGTGTCGCGCACGTTCACGCCGGAGTCGGGGTCGGTGAGCAACAGCACCGTCGACCGTCGCCCGGACGCGTGGGCGATGCGCCCGAGCAGACCGCGTCCCGACACGACCGGCTGGTCGACCACGATGCCGTCGCTCGTCCCCTTGTCGAGCGCGACGGTCGACTCGAAGTTGCCGGGTGACCCGAGGATGATCTGTGCGCTGACACTCCTGAGGTCGCCGACGAACGTGAGGTGTGCGAGGCGGCGGAGCTCGCGGTTGTCACGCCGCGCCGCCTGTGCCTGCGTGACCTGGCCGCGCGCCTGCTGCAGCTCGCGTCGGAGCTTGCGGTTCTGGGCCTTGATGTCGCTCGCGCGCGTGACGCCGTCCCACCAGTCCTCGATCGGCTGGAGCACGCTGTCGACACCGTCCTGCACCGGGGCGAGGACGTCGCGGGCGGCGTTGCGGACCCGTCCGCCGACACCGTTGTCGCCACCCCGGGTGTCCAAGGTGATGAGGGTGATCGAGGCCAGGACGAGGAGGATCAGGATGGTGCGTCGCCGATTCGGCCGTGGTGAGGCCACCGTTCCCGTTCAGCTCCCCAGCCGGGTCAGTGCGACTTTTGGGAGATCAGGTTCTTGAAAGCGGCTTCCTCGAGGTACTGCCCCGAACCGAGGACCACGGAGTAGAGCGGGTTCTCGGCCACGACGATCGGCATCCCGGTCTCGGACTCGAGCCGGCGGTCGAGGCCGTGCAGCAGCGCGCCGCCGCCCGTGATCACGATGCCCTTCTCCATGATGTCGGCCGCGAGCTCGGGCGGCGTCTTGTCCAGCGTCACCTTGACCGCGTCGACGATCGCGGACACCGGCTCCTCGATCGCGTCACGGATCTCCTCGGTCGACACGACGATCGTCTTCGGGAGCCCGGTGACGAGATCGCGACCGCGCACCTCGGCGTAGAGCTCCTCCTCCAGCTTGAACGCGCTCGCGAGCGCCTTCTTGATCTCCTCGGCGGTGCGCTCACCCAACGCGAGGGAGTACTCCTTCTTGACGTAGTTGATGATCGACTCGTCGAGCTCGTCGCCCGCGATGCGGATCGACTCGCTCGCGACGATGCCACCGAGCGAGATCACTGCGACCTCGGTGGTGCCACCGCCGATGTCGACCACCATGTTCCCGGCCGGTTCGTGCACCGGCAGACCCGCTCCGATCGCCGCGGCCATCGGCTCCTCGATCACGTCGGCGGGCTTGCGCGCCCCCGCGTGCTCGGCGGCGTCGACGACGGCGCGCTGCTCGACACCCGTGACTCCCGACGGCACGCAGATCACCATGCGCGGCCGCGACCAGCGGCGTGTGTGCACCTGCTGGATGAAGTACCGCAGCATCTTCTCGCAGATGTCGAAGTCCGCGATGACGCCGTCCTTCAACGGGCGGATCGCCTGGATGTGACCGGGCGTCCGGCCGATCATCCGCTTCGCCTCGGCGCCGACGGCCAGTGGCCGGCCGTCGCGCGTGTTGATCGCGACGACGGACGGCTCGTTGAGCACGATGCCGCGACCGCGCACGTAGACGAGAGTGTTCGCGGTCCCCAAGTCGACGGCCATGTCGCCGCCCACGAGTGAGGAGTACCAAGAATCGGACACGGTGCGCACTGCCTCCGGAGACCGCCGGACCCGTCAGGCTACGGGTTCGACGCGGTCCGGAACAATGCGGAGCCGTCGTCGCCGGCTTCAGGAGGCCGAGGTCACACCAGGTCGGGGAAGAACAGGGCGATCTCGCGCGCCGCGGACTCGGGCGAATCCGAGCCGTGCACGAGATTCTCCCCCATCTCGATCGCGAGATCGCCGCGAATCGTCCCCGGCGCGGCTTCCTTGGGGTTCGTGACGCCCATCAGCGTGCGAACGACCTTGTACGTGTCCTCGGGGCCCTCCACCACCATCGCCACCAGCGGGCTCCGGGTGATGAAGCTCACGAGCTCGCCGAAGAACGGCTTGCCGTCGTGCTCGGCGTAGTGGGCCTCCGCGGTGGCCCGGTCGAGGCGGCGCAGCTCGAGGGCC
Organism: uncultured Acidimicrobiia bacterium; assembly: GCA_963756815.1. Classification (GTDB taxonomy): domain Bacteria; phylum Actinomycetota; class Acidimicrobiia; order IMCC26256; family JAENVU01; genus JAENVU01. Next base: position 15,316 of record CAVWPR010000030.1, read on the forward strand.
ACGAGCGTGAGGTTCTTGGCCTCGATGCGTCGGATGATCTCGCCGGCGAGGCCGCGCTCGACGGCATCGGGCTTGCAGAGGACCAGGGTGCGATCAGTCATAAGGCGTCGCAGGTTATGAGGTCTGCTCTGCGAGCGCACCCGGGTGGGGAGCGCGGTGATGCCGCCATTCGCTCAGACAGCCGAGGCTCGCTCGCTGCGCTCGCTGCGCGTTCGACTCGCTCGGTGGCGGCATCCCCGCCGCCGTGCCGCACCGACGTCGTCTCGAAAGGGAGGTTTGCAGTGGGTCAGGCGTAGATGTTGACGCTCGGATCGAGGGCGATCGCTTCCGGGTTACCTCTTCCGGTTGCCGCCAGGGCGAACGGCCAGGGGGGTCCGGTGATCTCCGGACCGCCTCCGGAGACGTCGAAGCGCGGGAGGCCGTCGAGCGCGATCGTCGCCGGCCGCCAGCCGCGTCGGGTCAGCACGTCGGCAATGTGCGAGACCGCCGGCGTCGGATCCACCTCGGCCGGTGCGTCCGATCCGACCGCGCACCGAATGTCGTCGGCGTGCAGCACCATGTCGGACCACAACGCCTCGACACCCTCGCCGAGCGTGCCGGTGCCGCCGGGCGACGGGCTCGCCCACGCGGCATCGTCGAACGACGCGAGCAGCCCGGTGAGCGACGGGATGATCTGGGCGAGCTCGTCGGCCACGGCATCGGGCCCGCGACCCGACCGCTCGTCGACCTCGCGCTGGGTCGCTTCGTCGGTGCCGAGACCGTCGAAACGGCCGGCGACGACGTCCGCGAACTGACCGACGACGTGCTTGGCGACATCGCCCGCGGACCAACCCGCGCAGCGGCTCGGCCGGTCCCAGCCGACGGCGGCGACCGATCGGACCATCGCTTCGAATCGAGCCAGCTCGACGCCGAACTCGGCTTGGGTCACGGTGCGGGGCAGGCTCATGCGTCCTCCGGGTCTCGCGGTTGCGGTGGGCCGCACGCTCGCC
>CAVWPR010000031.1:0-13965 GCA_963756815.1 uncultured Acidimicrobiia bacterium
GCACGTAGTCGATCGCGGGCCGGCCCCGGCCCGCCGATCCGCGTCACGGATCCTCGAAGCCCGACGGTAGGGTTCGACCCTCATGGACGGATGGGGCGCAACCGTGGCCGGCCTGGGTCCGTTCTGCACACGATGACGGCCGCTCCTGCACCGCCGACGGTCCGGCCCACGCGCTCCGACTACCCGTGGGCCTTCGCGCTCGCGGGGTCGCTGATCGCGATTGCGATCTTCGCCTGGTACGTCACGCTCGGCGGCCACGCGCTGACGACCTTCACACCCCGAAATCAACTGGTACGACGCGCAGGCCAAGGCACTCCTTGCGGGCCATTGGGACGTCGACGCGGGCGAGATGTTCCTCGAGGGCTTCCGGCTGCACGGCAAGACGTACACCTATTTCGGCATCTGGCCCGCCGTGTTCCGGATGCCTGTCCTCGCGGTGTGGCCGTCGTTGTACGGCAAGCTGACTCGGTTCTCGATGATCACAGCGTTCTCGGTGTACCTGACCGGGTTGTGCGCGCTGCACGTTCGCATCCGCAATCTCTGTGGCCGGCAGCGACCGTGGAGCCGGGGCGAGAGAGTGCTCGCGCTCGTCGTGCCGTTGATCGGCGGCTGTGGGACCACGGCACTGTTCCTCGGGAGCAGTGCCTGGGTGTACCACGAGGCGATCCTCTGGGGCGCGGCGTGGACGATCGTCGCTTTCGAGCGACTCATCAGCGTTCCTCCTGCGCCCCAGTGGACTCCGGCTCGCCGCGGCTTCGTGCGCGACGACGCTCGCCATCACGTCGCGTGCGTCAGTCGGAACCGGCGCGACGATCGCGCTCGGGCTCGTCGCGGGTGGGTTCGTGCTCCGCGCCGTGGCGCCGTTCGTTGCCGCGGCTGGCGCGACCGCTCAGAGCGCTCGACTGGCTCGCCGGCATCCCCGCCCCGGATGCCGACGCGGCGACCGTCGCCCGCACCGCGCGCCGATGGATCCTGCCGAGCCGCGGCGGCCACGCTCGCGCCGCTCGTCGCCTACTGCTACGTGAACGCGTCGCGATTCGGTTCGCTGTTCAGCGTCCCGTGGGAACGGCAGGGGTTCGCGCGGTTCATCCCCAGCGCCGCCGCGGCCCTGCGCGCCAACGGCGGCTCGTACTTCGGCCTGCAGTACGCGCCGACGACACTGCTGCAGTTCCTTCGGCCCGATGCGCTCGGCATCGATGCGCTGTTCCCGTGGTTCTCGTTCCAGAAGTTCCGGACCCCCATTCTCGGCAACGTCCAGATCAACGGCCGCACCTTCGTCAGCAGCATCACCGCCACCATGCCGGTCCTGCTCGTCCTGACCGCCGTCGCGGGCGTCGTGGTGTGGTCCCGTCGCTCACGCGAGAACCGTGCGCTGACGACCCTGCGGGTACCCGCTGATCGGCGCGACGATCGGCGTGGCGTTCGTCGTCGCACTCGCCTGGGTCGACCAGCGCTACGAAGGCGACTGGCTCCCGCTGCTCGCGGTCGGCGGCCTCGCCGGGCTCTACGCGCTGCTCGACCGTCGGGAGCGGGCGCGCACCGCCCGCGGTCGACAGGTCCTCAGCGCGCTCCTCGTCCTGTTCGCGATCGTCGGAGTGTTCCAGGTCTGGGTCAACGGCTCGCTCGCCGTGTTGTTCCAACGGCTGTACAACCCGAGCGACACCACACTGCGCGCCGGCATGCTCGGCACCCAGTACGACATCGACAGACTGCTCGGGGGCGGCAGCCGCGACGTGACTTCGTCGAGGGGCGCCTGCCCGCTCACCCGACCGGGGGCACCAGCGCCGTGATCGGCGACTGCAAGGCGTTCTACTGGTCCGACGGGTTCTCCTGGCACCTCGTGCAGGGCCGGCCCGCCGGCGGTGTGGTCGACCTGCGCGGTGGCATGCCGCCGGCAGACGGTCGGCGCCATCCACTCGTGTCCTGGCCCCGACCCGACGGCACCGACGTGCTCACGGTCACCCGTCCGGGCCCGCAACTCTTCATCGGTCGAGCGGCTCCACGTCGGCGCGGACGGGGCTCCGAAGGTCGCTCGCCAGCTGCGGTCCGACAGCGCGTCGCCGGTTCCGGGCCCTCACACCTTCGAGGTCAGGTCCCTCGCACCGCTGGACAGCATACACGGTGAGCGTCGACGGCCGTCGCCGGCGATCGGCCGGACAAGCGCATCACCGACCTGCCGACATCCATACCCGTCGATCGGCACCACCACGGCGTCCGGGATCGCGCCCGAGTACGGCGCACGCGTTGCACCAGCAGCGGCCGGACGTCAGCGTGTGCCGGCGCATCCTCGATGCGCGCGACTCCTGACCGTCGATCGCGCTCACGAGTCGGACGGACGCGCCACCTCGAACAGGTACTGGTACGCGAACAGCGTGGGCCGCACCGCGACACCGATGCCGTCGGCCACGGCCAGCGTCCGGCGGAGCTCGGTGCCCAGTGGGAGTCCCACCGTCTCGCGCCGGCGCGGCTCGAACCCGGCCGCCTCCAATCCGCGCCGCAGCGTCCCGGCCCGTGAAGAAGCGCACCTGCTCCTCGTCGAGGACGCCCCGGCCGTCGTAGCCCCAGCGTCCCGCCAGGATGCGCGCGTGGGTACCAGTGCCCGATGTTGGGAACGCTCGTCACGAACCGACCTCCCGGCCGCAGACTCGCGCGGACATCCCGGAGGAACCGGTCCGTGTCGCGGGCGCGACCGAGCGCATCGAGGCCGACGACGATGTCGAACGGCTCGCCGATCCCTGCGAACCCGCGGTCGATGTCGGCGACGGTCACGGTGACGCCGTCGACCATCGGTCGGTCGTCGCTCGAGCCCGCGAGCAGCGTGACGTCGTGGCCGGCGTCGCGGAGCTCCGAGGCGAGCAGCTCGGGCTCGGCCCCCATCACGAGGATCCTCGATGCAGGGTCGCCCGACAGCCACGCCAACATCCGACCGGTCGCGGTGTCGGCACCGCTCTTCGGTTCGTAGAGGCTCGACGCGAACGCAGTGTCGCCCCGACCGAGACCCATCTTGTGGGCTCGATACCGGATCACGTCGCGGACGATGTCGCGCGCGTAGCGCGGGCCGTTCACGTACGAGATCTCGTCGCCGTAGTAGGTGGGCATCGGGATCTCGAGAATCCGCTTCCCCGCCTCGTGGAACTGGATGATGATCTCGGTGTCGAAGTCGTACTCGTTGCTGTTGCGCTGGAACGGGACATCACGCAGCGCCGCCACCGAGTAGGCGCGGTAGCCGTTGTGCCACTCGCTCAAGTTGGTGCCTGCGAGGCGGTTCTCGATCGTCGAGAGAACCTTGTTGCCGATGACCTTGTAGATCGGCATCCCGCCCTTCCGGGCGCCCCCAGGTGTCAACATGCGGGAGCCGAACACGGCGTCGGCCTCGCCCCGCTCGAGCGGTGCGACGATCTGGGGGAGCATCTCGGGCGCGTACTGCCCGTCGGCGTGCAGGAGCACCACGATGTCGATCCCGTGCTCGATCGCCCACTCGTAACCGATCTTCTGATTCCCGCCGTACCCGAGGTTCGACGGGTTCCGCAGCACCTCGAGCGGCAGCTTCCGACCGTCGACCTGCTTGTAGCCGAGGCCGACGAGGTAGGTCTGGTCCTCGGACGCGTTGTCGCAGATCAAGATCTGGTCGAGGCGGGGGATGAACTCGCGGGGGATGCGGTCGAGCACCTTGGCCAGGGTCGACGCCGCGTTGTACGCGACGACGATGATGCCGATGCGCTTCTCCACCCCCATCGGGTCAGGATACACGGCCGGTCGACACGTTCGTTCCGGTCCGACCGTCAGCCGCGGGCCTCCGCCGGCGGGAGCCGGCCTGCTCTGACACCGGTGTAGCGTCGTCCGAGAGTGGACGGAGTCGGCCCAGCCGCCGTGAGCGGTGAGCGCCCGCTCGCGGCAGACGCCGATGAGCGCGTCCCCGACCGACGGAAGACCGAGGGACTGCGATTCGGGCCGACGCTCACCGTCATCACGGTGCTCGCCGCAGTCATACGCCTGGCCTACGTGCTCACCGACGAACGAGCGATCATCGGGAGCGACGGCTTCGCCTTCCACGTCGTGGCCGTTCGCATGGCCGACGGGCTCGGCTACACCTTCGCCCTCGAGGGCGAGCGGTCAGCTGTTCTCGCAGCACCCGCCGGCGTGGCCTGCGCTCCTCGCCGGGTTCTCGTGGCTCGGCGCACGGAGCCAGTTCGCACACCAACTGGTCGGTGGCGGCGTCGGACTGTGCGTCGTCGTCGTGACCGGCTTGGTCGGACGTCGGTACTTCGACGAGCGCGTCGGCCTCGTCGCCGCAACGATTGCAGCGCTCTACCCGGGATTCTGGGTCCTCGACGGGAATCTCCTGTCCGAGCCCCTCGCCGTGCTCGTGCTCGGACTGCTCACCTTGGCCGTGGCCGAGGTCCGAGATCATCCGCGCATCGGTTGGAGCATCCTGGCGGGCGCACTGTGCGGCTTGCTCGCACTCGTTCGGTCGGAAGCGCTGACGCTCGTCGTCATCATCGTCGCACCGGTCATCCTCCTGACGAGGACGGTCTCGTTCCGACAGCGGCTGCGTCTGCTCGTGGGAGCAGTGCTCGCCTGCCTCGTCGTCGTGGCGCCGTGGGCGGCGTTTCTGAGCATCTACTACGAGCGACCCGTCCTCCTCTCGACCAATGCGGGCTACCTCTTCCTGAGCACCAACTGCCCGCCGTCGACCTACGAGGGCCGGCTCATCGGCTACTACGACCCCCGATGCCCACTCGTGTTCGGCGTCCAGAACTCCACCAAGAACACGGCCGAGATCGATGCGCTCGCGGTGCGGCAGGCGACCGAGAACGTGCGCGAGAACCTCGACCGCCTCCCGTCCGTGGCCGCGGCCCGACTCGGACGCCTCCTCGGGGTGTTCCGGCCCGCACAGACAGTGCAGCCTCGACGCCGCCTGGATGACGACGCCCGAATGGCCGATGTGGGCATGGGTCGCGTCGTTCTGGGTGATCTTGCCGCTCGCCTGCGTCGGGTACGTGCTCGCCCGGCGAGCCCACGCGCTGGTCCTGCCGCTCGTGATGCCCGCGGCACTCTCCGTCGCGCTCGCGCTCGTGTCGTACGGTGACCCGCGCTACCACGCGAGCGCGGATCTGGGTCTGCTCGTCCTCGCCGCGGTCACGATCGTGCAGTGCGTGCCACGCTGGCGCCGGACCTCGGCTTCGCCCAGCTCGTCGTCGACGTCGAGCGGTGCGAATCGCGCCCGGCGGAGTGTCTGCGCCCGTGCCCGATGAGACCCGTGCCGTATCCTTTCGCCCTTCGCTGACGTCGGCGCGCACCGCTGCTCGGCGTGCTCCGGCCCCGATGGGCGGCCACTACTCTGGCCCGATGGCGCCGAAGGTCGTGATCTTGTGCGGCGGCCTCGGCACCAGGCTGCGCGAGGAGACCGAGTACCGGCCCAAGCCGATGGTCGAGATCGGCGGTCGACCGGTCCTCTGGCACGTGATGAAGCTGTTCGCGCACCACGGCATGACCGAGTTCGTGCTGTGTGCGGGGTACCGCGGCCAGATGATCAAGGACTACTTCCTCAACTACGAGGCGAGGAACAGCGATCTGACGATCACCCTCGGCGATCACGAGTCCGTCCGGTTCCACCGGAGCCACCTCGAGACCGGTTGGGAGGTGACCGTGGCCGACACCGGTGAGCTCACCCAGACCGGCGGCCGCGTCAAGCGCATCGAGCGCTACCTCGACGGCGGGACGTTCCTCGTGACCTACGGCGACGGGCTCGCCGACGTCGACCTGGGAGCGCTCCTCGCCTGCCACCGCAGCCACGGCAAGCTGGCGACGGTCACCACCACCCGTCCGCTGTCGCGGTTCGGCATCGTCGACGTCGGCGCCGACTCCGGGGTCGAGCGGTTCCGAGAGAAGCCCCAAGCCGACGACTGGGTGTCGTCGGGGTTCTTCGTCTTCGAGCCGGCTGTACTCGATCGACTCGACCCCGACTGCGTCCTCGAACAGGAGCCGCTGGAGCGACTGGCCGCGTCCGGCGAGCTCGTGGCGTACCGGCACGACGGCTACTGGCAACCGATGGACACCTACCGCGAGTTCCTGATGCTCAACGAGCTGTGGGACGCGGGCACGGCGCCGTGGGCGGTCTGGAAGCGCGGATCGCAGGGATCGTCGTGACGAGGGCGCTCGTGACCGGTGCGACCGGCATGGTCGGGAGTGCCCTCGTCGCGCGCCTCCTCGACCGCGGCGACGACGTCGTCGCGCTCGTGCTCGACGCGGATCCGCAGTCGGAGCTGATCCGCAGCGGGTCCATCGCGAAGATCGCGGTGGTCAACGGCGCGCTCGAGGACGCACGGACGATCGAGCGGGCCGTCGTGGGGCACGAGCCGGAGGTCGTCTACCACCTCGGAGCACAGACCCTGGTCGGCGCCGCGCGCCGCGCCCCCCGAGCGACGCTCGAATCGAACGTCGCAGGGACGTGGAACGTGCTGGAGGCGTGCCGGTGTCACCCCGACGTCGTCCGGGCGGTCGTCGTCGCGTCCTCCGACAAGGCCTACGGAACGGTGGACCAGCTCCCGTACGTGGAGTCGATGTCACTGGGCGGGAGCGAGCCGTACGAGACGTCGAAGGCGATGGCCGACCTCACGGCGCAGATGTACGCGGCTGCGTTCGGGGTCCCGGCGACGATCGCTCGGTGCGGCAACATCTACGGGCCGGGCGACCTGAACTGGTCCCGGATCGTCCCGGGGACGATCCGCTCGCTCCTGATGGACGAGCAGCCGATCCTGCGGAGCGACGGGACCTTCGTGCGCGACTACCTGCACGTCGACGACGTCGTCGACGCCTATCTCGCCCTGGGCGACGGCATGCTCGCCGGCAGCATCGCGGCGGGCGAGGCGTGGAACTTCTCCGACGAATCGCCGCGCACGGTCATGGAGATCTACGAGGCGGTGTGCGTGGCGGCCGGCTCCCCCGGCGCGGCACCGAGGATCCTCGACGAAGCCCCCGGTGAGATCCACGACCAGTGGCTCTCCGCCGAGAAGGCCCGCACGCGTCTCGGCTGGAAGGCGGGCGTGGACCTCGCCTCCGGCCTCGCCCGCACGGTCGACTGGTACCGCGGCGTCCTGCCGTGACCGCGCCCGACGCCGGATCCTCCCGTCGCGAGGAGATCCTCGCCCTGGTGGCCCGCTACGCGGCCGAGGAGCTCGCGCCGCCACCGTTCGTGGCCGGCGAGACCACCGTGCCGGTGTCCGGGCGAGTGTTCGACGGCGCGGAGGTCATGTCGCTCGTCGACGCGTCGCTCGACTTCTGGCTGACGACCGGCCGCTTCGCGGACGCGTTCGAGGCGCGCTTCGCGGCGGTCATGGGGGCCGGCGCGGCACGACTCTGCAACTCCGGGTCCTCCGCGAACCTGCTGGCGGCGGCCGCGCTCACGTCGCCGGCGCTCGGCGACGAGGCGCTCGTCGCCGGCGACGAGGTCATCACGTGCGCATCCGGCTTCCCGACGACCGTCACGCCGCTCTACCAACAGGGGTTGGTCCCGGTCTACGTCGACGTCGACCTCGCGACCCTCAACCTCGACCCGTCCGCGCTCGAGGCCGCCATCGGCCCGCGCACGCGCGCGGTCATGGTGGCCCACACGCTCGGCAACCCGTTCGCCGTTGATGCCGTCCGCGCGGTGTGCGAGCGGCACGGACTGTGGCTCGTCGAGGACTGCTGCGACGCGGTCGGGTCCACCTTCGGCGGCTCGCCGGTCGGATCGTTCGGTGCGCTCGCGACCACGAGCTTCTATCCCGCCCATCACATCACGATGGGCGAGGGCGGCTGTGTGCTCGTGAACCAACCGCGGCTCGAACGCATCGTCGAGTCCTTCCGAGACTGGGGCCGCGACTGCTGGTGCGCGCCGGGCGCGGAGAACACCTGCGGACGACGATTCGGCTGGCAGCTCGGCGACCTGCCGTTCGGCTACGACCACAAGTACGTGTACTCGCACCTCGGATACAACTTGAAGCTGACCGACATGCAGGCCGCGGTCGGCGTGGCACAGCTCGACAAGCTCCCGGGCTTCGTGCAGGCCCGCAAGGACAACTGGCAGAGGGTCACCGACGGGATCGCGGACCTCGAGGGCCTCTCGGTCGTCACCGCCACGCCGCGGGAGCGACCCCGCGTGGTTCGGCGTCCCGATGCTCGTCGCAGAGGACGCGCCGTTCGATCGCTTCGACCTCGTCGCTCACCTCGAGTCGCGCCGTATCGCGACCCGGCTCGTGTTCGGGGGCAACCTGCTCCGCCAGCCCGCGTTCGCCGGGCGCGCGCACCGTCGGATCGGCGACCTCGCTCGGGCCGACGCCGTGGCCGAGCGCGGGCTCTGGCTCGGGTGCTATCCCGGTCTCACGCCCGCGATGCTCGACTACGTCGTGGAGACCTTGCGCGCCTTCGTGGCAGAACCGGTGCGGGCCCACCGACCCCGACGGGCGGACCGTGACACCTGAGCCCACTGCGATCCCGGGGTGCTTCGTGCTCGCGCTGGCCCGCCACCGCGACGACCGGGGAGAGCTCGTGAAGATCTTCCAGGCGTCGGTCCTGCGCCAGGCGAACACCGATCTCGAGATCGCGGAGCTGTTCTGGTCACGCTCACGGCGCGGCGTCGTGCGAGGACTCCATTTCCAGGTGCCGCCGCACGCGCACACCAAGCTCGTCAGCATCGTCGCCGGGCGTGCGATCGACGCGGTCGTCGATCTCCGGACCGACACACCGACCTACGGGACCCACGTCACGATCGATCTCGACGCGGACGCTCCGGTTGCCGTCGTCGTGCCGGTGGGCTGCGCGCACGGCTTCCAGGCGCTCGACGACGACACCGTGGTCGTCTACGCCACCAGCACCGAACACGCGCCAGAGGCGGACCGCGGCATCCGATGGGACAGCGCCGGCATCGCCTGGCCCGGCGCCGCGGCCGCGGTGTCGTCCCGGGACGCGGCGTTCCCCGCGCTCGAAGCCTTCGCGTCGCCGTTCACAGGATCCGCGCCGGCCTGACCGAGCGCCATCCGACCACGAGCTCACGGTCGGGAGGGCACGGTGCTCTGTCGCTCGGCCGACGGGCAGGCGAGTCGCAGCGGACCCCGGACGCGGTACACGACGTTGTGCGCGTCACGCACCACGGGCTGCAACGAGGGCGATCCCTGCAACCAGCTCTCGTCGGGTCGTTCCGACAGCACGGCGTCGGGTCCGACCACGATCAGTGTGACGTGGCGGGCGCGGAACGCGCGCTGCCACTCCCGACACCTCACCGCGGGGTCGATCGAACGCGCCGACCGCGGCGGCCGAAACACGAGCATGCGGTTCGCGAAGGACGGCCCGAAGAGGGGGTAGAACTGGATCGTCTGGAACGGCACCACGGTCTGCGGCTCGTGCGCGTTCGCGTACTCGTACGCACGGTCGAGCCGCAGACCCGCGCCGAGGGCATAGCGGCGCTCGAGGTAGTGCCGTTGCACGACGAAGCCGCCGGCGACGAGCGCGACCGCCATCCCAGCTGCCACGAGGACTCGTACCGCCCGCCCGCCCCGCCACGCCACCAGTGCCACGACGAGCAGCGCCACGGTCAACCCGATCGCCAGTGGCCGGTCGGGCATCCACCAGGGCGCGAACCGCTCGACGTCGGGCGCGACCAGATCCAGCCCGAGTATCACGAGCAGCCCGCCCGCTGCCGTCGCCCGCAGCCACGACGGCGCCCGGTCCAGCCAGACCGCGAGCGGGAGGAGCACCATACCGACGAGCAGCGAGGGGACGCCGTAGCGCGCCGTTGCCGCGAACGCGGCCCCACCCAGCTCCATCGTGAACGGCATCAGGACGTACCCGACGCCGGCGGCGACCGCCACGAGACCCACCATCCGCTCCGCGAGCGTGCGACGACGCCCGATCACGAGCAGTCCTGCGATCCCCGGCGTCACGCAGACCAGCACCCAGGCCCGCCCGAAGGCCTGCCGCAGACCGGGCCGGAACACGCGCGTCCACGTGTCGCGCTCGAGGACGTGATTCGCGATCGACGCGTTGTCGGACAGGTGGGCGCGGTCGGGGAGGTGCAGCGGTCCGAGTTGCAGGTCGTAGAACGGCAGGGGGTTGTCGGCGAGGGCCCAGTTGCGTAGGAACCAGAACGATCCGAAGACCGCGAGCGGCACCAGCCATGCCGCCACGAGCGCCGGGCGGCGCCGGCGCACGGCTTCGACGACGACGAGCACGGTCAGGACCGTGAGCGGCACGGCGACGGTGAGCTTCGTCCCGAGCGACAGCGCGGCCGCGACCGACGCGAGCGCGAGCGGCATCGGTGCGATCCCACCCTCGAGCAGCAACGCGACCGCGACCAGGAGGAACGCGGCACACAGGACGTCGTTCGTGGCCTGCCCCGGGTGCACGCCGACGATCCCCGGCAGCCCCAGCACGACCGCACCCGCGGCCACGCAGAGCGCCCCGAGCCCGCGCCGGCGCCCGACGCAGTACGCGGCGAGGAGCGCGAGGACCGCGAACACCAGGTTGAACGGTAGCGAGAGCAGGTCGCGGTCGAACGGGAAGAACGCGATCGCGTGGAACATCTGGCTGTTCGCCGGGAAGAACGCCTGCGCCGCGCTCCCGAGATCCGGGAAGATGTCGAGGCGGCCCTCCTGCACGAAGCGAGCCGCGAACACGCCGTGGTACCAGAGCGTGTCGCCCTCGGTCATGCCGTGCCCGAATGCGCCGGCGGTGTGACTGATCCACTGGGCGCCGACCAGGGCGACCACGACGCACGCCGCGACACGTGCTCGGCCCGACCCGACGGCCGGGTCGGCTCGTCGTCCATCACGAACGCTCGAGGGTGCGCGTGCGCCGCGACCCGCTCGACCGCGAGCGACACCACGAGCAGTCCGACCAGGAGCGGCCAACCGGCGAAGCCGCCCATCGCGCCCAGGACGAAGGCGACGCCGGTGAAGATCGCGACGCCCACCGTCGCCTCGACGAGCCGTGCGGGCGCACCGAGCCAGGGCACGAGCCACGCGCGGAGTCGCACCGAGGCCGCGCCGACCGCGCCGAGCGCGATCGCGACAGCGGCCCAACCCAGGAGGTAGCGCCCGACGCCGAGGCCGACGAGCCCGTCGCGTGCGACGACGGCGACGGGTCCGGGCGCAGGCAAGGACTGAAGGGTACCGACGGACCCTCGCGCCGGGTCGGGCATGGTGGCCGGCCGTCGCCGGACCGGATGCCATGATGCTCGACGTGCGACGCCCGGCCCCGACGTTGCGGCGGACGTGGTGGTCGCTCTTCACGCTCCTGTTGCTCGGGTGCCTGGTGTGGGCGGTCGCGACCCCGCTCATGGCGTCGGCCGACGAGGGCGCGCACGCCGTGCGCGCCGCGGGGGTGGCCCGCGGGCAGCTGCTCCCGGCGCGCACGCGGCTGATCGTCGAGAGCTGGATCCAACACGTGCCCGAGGCGTACGCCGACACCGGGCGTGCCGGCTGCTTCGAACGGAGCCGGTTCTTCCGGCATCAGCCGACCCGGCACCTGACGCCGGACTGCGTGCCACGGTTCCACGGCTCGGACCGGTTGGTGGCGGTGCCCACGTACGAGTTCCGGGCCTCGCCGGCGTACTACTGGATCACGGGACTGCCGTCGCTCGTCTGGCCCGACCGCCCCGGCATGATCGCGATGCGAGTGTTGAACGCCATCGTGTGCGCGGCCCTCCTCGCCGAGCGCGTTCGTGTCGGCGTTCAACCGCAGGCGGCGGACGTGGGCGGTGGCCGGCGTCGCCATCGTCGATCACCCCGATGGTCTGGTACCTCGGCGGCACGATGAACCCGAACGGCACCGAGATCGTGGCGTCGATCGCGCTGTGGGCGACGCTGCTCGCGCTCGCGGGCGGAGACTCCGAGGAGTCCGACGGCCGGTTGATCACGCGGGCCGGCATCGCCGGTCTCGTGCTGGTCAGCATGCGCGGGCTCGGGCCGGGCTTCGCGCTCGTCGCACTCGTCGCCGCCGCACTCGTGGCGGCGCCGGACCGCATCCGCACCGTGTTCGCCCGTCGCGACACGCAGGTGTGGTCGGCGGTGGTGCTCGTCGGCGTCGGCGCGACCGTCGTGTGGACCTTCGTCGTCGGCCTGAAGCTCGACCAACCGGAGCACCCGGCGGTCGGGTTCGCGGATGCGTTCCACACCCTGCCGGTCATCCTGCGCCAGTCGATCGGCGCGATGGGAACGAACTTCCTCCCGCTCCCGGTGCTGTTGCTCGCGGCGTGGGCGGTGATCGCGCTCGTTGCGATCGGCTTCGGGTTGATCGACGCGTCGACCCGCGGCAGGGTCGCGATCGGACTCGTCGCGCTCGCGACGATCGCACTGCCGATCACCACGGACGGGTACAACGTCCCGAGCATCGGATTCCCGTGGCAGGGTCGCTATGGGCTCCCACTGACCGTCGGCCTCGTGATCCTGGCCTGCTGGCTCGTGGACGCGACGACGGCGCGACGCCGAGCCATCGGGATCGGTCTGCTGCGGTCGCGTTCACCGGACAGGTCGTCGCGTTCGTCGCCATCGCCCGGCGACTCGGCACGGGGCGCGTCGAGGGCGCCGACGTCCTCGACTGGGTGGTGCGGCCGCGGTGGGAGCCGGGTCTGCCGCCGGGACTGCTCCTCGCGGGCATGGTCCTCGCCGCCGGTGGCCTCGTCGCGTTGGGCGTCCACGCGATGTCACGACGGTCCTCGGGGCCGGCTGCCGCCGTCGCACCGTCGCACCCGCGGACAACCGACCCCGGATAATCTCCGCCCGATGGACCGGTGGGTCAATCCGAATCAGCAGACGCACTGGGACAAGCGCACCTTCTACCGGGATGCACGCGACCCGGCCGCCGAGCCGTTCACGATGCCCAAGATCGACTGGTTCTGCGCCGAGCTCGGCATCGGTGCCGACGCCACGCTCCTCGACGTCGGTGCGGGTACCGGTATGTTCACCTACTGGTGGGCGCAGCGGCTCCCGAGCGTCACGGGCCTCGAGCTGTCCGAGAACATGATCGAGCGCAGCGCGGTTCCCGAGCTCCTCCAGGTCGGCGACGCCTACGCCCTGCCTTTCCCCGACGACAGCTTCGACGTCGTGTTCGCGGCGAGCCTGCTCCACCATCTCGACCGGCCCGTCGACGCCTTCGCCGAGATGCGGCGCGTCGCGCGACGCGGTGTGGCGATCTGCGAGCCGAACCGCAATCACCCACCGATGGCGGCATTCGGCGTCGTCTCGTCGGTGTGTCGCGGCCTGCTCCACTACTCGCGCCACACGCTGCGAGGGCTCGCCGAGGACGCCGGCCTCCAGGTCCGGAACATGCGGCTCCACGGCTACATCTACGAGAACCGGTCTCCGGCCGCGTCGGTGCCGATCGCACAGAAGCTCGAGGCAGTTCTCCCCGGCGGGGCGTACATCCTCCTCGCCGCCACGCCCTGACCCCGCCGCATGCACGGGGGCCGACGGCCGCCGCATTCACGGCTCGATGAGCCGCGCCTCGGCCAGCCGGCGAGCGGAGTCGTCCCCCTCGACCGGAAGGTGCACGACCACGCGGATGTCGGGCGCCGCCACCGGCACCAGCTGCTCCGTCTCGAACTCGAGGCGGCCCACCTGCGGGTGGTCGAACACGCGCCGGTGGGTCTCGAACGCGGCGACGTCGTACTGGGGCCACCACTCCCGGAACTCCGCGCTCGCCCCCCGCAACCGCGCCACCAGCGTCGCGACGGTCGGGTCGTCGCGCATCGGGGTCACCTCGGCCCGGTACTGCGAGAGCGTGCGGCGCGCTTCCGACTCCCACGCACCGTTGAGGGCGCGCGCGTCGTCGTTCGCGAAGAGCAGCCAGACGAGGTTGCACTCGTCGGCCGGCAGTGACGCGATCGGAGGGAACAGCGTCGCAAAGGCGTCGTTCCATGCGATGAGGTCCCAGGTCGGACCCAACGCGTAGGCCGGCGCGGGCTCGACGCTCCGCAACAGCTCGAGCACA
>CAVWPR010000032.1:0-69798 GCA_963756815.1 uncultured Acidimicrobiia bacterium
CCCGACGGGCGGTCCCGCCGAGATCTCCTGCGCCCGGGTCGCGCGCCGCGGCCGGGGTACCATGCGGTCTCTGATCCGATGCGGCCAAGCCCAGGACCCCGGCTTCTTCGCTTGATTGTCCCGGAGCTGCGCTGATGACGGTGATGCAGGCACTCGGTGCCGACCTCGAGCCGTTCGTCGCCGGGTTGTACGACCGGCATCTCGCCACCGCCAAGGAATGGTTCCCGCACGAGTTCGTGCCGTGGAGCCTGGGGCGCGACTTCGGACCCGACGCGCCGTGGGACCCCGAGGGGTCGCCGGTGCCGGCCCCGGTACGCGTCGCACTCCTCGTGAACCTGCTCACCGAGGACAACCTGCCGTACTACTACGCGTCGCTCAGCGTCGACGACCGTGACTCCGCGTGGGCCCGCTGGACTCGCCAGTGGACCGCGGAGGAGGGCCGGCACGCGATCGTCATCCGTGACTACCTCACCGTCACCCGCTCGATCGATCCGGTGGCACTCGAGCGGGGGCGGATGCAGCAGGTCGCGAAGGGAGAGACGCCGATCTTCGACACCGTCGAAGCCGGGCTCGTCTACACCACCCTTCAGGAGCTCGCGACCCGCATCGCGCACCGCAACACGGGTGAGCTGCTCGACGACCCCGCCGGTCGCGCGGTGATGCGGCGCGTCGCAGCAGACGAGAACCTCCACCACCTGTTCTACCGGGATCTCGCCACCGAGATGCTGGTGAGGGATCCGTCGTCGATGGTGGTCGCGATCGACGAGGTCGTCCGCACCTTCGCGATGCCCGGAACCGGTATCGCCGACTTCGCACGACATGCACGCACGATCGCGTCGCTGGGCGTGTACGACTTCTCCATCCACTACCACCAGATCGTGGCGCCGATGGTGTTGCAGCGGTGGGACGTCGAGGCGTTGACCGGCCTCGACGACGACGCCGAGCGGGCGCGCGATCGATTGGTGCGCTTCGTCGAACGGCTCGCGAAGGCGGCGGCGCGTGCCGATGCGAAGCGCGAAGCGCGCGAAGCCGCGCTGGCCTCCCGCTGAGCGGGCCGGCTCAGGTCTCCGCCTCGTCGCCGGTGACCTGGACGTCGCGCCCCTCCTCCACGAGACCCTCCTCCATGAGATCGAGCTCGAAGGCCTCGCGACGCGTCGTGGGGTCCGGGTTCTCTTCGCGGACCTCCTCGGCGAGCTCCTCCACCCGCTCCTGACGTGGATCCGCCATCACGACACCGCCGAGGGTGCAGTGGCGAACGTGCGGACCAGCTCCTCGCAGAACGCGGGCAGGTCGTCGGGCTTTCGGCTGCTGACGAGGCGGCCGTCGACGTGCACGCGTTCGTCCACCCAGTGCGCGCCGGCGTTCTCGAGGTCGGTCTTCAGGCTCGGCCACGACGTGAGCGTCCGGCCGTCCACCGCGCCCGCCTCGACGAGGATCCACGGCCCGTGGCAGATCACGGCCACGGGTGCCCGCGACGCCACCTCGCGGACGAGGTGCACGGCGTCGGGGTCGGTGCGGATCGCGTCGGCGTTGGCGACGCCGCCCGGCAGGACCAGCCCGTCGTAGTCGTGCGGGTCGGCCGCGGCGGTGGTGCGGTCGACGGGGAAGCGGTCGGCCGGGTCGAGGTGATGGAACGCCTGGGCCTCGCCGGGCTTCGTCGCGATGAGCTCGGGCGTGCCGCCGGCGGCCTCGACGGCCTTCCACGGCTCGGTGAGCTCGGACTGCTCGATGCCCTCGTTCGCCACGACGAACGCGATGCGGCGGCCTTGCAGTTCGGTGGTCATGTCGATCTCCTCGGTTCGGGTGCGGCGGGTACGGGTGGCGTCCCTGTGGGACGGGTGCGGGCGGTCCGGCGCCGGCGCGGGCCGCGGAGGCCCACGGTGCGCAGGATGCCGCCGTTGCGGTTCGGTGGACGCACGTCGCGCGGCCTCGGTGGCGACCGCCGTGCTGCGTCGGCCTTCGGTCGCTGCGTCACGGTCACTCCTCCCGGTCGGTGCGGTTGCGGTCCACGAGGGGCGTACCCGGATCGGGCGCCGTCTGATACGTGACGCACGACGCGCCGGCTCGGCGCCCGAATTCGTGCAGTTGTGCCGTATGCTCTCGGGCGGCAACGAGCGCGGTCCGGGGGGGCGAGCCGGTGACCCAAGGCGAGGCGTCGGAGCGCGAACGTCAGGACGGTGCCGCGGCCGTCGTCCTCGTCGTCGAGGACGACGACGGGAACCGGCTGCTGGTCCGGCGGGTGCTCGAGGAGGACGGCCACACCGTGCTCGAGTCGAGTGACGGTCCCGCGGCCCTCCAGATGCTGCACCGCGAGCCCGTCGACGTCGTGGTGCTCGACCTCGGGTTGCCCGGGATCGACGGGCTCCAGGTGCTGTCGGAGATCCGGCGCGCGAGCGGTGTGCCCGTGCTCCTGCTCACGGCGCGACGCGAGGAGACCGAGCGCGTCAACGGGCTCGACGCGGGCGCCGACGACTACATGGTCAAGCCGTACTCGGTGAAGGAGCTCTCCGCGCGGGTCCGCGCCCTGCTCCGCCGGGCCCAGGACGCCCGCCCGGTCGAGAAGGTCGAGCTCGGGCCGGTGACGTTGGATCTGGCGGTGAAGGGTGCCCAGGTGGCCGGAACGCCGGTCGCGCTCACGCCCAAGGAGTACGCGCTGCTGGAGTTCCTCGTGGTGCAGTCGCCCCGAACGTTCAGTCGCGAGGCGCTGTTGCACCACGTGTGGGGATCCATGTCGGACTGGCAGGACGACGCGACGGTCACCGAGCACGTCCGGCGCCTGCGCGCCAAGCTCGGCGCGGCCGGGTGCCCGTCGGACTTCATCCGGACCGTCCGCGGGTTCGGCTATCTCGTCGCGAGCGACTGAGGGACACGATGGCCGCGACGGAGGACCGGCGACGTCGAGCGGACGACCCGCCGACGGGGGGTCCGGCCGATCCCGTGGTGCCGGAGCGCCGTCGCGGGTTGCACGGCTTCAGCCAGTCGGACGAGTTCGCGGTCGCGATCTTCGACGCCCTCGCCGAGGGTGTGCTGGTGGTCGACCACCACGGCCGCATCGTCGCGATGAACCGCAGCGCCGAGCTGCTGCTCGGCTACGAGAGCGCGACGCTCATCGGCCTCGACGTGCGCGACTCGCCGTGGGTGCTCGAGGACGAGAGCGGCCGCCGCATCGACGTGGACGAGTGGCCGATCATCGGGACCCTCGACAGCGGGCAGCCCCAGGGACGCCTCACGGTCACGGTGCGGCCCGACGGTGGGCGACGGATCATCGTCATCGTGGCGATGCCGCTGCCGCGCCCCGACGGACGGCACTGGACCGTCGTCAGCCTCGCCGACGTCACTCGCGAGCGTCGCGCCGAGCTCGCGCTCGCCTCGTCGGAGGGTCGGTTCCGCCAGTTGGTCGAGCAGGCGCCCGACGCGGTGATCGTGGTCGACGCCGCCGGACGGATCGCCACCTGCAACCAGCGGACGGCCGAGGTGTTCGGGTACGCGCCGGTCGAGCTCGCCGGCGCGCCGATCGAGCTCCTGGTGCCCGGAGCGGTCCCGGCCCGCGCACCAGCATCGGCGTGACCAGTTCGTGGCCGCTCCGACGAGTCGGCCCATGGGCGCCGGCGCCGATCTCTCCGGCCGTCGCAAGGACGGCAGCGAGTTCCCGATCGAGGTGAGCCTCGGCACGATCGACACGCCGGAGGGCACCCAGGTCGTGGCGATCGCGCGTGACGTCACGGAGCGTCGTCGTGCGCAGGAGATGGTCGTGGCCGACAAGGCCAAGAGCGACTTCCTCTCGCGGATGAGCCATGAGCTGCGCACACCGCTCAACTCCATCCTGGGCTTCGCCCAGCTCCTCGACATCGGCAACCCGCGCGACGACCAACGCGAGGCGCTCGAGCAGATCCAGCGGGCCGGGCATCACCTGCTCGACCTGTTGAACGACCTCCTGGAGTTCGAGCGCGTGCGCGCCGGGCACGTGTCGTTCTCCATCGAGCCGGTGAACGTGGCCGAGGTGATCGCCGAGGCGCTGTACCTCAGCGAGCCGCTCGCACGGTCGCGGGACGTGCACATCCCGACGCCGGCGCAGGACGGACCCTGGACGGGGTGGGCCCGCTGCGATCGCCTCCGCGTGCGGCAGGTCCTGTTGAACCTGTTGTCGAACGCGGTGAAGTACAACCGCCGCGACGGCACGGTGCAGGTGTCGACGACGACGCACGACGACGAGCTGCACGTCGCGATCCGCGACACCGGCGGCGGCATCCCGGACGAGCTGCGGCCGCGCCTGTTCGCGCCGTTCGAGCGGCTGGGCAGCGATCCCACGGTCGAGGGCGCGGGCGTGGGGCTGGCGTTGTCGCAGATGCTCGTCGAGGGGATGGGCGGACGGATCCTCGTCGACTCGGTGCCGGACGTCGGCAGCACGTTCACCGTCGTGCTGCCGTCGACCGCCCCGATCGTCGACGCGGAGGTGGCCGTGCCGGAGGCGGGTGCGACGTCCGCCTTCGGCCGCGAGCTCACCGGCGTGCGGGTGCTGTGCATCGAGGACAACGCGGCGAACGTGCGCCTGATCCAGGCGATGATGGCGGTGTTCGGTGTCGCCGCGACCCTCACCGCGACGACGGGCGCCGAGGGCATCGCGACCGCGACGCGCTCGGTGCCCGACGTGATCCTCCTCGATCTCCACCTGCCCGACCTCCCGGGGGAGGCGGTGCTGCGCCGGCTGCGGGCGGCGGAGGTGACGCAGGCGATCCCGGTCGTCGTCGTGACGGCGGACGCGAGCCCGAAGACCGCGGCCGCGCTCGTCGAGGCCGGCGTCGCGCGCTGTCTCACCAAGCCGGTCGACGCGGTGGCCCTCTACGACGCGATCGTCGCCGCCACCGCCTGATCTCGGCTCTCCGAGGGTTCTCATCGATTCAGCGCGGCCTCAGGGCGGGCCGGTCGACGCACGATGCACTCGTGCAGGCGTGGGGTCCGGGTCCGACATGTCCGTTCACGCAGTCTGACGGTCCCGGACCTCGCGTGGATCGCACCGCCGCGGACGAGGCCGGACGACGCCGGACGTGACGAGACCCCGTCACCGCGGGCTGGGCAGGGAGCTCGGGTCGACGGGGCCTGTCGAGCGACGACGCTACCGGCCGGGGCCTCGCGATGCACCCGACGCTGAGATCGTGAGAATCCGGGCGGCCCGGGTGGGAGCCGGAGGGCGACCGTCAGCGGGCCGGGACGAGCTCGAACGGGTCGAGGCGGACCCGCGCCGCGCCCGGCACGGGCCACAGCGGCCCGATCACGAGCGCGTCGTCGCTCGCGGCGTCGTGCAACCAGCTCCGCAGCGCGCGTCCGCCGAGCTCCGGATCGTCGTGGAGCGCGAAGGGTCGCGTGAGCGCCGCCTGCATCGGCGTGACCGCGAGGTGGCCGAGGAAGAGGGCCCGGGCGTCGTCGGAGCGCACGATCAGCGTGGCGTGGCCGGGGCTGTGACCGCCGGAGAGGACGAGCTCGAGGTCTCGGGTGAGGCGATGGGGGAGCGACACCGGCGTGACGGCTCCCTGTGCGTGCAGCTCGATCAGCGCGACGGCGTCGGCCTGCTCGCCGCGCGCGACGGTCTTGGTCCACTCCGTCTCACTCAGCACGATCGGGGCGTGCGGGAACGCCGGCCGCCAGTGGCCGTCCCCGTCGACGAGGGCGTTCATCCCGATCCCGTCGAGGTGGCTCATCACCACCGTGTCGACCGCGTCCGGATCGAACCCTGCGTCGCGGAAGGCCGCGAACGCGGCGTCCTGATGGTCGATCGCCTCGGGTCCGGTGCGCAGGAAGCCGTCGGACGCGCCGCACGGATCGACCACGACGGTGCGCCCGTCGGACTCCACGACCCAGAACGCCTGCCCGACCCGCACCTCCTGCGGGCTCGCGCACCAGGTGCCCACTGCCCACGGAAGGGCGGCGATCTCGTCCTCGGTGAGCGCGACCGCGTCGGGAGGCAGGGTCACGTCGAAGTAGGGGACCCGGGTCAGCCGGACCGTCCCGACGTCGAACCGCTGCACCGGCGTCACGTCGTCATCCTCCCATCACGGGCCGCCCCGCGGCCGTGAATTCGCGGTGCCCGCTGAGGGAAACCGTCCGCCCGCCTCATGGCGGCTCGCCCGCCGAGCCGTACGATGCACGGGTGCTTCCGGTCGACGACGCCGCCATCGTGGCCCTGGACGGGTTCCCGCCCAAGCCTCGATTCCGCGGGCGGCTGCACCAGTGCACGTTCTGGCTGAGCCTGCCGGCCGGCGCGGTCCTCATCCTCGCGTCGACGCACGCGTCGTCGTACGTGGCCGCGTCGTTGTACGCGGCATCGGTGGCACTGCTCTTCGGGACCTCGGCCGCGTACCACCGCGGACGGTGGTCGCCACGTATCCGCGAGCGGATGCAACGCGCCGACCACGCCATGATCTTCGTGCTCATCGCGGGCTCGTACACGCCGATCGTGCTGCTGGCGCTGCAACCGGCGTGGGGCATCACACTCCTCGCGATCGCATGGACGGTCGCCGTCGTCGGCGTGACGCTGACGTTCACCCACTGGAACTTCATGGACCGCCACAGCGGCTACCTGTACGTGGCCTTCGGCTGGGTGATGGTGGTGGCGCTGCCGGTGATCTTCCAGGCACTGTCGGCGACCGAGATCGCGCTGTTGTTCGCTGGCGGCGTCTTCTACACGGTCGGCGCCATCCTCTTCGGCCTCCAGCGCCCGCGCCTGCGTCCGCAGACCTTCGGCTTCCACGAGCTGTGGCACGTGATGACGGTCGCCGCCGCCGGCTGCCACTACGCGCTGATCCTGATGTTGGTGCGCGCCTGAGCCCGACGTTCGGCTCAGGTCGCGGGGGTGCGTTCCTCGATGCCCCACGGTGAGCCGTACGCGGTGAGCAGGTCGAGGTAGGGCACCGCGTCGAACGCCTCGGGGCCGAGCACGCCGGCACCCGACCACGTCCCGGCCGCGAGCAGCTCGAGCGCGATCACCGGATTGACCGCGGTCTGCCACACCACGGCCTGGTGGCCGTACTCGGCCATGCACTCGTCGTTGTCGACCACGTGGTGCAGGTACACCTCGCGCGGCGCGCCGTCGACGCCGGTCCCGGTGACCCAGGTGCCCGCGCACGTCTTGCCGTGCATGCGCTCGCCGAGCTCGGCCGGGTTCGGCAACGTCGCGGCCACGACGTCGCGCGGGGCCACCTCGACGTCACGCACGCGGACGGGCTTCGTGCGATCGAGTCCCGTCCGGTGCAGCGCCTCGAGGACCGCGATGAACTCGTCGCCGAGGCCGTACTTGAAGGTGACGCGGTTGCAGTCCACCCAGCGCGGGATCAACAGCACCTCTTCGTGCTCGACGTTGACGCACTCCACCGGGCCGATGCCCTGGGGGAAGACGAACGTCTCGGGCTCGGAGAACGGCGCGGTCGTGTACCAGCCGCGGTCGCGCTCCCAGATCACGGGCGGGTTCAGGCACTCCTCGATCGTCGTCCAGATCGAGAACGTGGGCGCGAAGTCGAATCCCTCGATCTCGAGGTCGGCGCCGTCGCGCACGCCGACCTCGTCGACGGTGGTGAAGAGGTGGTCGGCCGCGTAGCGCGCGAACACGTCGGAGAGGCCGGGCTCCACGCCGATGCCCACGAGGGCGAGCCGGCCCGCGGCCTCCCACCGGTCGGCGACCGCGAACTGGCCGTCGCCGAGCATCTCGCCGGTCTGGGTGTACGGGTGCTCGGGGTGGGGGTGCGACAGGTGCATCGCCATGTCGAGGTAGGTGGTCCCCGCCGCGAAGGCGCCGTCGAAGATCGGCGGGTTGAGGCGCGGGTCGCAGGCGTTGACCACGACGTCGGCGCGGGCCTCACGCGCGAGCGCGGCGACCGCGTCGGCGCGCGACGCGTCGACCGTGGCCGCGGCGAGGCGCCCGTCGTCGAGCCCGGCGACGGCACGCGTGGCGCGGTCGAGGTCGACGTCGGCGATCGTCAGCTGGTCGAAGAAGTCACGGCGGTGCGCGATCCCGACCATTGCGGCTCCGACCCCACCGGCTCCCACCACGAGAATGCGCACCGGCGCAGGCTAGTGAGTGCGGGTGAACGGGCCCGGCCGGTGGTCGGGCTAGCGTTCGACCGTGTTCTGGTGGCGCCGGGCGGACGGCGATCTCGTCAAGGACGGCACCGACCTCCGTCGGATGATGCCGTACATCATGCGGACGCGGAACGACTCCGTCGTCTACTTCGAGCAGCGCATCGACGTGCGCGCGGCCGAGCGGTTCGTCCGGGCGTTCAACCAGGCGCACCCCGAGACGCGGGCGACGCTGTTCCACGTGGTCATGTGGGCGGCCCGGGGCGGTCTCGCCGAGTTCCCCGGGCTCAACCGGTTCGTGGCCGGCGGCCGGCTCTACCAGCGCAAGGGCATCTGGATCTCGTACAGCGCGAAGCAGCGGATGAAGAAGGGCGCGCCGCTCATGGTGCTGAAGCGCCGCGTCGAGCCCGAGGAGACGTTCGCGGCGATGGTCGCGGCGATGGGCACGCAGCTGCAGTCGGCGAAGTTCGGCGGTGAGAAGGCCAGCATCGACGGTGAGATGCGCGTGATCCTCGCCCTGCCCGGCTTCCTGCGCCGCGCCGTGATGCTCCTGTATCGCGTCCTCGAGGCGAACGGGATGTTCCCGTCGTTCTTCGTCGACAACGACGCGTTGTACTCGTCGGTGTTCCTCACCGACCTCGGCTCGCTCGGCATGGATCCCGCGTACCACCACCTCTACGAGTACGGCACCATCGGCATCTTCGGCGCGCTCGGCCGGGCGCGGACCGAGCTGGTGGGGGATCCCAACTCGGGGCGGATGGAGCGCAAGCGCATGGCCGTCCTGCGCTGGAGCTTCGACGAGCGCGTGGAGGACGGTCTCTACGCCGGGTACGGGCTGAAGCACATGCAGCGGCTCGTGGAGGATCCGGTGAAGGGCGGCATCGCCGACGGTGACGACGCGACGCTGGCGGCGCTCGGCGCGGCCGAGCTCGACCTCACCGCCGCGAGCGATCCCGTCCCCGCCGAAGACGGTTGATGGTCCCGGGCGCGCGGCCCCCTACCCCCGGGCCGGGTTGGCCACGCCTCACTACCTCGCCTCGGCAGCCGGCGCCGCGGTGCTCGCACGCGGTGGCAACGCCGTCGACGCGATCGTCGGCGCCAACCTCGCGCTCGGCGTCGTCGCGCCGTACTACTGCGGCTACGGCGGCGACATCTTCGCCGTCGTCTGGGACGGCGAGCTGCACGGCTACCTCGGCTCGGGACGCTCGCCGGCCGGCGCGACGATCGACGCGGTGCGCGACGCGCTCGGCGAGACCCCGCTGCTCATCGGCCCCCACTCCGTGACGGTGCCCGGCGCGGTCGCGGGCTGGTTCGATCTGCTGGCGCGTTGGGGCACCATGAGCTTCGGCGAGCTGGCGCGTGACGCGGTCCGGTTCGCGCCGCGAGGGCTTCGAGATCACGCCGCTCGCCGCGGCCGCGGCGCAGGGCTACCGCGGGTTCTACCGTGACTTCCCGGAGTGGCAGGCCGTGTACGGCGGGCTCGACACCGGCGACCTGCTGGTGCAGGAACCGCTCGCCCGACTCATCGAGCTGCTCGCCGCCGACGGACCCGACGCGTACTACCGCGGGCGGGTCGCGCAGGACGTCGCCGCCGCAGTGGCGCGCCACGGCGGCTTCATGACCACCGACGACCTCGCCGCGCACGCCGGGCGCTGGGACGCGCCGCTCGTCGCGTCGTACCGCGATGCGCAGGTGGTCGAGCTGCCGCCGCCCACGCAGGGTGCGGCGGTCCTCGAGATCCTGCGAATCCTCGACGGCTTCGACCTGGCGACGATGGATCCCGGCGACCGCGCCCACCTCATGGTGGAGGCGGTGAAGCTCGGCCTCCGTGACCGTGACGACCACATCAGCGACCCGGACGCGATGACCGTCGCCGCGTCCGACCTCTACGCCGACGCCTGGATCGCGACGCGGCGCGACGCGATCGATCCGGATCGTGCGGGCACGCCCACCCCCGGGCACCCACAGCGGGGTGGGACCGCGTACCTGTGCTCGGCCGACGGGAACGGCCTCCTCGTGAGCCTCATCCAGTCGAACTTCCTGTCGTTCGGATCCGGCGTCCACGTGCCCGAGTGGGGGATCAACCTCAACAACCGGGGATCGTCGTTCGCGCTCGACCCGTCGCGTGTGAACGCGCTCGCGCCGTCGAAGCTGCCGATGCACACCCTCATCCCGGCGATGGTGGTGCGGGACGGTCGACCCGAGCTCGTCTTCGGCTCCATGGGGGGCGACGCGCAGGCCCAGGTCCACGCGCAGGTCCTCAGCGCGGTCATCGACGACGGCCTCGACCCGCAGGCCGCGATCGACGCGCCGCGTTGGCGGGTGGAGCCGTGGGACTGGCGGGTGCGCGCGGAGGCCGATCTCGCCCCCGACGTCGTGACCGCGCTGACCTCGCGCGGCCACGAGGTCGTCGAGGTCGTGGCGCGCGACGTCGGGATGGGGCACGCGCACGCGATCGGGATCCGCCCCATCGGCTGCGCGGTCGCCACCGACCCTCGGGCCGAGGGCGCCGCGGTCGGCTTGTAGCCTGGCCCGTCATGGTCGAGGGGGTCGCGGACGTGCGGGACGCGCTCCTGGCGCACGACTACCTGGCCGACCAGGGCCTCGCGACGGCCGTCTTCCTCGCGTTGAGCCTGCACCGGCCGTTGCTCCTCGAGGGCGAAGCCGGCGTGGGCAAGACGGAGGTCGCGAAGGTTCTCGCCGCGTGGCTCGGGACCGAGCTGGTGCGGCTCCAGTGCTACGAGGGCATCGACGCGGCTCAGGCACTGTACGAGTGGGACTACTCCCGCCAGCTGCTCCATTTGCGCGCCACCGAGGCGTCGGGCGGGCCGGTCGACGAGGACGAGCTGTACACGGAGCGGTTCCTGGTGCGGCGGCCGCTGCTGCGGGCCATCGACCACGACGGTCGGCCGCCGGTGCTCCTCATCGACGAGGTCGATCGCGCCGACGACGAGTTCGAGGCGTTCCTCCTGGAGCTGCTGTCCGACTACTCGGTGACGATCCCCGAGCTCGGCGTGATCCGCGCCACAGAGCCGCCGGTGGTGATCCTCACGTCGAACCGGACGCGTGACGTGCACGACGCGCTGAAGCGACGCTGCCTCTACCACTGGATCGACCACCCCGACTTCGACCGGGAGGTGGCGATCGTCGAGCGCAAGGCACCGGGGGTGGGTGGCCCGCTCGCGCGTGAGGTCGCGGGCGCGGCCGAGGTGCTGCGGTCACTGGACCTCTACAAGCCGCCGGGGGTGGCCGAGACGATCGACTGGGCGACCGCCCTCACTCGGCTCGGCGTGACCCACCTCGATGAGGGGTCGGTCGCGGCGACGCTCGGCGTGGTGCTCAAGTACCGGGAGGACCAGGCGCGCCTCCGCGAGCACGGGCTCGCCGCGACGGTCGTGGCCGCCGGCGCACGCGGAGCGAGCCACGGCACGAACGAGCTGGAAGAGCGCGAGCGAGGCCCGAGCGGCCTGGCCCGCAGGGCCGGGAGCGGGGGAGGCGGTGCCTGAGCTCCCGACGACCTTCGATCCGGCGCGCGCCGCGGTCGGCTTCGTCCGGGTGCTGCGCGCCGCCGGGCTCCGCGTCCCGACCGGCAGCACCGTCACCTTCGCCGACGCACTCGGCGTCGTCGGGTGGGGTGTCGGCACGGACGTCTATTGGGCGGCGCGCGCGACGTTGTGCAACCGGCCCGAGGACGTCGAGCGCTTCGACGCCTGCTTCCGGGCGTGGTTCGCGTCCCTGGGTGCCGACGGGTCCGGCGCGGGCGCGTCGGTGGTCGCCGACGCGGTGATCGCGCTCGACGCGCCGGGGCGCGAGGACGACGGCGGCGGACCCGAGGCCGACCCGGCGGACGCAGTGCCGATCGTCACGGTCCGCTTCAGTCGGGCCGAGACGCTGCGCCACCGCGACTTCGCCACCTACTCCGCCGCCGAGCACGACGAAGCGCGGCGGGTGCTCGCCGATCTCCGCCTCACCGCCGCGTTGCGGCGCTCCCGTCGGCTGACGCGCGGCCGCCGGGCCCGGCGTCGCCCCGACGTCCGGCGCACGATGCAGGCCGCGCTCCGCACGGAGGGTGAGCCACTGGCGCGTGCGTGGCGATCACCGTCGCGCCGGGCCCGCCGGCTCGTGGTGCTCTGCGACGTGAGCGGCTCGATGGAGCCGTACGCGCGGGTGCTGGTGCGCTTCCTGCACAGCGCGGTGGTCGCGCGCACGCGTGTGGAGGCGTTCGCCTTCGGCACGCGCCTGACCCGCCTCACTCGCGAGCTGTCGAACCGGGATCCGGATGCCGCGATCGCCGCCGCGGCGTCGAGGGTCGCCGATTGGTCGGGCGGTACGCGCATCGGCGCGTCGCTGCGCACCTTCAACGACACGTGGGGGATGCGGGGCATGGCCCGGGGTGCCGTCGTGGTGATCATCTCCGACGGGTGGGACCGCGGCGAGCCCGACGTGCTCGCCGAGCAGATGGCGCGGCTGGCCCGGGTCGCGCACCGCGTCGTCTGGGTCAACCCGCTCAAGGCCTCGCCGGGGTTCGCGCCGCTGGCCGCGGGCATGGCCGCGGCGTTGCCGTTCGTCGACGACTTCGTCGAGGGCCACTCGATCGCGTCGCTCGCCGAGCTCGCGCGCGTCGTGGGCGCGTCCACCGCCGGGTCCCGATCGGACGGTGGGCCGATGAAAGAGGTCCTCGACGACGTCGCCCGGTGGCGGGCCGAGGGGCGACGCGTCGCGGTCGCGCGCGTGGTGGGCGTCGACGGCTCCAGCCCGCGCGATCCCGGCGCGACGATGGTGGTGAACGACGCCGGCGAGGTCGCCGGCTCCGTGTCCGGGGGCTGCGTCGAGGGTGCGGTCGTCGACCCAGGCCCTCGCGGTGCTCGCCGGCGAACGACCCCGGGGCGTCGTCACGTTCGGCTACTCCGACGACGAGGCGTTCGCCGTGGGGCTCACGTGCGGGGGCACGGTCCATCTCTACGTCGAGCCCCTCGACTGGTAGCGGCACGTGGCCGGGGCGGGGGTGGACGGATCGGGGGCGACGCCGGTGTTCGACGCGCTCGAGTCGGCGCTGCGCGCCGACCGACCGGTGGCGCTCGCAACCGTCGTGGAGGGCGAGGAGTTGGGCGCCAAGCTGCTCGTCGAGCCCGGCGCCGCCCCGCTCGGCACGCTCGGCGACCCCGACCTCGATCGGGTCGTGGCGCGCGACGCGCTCGCCGAGCTCGCCGCCGGCCTGACCTCCACCCGCCACTACGGCCGGCACGGCGAGGCGCGCGAGCGGGACGTCGGCGTGTTCATCGAGAGCTTCGTGGCGCCCCCGCGGATGGTCATCTTCGGCGCGGTCGACTTCACTGCCGCCCTCGCACGCGTGGCGAAGCTCCTCGGCTACCACGTGACCGTGTGCGACGCGCGCGCGGTGTTCGCGACCCCGGCGCGGTTCCGCATGGCCGACGCAGTGGTGAACGAGTGGCCGGACCGCTTCTTCGCCGCGGTCGACGAGCCGCTCGGACCGCGTGACTCGGTGTGCGTGCTGACCCACGACGCCAAGTTCGACGTCCCCGCGATCATCGGCGCCCTCGCCACTGACGTCGGCTACATCGGTGCGATGGGGTCGCGGCGGACGCACGCCACCCGGATGGCCCGCCTGCGCGAGGCCGGCGTCGACGACGCTGCGCTCGCCCGGGTGATGGCGCCGATCGGTCTCGACATCGGTGGCCGGACGCCGGAGGAGACCGCGATCGCGATCTGCGCCGAGATCATCGCCCTGCGGACCGGCCGGAGCGGCGGGCCCTCCCTTCGCGCCGGCGAGGGCCCCATCCACTGACTCACCCCGAGCCGCCGGGACGTGCGTTGGGTGGCGCGCACCACTCCGTACCGACACTCCGGCTCGGGACACCGGCGGGGCGGCTCGGCCACACCCCGAGCCGCCGGGACGTGCGTTCGAGGGCGCGCATTTGCAAGACTCCGCCGATGGATCTCGGGATCGCAGGGAAGCGGGCGGCGGTGGCCGCGGCGTCGAAGGGCCTCGGGTTCGCGGCGGCGCAGGCGCTGGCGGCCGAGGGGGTGCGGGTGGCGATCTGCGGTCGTGACCGAGCCACCGTGGAGGCGGCGACCGACCGGATCGGCGCCGACGCCGTCCCGCTCGTCGCGGACGTCGGGAGCCCGGAGGGGGCGACCGACTTCGTCGACGCGGCGCGTGAGGCGCTCGGTGGGATCGACATCCTGGTGCCGAACGCCGGTGGGCCGCCCGTGGGCACGTTCGCCTCCATCGACGACGTCGACGCCTACGCGCAGGCCTTCTCGCTCAACGCGCTGTCGACGATCGCCATGTGCCAGGCCGCGGTGCCGGCCATGCAGGCGCAGGGGTGGGGAAGGGTCGTCGCGATCACCTCGATCTCGGTCCGGCAGCCGATCCCGAACCTGATCCTGTCGAACACCGCCCGCGCCGGGGTCACCGGCTTCCTCAAGACGCTCGCCGGCGAGGTCGCGCCCGACGGCGTGACCGTGAACAGCCTCCAGCCCGGCCTGCACGCGACCGAGCGTCTCGGTGCGCTCCACGGTGACGGTGCCGACCTCGGCGCCGCGATCCCCGTCCGCCACATCGGCCGCCCCGAGGACTTCGGCGCGTTGGTGGCGTTCCTGTGCTCCGATGCGGCGAACTACGTGACCGGCGCGGCGATCCCCGTCGACGGTGGCGTCTCGGGAGGACTCCAGTGACCACGAGCGAGGACCCGACCGACGCGTACCGACGTCGCGGCGTCCGAGCGTGGCCGGACCGGCCCGCTCCGACGGAGCAGGACGACACTTGATGATTCGTCATGTCTCGCTGCTCACGTTCGTGCCCGAGGCGACCCCCGAGCAGATCGACGCGGCCGCGGCCGCCCTGCGCACCCTGCCGCCCCTCATCCCGGAGCTGCGCGACTACCGCGTCGGGCCCGACGTCGGCATCGACTCGGGCAACGCGACCTTCGTGGTGATCGGCGACTTCGACGACGAGGACGGCTATCGCACCTACCGGGACCATCCGGAGCACGTCGCGGTGGCCCGCGAGCACATCCTGCCGATCCTCGCCGGCCGCACCGCGGCGCAGTACCTCATCTGAGCGGACCGGCCGGAACGTCCGCCGGGCCGTCTGGCTACCCTGGGCCCGTGGTCCCGCCAAGTTCCGAGGCGTCCGGAGGTACGGCGCGTCGGGTCGACCAACGGTCCCGGACTCCGGCTCCGGACGGGTCGAGCGACGCCTCGGCCGAGCCCAGGGACCGCGGGCTGTGGACGATCCCGAACCTCATCTCGCTGCTGCGGCTGCTCGCGGTGCCGTGGTTCCTGTGGCTCCTGCTCCACGACGACCGGCCGATCGCGGCCGGGATCCTGCTCGCCGTCCTGGGTGCCACCGACTGGATCGACGGGTACATCGCCCGCCACTTCGACCAGGGCTCGAAGATCGGCCAGGTCCTGGATCCGGTGGCGGACCGGGTGCTGCTCATCGCCGGCGCGGTCGCCCTGCTCATCGACGGCAGCGCGCCCCGCTGGGTCCTGATCGTGGTCCTTGCCCGTGAGGCGGCCATCAGCATCGGCACCGTCTGGCTCGCGGCCAAGGGCGCTCGCCACATCGATGTGCAATGGGTGGGGAAAGCGGGCACCCTGGCACTGATGTTCGCACTCCCCATGTTCCTCTGGCTCGACCACACGAGCCCCGGCGTCGGCCACGACGTCCTGGCCGTGATCACCTGGTCCTTCACGATCGGCGGACTCGTCCTGAGCTACTACGCAGCAGCCGGCTACATCCCCATCGCCCGTGAGGCGCTGCGGGAGGGACGGGCCGACCGGGCCGGCGCGGCGGATGCCCGATGAAGGCGGTCATCCTCGCGGGCGGCGAGGGCACGCGGTTGCGGCCGCTCACCAGCAACCAGCCGAAGCCGATGATGCCGGTGGCGAACCGGCCGATGATGGAGCACATCGTCCGGCTGCTCGCCGATCACGGGTTCGACGAGATCGTGGTCACCGTCGCGTTCCTGGCGAATCAGATCCGCAACTACTTCGGTGACGGCGCCGAGCTCGGTGTCGAGATGCGCTACGCCACCGAGGACACGCCGCTCGGCACCGCGGGATCGGTGAGCAACGCCGCCGACGAGCTCGACGACACGTTCCTCGTCATCGCCGGGGACGTGCTCACCGACGTCGACCTCACCGAGCTCGTCGAGGCGCACAAGGCGTCCGGTGCGCTCGGCACGATCGCGCTGAAGCGGGTCGAGGACCCGGTGGAGTTCGGCATCGTCATCACCGCGGAGGACGGCCGCATCGAGCGGTTCCTCGAGAAGCCCACGTGGGGCCAGGTGTTCAGCGACACCATCAACACCGGGATCTACGTGCTCGAGCCGCGCATCTTCGACTACATCGCGCCGGGAGAGGTCGTCGACTTCTCGAGCGACGTGTTCCCGACCGCGCTCGAGAAGGGCGAGCTCCTCCGGGGGCACGTGGTCGACGGGTACTGGGAGGACGTCGGGACGCTGGCCGCGTACCTCAGCGCCCACCAGGACATCCTCGACGGCAAGGTGACCGTCGACATCGACGGCTTCACCATCCGGGAGAACGTGTGGCTCGGGGAGGGCGCCGAGGTCGACCCGGACGCGCGCGTCGACGGTCCCGCGATCATCGGGCCCAACTGTCGCATCGAGGCCGGTGCCCACGTCGGCGACCACACGGTCCTCGGTGGCGACGTCGTGGTGAAGCACGACGCACAGGTCGTGCGCTCGGTGATCCACGAGCACACCTACCTCGGCACGTCGACGCGCATCCGCGGCGCGGTGATCGGCCGCGGCGGCGACATCCGGAGCCACGCGGCGATCGAGCCGGGCGCGGTGCTCGGCAACGACTGCTTCGTCGGCGACGGCTCGGTCGTGACCTCGGACGTGAAGGTGTACCCGTTCAAGTCGATCGAGGCCGGCGCGGTCGTGACGTCGTCGATCCTCTGGGAGACGCGCCGGGCCCGGAGCGTGTTCGGGCGGCGCGGCGCGTCGGGGATCGCCAACGTGGAGATCACCGCCGAGCTCGCCACCCGACTCGCGCAGGCGTACGGCACGTCGTTGAAGAAGGGCGCGGTCGTCACCACGAGCCGCGACACGAGCCGGGTGGCGCGCGCGCTGAAGCGCTCGGTCATCGGCGGACTCAACCTCACCGGGGTCAACGTCGAGGACGTCGAGCTGGCCACCGTCCCGCTCACGCGCTTCCAGGTCCGGAACTCGCAGAACGCGGGTGGGATCACGGTCCGGCTCGCGGCCGGCGACTCCGAGCGCGTCGAGATCCGCTTCTTCGACAGCAACGGACGCGACATCACCGAGCTGAGTCAACGCAAGATCGAGCGGCTGCTCGCGCGCGAGGAGTTCCGGCGCGCCTTTGCCGGCGACATCGGCGACATCGTGTTCCCGCCGCGCGCGCTCGAGTTCTACACGGCGGCGCTCGAGGACTCCGTCGACGCCGAGCGCCTGCAGGCCCGGGCGTTCAAGGTGGTGCTCGACTACTCGTTCGGCGCCGCGTCGCTGGCGCTCCCCGCGGTCCTCGCCAAGGTCGGTGCCGACGTGCTCGCGGTCAACCCGTTCGCGGCCACCCGCCCGAGCTCGCTCGGCCTCGACCAGCGCGAGGCGCGCGTCGCGCGCATCGGCACGCTCGTGCGCTCGTCGGGCAGCGATCTCGGCATGCTGATCGACCCGGCGGGGGAGACGTGCGCGCTCGTCGACGGCAGCGGGCGCGCGCTCGACGCGAACCAGGCGCTCGGTGCGCTGCTCCGCCTGCTCGTGGAGGCCCGGCCGGGCATCCGGGTGGCGTTGCCGGTCTCGGCGACGCGCGTCGCCGCCGACATCGTCACGAGCGGCGGTGGGGAGATCCGCTGGACCAAGACGTCGGGTCCGTCGGTGATGGAGGCCGCGTCGCGTCGTGACGTCGACATCGGTGTCGGCGCCGACGGCTCGGTCGTCTGGCCCGACTTCCTGCCCGCGTTCGACGCGACCGCGACGCTCGTGCACCTGCTCGACCTGCTCGCCGCGACCGGCCGGGACCTCGCCGCGGTCGTCGACGCGCTGCCGCCGGTGTTCACCGCGGAGCGGTCGGTCACCGTGGAGTGGGCCCGGAAGGGCGCGGTCATGCGCGAGATGGTCGAGCGGGCGAAGGGTCGCGAGGTCGTGCTCGTCGACGGGGTCAAGATCGACCACGGCGACAGCTGGGTGCTCGTGCTGCCCGACCCCGACGACGCCGTCGTCCGCGTGCTCGCCGAGGGACCCGACGCCGAGAGCGCGGCGGAGCTCGCGGATCACTACGCCCGCCGGATCGCCGAGGATTGATCTCCACATCCGGGGCGCGGGGCGCCCCGGCCACGGTCCCGGCGGCGCCCGGACGCGTCGGACGCGCAGCGCGCGACCAGCGGTCCGGGACTCCGGCTCGTGACCGCGAGCGGAGCGCCCCGGCCACATCCCGGGGCGCCCGGACGGTCGGCGCGCAGGCGCGCGACCAGCGGTCCGGGACTCCGGCTCGTGACAGTCGAGCGGAGCGCCCCGGCTCGCTAGAGTCCGCGGCCGACTTGCCGGCCACCCGAAGGATCAGCCCGATGACGTCGCCCGCGGACCTGAAGTACTCGACCGAGCACGAATGGGTCCGCGTGGAGGGCAACGAGGTCGTGGTCGGGATCACCGACTACGCGCAGGACGCGCTCGGCGACGTCGTGTACGTCGAGCTGCCTGCGGTCGGCACCGCGGTCACGGCGCACGCGACGGTGTCGGAGATCGAGTCGACGAAGTCGGTGTCGGAGGTCTACTGCCCCGTGAGCGGCACGCTCGTGGCGGTCAACGGTGACCTCGAGGCGACGCCGGAGGCCCTCAACAGCGATCCGTACGGCTCGGGGTGGATCTTCCGGATCGAGCTGTCGGACCCGTCCGAGCTCGACACGCTGATGGATGCGGCCGCCTACGAGGCGTTCCTCGCCGCCTGAGCGCGCCGCGGTCCTACCGGACGCCCGGGCCCGGGTTCGCCACTCTCGACCTCCACCTGAGGTCGAGCGGCCTATCCTGGCCCGATGGTGTGCGGCGCCTGCGGGCACCTCAACGAAGCGTCGGCACGCTATTGCTCGTCCTGCGGTGCGGTCCTCGAGCCACCCGCGGGTGGCGACGCGACCGTGGAGATCCCGACCGTGCCGGACATCCCGAGCGACGGCGCCGTCCTCCACGTGGCGCGCGGTCCGAACGCCGGGAGCAACTTCGTCGTGACGGGCGACGTCACGAGCATCGGCCGGCACCCGGACTCGGCCGTGTTCCTCGACGACATCACGGTGTCGCGTCGACACTGCGAGATCGTCCGTGACCGGGACGGCTTCGTCGTGCGCGACGCAGGGTCGCTCAACGGCACGTACGTCAACCGGGAGCGCGTCGACGTCGCCGCGATCCACGACGGCGACGAGATCCAGGTCGGACGGTTCCATCTGGCCTTCCACGTGGGTTCGGCGTGAGCGGGCAGGGGAGAGCATGAGCGGCGACCACCAGTCGATCGGCGAGGTCCTGGCCACCCTGCGCGGCGACTTCCCCGACATCACGATCTCCAAGATCCGGTTCCTCGAGAGCCAGGGCCTCATCGACCCGGAGCGGACGCCGTCCGGATACCGGAAGTTCCGCGAGCGCGACGTCGCTCGGTTGCGGTGGATCCTCCACCAGCAGAAGGACAACTTCCTCCCGCTGAAGGTGATCAAGGCGCGTCTCGACGAGGTCGGCCCCGACGGTCTGCCCGCCGACCAGGACCCGGCCGACGCCGTCGTGGCCGATCCGGAGCCTCCGCCCGCGAAGCCGGCGCGCGCGCCCGAGCCGCGAAGGCCAAGAAGCCGGCGACGAAGTCGACGAGTGGCGCGGCCGCCACGACGACGCCGAAGGCGAGCGCGTCGCGCGGCGCCACCGCGGTCGCGCCCGCGCCGGCCACGACGGAGTCGTCGGTCGATCCTGCGTCCGCGCCACGGTTCGAGACGCCCACCCTGCCGCTCGACGACGCACCGGCCGACGACCTCGCGGCCGAGACCTCGGGCGCCAGCCTGACCCGGGCCGAGCTCGTGGCCGCGTCGGGGCTCACGAACGTCCAGCTCACCGAGCTCGAGGAGTACGGGCTCATCGCGCCCGCCGCCGGGAGCGGCGAGCGCGTCGTGTTCGGCGAGGACGCGCTCGTCGTCGCGAAGCTCGCCTCGGAGTTCGCCGCGCACGGCATCGGGCCGCGCCACCTGCGGATGTATCGGTCGTTCGCCGATCGCGAGGCCGGGCTGTACGACCAGGTGATCGCGCCTCGCCTGCGGCGCAAGAACCCCGACGCCCGGGCGAAGGCACGCGCCGACCTCGTCGACCTGGCCCGGCTCGGGCGGGCGCTGCGCTCGGTGTTCCTGCGCGAGGCGACCGCCGGCCTGCTGCGGGACTGAGGCGGATCACACAGGGCGCGAGAAGGGCGAGTGAGCGCCCGCCGGCCGGGTACCGACGCTCCAGCGCGCCGGGGGACCCGGTGTAGGGTCGATCGAGGAGGTGGAGCCGTGATCCGGGTGACGCTCGTCGGGGTGCGCGTCGAGGTGCCGTCGAACCAGCCGATCGTGCTCCTGCGGGAGTCCGAGGGCGGCCAGCGCTACCTGCCCATCTTCATCGGCTCCCCCGAGGCCACCGCGATCGTCTACGCGTTGCAGGGCATGGAGACGCCCCGGCCGATGACCCACGACCTGTTCGTCACGGTCCTCGGCGACTTCGAGGTCATGCTCCGCCAGGTCGCGATCACGGGCCTGCGCGACGGCACCTTCTACGCCGAGCTCGAGCTGATGCGTGGCGACGAGGTGCAGCGCATCTCGGCGCGCCCCTCCGATGCGATCGCGCTCGCGGTCCGCTGCGGCGACTCCGTGCCGATCGTGGTGGACGAGGAGGTCTTCGACGAGGCGGGCGTGCTCTTCGAGGAGGAGCAGGAAGAGGACCAGATCGAGGAGTTCCGGGCCTTCCTGGAGGAGATCACCCCCGAGGACTTCGCCTGACGGCGCGGGCCCGACGAGACCATTGACGGTCTCAAGTCCCGGCCACTACGGTCGACAACCCCGTAACTACGACCGTGTGACTCGATCGCCCGCAGCGATCACGCTCGAAAGGCCCACCATCATGGCCAGCAGCTCCCGCGCCGCCTCCCGTGCCCCCGAACGCAGCTCGCGCGTTGCCGAAGAAGGTGGAGCAGGGCGTGCTCTCGCCCGACGGCGCCGAGTGGCGGGAGACCGGCTTCGGTGGTCCGGAGGTGTGCCGGATCGTGGGCATCACGTACCGCCAGCTCGACTACTGGGCCCGCACCGACCTGCTGCGCCCGTCGCTCGTCGACGCGCAGGGGAGTGGCACGCAGCGTCGGTACTCCTACCGCGACCTCGTCGCGCTCAAGGTGATCAAGAGCCTGCTCGACGGTGGGCTGTCGTTGCAGACCGCCCGGAAGGCGATCGACTACCTGCGCGACCACCTCGGTGAGGACCTCGCCTCGTCGAGTCTCGTCATCGAGGGCGCGTCGTCGGTCCTGGCCCGGACGGGCGACGACATCGTCGACCTGGTCCGCAACGGGCAGGGTGTGCTGAACATCGTGCCGCTCGCGGGTCTCGTCGAGTCGCTGCAGGCCAGCATCCACGCGCTCGCACCGGCGGAGGACACGCCGGCGCCGACGGCGAAGCGCTCGGCCCGCTGATCCGCTCGGACCGCGAGATTCCTGGGCCTCAGGGATGACCGACCCGGACCCGTCACTGCGGCACAGCCCCCTTGACGCCGAGCACCGCGCGCTCGGCGCCAAGCTCGTCGAGTTCGGCGGCTGGGAGATGCCGATCCAGTACGCGGGCGTGCTCGAGGAGCACCGGGCCTGTCGCACGGGCGCGGTCGTGTTCGACGTCTCGCACCTCGGCACGTTGCGCGTCGCCGGTCCCGGGGCACACCCGCTCCTGCAACGGGCGCTCACGAACGACCTCGACCGCATTGCGCCGGGTCGTGCGCAGTACACCCACCTGTTGGACCCGGACGACGCGCACGTCGTGGACGACATCATCGTGTGGTGGCTCGCGCCGGACGAGTTCTTCGTGATGCCGAACGCGTCGAACACCGGTCGCATCACCGGTGCGCTCGCCGACATCGTGGACGCAACGCGTCCCGGCGCGGTCGAGATCTCCGACATCACCGGCACCCGCGCGGTGTTGGCCGTGCAGGGCCCCACCGCACGCGCGCGGTTGGGCACCGTCGACCACGCGCTGGCTGCGGTCGAGCGGTTCGGGGTGGCGGCGGTGCGTTGGGGAGACGTTGAGTGCGTGATCGCCGGGACGGGGTACACGGGGGAGGATGGCGTCGAGATCCATGTGCCCGCACCCGATGCGCCGGCCCTCTGGCGGGCGATCGTCGCTGCGGGCGTGGTGCCGGCCGGACTCGGAGCCCGGGACACGCTCCGGCTCGAGGCCGGGCTCCCGCTCCACGGCCACGAGCTGGGGGAGGGGATCACCCCGCTCCAGGCCGGCCTCGGCTGGGTGGTGCGTTGGGACAAGGGCGAGTTCCGCGGGCGGGAGCCGCTCGCGGCCGAACGTGAGCGAGGTCTCACGCGCCGGCTCCGAGGGCTGCTGGTCGACGGGCGCCGCCCGCCGCGGGCGCACAACCCGGTGGTGGTCGACGGTGTGGCGGTGGGTGAGGTGACGAGCGGGAACTTCTCACCCGTGCTGGGGCAGGCGATCGCGCTGGCATTCCTTCCGCCGGACACTCCGGACGGAGCGGGCGTGGTGATCGACGTACGCGGCCACCAGCTGCACGCGACGGTGACCAAGCCCCCGTTCGTGACCTGACCCGCCCGCAACGCGGCGTGCGCGTCGTGTGGTCCGGACGGGAGGGCACCCACCGGCCACCCCCGGATCCGTCACCGGTGCGAACCGTGGCACGCCTGCGGGCAACAACCGTCTGATGGAGCCGACCGATGCGGATCTCGTCGCGCGGTCGCTGGGCGATCCGTCCGCCTTCGGCGTGATCTACGAGCGCTACGCGACGACGATCTACCGCTACATCACGCGACGCGCCGGTGCGGGCGACGCCGAGGCGCTGATGGCCGAGACGTTCCGCATCGCGTTCGAGCGCCGGGCCGACTTCGACCCGACGCGACCGGCAGCCCGCCCGTGGCTGTACGGCATCGCCACCAATCTCGTCGCGCGTCATCACCGCAGCGAGGCGCGCCGGCGCCGCGCGGTGGCGCGCCTGGACGTCGCGGACGCGACCACCGCCGACGACAGCGACCTCGTGGTCGATGCCGTCGTGGCGGCGCGCCTGCTGCCCGCCGTGGTCGACGCGATGAAGCGGCTCCCCGAGGCCGACAGGGACGCACTGCTGCTGCACGTCTGGGAGCGGCTCTCGTACGACGACGTCGCCGCCGCGCTCGGAATCCCCGTCGGCACGGTCCGGTCGCGCATCCACCGGGCCCGGGCTCGGTTGCGTGAACTCGCGACCGTGAGCGACGAACAGCTGGTACACGCCGATGTCTTCACCGCGAACAAGGAGCGACTCATGGCCACGATCTCAGGCGAGGAACACCCCGAGGTGTTGGACCACCGGTCCCGCATGTACCCGCGGCTCGCGTACCGCGACGAGCACGCCGCGCTCGAGTACCTGACGCGTGTCTTCGGGTTCACCGAGCGGCGGGAGGCGCGGGTGGGCGGGACCACTCCCGACGGATACGAGATGGGCGACCACATGCTGGCCTGGCTGGAGTTCGGCGCCGGGCTCGTCATGATCGGCCACGTCAACGAGGACGTGCACCACATCCGGAGCCCACGCGACGTCGGGAGCGCGACCTCGATGATCATGGTGGAGGTCGACGACGTCGACGCGCACCACGCCCACGCCGTGGCGGAGGGCGCCGAGATCACCCGGCCCCTCGAGGACATGTGGTACGGGGCACGCGCGTACGAGGCGGCCGACCTCGAGGGGCACCAGTGGCATTTCCAGGAGGCGCACGAACACATCCGCGAGCGCGGCGGCGGCGTACCGGAGTAGGGGCGCTCGGGGCGGGTAACCTCTCGCCCGACAACGCCGGTGAACCCGAGCGGGAGAGTCCCCGGATCCTCGGGGGCGCCGAAGGAGCAACCTCCCCGGAATCTCTCAGGCTCACGAACCGCCCGGGTGAGGCAACTCTGGAGAGCAGGGGCACCCGCCCCTCACCGACGGGGAAAGCCCGGGTCCGCCCGGGTGAATCTCTCAGGTCCCACGACAGAGGGGGAGCGGCCGCCACGGCGGTCGGTCCACCAGCGCGCGGAGGGATCGAGGATGGCGGAGTCGACCACGGGAGTGCGGGACCGCTTCGAGGACCGCCACATCGGGCCCGACGCGGCCGAGCAGGCGGTGATGCTCGCGGCGCTCGGCTACGAGTCGCTCGACGCGTTGACCGACGCGGCGGTGCCGGAGTCCATCCGGCGCACCGAGCCGCTCGCGCTGCCGGCGGCGCGCTCCGAGGTCGAGGCGATCGCCGCGCTGCGTGAGCTCGCCGACCACAACGAGGTCCGCACCTCGCTCATCGGCATGGGCTACTCGGACACGGTGACGCCCGGCGGTGATCCGCCGCAACGTGCTCGAGAACCCGGCGTGGTACACCGCGTACACCCCCTACCAGCCGGAGATCTCCCAGGGCCGCCTCGAGGCACTGCTGGACTTCCAGACGATGGTCGCCGACCTCACCGGCATGGATCTCGCGAACGCGTCGTTGCTCGACGAGGCGACCGCAGCGGCCGAGGCGATGGCCATGTGTCGACGGCTCGCACCCAAGGGCGGCGAGATCTTCTTCGTGGACGCCGACTGTCATCCCCAGACGATCGCGGTGGTGCGTGGGCGGGCCGAGCCGCTCGGCATCGAGGTGATGGTCGGGGACCCCGATCGCGAGCTGCCGGGCGCGCGGACCTTCGGCGTCCTGTTGCAGTACCCGGGTTCGAGCGGTGCGGTGCGCGACCACGCCGAGGTCGTGGCCCGCGCCCACGACGAGGGCGCGCTGGTCGCGGTGGCGACCGACCTGCTCGCGCTGACCCTCCTGCGGTCACCGGGCGCGATCGGTGCCGACCTCGTCGTCGGCTCCGCGCAGCGCTTCGGTGTCCCGCTCGGGTTCGGCGGACCGCACGCTGCGTTCCTGGCGTGTCGGGACGCCCACAAGCGCACCCTGCCGGGCCGGCTCGTGGGCGTGTCGGTCGACCGCGCCGGTCGGCGGGCGCTGCGCCTCGCGCTCCAGACCCGCGAGCAGCACATCCGGCGCGAGAAGGCCACGAGCAACATCTGCACCGCGCAGGTGCTGCTCGCGGTGATGGCCGGCCTCTACGCGGTGTACCACGGCCCGGAGGGCCTGCACGCGATCGCCACGCGCGTCCACGGGCTCACGACCGACCTCGCCGCGTCCCTGCGGGACGCGGGGGTGGAGGTGGTCAACGACGTGTGGTTCGACACCCTCTCGGTACGCGTGCCCGGACGCGCCGCGGCGGTGCTCGCCGCCGCGGACGCGGCCGGGATCAACCTCCGGCCGGTCGACGCCGACACGGTGGGGATCTCGCTCGACGAGACCACCACGCCCGCCGTCGTCGCGGCGGTCCTCGGCGCGTTCGGCGCCCCGGCGGGCGACGGGGGAGCGGGGTCACCGATCCCGACCGAGCTGACGCGGACCGAGCCGTACCTCACGCAGGAGGTGTTCCACCGCCACCGGTCCGAGACGGAGATGCTGCGCTACCTGCGCCGCCTCGCCGACCGTGACCTCGCGCTGGACCGCACGATGATCCCGTTGGGCTCGTGCACGATGAAGCTGAACGCGACCACGGAGATGGAGCCCGTGACGTGGCCCGAGTTCGGCGGGATCCACCCGTACGCGCCGGCCGACCAGAGCGCTGGGTACGCGCGCCTCGTCGCGGACCTCGAAGCGTGGCTGTGCGCGGTGACCGGCTACGACGCCGTGTCGTTGCAGCCGAACGCCGGCTCGCAGGGCGAGCTCGCGGGTCTGCTCGCCATCCGTGCGTTCCACCGTCGCAACGGCGACGACGCGAGGGACGTCTGCCTGATCCCGGCATCCGCCCACGGCACGAACGCAGCCAGCGCGGTGATGGCCGGCATGCGCGTGGTCGTCGTCGCGACCGACACCGACGGCAACGTCGATCTCGCCGACCTCAAGGAGAAGGCGTCCGCGCACGCCGACGCGCTGGGCGCACTGATGGTCACCTACCCGTCGACCCACGGCGTGTTCGAGAGCGCGATCACCGAGATCTGCGACCTCGTGCACGAGTTCGGTGGCCAGGTCTACGTCGACGGCGCGAACCTCAACGCGCTCGTCGGGCTGGCGGCGCCGGGCCGCTTCGGTGCCGACGTGTCGCATCTGAACCTGCACAAGACGTTCTGCATCCCGCACGGCGGTGGCGGTCCGGGCATCGGACCGGTCGCGGTGCGCGAGCACCTCGCACCGTTCCTGCCCGGTCACCCACTCGACGACGACGCGGTGGTGCCGGCGGTGGCCGCCGCACCGATGGGCTCGGCTGGGATCCTGCCGATCCCATGGGCATACATCGCGATGATGGGCGGCGACGGGCTGCGACGCGCGACCCAGGTCGCGATCCTCGCCGCGAACTACCTCGCGCAGAGGCTCGGTCCGCACTTCCCGGTGCTCTACACCGGTCCCGGCGGTCTGGTGGCCCACGAGTGCATCCTCGACCTGCGCGACATCACCGCCGCGACGGGCGTGACCGCGGAGGACGTCGCCAAGCGACTCATCGACTACGGATTCCACGCGCCCACGCTGAGCTTCCCGGTCGCGGGCACGCTCATGGTGGAGCCGACCGAGTCCGAGTCGCTCGCCGAGCTCGACCGCTTCTGCACCGCGATGATCGCGATCCGCGACGAGATCCGGCGGGTCGAGGCCGGGGAGTGGACCCACGACGCCAGCCCGCTCGCGGCCGCGCCGCACCCGGCGGACGACGTCGTGCGCGCCGAGTGGACCCACGTGTACAGCCGCGAGGTCGCCGCGTTCCCGATCGCCGCGCTCCGGGAGGACAAGTACTGGCCGCCC
This sequence comes from uncultured Acidimicrobiia bacterium, assembly GCA_963756815.1. Lineage (GTDB taxonomy): Bacteria > Actinomycetota > Acidimicrobiia > IMCC26256 > JAENVU01 > JAENVU01. The sequence continues at coordinate 27,118 of CAVWPR010000032.1, forward strand.
GTGAGCCGGATCGACGGCGTCTACGGCGACCGGAACGTGGTGTGCTCGTGCCCGGCGATCGAAGCGTACGCAGACCCGTCGATAGGCTGATCCCGTGAGCGACGCACCACGATCCTCCGGATCGCGTCGGACCGTGCGGAGCGGTTCGCCGAAGGAATGGTTGTCGGCCCGGCCCGCGGGGCCGAGAGCGGACCGGACGTGACGCGGATCCGCACGCGGGAGTGGTCGAGCACCGATTACTACGGCGTGCTCGGTGTCGCGCCGACGGCACCGCCGACCGAGATCGACAATCGGTACCGGGAGCTGGCGAAGAGCCTCCATCCCGACCGGAACGCCGATCCGGACGACCAGGAGCGCTTCAAGCAGGTGAGCGCGGCCTACACGGCCCTCAAGGACCCCGGGACCCGCAGCGCCTACGACGAGTTCCGGATGCGGGTGGCCGAGGGTCGGCTCTACACCGTGCCACCGACGCAACCCCCGGCCGGCCCGCCGCGTGTCGACCACCTGGCGCCGCCCCGGGCCCCGCGGACCCGGAGGCCGATGCCGCACTGGCTCCGGGCGACCCTGGCCGGCCTGCTGATGGTCCTGGGGCTCGCCGGGCTCGGCTGGGCGCTGTTCGGCGAGCTGCCGGCGCCGAACAGCTCGGACACGCCGGTGGCCGTCCAGGTGACGCTCGTGATCATGGCGCTGAAGTTCATCGCCTGCGCGGTGGCCGTCGCCTGGTACCCGCAGCTGCGGGCGCGCTGGCACCGCTGAGCCGGCCGGACCCGCGCAGGGGAGGACGTCGGAGGTGCCCACCCCGTCGAGGTTCGGCGTGAGTTGACATAACGAGGATTATCGGCACCCCGGAGGGGTGCCGATAATCCCGACGCGGACTCTCGTCGGCGTTGCGGGGGGCTCGTCCGCCCTGGCGGGCGAACTCGCGTGCGGAGTCCTTCGCCGAGAATCCCGCCGTTTCGCGCCTCCGGTGCCCGGCCGACCTGGCCAGCGGCAAGGCTCAACGGACGAGCGCACGGGCGTCGCCGGGTCTCGACGGCCGTCGGCGCTCAGGCGTCGTCCGGGCTGAGGCTGGTGTGCATGACGAGTCGCCGGGCGGTGAAGCCGGCGGCCTCGAAGAAGTTCTTGGCCTGGCGGTCGCCGGGCAGCGCCGTGGCATCGACACCGAGGGCCCCGTGATCGGCGGCCCATGCCACGAGCGTGGCCAGGACCGTCTCGCCGAGGCCGACGGCCCGGGCCGCCTCGGTGACGAGGAGCTCGTCGATGACGGCCAGGGTGCGGCCGTCCCGGACCGTCGTGAGGTGGGCGAGCCCGTAGGCGAGGACGACGTCGTCCAGGGTGCCCACCACGGTCGCCTGCTGCGGATCGGCGAGCCGGGAGGCCAGATCGGCCGCGGTCGGCCCCGGGAGGGCCTCGTGGACCGCCCAGAGGCGTCCGCCCCGCTGGTCGGCCGTCGCCCGGCGGAGCTCGGACGCGAGCTCGGCGACCGCGGGGAGGTCGGCCGGGGTCGCGGGCCGGGCCGCTTCGACGGGTGCCGTGGACGCGCCCGTCACCGTGTCACGGCGCGAGCTGCGCGATCTTGCCGAGGATCGTCGTGCGGGCCCGGTGCGCCGACTCGTACGCCTTGATGGCGAGCAGCTCCGGCTGCGCCAGCCCTTCGAGTCGTTCGATGACCTGCGTCGCGCTGAGGAGGTCGTAGTCGGGAATCGGCAGCTCCGCGGCGCTGCCCGCCGCGACCGCGGCTCCGTTCGCGGCCGGGCTCGCGGCCGGGCTCGCGACGCTTGCCGGTGGCGCGGGTGACGCCGGGGGAACCGGCGATGGGGATGGGGATGGTGATGGCGAGGTCGGGGCCGCGGGCGGCGGGGCGGTCGCGGCGGCGATCCCGGCGAGGGTCTCCTCGGCGCGGCGGCGCACGGTCTCGGCGGCCGCGCCGGCCTGGCGCTTGACCTCCGGTCCCCCGTACTTCACCGCCATCTGGCCGATCGTCTTGTAGTTGCCGGCCTGGGTCCCCGCCGTCTTGCGGCGCTGGTCGACCTCGGTGTGACCGCGCGCGACGAACATCTTCAGGAACGTGGGCACCGTGTCCTTGGCGAACATCGCGAGGCCGATCGGTGCGTACACGAGCAACTCGACGGCCTTGTCGATCGGCTTCTCGTTGTCGCTCACGTCGACGCGTCTCCCCCGGATCCCTGTGCGGCGCGCATTCTACGGCGGCGAACGAATGCCCAGGCGAGCGCAGTGACCACGGCCACGCCGCTCCCCCACTCCACCCAGTCGCCCCACCGCACGTAGGGCGTCTCGCCGGTCGTGGTCGTGACCCGGCCGGACACGACGGTGTTGCGGAACAGATCGGTGGTGCGGTGCACGACACCGTCGGCGTCGATCACCGCGGTGATGCCCGAGATCGACGCATGCAGGACCGGTCGCCCGATCGCCGCCGCGCTCATCTGGCTCAGCGCGACGTGCTGGGCCGCGTTCGACGACCGGCGGTACGAGCGGTTGTTGGTGGTGACGACGATCAGCTCGGCGCCCGCAGCCGCGTTCTCTCGCATGATCGGCCCGAACGCGCTCTCGAAGCAGATGACGGATCCGATGCGGTGGCCCTTGACCGTCTCGATGCCGATCCGGTGGCCGGGCGAGAAGTCGTGCGGAATCTGCTGCAGCTCGCTGATGAACGACAACGAGTCGCGCCACGGCACGTACTCGCCGAACGGCACGAGGTGACGCTTGGCGTAGGTCCCGACGAGCCGACCCTGCGGGTCGTAGAGCCGGTTGGCATTGAACGACTTGTTCGGCTCCGACACGTCGTCGATGGCATTGGCGAGGATGTAGGCGCCGTGCTTTCGCCCCAGCGCGGTCAGCTCGCGGTGCAGGATCGGATCCGTCTCCGGGTCGCTGTTCAACGACGACTCCGGGAACACGATCAGGTCGTAGTGCCCGCGCAGTCGGGCCGCGAGCGCGAGGTGCGACCGGGTCAGGTACTCACCGTCGATCTCGGCTTGGGTGAGGTAGCGGTCCTTGTCGTTCCCCTGGAGCAGGGCGAATCGCAGCGACCCGCTCGGCCGCGGCTCGAAGCGGGTGACCGTCGCGACGGTCACGAGCACGACGATGCCCCCGAGGGCGACCAGCGACCAGCGCAACGCGGCGTGGGCGGTCCGTGCGGCCCGGACGATGTCGGCGACGACGCCGTTCACCGCGACGACCACGAACGTCGCGAGCGGCACCCCGCCCCAGCTCGCCAACGCGCGTCCGAATCCGAAATCGTGGAGCGCGACCCCGAGCTGGCCCCACGCGAGCCCGCCGAGCGGCCACCGGGTGCGGAACGCCTCGAAGACGACCCACACCGCGGCGGTCAGGAACGGCGAGCGGATCCCCCGCCGCGCGAGCGTGCCGACGACCGCGCCGGCCGCGGCCCAGAACGCGGCCTGCAGCGCGACGAGCGGGACGATCGCGACCGCGCCGAAGTACCACGTCCACGAGAGGTGGAACCCGAAGAACGCGAGACCGGCGAGGAAGCCGAGCAGCGCGGCGCGTCCGGGGCGCGCGTCGTGCCACAGCCACAGCAGCGGCGCGAGCGCGACGAACGCGAGGAGACCGAGGTCGGGGCCGGGGAACGCGAAGGCGGTGACGAGGCCGGACGCGAGGGCGATCGCAGCCGGGGCGGCGATGCCGCGTCGAGAGGAGGCGCGAGGCGCCTCGGTCACTCGCAGTCCCGGCAGAGGTCCTTCTCGCCCTTGGCCAGCTGGCTCAGCGGCTTCACGAGGAAGCAGGAACGGCAGAGGAACTCGTCGTCACGCCGCGGCACGATCTTGCCGCCGCCGTCGGCGGGGTTGTCCGGCTCGAGGTCCTCGTCCTCGAGCTCGGCCTCGTCCTCGTCCATGCGCTCGGCCGCAGTGCGCTCGGCGAGGAGGACGTCGAGCGGCTCCTCGACGTCGTCGGGGTGCAGCTCCTCCTCGAGATCGAGGTTCTCGTCGTCCTCGTCGTCGGAGTCCTCGGCGGTCGCGGTACCTGCCGCGACCGGTGCGGCGTCGTCCGCCACCTCGAGATCGACGACCTCGGCCACGTCGTCGTCGACGATGTCGTCGTCGACGATGTCCTCGTCGTCTTCGAGCGCGAGGTCGTCGTCGGCCTCGCCCTCCTCGAGGTCAATCTCTCCGTCGTCGAACTCGTCCGCCATCGCGCGCTCTTTCACAGGGGTTTTCGGGGTTTCCGGCCCTCGGGGGCGCGCACTATATCGCCGGGTCTCGCGCGCGACGGACCAAGGAAACGCTCCAGAAGTTGCGGAGCCCAGGAGGCCGTTGGGGCCACTGCTCGACCCGACCGGCACGAGGGCCGGCCGGATCACGGCAGCGTTCTCTACTAGGACTCCTGGACTCCGCCGTCGACGTCCACCCCCTTCCCGCGAACGGGAAGAACCACGACCGGTGACCGTCGAACGGCAGGGAGTGAGCCAGATGCGGAGGGGGTGTGTCAAGGCGGAGCGCTCCGGCGCGCGAGGCGCTGACCTGCAGCGGCGCGCGTCGGTCCTGGTCAGCGGCTCGCGAATTTTTCGGTCGTCCGGGGTGCGTTCGCGCGCTGCGTCACGAACGGGCCGCGCGGCGGGCCGCAGCAGCACGCTCCGAGGCCAACCGCTCGAGCTCGTAGACCTCGTGATCCGCGTAGCTCATTGCCGCGGCGATGGCCCGATGACCGGCGTGCTCGCCGATCAGGCGGTGCATCTCCTGGGCCACGACGCGGTACGACGGATGCCCCTGAGGGGTCGTGCGCAGCTCGATGAGATGCATCGCCTCGCGCGCGTTCATCTGCATGACGAAGCGCAGCCGGTACGCGAGCGAGACCGCGTACGACGCCGGCTCGGGGAAGCGGAACGCCATCGCGCCGTAGAGCGCAGCCGAGACGTCCATCGCCTTGCCGAACTCGGCCTCCACGCCGGCCTCGACCACGGGCTCGGGCAGGTCGTACCCGTGCGCGGGTGAGAGCGGTTGCCATTCGATCGTGAGCATGCGGTGCCGCTGCAGATCGCGGAACGCGCCGTAGTCGGCGAGGACGTCGAAGCGGTAGTCGGTCCGCTCGAACGCGCGCCCGGGCTTGTGGCGGCGGTTGGCGCGCTCCCCGACGTACGCGCGGAGCAGCGACACGCGCTCGTCGGCGCCGAGCGCGCGCACACGCGCGAGGAGCTGGTCCTCGGGCAGGTTCGTGTGCGGGTAGCAGACCGCGGCGAGCACCTTGTCCTCACCGTCGGGATCGAAGTCGACGAGGGTCACGCCGGGACGCGGCTCGGACGTCTCCCGGCCGAACAGCCGGTGCACGACGTCGGCGGTGTGGTCCCGTGTGTCCTGCAGGTACTGGCTCCAGGCGCCCCCGCGCTCGGGTCGGTCGACCCGGGTGAGGAACGACGGGACGACCTTGCGGAGCTCGGTCAGCATCATGTCGGCGTAGCGGCGGGCCTCCGGCAACGGGTGCGCGCGCATCCGGAGCAGCAGCGCCTCGTAGCCCTGGCCGGTTCCGTAGATGCCGACGTTCGACAGCGTGGCCGCGGGCAGGATGCCGCGCAGCGCGTCGCACGCCTTCGCCTTGATGGTCTGCTTGTAGACGAAGTCGGAGTCCGACGCCTCTTTCGGGTACCGGGCGCGCGCCCACTCGAGCAGTGTCGGCAACAGCTGTGAGTAGATGCGGAACAGCTCGTCGATCTGCTCGACGTACCGCGCACCGAGCTTCGACTCGAGGACCTCGGGCGGCCGGTAGTAGCGGTAGCGACCACCGAGGCGGCTGTCGTACTCGATGTAGCGCGTCGACTGCTCGAGATAGGCCATGAGCCGACCCCACTCGAGCACCTTCGTGAGCAGGTTCGACGCCTGCTCGCACGCGAGGTGCACGCCGCCGAGCTGCGCGACCGAGTCGTCGCCGTACTCGAGGAACACGCGGTCGTACAGCTGCTCGGCGCGCTTGAGCCCGATGCTCGCGTCGACGGTGAGGTCACCGGTGATGTCGAGGTCGCCGACGAACTCGTCGAGGAACAGACGCCGGAGGCTCTTGTCCGATCGTGAGTACCGCGCGAACAGCGCACCCTTCACGACCTCGGGCAGGTTCACCAGCGCGAACACCGGCCCGTCGAGGTTCGTGAAGTACGGGCGGAGGACGGCCTGTTCCTCGTCGTCGAAGTGCTCCGCCACGTATTGCATGGGCCGCTGAGGATACCGGTGACCCTGCCCCGCTCCGGGGATGCACCGCCTCAGATCAGCAGCCGCAGCGCCGGGTGCCGCACCGAGGCGGAGAGCCGCTCCACCCGGCCGGCGTCACGGCCGTCGACGGCCACCGGGACGGCACCGTCGCGGGCCGTGATCTCCACGGACCGACCGGTGGTCGTCGTGATCCGGGGGTGCGGGAGGTGGGTGCCGGTGGCCAGGCGTCGGCGCATCGCCGGCCGCTCACCGGGCCGCAGGGCGTACACCTGGACCTCGAGCCGGCCGTCGCCGGGGTGTCCCCGCGGGGCGAGATCGGCGGTGCCGCTGAACTGGCCGTTGGCCACGACCACCGAGGTGGCGGGGCCGTCGTGGACGATTCGCCCGTCGACGGTGACCGACAGCCGCTGCGACCGGTGCCAGACGCGCAGCGCGACGGGCGCCGAGCCCGACGACGACGAGGTTCACGGCGGTGCCGAGATCCGTGACGATGGCGTCGATGGGCAACGCGATGCCACGGGCCGGCTCCTCCGTCGCGGACGACGCCAGGCCGACCGCCCGAGCCAGCTCGGACCCGTCGGGCAGGAAGCGCACGAGGGGCGCGACGTCGGGATCGTCGGGGACCGCGGCGGCGAGCGCACGATCATCGCCGCGGACGACGACGTCGGGTGTGGCCGCGGTCGGCGTGCCCCACTCCTCCCCCGGCTTACGAGTTCCCGCTCTCGACCCTCCGGTTCGGGACGACCATTCCTTCGGCGAACCGCTCGGCGACCTGCACACGCGACGGCGTCAGGGCATCGCTCACGGCACCACGCTCGACGCGGCGACGACGCCGCGGACGCGTCCGCCGCCGCGTCGGCGGTGGCCCGCGTCTCGGCGCTCGGCGCGGCGAGCGCGATCTGGCGGAGCAGGTCCACCACCTGCTTGACGTTGCGGACGAAGTCCCCACCGGTGAGCTCGTCGTCCTCGTCGAGCACGTCGGCGAGCGCGTCGCCACTCGCCCAGGAGTGCATCGCGTCGGCGAGGCCCGGCATCGGGCGCGCGGGTCTCGGGCAGGCCCGCGTCGTCCTCGTCGGCCCGCAGGGCCTTCCCGATGCGGCGGAGCTCGCGCGCCTGCTGCGCGACCCGACTCGTGGGCCACACCGCCGGCGGCGCCGACCGCTCGGCGTCGGGCCCGCGGCGCTCGTAGGTGAAGCACGACACGAGGGCCGCGAGCTCGGCCGGCGTCACGTCGTCGAGGACGCCGGTGCGCAGGGCCTCGGCGACGAGCAGGTCCGCCTCCGAGTAGATGCGGCTGAGGAGCTCACCGCCGTCGGTCAGGCTCCAGCCGTCGACGTACCCCCACGCCTCGAGGACGCGCAGGACGCGATCGAACTGGCGGGCCAGGCTCTCGGAGCGACGCTGGACGCGCCGGCGCAGCCGATCGGTGTCCTTGGTCAACCGGTCGACCGCGGCCGCCGCCTTCAGGTGCATCCCCAGGCGCGGACAGCCTGCCACCGGGTGCGCGGCGAGCTCGGCCTCGCGCGCGGCCGCACCCGCGTCGACGGTGCCCGCGTCGCCGACGACGTCGACGTCTCGGACCCGCGCGCCACGCAGCGCCTCGGCGCAGGCCCGCTTGAACGTGAGGTTCCGCGGCGCGAACGGCTTGGGGAGCTCGAAGTGGGCGCGGGCGACGGGCGGCTCGAGGAAGTCGCCGGGCCCGAGCCGGAAGATCTCGCGGTTGGTGCCGAGCACCATCAGTCGCCCGCCGCTGCGCCCGCTCTCGTGCTTGAGCACCACGGCCCGTCCCCCGCCCCGCCGCGTGGTGATCACGTCACCGGGCCGGAGCCGGTCGAGCGCATCCGCGGTGCGGCGGCCCCGCGCGGGATCGCGCCGTGACGCCTCGACCGCGTGCAGCAGGGCGCGGTACTCGGCGACGTCGCCGCGATCGCAGTGGGCCTCGTCGTCCTGGGTCGCGAGCAGCTCCTCGTTGCGGGCGATGTGACGTTCGATGCTGACGACGTCGCGATCGGCGCGGTACTGGGCGAACGAGAGGTTCAGCAGCCGGTGCGCGGTCTCGGCCTCGTAGCGGGCGACCAGGTTCGTCGCCATGTTGTACGTGGGACGGAACGACGACGTCAGCGCCGACGTCCGGCGCGACGCGAGGCCCGCCACCTGGTCGAACGGGACGAACGGGTTCCAGCAGACGACCGCGTAGCCGACGGCGTCGATGCCGCGGCGCCCGGCGCGCCCGGTGAGCTGTGTGTACTCCCCCGGCGTGAGGAACTCGTGGTGCTCGCCGGTGAACTTCGAGAGCTTCTCGATCACGACCGAGCGTGCCGGCATGTTGATGCCGAGCGAGAGCGTCTCGGTCGCGAACACGGCCTTCACCAGGCCCGCGGCGAACGCCTCCTCCACCGCTTCCTTGAGCGGAGGGACCAGTCCGGCATGGTGCGCGGCGATGCCGTTCTCGAACCCGCTCAGCCAGTCGTCGTAGCCGAGCGCGTCGAGGTCGTCGTCGGTGAGCGGCGCGCTGCGCACGTCGGCGATCTCCCGCAGCCGCCGGCGCTCGCCGGCATCGGTGAGGCGCAGTCCGGCGGCGAGGCACTGCTGCACGGCGTCGTCGCAGGCCGCCCGGCTGAAGATGAAGGTGATGACCGGGAGCATCGCCTGCTCGCGCAGGAGCGCCACGAGCTCCGAGCGGCGCGGTGCGGCGAGACGCGTGCGAGGACGGCCGCGCCCGCCGCGCTCGTGGCCCCGGGCGTCGTGGCGCGCGGCTTCGGGATTGGGACCCAACTCGCCGCCGGGCGCGCGCACGAACGTCGGCATCATCGTGATGTCGCCACTCGCGCGGTCCGCGACCGCGTACAGGTTCGTGAGCTCGACCGGTCGTCGTTCCTCGATGATCGCCGCGGTGTGGCCGCGCACGGTCGCGATCCAGTCGGCGAACTCCTCCGCGTTCGACACCGTGGCCGAGAGGCACACCAGATCGACCTCCGGCGCGAGGTGGATGATGACCTCCTCCCAGACGGCACCGCGGTAGCGGTTCTGGAGGTAGTGGACCTCGTCGAGCACGACGTACCGGAGATCGCCCAGCGTCGGCGCGCCCGCGTAGATCATGTTGCGGAGCACCTCGGTGGTCATCACCACGATCGGTGCGTCGCCGTTGACCGCGTTGTCGCCGGTGAGCAGCCCGACACGACGACTCCCGTGGACCCGCACGAAGTCGCCGTACTTCTGGTTCGACAGCGCCTTGAGCGGAGTCGTGTAGAAGACCTTGCCGCCCTCGGCGAGCGCCCGGTGGATCGCGTACTCGGCGACGAGCGTCTTGCCCGCGCCGGTGGGCGCGGCCACGAGCACCGACGACCCGGCGTCGAGCGCGTCGAACGCACGGATCTGGAACGGATCGAGCTCGATGCCGAGCTCGGCCTCGAAGGCCGAGCGCGACGCGGTCACGGCCCGGTGCTGCCGGCGGTGGTGCTCGACGTGGCGGCACCCGTCGTGCTCGAGGTCGCCGTGGTGCTCGACGAGGTCGCCGGGGCGGTGCGTCGTCGACGAAGAGCTCACGGTGGACGACGGCGGCGTCACCACCGAGCTCGACGACGAGGTCCGGTGCTGGAAGATCAGGAGCAGCACGACGGTCAGCGCGAGGACGCCGACCACGACGGCGGCCGCGACCATGATCTCCTGCCGGCTGCGCACGGGCGCCCCGTGCGCGTCGCGACGCTCCGGACGGCGGCGGTTACTCATCTCGGTCCCCGTGGCCGCTCATCGTTTGAGGATCCTACCGATGATGATCGACGCCTCGTAGAACAGGTACATCGGGACCGCCATGAAGAACAGGGAGTAGGGGTCCTGGCTCGGGGTGATGACGGCGGCGAACGTCACGATCCCGACCGCGGCCCAGCGCCGGGCGTGCCGCAGCTGCACCGTGGTGATGATGTGCGCGATGAGCAGGAACACGAGCACGATCGGGAACTCGAAGCTGAGGCCGAAGGCGACGATCATCAGCGCGATCAGCGACAGGTACTTGTCGGACGTGTAGGCCGCCTGCTGGGCGGGGCCGCCGACCTGGATCAGGAACTTCAGGGCGGGCTCGAGCGTGAGGAACGCCACGAACGCGCCGATGGCGAACAGCACGATCGCCGACGCGACGAACGGGATCGCGTACCGCTTCTCGCGCGGATCGAGCGCCGGGGTGATGAAGCGCCAGAGCTCGTAGAGCCAGACGGGCAGCGCCAGCACGATGCCGCCGTAGGTCGCGACCTTGAGCCTGATGACGAAGCCGTCGACCGGTGAGAGGTTCACGAGCTTGGCGTGGTCGTTGCCGAGGGCGCGTTGGTAGAACGTGACCAGGAACTCGATGACGTCGTTCGAGAACACGAACGCGATCGTGGCGCCGATGAGCACCGCGACGAACGAGACGATGATCCGGTTGCGCAGCTCGCCCAGGTGGTCGAGCATCGGCATGCGGGCGTCGGGCGTCCGTGGGACCCGCTTCGCGCGGCGCAGCTTGATCATGGGGGGCGTCAGTGACCGGGTGCGCGGAACCGTGAGGGCGCATGGGCGCCGCGTCCGGGCGCGGGGACCGGCCGGTCCGACGCCGGCGGCCGCTGCGGCGCCGGCGGCGCGGCGAGGGCCGGCGTCGACGACGCGTCGGCGGCCACTCCCGGCTGTGGGCGCCGGCCGGAAGCGCGACGGGGCCGGGCGTCCCGTGCCCGCGACGGGTGCCGGTGGTGGCGGCGGCGCGACGGCGTAGGTCGGCTCGTCGTCCTCGTGGTGGAGCACGCTGTTGATCTCGTCACGGACGGTGTCCTGGACCTTGCGGAGCTCCCGCAGGCCCCGACCCACCTGGCGGCCGACATCGGGGAGCCGCTTCGGGCCGAAGACCAGCAACGCCACCACCAGGATGACGAGGACCTCGGCCGGGCCGAGCTGGGGCATCGGACTCCCTTCGCGCCCGTGGACCGCTCAGACTACCGCCGGGTCGGCCCGTCCTCGGGCTCGGTCAGGCGGGCCAGCCGGGCGGCGAGCCGGTCGCGGTCGGTCCGCACGGTGGCCACGAGGGGCACCAGCGCGCGCTCTGCGCGGTCGAAGGATCGGAACAGGTCCGCGATCTCCCGGCGCAGCCGGGCCGAGAGCACGATGATCATGACGGCGCCGGCGACCGCGGTCACGGCGATGAGCGACACGATCGCAGGGTGCACGAAGCGGACGCTACCGCGCTCAGCTCGTGGCCGAGCGTCGCACCATGCTCTCGAGCTCGCTGAACCAATCGTCGCGCTCGAGCATCAGGTGGAAGTCGAGCAGGTCGTCCGGCTGCAGGATCGGCCCGAGCCGCGGCTCGGCGAGCTCGGCCGGGAGTCGCCAGACCTCCATGCGGACGCCGGACGATACGAGCAGGTCGACGATGCGCTTGCTGGCGCCCTTCGCCACCGCGACCGTGCAGGTCGGGCAGCGGAACGTGTACGAGCCCGACTCGTCGTCCGAGCAGACGCGCACGACGAGATCGTTCGCTCGCAGCTGCACGTCACCGCAGGTCGGACAGTTGGCTCGGATGGTGGTCACGGGAAGGCCCCTTCAGTACTCCTGGAACCCAGCCATCGGCAGGGCTCCGAGAGCGCTTGAGGTCGAATCGACAAGGTTGGGTCGAACGCATCACCATCGGGTCCGTGGTGATCACGTTTGCCCATCGCGGAGCGCGCGCCGAACGGCCGGAAAACACACTCTCCGCGTTCGAACGGGCGCTGGAGCTGGGTGCGTCGGGGCTCGAGAGCGACGCGTGGCTGTCCTCCGACGGCGAGGTCGTGCTCGTGCACGACGCCGCGGTCCGGCGGGGTCTGCGCAAGGTCCGCGTCGCGTCGACGACTGCGGCCGAGCTGTCGGAGCTCGACGTGCCGCGCCTCGCGGATCTCTACGCGACGTGCGGCACCGAGTACGAGCTGTCGATCGACGCGAAGGAGCCGGCGCGTCATCGGTCCCATGGCCGACGTCGCACGCGCCGCGGGCGCAGCGGCGCGCCTGTGGATCTGCTCACCCGACCTCGACGATCTCCGCGCGCGTCGCGGGGCCGCTCGCCGACGTACGGCTCGTCCACTCCCCCGGCTACGGCGGGCTGGCGCCGGCCAACTACGAGCGCCACTGCGCCGACCTCGCGGCCGCGGGCATCGACGCGCTCAACCTGCACCACTCGGACTGGACGCTCGGGACGGTCACCCTCGCGCACCGGTTCGAGCTGCGCGCGTTCGCGTGGGACACGCAGGAGACGCGTCACATCCTCGCGATGTTGCGACACGGGATCGACGGTGTGTACTGCGACCGGGTGGACCGGATGGTCGCCGCGGTCGGCGAGTGGGCCTGACCGCCGCTCAGACCGACGCGGGGTGACGCTTCCGCACCACGAGGTACCCGAGCCCGCCGATCCCGGCGACGATCGGAACGAGCCAGACCCAACCCGGCACGTCGATCCGGTCCAGGGGCCAGATCGTGACGAAGACCGGTCCGACGAACAGGCTCCGGTTCGCCGGGCCCCACTTCGTCGAGTCGTTGGAGAACTGCCGGTTGTCGCCCATCATGAAGTACGAGTTCGCGGGCACGTGGACGGGACCGAACGTCGTCGACTGCACGCCCGCGTCGAGGTACGGCTCCTTCAGCACCTTGCCGTCGATCAGGACGTGTCCGTCGCGACCCTCGATGGTCTCGCCCGGCATGCCCACGATGCGCTTGACGAGGTCGTCCATGCCGGTGATGTGGGACCCGGGCGGCGTCCGGAACACGACGACGTCGCCGCGAGCCGGGTCACGCAGGTCGTACGTGAGCTTGTTGACGAGCACGCGGTCGTCGGTCTCGAGGCGGGGCACCATCGACTCGGACGGGATGTAGAACGTCTGGAACGCGAACCCGCGGACGAGGAACGCGAACGCGACCGCGATCGCGATGATGACGACCCACTCCACGAGGTTGCGGAGGCGGCCGTCGTCGGACTCACGGATGACTGGGAGTGGCTCGGAGCGCAACCCACCCGGGGGGATGGGGTCGCCCCCCGCGTCGTCGACGTTCACTTCGTGCATCCTCTCACGTCCACCACCCGGTCCCGCGACCAGCGGGTCATCTGAGCGCATTCGACGGGCCGACGCGTGGCGGATGACTCAGCGGGCGTTCAGGTCTCCGCCGGCGGGCGCGTCGTCGTACCGTGCGCGGACCCGGGCCGCGGCGGCGCGGCCCGCATCCCGCCACTCCGGCGGGTCGACGACGACCGCATCAGGGCCGACCTGCAGCAGGATCCGTTCGAGCCAGGCCGGCTCGCTCACCGGGACCACGATGCGTTGGCGGCCGTCGGGCAGGTCCTCCACCGACTCCGCGGGCGCGCTCTCCGCGACCCAGCTGGCGCCGCGCGGCAGCTCGATGGTGACGCGTGGGTCGTCGGGTCGCGGGTGGTAGACCGCGGCCCCTGCCGTCGGCCGCACCGGCGGGAACGTCTCGTCGGTGCGGGTCACGGCGCGGATGCGGTCGATCCGGAACATCCGGGGTCCGTCACGGAGCCAGCAGTACGCATCCGTGTACCACTCCCCCAACGCGAAGAACGGCGCGCCCGGATCGATGCGTCGCGTCGTGAGGGCGTCGCGGCCGCTGCTCCAGTACTCGATCTCGATCCGACGTCCCTCGGTGGCCGCGTCCCGCACGGCGTCGAGGAAGGGAGGCGAGGCGAGCTCGACGACCACCTCCGAGACGCCGAGCGCGTGCTCGAGCTTCGCGATCGCGGTGGCGAGCGGGCCGGCCGGGTCCGAGCCCGGAACCGCGAGCAGGGTCCGCCCACCCGCGAGCAACGCGAGACCTTCGGCCGCGGTGAGCTGCAACGGCGCGGTGAAGTAGGGCGCGAGCCAGAGGTCGACCGTGTCGCCGTCGTAGGTGACGTTGATGTAGTCGCCGGGCGAGTACGGCGGCACGCCGACCATCATGATCGAGCGCGAGATCGGCGTCGAGCTGTTCCACCGAGATGCGGAAGCGCTCGGCGATCTCCTGCTTGGGCGCATCGCGGTGCGTGGCGAGCCACGGGATCATCGCGAGGACGCGTTCGAGCTGGGGCGGGGCGTCGGTCCGACTCACGTGAGCTCCGCTCTCGGCGTGCCCGACCAGGCGTCGAGCGCGGCGATCACCGCGTCGCGGGCCGCCGGGGGCTCGACGATCTGCACGTGGTCGAGGAAGCCGAGCACGAAGTTGACGACCGCGCTGGATCTCGATGGCGCGGATCGTGACGCGCGTCGTGCCGTCGGCCATCGCCTCGACCTTCGCGTCGGGACCGACGGCCTGGCAGAACGAGACCTCGTAGCCCGGATCCACCTCCACCACGACGTCGGTGGCGCGCCCCTCGCCGTAGTCCCACGGGCGGTCCTCGAGGTAGGAGTCGGCGCGGAAGTCGGCGGGCACGTCGAAGCTGCCGTGCGGACCGGTCTCGATGTCGTCCTCGATCCGGTCGGCGCGATACACCCGCATGTCGTCGGCGCCGCGGTCGAACCCGACCACGTACCAGTGCCCGAACTTCGACGTCAGCCCCCACGGCTCGAGCTCGCGGAGCCGACCACGGTACGAGAAGTGCACGACGGCGCGCCGACGCGACGCCTCGAACAGCGGCGCGAGCACGTCGACGAAGGGCAGCTCGGCAATCGGTGCGGCGCCGGCGCCCTCGATCCCGCCGAGCTTCATCAGCGCGCCCTCCCCCGCCGTGCTGCCCAGGCCGACCGCGGTGACCGCGACGTGGAGGGCCGCGAGCTCGTCGTCGGTCAGACCGAGGTCCGGGAGGTAGTACTCCGCCGGCGCGACGCGGTACCGGGTCTCGGCGTCGTCGCCGATGTCCCGGATGGGCACCCCCATCGCGCGGAGCGTGGCCTTGTCGCGCTCGAAGGACCGGCGGGCGGATGCCGGGTTCGGCGGGTAGCCGAGTGTCGGGTTCGTCACGATGTCGTCGCGGGTGAGGCCGGCACGGGTCTCGATGAGCGCGGCGAGCAGGTTGAGGAGCCGCTCGCGCCGGTCGGGACCGTCGCCGCTTCTGGTCGTCGTCTTGTCGTCGTCGGCCATCAGGTGGTCGAGGTTACGGGAGCGGCCGCCCACACCCCGGCCGCCGCCGCGCACTGGAAGAGGATCGGGTCGTCGGCGGCCGGCCGTCCCATCGAGCTGACGCGCAGGTCGTGGGACGGCGAACGCCTCGAGCACGTCGGGGATGTCGACGGTCACGACGTCGTGGCGCGCCGCGATGCCGGCGGCGGTCGAGCGCCGCGTGCAGGTCGGCCTCGACCGCCGCTCCCGAGCGCGGGGACGGGGACGGTCACCCGGCTCCGGGTGCCGACGGTCAAGGTGGTCCCGGTGTGGTGCGAGATGCCCTGATGGCGATCGCGCCCGTCGGCCGCCGACGCACGGAGGCACGCGATCGGCACGCCACCGAGGCCCGCGGTCGCGTCGAGGACGCTGCCGACCTCCATCCCGGTGAACCCGAGCGCGGTGCCGGTGCCCGACGATCCCGGGCCCCATCGCCACCATCGCGACGTCGGCCGCGGCCACGTGGCGGGCGATCATCAGCGCCGAGAACACGTTCACGGCTTCGTGCTCGCCACCGAACGCGTGCCCACAGGTGATCGTCGTGTCGATCAGGCCGCGGTCGCGGAGGGTCGCGACGAGGTCGCTGAGCGCGAGCGGGAGCGCGGCGCCGTCGGTCATGACGTACGCGATGCGCGCGTCGGGGCGCACGGACCGGACGCCGATCGCGACCGCCGGCAGTTGGCTGTGCAGCGGCGTGGCGACGACCGGCAACCCGTCGATGCTCACACGTGCACCGGTCCCGGCGTCGAGGTGCTCCTCGGTGGAGCCGACGTCGGCCTGGAGGCTCGTGTACCGCAGCTTCATGATGTGTCCGGGTCCGGGCTCGACCCACTCGTCGCGCTCGAGGTTCCAGTGCACGAAGTGCCAGCCGCCGGTGCCGAGGCCCAGGTCGACCGCGGTCGTGTTGACGATCACGCGGTCGCCGGGCGCGACCGGTCCGGTCAGCTGCGTCAGCACGTACGCCCGGCTCCGCTCGCCGTCGATCTCGACGTCGACCTTCTGCAGGCCTCGCCGCTCGTCCCGGAGGGCGCGGACGACGACCCCGGTGCGGAACGCGGGCATCGGTCGAACCTACCCGTGCGCCGCGCCAGTGGCCGACGGTCGCTACAGCGACGCGATGAGGCGCTCGACGCGGTCGTCGCGGGCCTTGAACGGGTCCTTGCACAGCACCGTGCGCTGGGCCTGGTCGTTGAGCTTCAGGTGCACCCAGTCGACCGTGTAGTCGCGCTTGCGCTCCTTGGCCTTCTTGATGAACGCGCCGCGCAGGCGCGCCCGTGTCGTCTGCGGGGGCTCGTCCATCGCGAGGTCGATCTCCTCGTCGGTGACGATGCGGTCGACCTGCCCCCGCCGTTCCAGCAGGTAGTAGAGCGACCGCGAGCGCGTCACGTCGTGGTACGCGAGGTCGAGCAGCGCCACGCGCGGATGCGTCAGGGGCAGCGAGTGCTTGTCCCGGTACGACTCGATGAGCTGGTGCTTGATCACCCAGTCGACCTCGCGGGTGAGCTTGAGCGGGTCGGCCTCGAGGTGGGTCATCACGTGCTCCCACATCTCGAGCGCCCGCTGCTCCAGCGGGCGAGAGCGTGCGACGCTTCGCGAAGCGCAACGCGCGGTTCAGGTACTCGGCCTGGATCTCGACCGCCGAGAGCTCGCGACCGTTGGCGAGCCGCACCCGACGCCGGCAGGTGATGTCGTGACTGATCTCGCGGATCGCGCGGATCGGGTTCTCGAGCGACAGGTCGCGCCACGGCCCCGAGTCCTCCTCGAGCATCCGCAGGACGATCGACGGTGGTCCCGACCTTGAGGAACGTCGTGTACTCGCTCATGTTCGAGTCGCCCACGATCACGTGCAGGCGGCGGAACCGCTCGGCGTCGGCGTGGGGCTCGTCGCGCGTGTTGATGATCGGGCGAGACCGGGTCGTCGCCGAGGAGACGCCCTCCCAGATGTGCTCGGCGCGCTGGGCGATGCAGTACATGGCGCCCCGGGCCGTCTGCAGCACCTTGCCCGCGCCGGCGTAGACCTGGCGCGAGACGAGGAACGGGATCAGCACGTCGGTGAACTTGGCGAAGTCGCCGTCACGCTCGACGAGGTAGTTCTCGTGGCAGCCGTAGGAGTTGCCGGCGGAGTCGGTGTTGTTCTTGAACAGGTAGACCTCACCGCGGATCCCCTCCTCGCGCAGGCGCACCTCGGCCGACTGCACGAGGCTCTCGAGGATCCGCTCCCCCGCCTTGTCGTGGACGACGACGTCGTAGACGGAGTCGCACTCGGGGGTGGCGTACTCGGGGTGGCTGCCGACGTCGAGGTACAGCCGGGCGCCGTTCTCGAGGAACACGTTGCTCGACCGGCCCCACGACACGACCCGGCGGAACAGGTAGCGCGCGACCTCGTCGGGGCTCAGCCGGCGCTGCCCGCGCAGGGTGCAGGTGACGCCGTACTCGTTCTCGAGTCCGAAGATCCTGCGTTCCACGCGTGCTCCCAGGGGACGGGGTGCGAGGGCAGGCTACCGGCCACGGGTCCTAGCCTGAGGCCGTGCGCGATGCGGAGCGGTCGGTCCCGATGGTGCGACTGACCCAGGTGCACGGCTCCTTCGCGGCCCGGGTGCTCGTCGCCCGCCTCGCCGACGAGGGCATCGACGCCCGCCTCCGGGGTCCGGTCGACGGTCCGTACCGCTTCACGGTCGGTGAGATGGCGCGGGTCGAGGTCTACGTCCCGGAGGACCAGATCGACGACGCGGCCTACGTGCTGCTCGCCAACGAGGTGGAGGACGCCACCGCGCTCCCCGAGCCGCGTGACGCCGCGATCGGTCCGTCATCGCGGCGTCGCCGCGCTGGTGCTCCTCGCGATCGTGGTCGCCGCGCTCGCGCCGGTGGCGCGCTACCTCGCCGGCTGAGCGACCGGGCTCAGGCGAGCAGGGCCTCGAGCTCGTCGCCCTTGATGCGGCGGAACGCACGGGCCGGGCGGGCGCGGTCGAGCAACGCGACCTCGAGCTGGCCGGACGTGAGCGTCTCGTCGTCGCCGGCGAGGACCTTGGCGCCGAGCTTCACCGCGTCGGCGAGGCTCGCTCCCTCGGCGTAGTCGGCGGCGAGCGCGTCCTTGATCCGGTCCGCCTCGCCACCGAGCACGGTGAACCCCTGCTCGTCCATCACGGTGCCGTCGTAGAGGATGTGGAACAGCTGGTCGGGCTCGTCCTCGGTGGCGCCGACCGACGCCACGAGGATCTCGACCTCGTACGGCTTCATCTCGTGGGTGAACACCTGCCCGAGCGTCTGCGCGTACGCGTTGGCGAGCCCACCGGCGTTCACGTCCTCCGGCGAGTACTGGTACCCCTTCAGGTCGGCGAGGCGCACGCCACCGATCTTCAGCGACTGGAACTCGTTGTACTTGCCGACGCCCGCGAACGCGATGCGGTCGTAGATCTCGCTGATCTTGTAGAGGGTCCGGCTCGGGTTCTCGGCCACGATGACCACGCCGGCGGCGCACACCAGCGCGACCAGGCTCCGTCCGCGGGCGATGCCCTTCCGCGCGTAGTCGGCGCGGTCCTTCATCATCTGCTCGGGTGAGACGTAGAACGGCATGTTCATCGGCTCGTCGCAGGCCTCCCGGCTCTCGTTGCCGCCGCGCTCGGGACCGCGCGAGCAGGTCCTGCGGCCCGGGCGGCGACGTCGTCGTCGTCGAGCAGGCGGAAGCCGTCGGTGTCGATGATCGCGACCATCGGGTAGATGCCGCGGATGAGGTCCGGGCCACCGGTGGCGGCGTCCTCGTCGGCCGCTGCGAACAACGAGCGGATCGCGAGCGCGACCGCGTCGTCGGACGTGATGCCCTCCGACCACCCGGCCTTGATCCAGTTCTTGGCGTGCACGCCGCCGGATCCGTTGGCCATGTAGTCGGCCTCTTCGTACTTGCCGCCGGTGGCGTCGTAGGAGAACACGCGGCCCCGGCGCCGGCGGTGGTCGTAGCCGGCGAAGAGCGGCACGACCACGAAGCCCTGCATCGCCGCCGGCAGGTTGGCCCGCACCATCTGCGCGAGCTGGTTCGCCTTGCCCTCGAGGCTCAGCTGCTCGCCCTCGACCTTCTCGTAGTGGCGCAGCTGCACCTGGAACAGTCGGACCATCTCGACGGCGGGGCCGGCCGCGCCGGCGATGGCCACGCCGGAGTGCTCGTCGGCCGCGTAGACCTTCTCGATGCGCCGGTTGGCGATCGCGACGCCCGCCGTGGCGCGCCGGTCGCCCGCCATCACCACGCCGTCGGCCGAGCGGATCGCGACAACGGTGGTGCGTGGGTGATGTCGAACGGCGTGCCCGCGCCGCCGACGCACGGGCGTGACGCCCGCCGGGCTCACCTGCCGCAGCAGCTCGACGAAGGACGGTCCGGGATCGACTCCGGGCGCGAAGAGGGGAAGCATCGAAGGCTCGGTCATCGGCGGGCGAGCCTAGTGGTGCGCCTCACCAGACCCGGTGGAGGCGGTGCCAGCGCGCGATGCGGCGTTGCAACTTGCGGACGGCACGTTCCTCACGGACGGCGGCGAGGACGTCGTCGGGCACGTGGGTGGATTGCAGACGGGCGCCTCTGGCGAGCGTCGCGCTCGAGCCGCGATCCGTCGCCGTCGGCCGGCCCGCTCGGAGCTCACGACGCGAGTCGCGTCCGCGCCGCTCACTCGCCGCCCTTCTGGACGTACGACCGGACGAACTCCTCGGCGTTCGCCTCGAGGACGCTGTCGATCTCGTCGAGCAGGTCGTCGAGCTCCTCCTTGAGGGCCTCGCCCTGGCGTGCGGGCGCGGCCTCCTCGACGATCTCCTCGTCCCGCTCGTTCGGTGCGGGTTTCTTCTTCTGCTCCCGTTCGGCCATGCGAACCTCCCGTGGCCCTACGAACCCAGTTGCTCGACCAGTTGGCCTGGGGTCGAGCACTGTGCGAACAACGCCTCGACGTGGGCCCGGCTTCCCTTGAGCGGTTCCATCATCGGGATCCGCCGCAAGGGGTCCGTTCCGACATCGAGGATCAAACTGTCCCAGTTGGCGGCGACGACGGAGTCGGCCCACCGCGCCAGGCACTGGCCTCGGAAGTATGCCCGCGTGCGGTCCGGCGGCTCGGTCATGCCCGCGCTCGACGTCGTCCTCGTCGACCAGGCGCTCGACCTTGCCCGCCCGCACCAGCCGCTCGTAGAGCGACTTCTCCTGGCGCACGTCGCGAGTACTGGAGGTCGAGGAGCGCCAGCTTCGGGTCGTCCCACGCCAGGCCGTCACGGTCGCGGTAGGCCTCGAGCAGCGACAGCTTCGTGACCCAGTCGAGCTGGCCGTCGAGGCTCATCGGGTCGCGTTCGAGCGCGGCGAGCGTCTCCTCCCAGCGCTGGAGCACGAGCGTGGCCGACGTCACCGCCGCACAGCTCGAGCCCGGTCTCGTCGGCGTACTTCTGCGCGAGCCGGAGGAACTCCCACTGCAGCTCGAGCGCGGTGCACGAGCCGCCGGCGGCGAGCTCGACGGTCGGCGTGAGCGTCGGGTCGTGCGACACCGTGCGCACCGCGTGCACGGGCCCGACGATGCCGAGGTCCTTGTCGACGAACTCGTCCTCGATCATCGCGAGCACGATCGCCATCGTGCCGACCTTCAGGAACGTGGCGACCTCGCACAGGTTCGCGTCGCCCGCGATCACGTGGAGGCGCCGGTACTTCTGCGGATCGGCGTGCGGCTCGTCGCGTGTGTTCACCAGCGGGCGCTTGAGCGTGGTCTCGAGGCCGACCTCCTCCTCGAAGAAGTCGGCGCGGCTCGCGAGCTGGAAGCCCACCGGGTCCGCGCCGTTCTCGGTGCCGACCTTGCCCGCGCCGGTGAACACCTGGCGCGACACGAACCACGGCAGCAGGTTGCGCACCAGCGCGGCGAACGGGGTCTGGCGGTCGACGAGGTAGTTCTCGTGGGTGCCGTACGAGTTGCCCTTGCCGTCCGAGTTGTTCTTGTAGACGACGATCTCCTGGCCCGGCTCGAGCAGCCGGCGGGCGGCCTTCATCGACCGGGCGAGGATCCGCTCCCCCGCCTTGTCGGCCAGGACGAGCTCGAGCGCGTCGGCGCACTCGGGCGTGGAGTACTCGGGGTGCGCGTGGTCGACGTAGTAGCGGGCGCCGTTCGTGAGGACGGTGTTGACCAGGTGCGTCTCGACCTCGGGCGGCAGGCTGCCCTCGCGCCCGAAGCCGCGTGCGTCGCGTCCGGGGGTCTCGTCGTCGAAGTCCCAGCCGATGCGACGGTGCTCGACGTACGCGTTGATGAGCAGCGACGACGCCAGGACCGGGTTGGAATCCGGCGCGTTGCGGAGCACGACGCCGTACTCCGTCTCGATCCCGCAGACCTTCGGCACCGCCATCCGCGGCAGGCTAACCGGCCGCGGTGACACTCCGGTCAGGCGTTCCGGGCCCCCGGCGACGGGTAGCGTCGCCGGGTTCGACGACCCGGGGGCGGGACCGAGGGGCAATGGGCACGCAGACCGCGACGATCCTCGTGACCGATCTCGTCGGCTCGACCGCGCTCCGGGGTGAGGTCGGTGAGGACCGGGCCGAGACGTTGCGCCGGGCCCACGACCGCGCGCTGGTCGAGGCGGCGCAGGCGAACGGCGGCACCGTCGTGAAGGGGCTCGGCGACGGCGTGCTCGTGATGTTCGCCGGCGCGGCCGAGGCCGTCGCCGCCGGGGTCGCCATGCAGCGCGCGGTCGACCTGCTCGCCCGCAGCGAGCGCCTGCCGCTCGCGATCCGGGTCGGCGTCTCGGCCGGCGACGTCACGCTCGAGGA
The DNA here is from genome assembly GCA_963756815.1 of uncultured Acidimicrobiia bacterium. Taxonomy (GTDB): domain Bacteria; phylum Actinomycetota; class Acidimicrobiia; order IMCC26256; family JAENVU01; genus JAENVU01. The sequence goes on from CAVWPR010000032.1 coordinate 49,138, forward strand.
CGGCGACTGCTTCGGTACGCCGGTCGTCGAGGCGTCGCGACTGTGCGCCGCGGCCGACGGCGGGCAGATGCTGGTCGCCGAGGTCGTGCGGGTGCTGGCGCGCGGCCGCGGCGGCCACGAGATGACGCCGATCGGCGAGCTGGAGCTCAAGGGCCTCGCCGAGCCGGTGCCCACGTTCGACGTTGCGTGGGAGCCGGCGGCCGGCGCGGCCGACCTCCGGACCCGCACGCCCTACGTCGGCCGCGAGCGCGAACGCGAAGTGCTCGCCGGGCGGATCGCCGCCGCCTGCGACGGCACCGGTGGCCTCGTGCTCGTCGCCGGCGAGCCGGGCATCGGCAAGACCCGCCTCGTCACCGAGGTGTGCGCGCAGTTCGACGACGCTCATGGTCCTGTTCGGCGGCTGTCACGACGGCGACGTGGTCTCCGTACGCGCCGTTCGCCGAGGCGATCACCGACTGGGCCCGCCGCAACCCGGTCGACGGCGTGCGCGCGGCGCTCGGCGCCGACGCCGCGGTCATCGCCCGGCTCGCGCCGGCGATCCGCGAGGTCGCTGCCCGACGTCGGCGAGCCGCTGCCGGTCCCGGCCGACGCCGAGACCGCGCGCCTGCACGACGCCGTCGGTCAGGTGCTGCACCCGGCTCGCGGCGGCGATCCCCGGTCGTGCTCGTCGTGGAGGACCTCCACTGGGCCGACGACGCGACCGTCGGGATGCTGCGCGCCCTGGCGCGCGTCGCCGCGCACGGACGCCGCTCGTCGATCGTCGGCACCTACCGCGAGACGGACCTCGACCGGCGCCATCCGTTCGCCGCGGCGCTCCCGCTGCTGCAGCGCGAGGTCGAGCCGACCCGCATCGCGCTCGACGGCCTCGGGGCCGACGACGTGCAGGCGCTGCTCGAGCGGCTCTCCGGCCACGCCGTGCCGCCGGAGTTCGCCCCGCTGCTCGCGACCGAGACCGACGGCAACCCGTTCTTCCTGCGCGAGACGCTGCTGCACCTCGTCGACGAAGGGCGGCTGCGCGAGGTCGAACGGCGTCTGGGTGGCGCGCCGGCCGATCTCGGCATCCCCGCCGGCGTCCGCGACGTGATCGGCCGTCGCCTCTCGCGCCTCTCCCCCGACGCCAACAAGCTGCTCGCCGCGGGCGCGCTGTTCGAGGTGGCGTTCCCGCTCGACGATCGCGGCGGCGGTCACGAAGATCGACGAGGACGAAGCGCTCGACGCGATCGACGAGGCGCTCGAGGCGCGCATCGTCGTCGCCACCGGCGAGTTCGACCACTACGCGTTCACCCACGCGTTGTTCCGCCACACGCTCGTCGAGGAGCTGAACCCGAGCCGCCAGGTGCGCATGCACCGCGCCATCGCCGAGGCGATCGAGAAGGAGCTGCGCGGCGCGCCCGACCCGGCGACGGCGGCGACGCTCGCCCGTCACTACCTCCACAGCGCCGCGATCCCGGGCGCCGAGCGGGGCGTGCCCGTACGCGCTCGGCGGTCGCCGACGACGCCGCCGCGCGGTACGCCCGGCACGAGGAGCTCGCGGCGCTGCGGACCGCGGCGGAGCTGCTCGAGGACGGCGACGACCGCGCGGTCGAGGTCGACTGCCGGATCGCCGACGGCGGCGCGCTACGTCGAGACCGATCCCGACCGGGTGCTCGTCGCGGCCGAGCGCGCCGCCGCGCGGCCTCGCGGCCTCGGCGGGCGACGACGCCGCCGCCGACTTCGTGGCCGAGCTCTGATCGCGGTCCCGATCGAGGACATCACGCTGCGGTGGCGACTCGCGGACCTGGCCCGCCGGTGGTTGCGTCCGGAACGGCGCGACCGCGCAGTGGGCGTTGGTCCGCGAGTGCGAGCTCGAGAGCGCGACCACGAGGCTCCCGAGGCGCCCGGGATCCCGGTCGACGACGACGAGTACCGGGAGCTGCGGAGCGTCGTTCGCACGCTTGCCCGACGACCAACGTCGGAGCGCCTACGACACCCCCGCGACACGCGCCGAGGCGTTGGCGATGCTCGACGCCCGCGCCGAGTTCGCGTTCGGGTGGCTCTGGGCGAGCGGCCGCTGGGCCACGGCGTCGACCTGCTCGAGGAGGCGGTCGCGGGGTTCCGCGAGGAGGGCCTCGTCGGCGATGGAGGCGTTCGTGCTCGCAGTCCGGTCGCGCCTGGAGACGGTGCTGGGCCGGTTCGACGACTCGGCGGCCGACCTCGACGCGGCGCTCGCGCTGGTGCCACGACTCGCGGCCGATTCGAACCAGGCGTTCCAGGTGCTGGCCACGCCGCTCCTGCGCGACATCGTCCACGGGGTCGTGTCCCCGCTCGAGACGGCCGATTTCCTGCTCACCTTCTCCGAGCAACCCGACACCCAGTGGGCGGGTCTCGTCCTGCGGCTGGCGGCGGCCCGCATCTTCGCGGTCGACCGGAGGGATCCGGAACGGGCGGCCCGGCTCCTCGACGACTCGATCTCGGCGGTCGAGCGCGCGGCGCCGTGGGCGCCGAACGCGCCGCTCGTGCTACCAGTACGCGGTCGACGTGCCGTGGAACCTGGCCGAGCCCCACCACATCGACGTCGCTCACCCGCGTGGTTCGCGGCACTGGCTCGAACCCGACCTCCGGTACCCCGGCGACGGACTCGCGTTGGTGCCTGGCCAAGCTCTGCGCCCTCGCGGGCGATGCCGACGACGCTCGGCACTGGTGTGGCGAAGCGCGCCGCTCGCTCGGCGAGGAGGGCGCGGAGCCGGTCATCGTGCGAGTCGACCACGACGCGGCCGAGATGGAGCTGCGCCTCGGTGCGGCGGGCGACCCCGACGATTCGCCGCGTGCGATTGCGGCGGCCCGCGGCGCGCTGCACGCACCCTGCGATGTCCGGCGTGGCTTCCCCATCTCGACGCATTGGAGGCGTGCGCCGCCGAAGATCTGGTCGGCTGACGCCTCAAGCGTTCGGGAACACGTCCAGGAAGATGCGCGCGCCCTGTCGGTTGATGATACCGCGGGTCTGGGTCGACGGCGCGGCCTCGGCCTGGCCGTGCAGGTCCATCCACCGCCACTCGTGACCGTCGACGTTCACCGTGTAGCCGAGGAACGCGATGCCGCGCGCGCCCGGGCCGGGCACGAAGGTGTTGGCGGGGCCGGTGCAGGCCTGGCCACCCTCACCGAGCGGGCTGCGGTGGCGGGTGCCGTCGGTCCAGACGTAGCGGCCGGGCACGGTCCAGTCGCGGGTCGCCGGGAGGAGCGCGGCGAGGTGACGCGCCACGATGCCGCCGCCGTCGTCGGCCGGTGCCTCGCCGTCGTCGGAGTGACCGCACCCGAAGCGGTCGGTGTCGTCCGCGCCGTCGATCGTGCGCGGCACGCCGACCGCGTTCGTCTTCGGGAAGAGGTAGCCCACCATGTCCTCGCCGAGGCCCTCGACGAAGCGGTAGCGGCTGCGAGAGCCGGCTCATGATCCACGGCGGCGGGCTCGCGCCGTCGGGGACCGCCTGGTCGGCCGGGCCGCCGAAGTCGCGGGCGTAGGTGAACGGGAAGAGCTCGCCCGGCGCGGAGACGAAGTCGGCGTCGCCGATCCGGTACCACACCACCTCGGTGCGGAACTCGTTCGCGATCGCGAACGGATCCGCGACGCCCGTCGCGTTGCGGGTGAGCAGGCGTCCGTCGAGGTAGCCGTCCTTGCCGGGGATCACCCCGAGCGATCCGCCGAGCGCGAACAACGCGTTCTCGAGCGGCACGAAGAACGTGTCCCGCCGGGACTCGATCGTCGTGGTGCGCGACCACTGTCCGTTCGCCGAGCGCGATCGCGGCCCAGCGTGCGACCGCCTCACCGCGCCGCTGGGTCGACGAGTGGTAGCCGTACGGCGCGGCGGTGGTGTCGTTGCGGTAGATCGTGCGACAGCCGCCGTTGCCGGTCGACGAGTACAGGCCGGTCGGCGTGTGGTCGCGCGGCGCCGGGTACACCTGCGGCATCTCCACCGACCCGACGGAGCCGGCCATGGTCATCGCCATGCCGCCGAACCGCTGCTCGAGCGCCTGCGCGCGCGAAGTTGGGCCAGTCCGACGACAGGTGGAGGCGGTCCTGGCGAGTCGTCGGAGAACCCGAGCTCCTCGGCGTGGATGCCGTAGTTCACGAGCGTCGCGGTGACCTTCCCGCTCGGTCGGACCGCCTGCATCACCCCGACCGACTCGTCGGCCGCGAACGGGTAGCTCGACCAGCACGTGGTCATGTCGGTCGGTCGCACCGATCCGTACCGGAGGTGCGCGTGGTAGGTGTGCGCGGCCGCTCGTTCGATCGAGGCCGCGCTCTGCGCGATCAGGTACTCCACGTAGAACGGGTCGGTTCCCGACGCCGTCTCGCTCGGACCGGTGATGCCGATGGTGTCCGGCGCCGACTCGTCGTGCGTCGAGCTGAAGAACATCTCGTCCAGGTGGGTGCCGTCGGCGCGGACCTTGGCCCGCACGCGGTCCCAGTACTCCTTGAACACGCCCTCGTTGTCGACGCTCGTGATCGAGACCCTGCGATCGCCGTTGTCGACGACGACCGTGCGGGCCCACACGGGGTCGAGCACCGCGGTCGGCTGGCGGTCGCAGCAGTCGCCGCCGCCCAGGTAGATGCCGTCCCACCGACCGTCGGGTGGCGCGACGGTGCCGTCGACGCGGCGGACCGGGCAGTCCTGGAACGGCTCGCCGTCGTCGTGGCGGCGGTTGCCGTTCGTGTCCTGGTACGGCTCCTCGAGGGTGAGGAGGTGGGCGCCGGTGTACGACGCGGGCGCGGCGCAGTGCGCGGGATCGGCGACGCCGGGCCCGGCGAGCGGCGGCGTGACGTCGACCGCCGCCGCGCCGACCCGGAAGTCGGCGTCGGGCCGGTTCGATCCGTGCGCGCCGGCGCTCGGGACGGCCAGGGCCGGGACGGCGAGCGCCGCGACCACGAACGGGAGGAGGGTGCGAAGCGCCCGGTTTCGCCGCATGTGACGGCAGGTTACGAACGCGCCGCGCCGACCGCCACCCCACCGTCAGGCAGGGGCGCGGAGGAATGCGTCGCTGGCGTCGTCGGCCGGGAAGAAGAGCTCGACCGCGAGCTCGTCGAGGGTGACGTCGCGTGGGGTTCCGAACGTCGTGAGAGTCGTGAACAGCGAGACCTCGACGTCGCCGACGGCGAGCCGGAACGGCACGAGGAGCGGCGGGTCGCTCCACTCCCCGACGCCCGGTCGGCGCCCCGCGTCGGGCAACCCCGGGTACGCGAGGACCTCGCGTTCGAGCGAGACGAGGTCGGCGTCGCCGGTCAGCACGATCGATCGCCGGATCTGACCGAGCAGGTAGGTCCCCCAGTCGTCGAAGTTCAACGTGCGCGGTGCGAGCCCGTCGGGGTGCAGACACACGCGGAACACGTTGACGCGTGGCGACAGGACGTGGGACGGGATCCCCGTCAGCAGCGCCTGCGCGGCGCGGTTCGAGACGACCACGTTCCACTGCCGGTCGATCACGACGCCGGGATACGGATCGTGCGCGTCGAGCAGCCGCGTGCGAGCGCGCTTCGGGCCGCCCGCATGGGCTCGGCGTCGAGATCGAGGTGCGAGTAGCGCGGCGCGTAGCCGGCGGCGAGCAGCATCGTGTTGCGGGCGCGCAGCGGGACGTCGAGCCGGTCGGCGAGGGCGAGCACCAGCTCGGGACTCGGCTTCGACCGCCCGGTCTCCACGAAGCTGAGGTGGCGGGGCGAGACGCCGACCTCGTGCGCGAGGTCCATCTGGCTGCGCCGGCGCTGGGCGCGCCATTGCTTGACGAGGTCGCCGATCACCGCCGTGGCCATCGGGCGACGGTAACGGTGCGCGGGAGTCGTGGCGACTACCTCACGGGTCATCGCAACGCGGCTCGCCCCGTCGCACGCTGCAGGGGATCCGTCGAGCACGACGGCCGCACCGGAAGGAATCGCCATGACCGACACGTTCCTGGTGGACCTCGAGTCCACCGTCGACGCCCACCTCGCGGGCTACTGCGAGCCCGAGCCCAGCCGACGCCTCGCGCTGCTCGAGCAGGCGTGGGCCCCCGCCGGGCGCCTCATCGACCCGCCGTTCGACGGCACCGGTCCCGCCGGCGTCGCGGAGATGGTCGACGCGGTGCTCGGGCACTACCCGCAGCACACGTTCCGGCGCACGACCGCCGTCGACGCGCACCACGACCGCGCCCGCTACGGCTGGGAGCTCGTCGGCCCCGACGGCACCGTGGCGGTGGCCGGCACCGACGTCGTCACCGTGGATCCCGACGGTCGGATCACCGAGATCGTCGGCTTCTTCGGCGAGCTCGAGCCGGCCGGCTGACCGACCCGACACCTTGTCCGAAATGATCCATTCGGCACGTTCGGAGGGTGGCACCCGGGGGCGAGACTCCCCCGGGTGCCCGCCGCCGTCGCGTTCGCCCGCCGCCGGCGCCGGCATCGGCGTCGGTGCTGATCGCGCTGGTCGCGGTCGCGCACCGTGGTCGGCGATCGTCGCCGGCGGCGACCGTCCGACCGCCGGGTCGCGGACTCGCCCGCGTGCCGGGCGGGTCGAGGTGCTCGGCGAGCAGGTGACGAGATCCGCACCCGCGCCCGTCGCGCCCACGGCGACGACGCACGACCACCACCACCACGACCACCACGAGCACCACGACCTCCCCGCCGGTCGCGGTCGCGGTGACGACGGCCCGCTCCGCGGTGACCACCACCTGCGCGGACGCGCTCGCCTACCTCGCTGCGCACCAGGCGCCGGGGTTCACCGATGTGTGCGCGGACGGCTCCGCGTTCGGCCACCTCGGCGTGACCTGCGTGAACCAGCCGGGCATGTGCCGCGGGCACGCAGTACGTGCACATCGCGTGCCCCGCGCCGTTCGTCTACATGAACGAGGCCCACAACAGCTGGGTGCTCCCGGCCGGCGCACCGGCATCGATCCGTACGGTCAGGGCACCGACGCGGAGCGCGCCGCGTGCGCGTCGCACCGCTGATCCGACGGCTGCGGCATCGGAGCGGCTGCCGGTGCGCACGACCCCGGACCGCACGGCTCAGACGGTTCGGGGTGGACCGGTGAGGCTGGCGCCCGACGGGCCGTACAGGCTCGCGACGTCGAAGGCCGCCGGATCCAGGTGTGCGGGCCCGCGCTGCACGATTGCGAGGTCACGACCGACGCGCAGCTCCGCGATGGCGCCGCGCGGATCCGCGCACCGAGGAGCAGCTCGATCAGGAGCCGGGCCGGCGAGGGACCCGCCGCCGTGGCCGGCGGCCGTCGCGCGGCGCAGCCTGGCGGTCGAGCACCTCACGACGTCTCGACGTCACGCTCGGCGATCGCGAGGATCGTGGACTCCAGCAGGTGCACCCAGGACCAGTCCTCGATCACGTAGAGACCACCGGGCCGCACGTACGGGAACAGCGCGTTGAACGACACGCGTGTCTGCTCGAACAGGTGCGACGCGTCGTCGATCACCAGGTCGAGCGGCTCGCCGCCGAAGTCCCGGGCGACGATGTCGTGCAGCGCCGCGGCATCCGCCTGATCCGTGCCGTAGTACGTCCGCACCGTGTCGGTCAGCCGCTGCTCGAGCAGCCATGCGTCGAGCGCCGGCGCGCCGGACGCCAGCTCGACCGCGACGTGGCGGTCCGGCCGTGCGAGCAGCTCGAGCAGTGCGACGCTTCCTCCCTGGCAGATGCCGAGCTCGAAGATCCGTCGCGGCCCGACCTCGTCGACGATCGCCTGCAACGACTCGATGAGCTCGCGTGTCTTGCGGAGATGCAGCGCCTCCCGCTGGCCGTCCACTGCGGCACTCGGATCGTCGAGGATGTCGAAGAGGACACCCCCGACCTCGACCCGGCTGTCATCGAACCACCGCAGCTCGGGCTTGTCACTCACCGGATGATCGCCCCTTCGCCGCACGGAGACGCAGCAGCACTGCTCGACCGCGAGCGTCCGTCGCGTACAAAGCAGCGACGGCGATCAGCGTGGGCACGGGCTACAGGTACTGGCCGGTGGTGACGCGCTCGATCTGACGGCCGCCGCCGTCGTCCTCGCCGCCCTTCTGCAGGAGCGTGCGGACGAAGACGATGCGCTCGCCCTTCTTGCCGGAGATCTTCGCCCAGTCGTCGGGGTTCGTCGTGTTCGGCAGGTCCTCGTGCTCGCGGTACTCCTGCTTGATCGAGTCGAGCAGGTCCTGCGTGCAGATGCCGTGACTGCCGCCGGCGATGGTGCGCTTGATCGCGAGCTTCTTGGCGCGCCGCACGACGTTCTCGATCATCGCGCCCGACGAGAAGTCCTTGAAGAAGAGCACTTCCTTGTCGCCGTTCTGGTACGTGACCTCGAGGAACCGGTTCGCGTCGTCGGTCGCGTACATCGCGTCGACGGCCACGTCGATCATCTTCGCGACCGCACGGGCCGCATCGCCGTCGAAGTGCTTGGTCTCGTCGTCGGCGATCGGCAGCGTGGGCACGAGGTACTGGGCGAAGATCTGCTTCGCGGAGTCCTCGTTCGGTCGCTCGATCTTGATCTTCACGTCCAAGCGGCCCGGGCGAAGGATCGCAGGGTCGATGAGGTCCTCGCGGTTCGAGGCGCCGATGACGATGACGTTCTTCAGGCTCTCGACGCCGTCGATCTCGGCCAGCAGCTGCGGCACGATCGTCGACTCGATGTCGGAGCTGATCCCGGTGCCGCGGGTGCGGAACAGCGAGTCCATCTCGTCGAAGAACACGATGACGGGCACGCCCTCCTCGCTCTTCTCGCGGGCGCGCTCGAAGATGAGGCGGATCTGGCGCTCGGTCTCGCCGACGTACTTGTTGAGCAGCTCGGGGCCCTTGATGTTGAGGAAGTACGAGCGGGTCTTGTCGTTGCCGGTCTTCTCGGACACGCGCTTCGCGAGCGAGTTCGCGACCGCCTTGGCGATCAAGCGTCTTGCCGCACCCCGGCGGGCCGTACAGCAGGATGCCCTTCGGCGGCTGCAGCTCGTGCTCGAGGAACAGGTCCGCGTGCAGGTACGGGAGCTCGACCGCGTCCTGGATCTGGTCGATCTGGTCGTCGAGGCCGCCGACGTCGGCGTAGGTGATGTCGGGCACCTCCTCGAGCACCAGCTCCTCGACCTCCGGTCGGGGGATCCGCTCGACGAGCAGACCGCTGCGTGCGTCGATGAGCACGTGCTCGCCCGCGCGCAACTTGATGCCGATCAGGTCCTCGGCCAGCTCCGCGACGCGCTCCTCGTCGGCGCGCCCGACGATGAGCGCGCGCCGGCCGTCCTCGAGCAGCTCCTTGAAGACGACGACCTCGCCCTGGGTCTCCGCGCCGCGCGCGAGCACGACGTTCAACGACTCGTTGAGCACGACCTCCTGGCCCCGCCGGAGCGTCTCGCTCTCGAGCTCGGGGTGGATCGCGACGCGCATCTTGCGGCCGGCGGTGAACACGTCGACGGTGCCGTCGTCGTTCGCGCCGAGGAACGTCCCGTACCCGGAGGGCGGCATCGTGAGCTTCTCGACCTCCTCGCGGAGCGCCGCGATGTGCTCGCGCGCCTCACGCAGGGTGGCCGACAGTCGTTCGTTCTGCGAGACCGCCTGGGCGAGCTGGCCCTTGGTCTCGAGGATGCGCTCCTCGAGGGTCCGGACCCGCTTGGGTGCGTCCTGGAGCCGCCGCCGCAGCAGGACCACCTCTTCCTCCAGGCCCTTGACCTGGTCCTGGAGGTCTCCCACCTGGCGTTCGTACTCGGCGAGGCGTCGCTCGTGCTCTGCCGCCACGATGCCTCCTCCTTCCGGCCGCCGACGCTCGACGGACCCTCGCGCGCACCCTACCCAGCCCCCGATGACCGCTTCGGCTTTTTCCTCGCAACCGCGGGTTAAATTGCCGATCCGACACGGGACACCGGTACGCTCCCATCGGTCGGAAGCCGCTCCAGGTTGACCGGTTCCCTACCGAGGTATCCCCCCGAGGTCACACGACCCCCACGACCATGAGGTGAGGCCAAGAGATGAAGGTCTGGATCGACCAGGACCTCTGCACGGGTGACGGACTCTGCGAGGAGATCGCGCCCGCCGTGTTCACGTTGCTCGACGACGGTCTCGCCTACGTGAAGGAAGGCGACAAGGTCTTCAGCGACCCGGGCGGCGCCGAGGGTCTCGCGAACATTCCCGACGGCATGCTCGAGGCGACCATCGAGTCGGCCGAGGAGTGCCCCGGCGAGTGCATCTTCATCGAGGCGGAGTAACGCGCCCGATCGCACGCACCACCACGAGCGGAAAGGAGCCCACGATGCTTCGGCAGACATCCGAACCTCCGAGTAGCAGCGATCGCGCTCTCCGCCCGCTCGTGCGCGTCTAGCACGCACCCCCGAGCACGCGGCGGCCGGCGCGGTCCGCCCGTCCGCTCGTCTCCGAGGCCGCAACGACGCGGCGCCCGGATGGAGGTGTGTCATGGCCCGTCGTCCTCCCCTGCCCACACCGGCCGCGATCCGTCGCCGCCGCGAACACCGCACGCAGCGTCTCCTCACCAACCGCGTGGTCGCCGACGCCCTGGTCTCGGTCGCCGCGCTCGTCGGTCGTCCGGTCATCGACCGTCGGGCCGGCGAGGTCGGTCGCGTGCTCGACCTCGTCGTGCGCTGGCACGGTGAGCCCTATCCCCCGGTGACGGGGATCGTGATGCGCGTCGGCCGGCGACGCGTCTTCGTGCCGCGTGATCACATCGCCGAGATCGCCCAGGACCGCGTGACGCTGCAGTCCGTGCGGCTCGACCTGCGCGACTTCGATCGGCGCGAGGGCGAGGTCGTGCTCAACGGCGACGTCGTGGACCACCAGCTCGTCGACGTCGACGGCGTGCGTGTCGTGCGGGCGTCGGACCTCTACCTCGCGACGGTCGCAGGCGTCGACCGGCTGGTGGGCGTCGACGTCGGGTTCCAGACGCTGCTGCGCCGGCTCGGTCCGACGCGGTGGCGCGTCCGGCCCACGCCCGAGCGCGTCATCGACTGGGCCGCGATCCAGCCGTTCGGGTCGCAGAGCAGCGTGCGGCCGGGACCGATGCGACTGCACACGCCCAACCAGGCACTGCGGCGGCTGCGGCCGTCGGAGCTCGCCGACCTGCTCGAGGAGCTCGGGCGCGAGGAGCGCCAGGAGCTGCTCGACCAGCTCGACCGTGACATCGCGGCCGATGCGCTCGAGGAGATGGACCCCGAGGAGCTCGGCACCCTGCTGCGGGAGTCGGAGCCCGACCGCGCCGCTGCGCTGATCGCGGAGATGGAGCCGGACGAGGCGGCCGACGCGTTGCGTGACCTCGAGCCCGACCGCGCCGAGGAGCTGCTCGGCGATCATGCCGCCGGTGGTCGCGGCATCGCTCCGCGTGCTCCTGCTCTACCGCGAGGGTTCGGCCGGCGCGCTCGATGACGACGAACCTCGTGCTCGTGCATCCCAGCCAGACCGTCGGTGAGGTGCGCCGGATCCTGCGCGCGCAGGCGGAGCACCAGGCCGACGTCGACGCGGTGATCATCGTCGACGACGACGGACGGGTCATGCACGACCTCGGTCTCTTCGAGCTGCTCGTCGCGGCCAGCGACGACACGGTGATCGACGTCGCCGGACCTCCGGAGCCCGTGATGGTGGCACCGGAGTCGACGCTCGACGACGTCGTCGAGCAGTTCGTCGACTCCCGCGGCTCGTCGGTGCTGGTGGTGGACGACGAGCACCGACCGGTCGGCCGGATCCTCGGCGACGACCTGGTCGACGCGCTGCTGCCCGACCGCGGCCGGGTCCGCTTCCCCCGCCTCTTCGGGTGATCCACTAGGCCGGTCATGTCCCTGCTGCCCGCGTCCCCGCCGGCGCCGCGTCGTCGGCGCTTCGTTCGGCCCGCGCTGATCCTCGCCGTGCTCGGGCCGGGCCTCATCGCGGCCAACGCGGGCAACGACGCGGGTGGGATCGTCACCTACGCGTCGGCCGGGTCGCAGTTCCAGTACAAGACGATGTTCATCTGCGTGCTCGTGATCGCGGCGCTCGTCGCGGTGCAGGAGATGGCGGCGCGCATCGGGGCGTACTCCGGCGAGGGGCTGATGTCCCTCGTGCGCGAGGAGTTCTCGCTCCGCATCGGGGCGTTCGTGGTGGTGTGCCTCCTCGTCGCGAACCTCGGGCTCGTGGTCTCGGAGTTCGCGGGCATCGGCGCGGCGATGGAGATCTTCGGCGTGTCGCGCTACATCTCGGTCCCGATCGGCGCGGCCGTCGTCCTGGGCGTCGTCCTGTTCGGCTCCTACAAGTGGGCCGAGCGGGTCTTCCTCGCGTTCTCGCTCGTCTTCCTGACCTACCCCGTCGCGATGATCCTCGCGAAGCCCGACTGGGCGTTGGTCGCCAAGGACACGTTGATCCCGCACTTCGTCGGGACCCAGGCCTTCCTCCTGATGGCGGTCGCCCTCGTCGGCACGACCATCACGCCCTACATGCAGCTGTACCAGGCCGCCGCGGTCGCCGACCGCGGCATCGGACCCGACGAGTACCCGCACGAGCGCATCGACGCGGTCGTCGGCTCGCTGTTCGCGGGGTTCATCTTCGTCTCGATCCTGATCGCCACCGGCGCCGCGCACTACACGGGCGAGCCGATCACGTCGGCGTCGCAGGCGGCGAAGGCGTTGGAACCCGTCGCAGGCGCGAGCGCGGAGGCGCTGTTCGCGATCGGGCTGCTCGGCGCGTCGATGCTCGCCGCCGCGATCGTCCCGCTCTCCACCGCCTACGGACTCGCGGAGGCGGTGGGCGCGGAGCGCTCGGTCTCGCGTCGGTTCCGCGAGGCGCCGCTGTTCCTCGGGCTGTTCGCGCTCCAGATCGTGATCGGCGCCGCGGTCGCGCTCATCCCGGTGAACCTGATCGACCTGCTGATCGGCATGCAGATCCTCAACGGGTTCATCACACCGATCATCCTGGTGTTCCTGTTCATCCTCACCAACCGCCCGAGCGCCGTCGGCGTGGCGGTGAACGGGCCGCGCTTCAAGGTGTTCGCGTTCGTCTGCGTCGTCGTCGTCTCGGTGCTCGCGCTCGCAGCGTTCGGCGTCACCGTCGCCTCCTGGTTCGGGCTGTAGGACCACGACCCTGCGGCGCCCGGACGTTCCTCGTGGACGCGCGACCAGCGGGTCCGGGACTCCGGCTCCGGGCCGCGAGCGATTGCGCCGCAGCTCAATCGACGAGGCAGGTGCCGGTGGACGTCGGCTCGTGGCGGTCGGCGGCCCGAGCGACGAACGGCGCGAGCTCCTCGGAGCCGATCGCGAACGCGGTCTCGGCGTCGGCCGGGTCGACGGCGAAGACCATGGCCTGCACGCGACCGTCGGATCCCACCACGGGCGCGCCGGAGTCGCCCACGATGAGGTGCGCCGCGAGCCCGACGATCGACGTCTGGATCGTGCCGCTCCGGTAGATGTCGGTCCGGGGCGCGTCGATCCGACGGACGACGCGCGCCGGCGTCGCGCGCAGGTGGCCGCCGTTCGGGTGGCCGAGCACCGACGCGACCGTCCCGAGCGACGTCGGAGCCAGGGTGAGCGGTGGCAACGACGCACCGTCGACGCGCAGGATCGCGATGTCGTGGCGGCCGTCGAACACCACCACCGATGCGTCGTGACGAGCGCCGTCGACGGTGACGATCCCCGTGTGGGCCTCTCCCGCCACCACGTGCGCGTTGGTCGCCACGAGGTCCGGTGCCGACCGCGAAGCCGGTGCCGGAGAGCTCGAGGCCGCACGCCGCGCCCCGGACCAGCACGACGGAGCGCGCGCCGATCGCGTCGACGCGCGGGCCGGCATCGGTGCTGGGCGCGCGCTCGTCGACGCGCGCGCCGTCGAAGAGCGGGTAGGGCGCCTCGCCCATGATCCGACCGACGATGCGCGCGGACTGCGGTTGGTGGGGCGCGTACCGGTCCAGGGCGGCGACGAGGCTGGAATCGCGTGCCTCCTGCGCCGGCCAGCCCGGCGTCGACCGCAGGGCCGGGACCAGCAGCCACAGCAGCGCGAGGGCGCCGAGCGCGCCGAGGAGTCCGCCGGTGAAGCGGTCGAACGGGGCGACCCGCTCGGGCAGCGAGTACCGGTTGCGGATCGTCTGGCTGGCGACCAGTCCCGTGGTGTGCCCGATCAGGGCGAGCCCGACGAGCAGCGATGCCACCGCGAGCAGCCGCACCCCGGGTGTGCTGTCGGTGAGGGCGCGCGCGAGACGGGGCGTGAGCAGGAGGCCGGCGAGGAGCCCGATCGTCAGGCCGAGCCACGACAGTGCCCGGACCATGAAGCCCACGCGGAACCCGACGAAGGCCCCGGCGGCGACGGCCGCGAGGACCACGACGTCGAGGAGGTTCATTCGCCGGGCGTGAGCTTCCGGGCCACGGTGAGGAAGCCGGTGTGGGCGACCATCCGGTGATCGGGGCGCACCGACGCGCCGTCGACGTTCCAGCCGCGCTGGAGCACCTCGATCGTCTCCGCCATCCCGAACACCGACTCCGCGAGGGTCTCCCGCAGCGTCGAGACCTGGAGAATGGTCGGCAGGTACGACAGCAGGATCCCGCCCGGCCGGAGCGCAGTCTCCGCGTGCTTGACCACCTGCCACGGCTCCGGGAGGTCGAGCACGATCCGGTCGAGGTGCTCGACCGCGATGCCCTCGTACACGTCGCGCGTCTCGATGGTGAGCGGGATGTCGGTGCCGAGGTAGCCCTCGACGTTGCGCCGCGCGCGATCGGCGAAGTCGTCGCGGATCTCGTAGCCGGTGACCGTCCCGGTCGGGCCGACCGCGCGCAGCAGCGTCATCGTGAGCGCGCCCGAGCCCACCCCGGACTCCAGCACCCGTGCCCCCGGGAAGATGTCGGCGAGCATCAGGATCGGGCCGAGGTCCTTCGGGTAGATCACCTGCGCGCCGCGCGGCATCTCGAGCACGTACTCGCCGAGCGTGGGTCGGAGGGCGATCATCGCCGCGTTCCGGTTCGTGCGGACGGTCGTGCCCTCCTCCTGGCCGATGATCCGCGCGTGATCGAGCACCCCAGCGTGGGTGTGGAACTCGCCGTCCTCGGTCAGTCGGATCAGGTGCCGGCGGCGCTTGCGGTCGATGAGCAGCACCTGCTCACCGGCGCGGAACGGCCCGCTCATCGGGCCGTCCGGAGCTCGACGGGTGACTCCGTCGGCAGCGACGGTGCCCGCAGGGCGTGCAGAACGCACAGCGCTCGGCCGGCGTCGGTGCGCCGCACTCGACGCACGGCGAGAGCTCGGCGCGCTCGTCGTCGGCGGTGCCCGCGAACGCATCGTGCCCACGAGCCCAGAACCCGTTGAGGAAGGCCGCCTTGGTGCCCGGCGAACGCGTCTCGAGCGCGTTGAGCGTCTCCTTGAGCCCGAGGTGGCGGTTGCCCTCGGCCATCGGGCACTCCTCGACCTGGTAGTCGATGCCGCGCAGCACGCAGTACGCCGCCATCTCGCGCTCACCGAGCTTCACGAGCGGCTTCACCTTGCGCGCGAAGCCGGGCCCGGCGGGGAGCACCGGGTACTGGCGACCGAGGTACCCCACCTCCCAGTGCAGGACGTTGCCGAGCAGCACGGCGGCCTCGTCGTCGAGGTTGTGGCCGGTGGCGACGACGTCGTACCCGCGATCGAGCGCGACCTGGTTGAAGAGGTGTCGCTTCGACAGGCCGCACGCGCCGCACGGCGCCCGGCGCGTGGCCGCGGCCGCGCCGGGGACGTCGTAGCCGTACTCCGCGCGGAGGTCGACCTCGTGGAGCACGAGGTCGGAAGCGCCGGCGAACGCGCGTGCGTAGCGTCCGGACTCGTCGCTGTACTCGCCGATCCCGAGGCCGAGGTACAGCCCGTCGGCGGGGATCTCGAGCGCCCGCAGGAGGTCCCAGAGCGCGAGCGAGTCCTTGCCCCCGGACACCGCGACGAGCACGCGCTCCCCCGGCGTCAGCATGCGGTGCTCGTCGATCGCGCGACGGACCTGCTCCCGGCAGTGGTGGAGGAAGCAGTCGGCGCAGAACGCGGCATTGTGCCGGCGGACGTCGACGACGGCGGGCTGCTTGCAGCGGCGGCACTTCACGGGCTCAGCGCGGCTCCGCCGGAGATCACCGGGCGGATCTCGACGTCGTCGTCGTCGGAGAGCCGGGCGTCATGGGTCACGAGGGTGTCGCCCCGGATGACCAGCACCGACTCGGGGACCAGGTCGAGGTGCGCGAGCAGCGCGTCGACGGTCATCGGCCCGCTGACCTGGATCTCACGGCGGGGGTTGCGCAGGACGACGTTCATGAGCGCGCCCACGCTACCGGTCGCGGCGTAGACCCCTGATCTCGTAGATCTCGCCCGGCTTGACCGCGAAGCGGATCGCCGGCTTCTGGTCGACTCGGGTGACCCGACGCCAGACCCGGAGCCCGACGCTGAACGCGGCGAACATGATCGCGAGCCGGCTCCGCCGTCGGGCCTGGCCCTTCAGGATGCCGCCGACGACCCCGCCGAAGCTCATACCCGCCGGATCTCGACAATGGTCGTGAGGCGCTTGCCCCGGCGCCGCCCGAGCAAGAAGGTCGCGGCCAGGACGAACGCCACGGCGACTGCGCCGGCGGTGACGGCGAGGTGCTTCGTGCTCGCGACCTGGTCGTCGACCTCGCCGCCGATCTCGGCGAGCTTGCGCTCGATGTCGGCCTTCGTGATCGGGCGTCCTGCGGGGATCGTGCTCATGCTTGCTCCGCTCTCGGCCCTGCGGGCCGGGCCGCTCGGGCCCCGCTCCTCACGAAGTCGCCGGCGCGCGACCCCGATGGCTCGTCGCTCATGCGCGCGGCTCCTTGGTGCGGGTCCCCACCCGGAACACGCCCGCGGCCATCCCGAGCAGCAGCGTGATCATGATCACGTACGGCACGAACGACCAGTTGCCGTGGAAGACGTCGGTCTCGTCCTGGAGGAGGCGGAGCCCGCCCACGGCGAAGAACACGACGCCGACGCCGATGGCGAGCGATCCGGCGATCCCGAAGGCGATGACGCGGCCGAGCGACTTGAGCGGCTCGGTGGTCTCCTGCTTGAAGTAGGCGACCAGCAGCTCCCAGAGCTCGGCCACCGCGGCCGGGATCGGCGCGGGACGACGCTCACTCGTACGGGGAGGGGACTCGGCCACCCGGGGATTCAACACGCCCCTTCCGCGCCCCGGCAAGCCCTGGGCGGAATCGGGGCAAACGGAGCTGGGCACCAGCGTCGTGGCGTTGGTCACCGCCGGGTAGGCCGCGACGTCCGTCGCCATGGCCTCGCGCAGCGCGTATCCCGCGCTCTCACCGAAGCCGCCCGCGAGGAGCAGCGCGAAGGTGAGCGGACGGTCGCTCCGGACGTAGCCGGCCAGCCCCGAGACACCGGCGAGCGTGCCGGTCTTGGCGCGCAGGTTGCCCTCGAGGGGGGTGCCGCGGAGGCTCAGGGCGAGCGTGCCGCGCTTCCCTGCGATCGCGAGCCCGTCCGCGACCGCGGCGAACCGCGGGTGCGCGTCGCGCGCGAGGACCGCCAGCAGCGTGGCACAGCCGAGGCGGTCGTCGTGCGACAGACCCGAGCCGTCGACGAACGCGGCGCCGGTGAGATCCACGCGGAGCCGGGTCAGCTCGTCGCGGATCGCCTGCACGCCGCGCGCGGTGGTGCCCGCCCCGGCGTGGACGCCGAGCTCGCGCGTGAGCATCTCGGCGGTGAGGTTGTCGGATGCGCTCAGCATCTCCTCCAGGACGCCCGGGAGCGCGGGCGAGTCGAGCGACGCGATCCGTGTGGCACCGGCGGGCGCGTGGTCGGTGCGACCGGAGCTCCCGACCGCCACGCCCCGGGCGACGAGCAGCCGACTGAGCTCGGCGGCGGCGTTCGCGGCCGGGTCGGCGACCGCGGCCCCGGTGCCGGCGGGCCCGGCGCGTCCGTCGTTCACGGTCAACGCCCCGATCGGGCCGATGTCGGCGCGGACCGACGCCGGCCACGAGTCGACGTACCGGGCGCGGTCGTACCGGTCGTCCACGCCGAGCACGCCGCCGGGGATTCGGCGCACGCCGGCCGCGACGATCCGGTCGGCGAGCGATGCCAGCGGACTGCTCGGCAGTCCGGCCCGCTCGGGATCGCGCGCGTCGAGCGCGATGCGCTCGGGGGTCGCGAGCAGCGGATCGCCGCCGCCCACGAGGTAGAGACGGGCGAGGGTGCCGTCGGCCGGCGCGTCGGGTGCGACGGCCTCGGTGGTGAAGTGGAAGTCGGGTCCCAGCGCGCCGACGGCCGCGGTCGCGGTCAGCAGCTTCATCGTGCTGCCCGGGGCGAGCGGCTCGGTGCCCGCGGCCGTGACCGGTACGCCGAGCGTGTCGTCGTGCACCACGGTGCACGACTGCAGCCCCGCGGCGCGATCTGCGAGCGCGCCCTGGAGATGCTGCGCGCCGACCGCGTCGATCACCGGCTGCGGCAGCCGCCGCACCGACCACAGTGGCGTGGCGAGGTGCGCCGCCGGCTCGGCGGCGGGTGCGGCGTCGGGCGCTCGGAGCCCGAGGACCACGAGGACGGCGGCGAGCGCGAGCACGCCCACGCCGAGCACACGCCGGACGACGGCGCCGCGGCGCGTCACCGGCGCGCTGCTCTCACGCGAGGCCGCGCCGGCGCCGGAAGCGCGCGTAGCGGTACAGGTGGCCGAGCGCGGTGACGGCGCGTTGGCTCGAGGCGTAGCAGAGCCGTCCACTCTCCCGCACCGCCACCGGCCCCGCGTTGTCCGGGATCGTGACGGCCAGCTCGGTGGCGGTGAGGATCGGCTTGCCGGTGGCGTCGCTGATCGCCGCGGCCGCCTGCGCGAACCGCGCGTCCTGGCGCTCGTGGTAGTCGACGATGCGTTCGAGACCGTCGCCCGGGTAGTACGGGCCCTCGCGCATGAGCCGGGCCTGGTTCGACTGGATGCCGAGGCCGAGGTAGACGATCGCGTCGATCGCGGGATGCTCGGCGACCATCGCCATCACCTCGGGGATGGTGTCGCGGGTCTCGCCGCCGGCGAGGTCGATCGGGTTGTTGCGGCTCCACCGCGGCGGCAGCTTCGTGTCGATGCTCGCCCGCAGGTCGTCGGGCAGCGGTGCGAGCACGAGGTCGCGGTGCGCGGTGATCGCGTCGGCGGTGACCACTCCCCAACCACCGGCGGTCGTGAGCACCGCGACGTTGGGGCCCTCGGGGAGCGGTTGGGTGGCGAAGGTGGCCGCGGCCTCGAACGCCTCCTCGACGTTCGCGGCGCGCGTCGCGCCGGCCTGGCGGCACATGCCGTCGAACACTCGGTCGTCGCTCGCGAGCGCGCCGGTGTGGCTGGCCGCGGCCCGCTGGCCCCCGGCGGTCGCGCCGCCCTTGAGCAGCACGAGCGGCATGCGGTCGGTCACGGCTCGGAGGCGGTCGGCGAACGCGCGACCGTCGGCGATGCCCTCCACGTACGCGAGCCCGACCGTGGTCGCGTCGTCGTCGGCGTAGAAGTCGAGGTAGTCGGGCACGGTGACCATGGCCGCGTTGCCCGCGCTGACGGCGCGACTGATCCCGATCCCGGTCTGGACGGCGTAGTTGAGGAAGCTCGAGACGAAGTTGCCGCTCTGGCTCGCCACGCCGATCGCGCCGGCCGGTGGGTACGGGGCGACGATCTGCGCGCACAGGTGCGCGGGAGTGCTCACCACGCCCTGGCCGTTCGGGCCGGCCAGCAGGATGTCGAGCTCGCGGGCGAGCGCGATGAGGTCCCGCTCGGCGGCGCGGCCCTCCTCCCCCGCCTCGCCGTAGCCGGCGCTGGTGATGAAGGCGGCCGTGATCCCGCGGCGCGCGCAGGCGCGCAGCAGGTCCGGGTTGGCGCCCGCGGGCGTGCACACGAACACGAGGTCGACCGCGGCGTCGGCCGGCAGGTCGTCGATGCCGGCCACGGTGTCGATGCCGAGGATCGTCCCGCCGTCGCGGTTCGTCGCGTACACCTCGCCGCGGTACCCCTGGCTGAGGATGTTGTGGAGCGCGACGAACCCGAACTTGCCGGGATGGCTCGACGCGCCTGCGACCACCACGCCGCGTGGCGCGAACAGCGCGCGGAAGTGCTCGGCGTCGAGCGGGTCCGGCCGAGCTCACGCCGAGACCTCCACGAGCGCGTCGACCGCGATCGGACGGCCGGCGACGACGATGAGCGGGTTGAGGTCCACGCTCCGGACGTCGGGCCGCGCGATCGCGAGGTCGGCGAGGCCGGTGATCACCGCGACGAGGGCGTCGCGGTCGACCGCCGGCTCGCCCCGGAACTCGCCGAGGAGCTCCTGGGTGTGGAGATCGTCGACGAGCTCGGCGGCGTCGACCGCGCGTGAGCGGCACGAGGCGGAACGCGACGTCGGCGATCGCCTCGGCGAGGATCCCGCCGAGGCCGAGCATGACGGTGGGCCCGAACTGCGGGTCGTGGTGGAGCCCGGCGATGAGCTCGCGGTTGCCCCGCAGCATCGGCGCGACGAGCAGATCGACCGGGCCGTCGTCGGGCGTCGCGGCCGCGAGCAGCTCGGCCGGCCGCCTGCTCGACCGCGGTCGCGTCGGCGACAGGTCGAGCCGCACGAGACCGCGTTCGGTCTTGTGCGCGATCGCGTCGCCGTTCAGCTTCAGGACCACCGGGTAGCCGATGGCGTCGGCGGCGGTGACGGCGGCGGCGGGATCGGGCGCGACCCGCTCGTCGGGCACGGGGATCCCGTGCGCGGCGACGAGAGCCTTCGATTCGGCTTCCGACAGGGTCGGCACGGCCGGGAAG
>CAVWPR010000033.1:0-13493 GCA_963756815.1 uncultured Acidimicrobiia bacterium
GCGATCGACTGCCACGACGACCCACCGCCTCGGGGCGCACCGTCGATCGTGCGCACCCGGAGCAGGTCACCGCGGCGCGCGGTCTCCTCCTCCTTCGAGGCGTACCGGATCCCGGCGGCGGCGAACGCGTCGCGTGCCTCGGCCCGCGCCCGTCGCACCAGCTCGCCGGCGTCGGCGTCGCGCACACAGAGGGCCTCGACCGCGTTGCCGAGGTTCATGAGCAGCTTCGTGTACTTCCATCGCATCACGTCGGGCACCGCGCGGGCGTCGAACCCCGCCGCACCGAGCTCCGCGGCCAGCTGGTCGGTCACGTCGTCACTCCCGCCCGCAGCCCGGCCGATGTCGAACAGTCCGGGGATCGGTGACGCGTACGCCTCCACGCGTCCGGGCTCGAGGTGCGCCGCGGGCATCATCACGACGACCCCGTACGTGTTCCGGAACACGTCGCCGACGAGCCGCTCGTTGGCGACGCCGTTCTGGAAGCACGCGACCGGAGTGCCGGCCGGTGCGGCCGCGACGAGCTCGGCGAGCACGGGCGGCGTGTCCTGCGTCTTCACCGCGAGGGCGACCAGCGTCGACCCGTCGACATCGGCGTCCGCGACGGTCTTCACCACCGGCACCCGGAGGGTCACCACGCGGTCGGGCTCCACCAGCGTCAGCCCGTCGCCCGCGATCGCCTCGGCGTGCGCGCCCCGCGCGACGAGCGTCACGTCGGTGCCGGACTCGAAGAGCCGAGCTCCGACCGCCCCGCCGATCGCGCCGGCGCCGACGATCACGATGCGCATCGTTCGGCTCCGACGATCACGCGGTCGAGCGTAGGTGCGCCGTAACCTCCGCCCCATCGACTGGCTCACGGTGCTCGACGAGGTGCGCGCGATCGCGGAGACCGGTCTGCACTACTCGACCGATCCGTACGACCGGGAGCGCTGCACCCGTCTGCTCGAGCTCGTGACGCGCGGGTACGCGGAGGCGCTCGACCTCCCCGAGCCGGAGGTGCGGGCGCGGCTCGCGCGCGACCTGGGGTACCAGAGCGCCAAGGTCGGCAGCGACGCCGCGATCTTCGACGACGACGGTCGCGTCCTGCTCGTGCACCGCGCCGACGACCTGCGCTGGGGACTCGTGGCCGGCTGGGTCGACCCGGGCGAGACGCCGCCCGACACCGTGGTGCGCGAGGTGCAGGAGGAGGTCGGTCTCGAGGTCACGGCGTTCGAGCTCGTCGACGTCGTGGGACGGCCGGCCGGTACGGAGTTCGGCCCGCACGCGGTCGTGTCGGTGCTGTACCTCTGCACGGTGGCGCCCGGTCCGGTGACGATCTCCCACGAGGCGGTGGCCGCGGCGTACCGGCATCCCGAGGACGTCGACGCGTGGCACGCCAACCACGAGCGACTCGCGCTCCTCGCCCGCGACCACTGGCGACGGAACGCCTGAGCGGTCACGCGCACCGCGTCGGGTCCGCCTCGTCGACTGCGACGACGCAGGCGTCACGGACGCGGGCGGACGCGACACCCCATCCGGCGTCACCGCCCTCGAGCGTGATCTCGATGTCACGACCGGCGACGGTGTCGGAGACACCGGTCTCGCGCAGGACGACGACGAGCGGCTCGCCCGAGTTGACCTCGGCGACGGCGACCGCTCCCACCTCCGAGGTGTCGCCGCCGCGGTAGCGGGCCGCCAGCTCGTCGGCGACGGCCGCGCGCCCGAGCGCGAAGGCACCCGGCGCGAGCTGCCGCCAGTGCGCGGTGTCGTCGCGCCACGAGGTGGCGACGGCACCCGTCGTCGTGGTGGTCGTGCGGCCCGCGACGCTCGTGGGCGACGAGCCACCGGAGTGCGAGCCGCCGCTGCTCCCACACCCGGTCGCGCCGACGGCTGCCGCCGCGGCCACCGCGAGCACCAGGAATCGTCGTGTGCGCATGATCCTCCGATCAGCTCTTGAAGAGGAACTCGACGTCCTCGCCCAACAGATCCTCGACCTCCTGCGCCAGCGCCCGGTTGCGCGCCAGATCGGGGTCGTCGTCGAGGATGCGCTCGGCGGTGGTGCGGGCGAACTCCACGTACTTGGCGTCGCGCGGGAGGCGACCGAGCCGGAGGTCGCCGAGCCCGGCCTGGCGCTCGCCGAACACCTGGCCCGAGCCGCGGATCTCGAGGTCGCGCTCGGCGAGGTCGAAGCCGTCGTTCGACTCCACCATCGCCTCCATGCGCGCGGTGCCGTCGGCCGTCGACGGGTCGGCGAAGAGGAAGCACCACGACTCCGCCGCGCCCCGCCCGACCCGGCCGCGCAGCTGGTGCAGCTGCGAGAGCCCGAAGCGGTCGGCGTCCTCCACGATCATCACCGTCGCGTTCGGCACGTCGACGCCGACCTCGATGACGGTGGTCGCGACGAGCACGTCGATCTCGCCGGCTCGGAACGCGGTCATCGCCGCCTCCTTCTCGGCCGACTTCATCTGCCCGTGCAACAGCCCGAGCCGCAGCCCGTGGAGCTCGCCGCCCGCGAGCTCCTCGAGCTCCTCGGTCGCAGCCTTGGCCTCGATCTTCGGCGAGCCCTCGACGAGCGGGCAGACGACGTAGGCCTGCCGGCCGGCCGCGACCTGCTCGCGCAGGCGGTCGTAGACCGCGCGCCGGTCGAGCGGGCTCGGTCCGACCACCTCGGTGACGATCGGCGTCCGCCCGGGCGGCATCTCGCGCAGCTCGCTGCGGTCGAGGTCGCCGTACACGAGCATCGCGGCGGTACGCGGGATCGGCGTGGCCGTCATGACGAGCACATCCGGCGCGATGGCACGGCCGCGCACGTCCGGCGCGGTGCCGAGGTCGCGCAGGAGCGCGCGTTGCTCGACCCCGAAGCGGTGCTGCTCGTCGATGACCGCGAGCCCGAGCTTCGTGAACGGGGCGTCGCCGTAGAGCAGCGCGTGGGTGCCGACCACGATGTCGACCTGGCCCGCCGCGAGGCCGGCCGCGATCTTGCGGCGGTCGGCCGCGCCGACGCGGTTGGTGAGCAGCGCGACCGTCACCGGCCGCTCCGCGAGGAGCGTCCCGTCGCTCGGCACCGCGAGGTCCGCGAGCATCGACGACGCCACGGAGTACAGCTGCTCGGCGAGCACCTCGGTGGGCGCCATCAACGCGCCCTGGTACCCGCCCTGCACGGCCATGAGCAGCGCGGTGATCGCGACGAGCGTCTTGCCCGAGCCGACCTCGCCCTGCAGCAGCCGGTGCATCGGGACGGGCCGCGCCATGTCAGCGGCGATGGCGTCGATCGCGGTGCGCTGGTCGCCGGTGAGCTCGTACGGGAGTGAGCTCAGGAAGCGGTCGCGCAGCTCGCCGTCGACGGTGTGCGCGATGCCGGACTCGTCCGCCTCGATCGCGCGCTTGCGCGCCACGAGCCCCACCTGCATCCGCAGGAACTCGTCGAACCGGAGCCGGCGCTGCGCCTTGCGCGCGGCGTCGATCGTCGCCGGCTCGTGGACGTCGTGGAACGCGAGCGTGCGGTCGACGAGCTTCAGCTCCTCGAGCACGTCGGCGGGCAGCGTCTCGGCGAGCTCGCCGGCCCACTCCAGCGTCAGCGCGACGACCGGCTGCACCTCCCACGTGGAGACGTCGGCCTTCCCCGACTGCGGGTAGATCGGGACGATCACGCCCGTCTTCGCACCGGGACGACCGAGGACGTCGACGACCGGGTTCGTGAGCTGGCGCTTGCCGCGGTAGACGTCCAGCTTCCCGTAGAGGGCGACCTCGGTGCCCTCGGTCAACTGCTTCGCGCGCCAGGGCTGGTTGAAGAACACGAGGTTGATCGAGCCGCTCGCGTCCCTGACCACGGCCTCGACCATCGTCTTGCGTTGGCGCGTCTGACGCGACGAGATGGATGCCACCTCGCCGACGATCGTCGCCTCCTCGCCCACTGCGAGGTCGGCGATGTCGGACTGGTTCGTCCGGTCGTGGTAGCGGCGCGGGTAGTGGACGAGGAGATCGAGCACGGTCTCGATCGGCGGGGTCAGCGCCGCGAGCTTGTCGAGCATGCGGGCCGGGATGCCCGGGACGTCGCCGAGCGGTGTCGTGGCCAGGCTCCGGAGCGTGCGCGGCGCGATTACTCCACCCCGATCAGGTACGGGTAGAGCGGCTGACCGCCGTCGTGCACCTCGAGCTCCACGCCGGGGTGGGCGAAGGCGAGGTGCTCGCGCACCCGCTGGGTCTCGTGGGGACGCGCGTCGGCACCCACCAGGACCGTCACGATCTCGCTGTCGTCGTCGATCAGCGCGTCGACGAGCGCGAACGCGGCCTCGGCCGCGGAGTCGGTCGCGACGCAGATCCCCGACGGACCGATGGCGATCCAGTCGCCCTTGCGGATCGGTCCGCACTCCGCCACCGTGTCGCGCACGGACTGCGTCACCTCGCCGGCGGTCACACGCGCCACCGACTCCGCGAGCTCGGTGGTGTTGAGCGCGAGCTCGGCATCGGGGTCGTACGCGAGCAGCGCGGCGAGGGCCTCCACCACCGAGTGCGTGGGGACGACCGCGACCGACTTCGACGTCAGCGCGTCGACCTGGCGCGCCACCGCGACGATGTTCTTGTTGTTCGGCAGCACGATCACGGAGTCCGACGGGCAGCGCTCCACCGCCTCGAGGATCTGCGCGGTCGACGGGTTCATCGACTGACCGCCGGCGACGATCTCCTGCACCCCCAGGCTGGCCAGCAGGCGGCGCACGCCGTCGCCGACCGCGATCGCGACGACCGCGGTCTCCACCATGTCCTCGGGCGCGTGGACGATCGGCGCGAGTGCGGCGGCCTCGGCCACCCAGCTCTCCTCCTCCACCTGCTCGAGCAGGTCGGTGACCCGGATGTTGCGGGGCCGACCCGCCTCGATGCCGGCCTCGACCGCCCCGCCGATGTCGTCGGTATGGACGTGGCAGTTCCACAGGCCGTCGCCGCCCACGACCACGATCGAGTCGCCGAGCGACGCCCACGCCGACTTGAACGCCGGGATCGTCGTGTCCTCGGCGTCGAGCAGGTACATCACCTCGTAGCGCAGCGCCGAGACGTCACCGTGCGCGGCGTGCGCCTCGACGACGAGCGGCGCGGCGCGGTCGGCAGGTTGCGGGATCGGCCGGCCGTCGACGACCTCGAGGAAGGCGTCGAGCAACAGGGTGAAGCCCTGTCCGCCCGCGTCGACGACGCCTGCGTCGCGCAGCACCGGCAGCATCTCGGGCGTCTGGGCCACCGCCTGGCGCGCCGCGGCCGCGGCTTCGTCGAGCAGGTCCACGAGCGTGACCGCGCCCTTGTCGCGCGCGCCCTCGGCCGCCTCCGCCGCCCACCGGACGACGGTGAGGATCGTGCCCTCGACCGGCCGCATCACGGCCTGGTACGCCGCGTCGGCGGCCGTGCGCAGCGCGGCGGTGACCTCGTCCGCCGCCACCTGATCGACGCTCCGGAACGTGTCCGCGAGGCCACGGAGGATCTGGCTCAGGATGACCCCCGAGTTGCCGCGGGCCCCCATGAGCGAGCCGTGCGCGATCGCCTGACAGACCTCCGGCATGGCCCGGGCCGACCCCAGCTCCTGGACGACCGACTCCACCGTGAGGGTCATGTTCGTGCCGGTGTCGCCGTCCGGCACGGGGTACACGTTCAGCCGGTTCAACGCCTCCTGGTGGAGGCGCAGGGCGTCCCTGAACCCGGTGACGACCTGTCGGAGGTCCGCCGCACCGAGGTGGTCGAGAGCCGCCATGCGGCCGCATCGTAGGCGGTCGACCGTCGGCTCCCGCGGGTGTGCTGCTACCCTGAAGCGCTCTTCCCACGGGCGTCGCGACGGTTCCGACCGGCGGCTCGACCGCCCACCCGTTCGCATGATCAGAGTCGAGGTACAACACGATGGCATCCGTCTGCGAGGTGTGCGGCAAGGCGCCGATCTTCGGCAAGCGCCTCAGCCACTCGCACCGCCGGACCAACCGGCGCTGGAACCCGAACGTGCAGCGCGTCCGCGCGGTCGTCGACGGCTCACCGCGGCGGCTCCACGTGTGCACCAGCTGCATCAAGTCGGGCAAGATCCAGAAGCCCTGACATGCAGGGCGTCGTGCGCAGCTTCGATCCCGGCAACGGCGAAGGGGTGGTCGTCGCGAGCGACGGCACCCGCGCCGAGTTCCTCCTCGCGGCCGACGCGCTCGAGGACTCGATCTTCCGCATGCTGCGGCAGGGGCAGCGGGTCAACTTCGACCTCGACACCAAGGGTCTGGCGACGCGGGTGCGCATCGGCAGCGAGGTCGACATGGGTCTTCCCCCCGACATCCAGGTGTAGGACGAAGCTCGCGGGCAGCGGGAGGCGGGTGTGATGAGCGAGACGACACTCCGAGCCCTGCCCGCGGAGCGGGTATGACCGGCGACGCCACGCTGGCGGGTTGGCACAAGGACCCGTCCGGCCGGCACGAGCTGCGGTTCTGGGACGGCGACCGCTGGACCGAGCACGTCGTCGACGAGGGGTTCCCCGGGCTCGACCACCCGACCCGCAGCGGGCGTCCACCCGCGGGCGTCACCCCCACACCCGCCCCGGCGCTGCCGACGGCCGCCGAGCTGCGGGAGGCCGACCCCGACGCGGCCGACGTCGCCGTCGCCGAGCAGCTCGCCCGCGAGCGGGCCGAGATCGAGCGCGAGGCCGCGGCCGCGAGGGACGACGCCGAGCAGGCCGTCCGCGAGGCGGCCGAGCGCGAGCGAGCGGAGCGGTCCGCGCGCGCTGAGGCCGAACTGGCCGCCGAGGCCGCCGCGGCGCGCGAGGCGGCCGAGCGGGCAGCACGGGAGGCGGCGGAGTCCGCCGCGCGAGAGGCGTCCGAGCGCGAAGCGGCGGCACGCGCCGCGCGCCAGCGCAGTGAGCAGGTCGCGGAGCAGGCGGCCGAGCGCGAGACCGCGGAGCAGACGGCACGCGAGCTGGCCCTGCTCGAGGCGTCCGATCGCGAGCAGCAGGAACGGGCGGCCCGCGAGGCCGCCGAGACCGCCGCACGCGAAGCGAGCGAACGCGAGGCCACCGAACGGGCGGCCCGGGAGGCCGCCGAGACCGCCGCACGCGAAGCGAGCGAACGCGAAGCCACCGAACGCGCCGCCCGCGAGGCCGCGGAGCAGGCCGTCGCACGTGAGACTGCCGAGCAGGCGGTACGCGACCGCGCCGCACGCGAAGCCTCCGAACGCGAGGCCACCGAACGCGCCGCCCGGGAGGCCGCCGAGACCGCCGCACGCGAAGCGAGCGAACGCGAGGCCACCGAACGCGCCGCCCGCGAGGCCGCCGAGACCGCCGCACGCGAAGCGAGCGAACGCGAGGCCACCGAGCGCGCCGCCCGGGAGGCCGCCGAACGGGCGGTCGCGCGCGACGCCGAGGAGCAGGCCCGACGGGAGCGGGCCACCGAGGCGGCCGCGGCTCGGGAGGCCGCCGAGCGCGCCGCCCGGGAGGCCGCCGAGACCGCCGCACGCGAAGCGAGCGAACGCGAAGCCACCGAACGCGCCGCCCGCGAAGCCGCCGAGACCGCCGCACGCGAAGCGAGCGAACGCGAAGCCACCGAACGCGCCGCCCGCGAGGCCGCCGAGACCGCCGCACGCGAAGCGAGCGAGCGCGAGGCCGCGGAGCGGGCGGCCCGGGAGGCGGCGGAGGCACTCGCCGCGCAGGCCCGCACCGAGACGAGCCGGCACGTCGGCCGACCGACGTCCCACTCGGAGCCGGGCGCGACGCCGTCGTGGCGGCGACGCAACCGCGGGCCGGGCGAGATGGCCCCGGCACCACGCGCCACCGAGCCCGTCGCAGGTCACGTCCACGTCGATGCCGTCGCCCGCACCGATGCCGGCGACGACCCCGAGGTGATCAAGAGCGTCGATCCGATGCGTCTGCTCGCCGAGCCGCCGTCGGTCGCCTCGCCGGCCGGGAGCAGCGCCGGGTCCACCACCAGTGCGATCGCGGACCCTCACCGCTCCGGCACGACCGCGACCCCGAGCGGTCCCCCGGCCGATTCGGACCGTCCACGGGTCGCGGGGGTCTCCCCGACCCCGGTGAAGCGTTACCGGCCCGGCGCGCCGCCGGCCAGCCCGCACCTCGGCGCCCGCGCCCTGCCCACGGGCTCGGTCACGACGAGCGCGCCCAGCACGCCGTGGTACCGGAGGCTCGCGCCCTGGTCGGCGATCGTCGCGGTGGCTGCGGCGATCGCGGTCATCGCGCTCTTGGTCGGCACATCGGGCTCGTCGGGCTCCGGCGACGACGCCGGCGCCGGGCGGCCACCGGCCGCCGCGCCGCGCGGCACCCAGGTCATCGACGGCGATCACTTCGGCATCGCCGCACCCGACGCGTGGATCGTGGGCACCGACGCGGGCGGGACGTTCGGCCAGCTGCGCCAGACGCAGTGGGGCGAGCCGCGGTTGGCCACGAGCAGCGACGGGACCCAGGCGCTCGTCGTCGCCCCGCTGCACAACGTCGCCCACGACCCGCTCGCCGATCCGCAGCTGTTCTGGGCCGACCAGATCGACGGCGAGGGCTCGGGCCGCACCGTGTCGGCCCCGGCGTCGGTGGGGGTGCACGGCCTCAAGGCGAACCGCGTCCTCGTGAACGACCGATCCGGCAGCGTGATCGCGACGGCCATCGAGACCGACCACGGCGTCTACCTGGTCGCGTTCCGGGCGCTGAGCGACGCCGACGCGAAGGACCTGTTCGGCCGTCTCATCCAGACCTTCGACGCCCGCTGACGCGGGGGCGGCGCCCGGATTCGGGACGCTCAGGGCGCGTCGGTACACTTTCCGGTCCCGCTCGCTGAGCTGCGGGGAAGCGGGGAGTCCGGGCTCGCGAGCTCGGGGACCCGTCCGGGCCCGACGGCTCGGACGAGAAGGAGCGAATCGTGTCGACCGTCATGAACGCGCCCACCAAGCACAAGCGCTTGCTCGCCTGGGTCGAGGAGATCGCGGCGCTCACCGAGCCCGACGCGATCCACTGGTTCGACGGTTCCGACGCCGAGGCCGACCAGCTGTGCGCCGAGCTCGTGGCCGCCGGCACGTTCGTGCCGCTCGACCCCGAGAAGCGCCCGAACTCCTACTGGGCTGCGACCGACCCGTCCGACGTCGCCCGCGTCGAGGACCGCACCTTCATCTGCTCGGCCACCGAGACCGGCGCCGGCCCCACGAACAACTGGAAGGACCCGGCGGAGATGCGCGGCATCCTCGACGGTCTCTTCCGTGGCTGCATGAAGGGCCGCACCATGTACGTGGTGCCGTTCTCCATGGGCCCGCTCGGCTCGCCGCTCTCCTACATCGGCGTCGAGGTCACCGACTCGCCGTACGTCGCGGTGAGCATGCGCACGATGACCCGGGCCGGCAAGGCCGCGCTGGACGTCCTCGGCGACGACGGCGAGTTCGTGCCCTGCGTCCACTCGCTCGGCGCCCCGCTCGCCGAGGGGCAGGCCGACTCGTCGTGGCCGTGCAACCCCGACGAGAAGTACATCGTCCACTTCCCCGAGACACGTGAGATCTGGTCGTACGGCTCCGGCTACGGCGGCAACGCGCTGTTGGGCAAGAAGTGCTTCGCGCTGCGCATCGCGTCGGTGATCGCGCGCGACGAGGGTTGGCTCGCCGAGCACATGCTGATCCTCAAGCTCACCAACCCGCAGGGTGCGGTGCACTACATCGCGGCCGCGTTCCCCTCCGCGTGCGGCAAGACCAACCTCGCCATGCTCATCCCGTCGATCCCGGGCTGGAAGGCCGAGACCGTCGGCGACGACATCGCGTGGATGAAGTTCGGTCCCGACGGCCGACTGCACGCCATCAACCCCGAGTTCGGGTTCTTCGGCGTCGCGCCGGGCACGAACATGGAGACCAACCCGAACGCGATGCACTCGCTCGAGGCGAACACCGTGTTCACCAACGTCGCGCTCACGGACGACGGCGACGTCTGGTGGGAGGGCATGGACGGTCCGCCGCCCGCCCACCTCACCGACTGGAAGCGCCAGGACTGGACGCCTGCATCCGACACGCCCGCCGCGCACCCGAACTCGCGGTTCTGCTCCCGGCGTCGCAGTGCCCGGTGATCGCCGACGAGTGGCAGGACCCGAAGGGCGTCCCGATCTCGGCCGTGCTCTTCGGCGGGCGGCGCGCCACCACCGTCCCGCTCGTGTACGAGTCGCGCGACTGGGAGCACGGCGTCTTCGTCGGCGCCACGATGGGCTCCGAGAAGACGGCCGCCGCGTTCGGCGGGATCGGCGACCTGCGCCACGACCCGTTCGCGATGCTGCCGTTCTGCGGCTACCACATGGGCGACTACTTCGCGCACTGGCTGTCGATGACCGACCGCACCGACGAGTCGAAGCTGCCGCGGATCTACGGCGTCAACTGGTTCCGCAAGGACGCCGACGGGAAGTTCCTCTGGCCCGGCTACGGCGAGAACTCGCGGGTGCTCGCGTGGATCGTCGGCCGGCTCGAGGGAACCGCCGGCGGCACCGACACACCGATCGGCGTGGTGCCCGCGGTGGGCGACCTCGATCTCACCGGCCTCGACGAGTCGCCGGAGCGGGTCGCCGAGGCGCTCGCCGTGGACACCGAGCAGTGGAAGGCCGAGGCCGCGAACGCCCGCGAGCACTTCGCGAAGTTCGGCGACCACCTCCCCACCCGGTTGTCGGAGGAGCTCGACGCCCTCGAGTCCCGCCTCGGCTGATTGATCGGCGGCTCGCTCCTCCTCCTCGCTCCTCCGTCGCTCCCGGTTCGGGTGGCACGACCGTCGTCGACCGGCGAAGATGCGAGCCGCTCCCGAGCCGGAGCGCAGCGGAGGCGAGCCGCCGCGGAGCGAACCTCCGTTCCTGCTGACATCAGAGGCGTGAGCGGAGCGGCCGAGAAGATGACGCGATGGAGTGACGTACCGCTCGACGACCTGACCGCGGCGGTCGCCGGGCTCCGACCTGTGGAACGCGCCGGGGATCCCCGCCCACGGGCTCGCGCCTCTGCGCGTCACCGACGGCCCCAACGGCGCACGCGGTCCCAGCTTCACCGGCGTCCCCAGCGCCTGCTTCCCCTGTGGCACCGCACTCGGCGCCACCTGGGACCCTCAGCTCGTCCGACGCATCGGCGTCGCGATCGCACAGGAGGCGCGCACCAAGGGCGCCCAGGTGCTGCTCGCACCGACCGTGAACCTGCACCGCCACCCGCTCGCGGGGCGCAACTTCGAGTGCTACTCGGAGGACCCGACCCTCACGGCCCTCATCGCCGTCGGCTTCATCACCGGCGTGCAGTCCGAGGGCGTCGGCGTCACCGTCAAGCACTTCGTCGCCAACGACTCCGAGTTCGAGCGCATGACGATCAGCTCCGAGGTGCCCGAGCCCGTCCTGCGGGAGCTCTACCTCGTCCCGTTCGAGGCCGCGGTCGTCGAAGGCGGCGCGTGGGGCGTGATCGAGCGCGTACAACCGCCTCAACGGCACCTACTGCAGCGAGCACGAGTGGCTGCTCACCACGGTCCTGCGCGAGGAGTGGGGTTTCGACGGGTTCGTGATCTCCGACTGGTTCGGCACGCACAGCACTGCGCCCGCGGCCAACGCGGGCCTGGACCTCGAGATGCCCGGACCCCCACAGTGGTTCGGCCGGGCGCTGACCGAGGCCGTCGAGGCCGGCGCCGTCGAGCGGGCGACCGTCGAGCGCATGGTCGACCGGCTGAAGACGCTCGCCGACCGCACCGGGGCGACCGACGGCGTCGGCGGCGGCGAACCCGGATCGGTCGACGATCCGGCGCACCGTGCGCTCATCCGTGAGGCCGCCGCCGCGAGCTTCGTGCTGCTGCAGAACGACGACGCGCTGCTCCCCCTCGACCGGCGCGCGCTCGGCTCGGTCGCGCTCATCGGCACCGCCGCCGACACCGCATGGATCATGGGCGGCGGCAGCGCCGCGCTCGATCCGCACCCGCCGGTCACGCCCCGTGCGGGCATCGCCGCCGCGTTGGGAGACGACGTGACGCTGACCTTCGCGCGCGGCCCGATCGCGACCAACACCCTCGCGACCCTCGACGACACCGCGCTCGCCGGACGGCTCACGATGGACCTGTTCGACAACCGGGAGCTCGACGGCGATCCGGTGCTCAGCACCACGTTGCGCACCGCGCGTGCCCTCTGGCTCGGCGAGTTCACCGACCGTCTCGACTCGCGGCGCTTCTCGGCCCGGCTGCGAGGGACGATTCGCGTCGACGAGCCCGGCGAGTGGACGTTCGGCCTGTCGACGACCGCGTCGACCCGCGTGCTGCTCGACGGCGAGGTCCTCATCGACGCGTGGGACGAACGCGAACGCGGCACGTCGTTCTTCGGGTTCGGGAGCAAGGAGACCCGGGCGACCCGCACGCTCGACGCCGGCGTCGACCACGCCCTCGTCATCGAGTTCTCCGGTGGCAACGGCGCGGTCAGCGGGCTCGAGCTCGGCGCCGCCCCGCCGACGCCGGACACCGCGCTCGCCGACGCCGTCGCGGCGGCCGCGGCCGCCGACGTCGCGATCGTGGTGGTCGGCACCGGCCCGACGCTCGACTGCGAGGGCCAGGACCGCCCGTCGATGGCACTTCCCGGCGAGCAGGACGCGCTCGTGGCGGCGGTCGCGGCGGCGAACCCCCGGACCGTCGTCTGCGTGAACGCGGGCTCCCCCGTGACGATGGACTGGGCCGATGCCGTCCCGACGATCCTGCAGTGCTGGCTCCCCGGCGAGGAGTGGGGCAACGCGCTCGCCGACGTGCTCTTCGGCGACCGCGCGCCCGGCGGCCGACTGCCCACGACGTTCCCGGCGCAGGTCGAGGACGCGCCGGCGCACGACTCGTATCCGGGCAAGGAGGGTCGCGTCGACTACACGGACGGGCTCCTCATGGGCTACCGCGGGTACGACCGCGCCGGCACCGAGCCGCGCTACTGCTTCGGGCACGGGCTCACGTACACCACGTTCGACTACTCCGAGCTCGAGGTCGACGGTCGCCGCGTCTCGGTCACCGTCTCGAACACCGGTGCCGCGACGGCGAGGAGGTCGTGCAGCTCTACGTGCAGCGAATCGACGCGCCCACCCTGCGGCCGGAGCGGGAGCTGCGCCGCTTCGCCAAGGTCGCGATCGGGGCCGGCGCCAGCCAGTCGCTCACCTTCGAGCTCGACGACCGTGCCTTCTCCGAATGGCGCGACGGCGGGTGGGTCATCCCCGACGCGTCGTGGGCGGTACACGTCGGTCGCTCGTCGCGCGACCTGCGGGTCAGCGGAGCGATCACGCCCTGATCGGCCTACGATGCCGGGCCCGCGACCCCGAGGAGTCCGCATGGCCGTCACCGCGTACCTGCTCATCCAGACCGAGGTCGGCAAGGCGGCGACCGTCGTCGGCGCCATCCGGGCGATCGACGGCGTGGTGACCGCCGACGCGGCGACGGGGCCCTACGACATCATCGTCAAGACCGAGGCCGCCGACATCGACGCCCTCGGCAGGATGGTCGTGTCCAGGATCCAAGCGGTCGACGGCATCACGCGCACCCAGACCTGCCC
The DNA here is from genome assembly GCA_963756815.1 of uncultured Acidimicrobiia bacterium. Lineage (GTDB taxonomy): Bacteria > Actinomycetota > Acidimicrobiia > IMCC26256 > JAENVU01 > JAENVU01. The sequence continues at coordinate 13,476 of CAVWPR010000033.1, forward strand.
GGTGGTGAACCTGTAGGG
>CAVWPR010000034.1:0-17282 GCA_963756815.1 uncultured Acidimicrobiia bacterium
CCGGCACCGCGTGGTGCACGAGGGGATGCAAGTCCATGCGTCGTATTCGTGTCCTGGCTCGTCGTGGTCTGACCCCCGCGGTCGCCAGTCGCTCTGCTCGGAGGTCTGCTCGCGGTCGTCCCGGCCGCGCCCGCGGCCGCCGCCTCGGCGATCACCGTCACGCCGAGCACGAACCTCGTCCAGGGACAGACGGTGTCGGTGTCGGGAACCGGCTATCCGGCGAACAGCACCGTCGGCATCATCGAGTGCGGTGCCGGCGCGCAGACCGCGTTCGACTGCGAGCTCCGCTACAACACGGCACCGACCGACGCGTCCGGCGCGTTCTCGAACGCGAGTTTCGCGGTGAACCAGGTCATCAACTCCGGCAACCTCGGCACCCTCAACTGCGCGGTCGACAGCTGCATCATCGCGGTGGGCACGCTCGACCAGCAGAACATCGCCGTTCAGCCGATCACGATGACCAACACGTTGGGTCCGCCCGACGCAACCGCCACCCTGGACGCACGCTTCGTCGCGGATGCGACTGGCAGGGTCACAGCCTCCGCCGACGTCGCGTGCAACGTCACCAAGGATGTCGGCCTGCGCTTCACCGTCACGCAGGGGGCGCGCCAGGACACCGGTGGGGTCGCCTTTCCCTGCACTGCGGGGACGACCGTCCATGCGATCGGCGACTACTTGGGTACCGGGTACGCGCCGGGCTCGCTGAGCGTGGTTGCCACCATCTGGACCGGTCCCTACCCCGTGACGACGACGGGCACCGTCACGCTGCAGTCCCAGGCCGACGCGCAGGCGCAGCTGGCGGCGGAGCTGAGTGGCCCGAACGGCAGCCAGGCGTTCGCCGAGTTCGTCGACGACCTGGTGTTCCGCCTCCGTTACGACCGCGTGTTCGCCCACGAGTTCTTCGTCGGCGATCCTCCAGCAGCTGGCGGCGGGATAGGACGGATCAGGAACGGACAGCGGCCGGAGTCCTTGCGGATCCACAGCTCGTAGAGCGGCACGCCGTCACTCGGCCGGCGGCCGAACGAGTCGACGCGGCAGAAGTCGCGGTGCAGGACCTTGGTCGACTTCGCTGCTGCCGAGCTTCCGCGAGTCGTTGGGCTCCGACCAGTCGTTCCACACGCCCGACAGGATCGCGACCTGTGAGTGCGCGAGGTCCTTCGGCATGCGCGAGTCCGTCGGCGTTCGCCACTCCGGGGTCCATCTCGATGTAGTACGTCCCGGGCGGGTACTCGGGCAGCAGGTAGTAGAGGTACGCGTCGGAGTACGGCGTCTTGCGCAGGTCGGTGGGCCCGACGAAGAGCTTGTCGCCGGGACGCGCGTACTTCGGGATGACGGCGAGGAGGTCCTGCGCGGCACCGCGCAACGTCGGGCCGTCCGTAGTAGAACGTCCGCCCGTTGCGCGTGATCGGGTACGCGAGCCGGTGCTTGCCGAACGTCTGGGCGACGAAGTCGGCGTAGCTCCACCCGGTGAAGTGCGGGAAGAGCAGTACGACCCCGACCGGGATCGCGAGCGCACAGAGCGTGCGGCGCCACGAGCCGACCGTCGCGCCGCGTCCGGATGCCGCAGCGCCTCGAAGACCGCGACCGGCAGCAGTGCGACCGAGACGCAGCTGACCCAGGCGAAGTGGGCCGAGTCCACCCGCTGGATGCCCTGGGAGATCATGCCCAGGCCGAAGAGTCCGGACGCGAAGAGCACGTGCGCCTGGAAGCGGCGCGGCGTCCGCTTCACGGCGATGGCGCCGACCACCGGGAGCGCCACGACCACCACGATCATGAAGAAGAACCAGATGAAGAGCTGCTGCGACGACGAGAAGTGCGGGAGCGGCCACCGGGGCGGCTGGATCGCACCCGACCGCTGCAGGAACCCGTCGAGGTGGTCCCACGACGGGGGGATGGGCAGTCGGCGGCCGCCGCGGAGGTACACGACGGGGTCGAGCACCATCCCCTTGAACGTGTTGTACGGACCGGCCGTCGCGAGCTGGATCACGTACGCGAGCAGCCCGATGCCGAGGCCGAGCGCGTAGCGCCGCTTGAACGCGGCACCGAGCCCGGCGGTGGCCGCGAGCGCGCCGAGCACCACCGCGACCACGAGGTCGAGGCGGAAGAGGAGCGCGCCGGCGCCCACGAGACCGCCGAAGAACGCGTAGCGCGCGGCGCGGGCAGGGTCGCCGGCCAACCGTCGGCGACCGGCGAGCGTCAACCCGAGGCCGAGGAGGCCGAGCGCCACCCCGCCGACCCAGGCCAGCGCGGTGAGCCCGAGCGGCGGCACGATGAACAGCAACGACAGGAGCGCGCAGCACAGCGCGAGCCGGCGGCCCCACGCACGCGCCAACCAGTAGACGCCACCGACGACGCCGATCTGCTGGAGGAGCGCGAAGAGCCGCTCGCTCGTGAGCGTGACGCCGAGGACCTTCATCCATCCCGCCAGCACCCAGAGACTGCCGGGCCCGTAGAGGTGGAGGAAGTCCTTGTTCGGGAAGTCGCCGTGCAGCACCCGCTCGGGGAAGACGAGCATGAAGCCCTCTTCCATCGGCGGTCCCTGGTTGCGCAGCAGACCGCGCAACGGCAGGGCGAACGCAAGGCCGATGATCGCGATCACGACGATGCGCTTGGTGCGCGGCGACCATGCCGTGATCCGATCCGAGGTCCGGTGGATCACGCCGGTGCTCACGCGGGACCCCGCCGATGCGCGCGCGAGCGGCGCGCCAGCAGGCCGGGCATCGGCGGCAGGGTAGCAGCGCGACCCGCGCGCTCAGCGGCATCCGTGCCGACGTCGCGCGTGGTCGCCGCCCCGCCGCCGGTCAGCGGTCGAAGCGGTGCTTGAACCGCAGGATCGGGCGCTCGCACGCGTACCAGGAGATCGTGGCGCTCACGATCGTGAGCGCGGCGACCGCGAGCACGAAGGAGAACCAGGGGACGCTGATGAGCGAGTCGGTGTGCCAGCGGAACGGGACGTCGGAGGTGTACACGGTGAACGTGCGGAGGCCGGTCCACTGCAGGTACCGGTCGATCCAGCCCTCGTGCCACAGGTAGATCCCGTAGGAGATCATCCCGAGGTACACCATGACGCGCGTCTGCAGGAACGCGCGGATGCGACTCGTGCCTCGGTCCTGTGGACCGAAGACCGCCGGCAGCACGAGCAGCACCGCCACCGCACCGTAGAGGTAGTGCTGGCCCCACAGCAGGTGGTGCGCGATCTCGGGCGTCGTGTGACCGAGACCGGCGCCGGCCGAGACCCACCACAGCGCGGCCAACGCACCGAGCCAGCAGAGGAGCGGCGCGCGACGGCCGTCGAGCCGGAGCGGCGGCCGGTCGCCGAGATGGGTCACCGCGAGGCTGAGGACGCCGAGCGCCATGCCGATCGCGAACAGGTCGAGCCACCACGGCAGCCACATCTTGAGCTGGCCGATCCGGGCCTCGCTGAATCCGGCGCTCAGCACGAACGCCTTCCAGAGCGCGGAGACGCCGATGAGCACGACCGCACCGGTGAGCTGCGCGCGGAGCCGACTGCGGACGTCGCCCCGCGCGAGCCGGCGGAGCAGCAGGGCCCAGAGCGGGACGAACGCGTAGAAGGTGAGCTCGGTGGACAGCGTCCACGACTGCAGCAACGGTCCGAAGGCATCCTGCTGGTGCGGGCTGTAGATGTGCAGCAGCGAGTAGTCGAGCAGGAAGTTGCGGAGCCCGGGAATCTGGGTGGCGCCGAACCCGTAGACGATCACCGTCATCGCGAGCCAGTAGGCGGGATAGATGCGCAGAGCGCGCCGCCAGAGGTAGCTGCGGACCGCCGGCGCAGGGGTGTCGAGCAGGTGGGCACGCGCGAACGGTCGGTAGATCAGCACGCCGGAGAGCACGAAGAAGACCGCGACCCCGCCGTCCATCCGCGCGAAGAACGCACCGAACAGGTTGGGAGCGTTGGCCCCGCCGGCGAACGACACGTGGGTCATCAGCACCGCGAGCGCGGCGAGGGCCCGCAGGCCGTCGAAGCACGGGAACCGGGGCTCGACCGCGGTGGACGCGGCCGGGCGATCGGTCAGCGCCATCGGACTGAATAGTACGGCCGTCCCCGTGGTTCCCGGATGGACTCGGCGACGATCCGAGTGGCGGCCCGTTCCGGGGCGGCGCGCCTACGATCCGCTGTTCCCCGGTTCGGCGTCTGGCGCAGCGCGCCCCGCCGGTGAGGAGAGGCGTGCAGCTGTCCGATCGAGAGTCCCCCCACCGACCGGCGGTCGTCACCGGTGCGTCCGGCTGGTTGGGACAGAACCTCGTGCGTGCCCTGGTCGCGCAGGGACGGACGGTGCGCGCGCTGTGCGCCCGCGCCGACGAGGCACCGATCCTCGAGGTCGTGAGTCCCGCCATCCACGCGATGGTCGGCGATGTCCGCGATCCGGCATCGCTCGATTCGTTGTTCGCGGGCGCCGGTGAGGTGACGGTCTTCCACGTGGCCGCGGTGATCCATCCGCACACGGTTCGCGACTTCTTCGACGTGAACGTCGGTGGGACCGAGCTCGTGCTCGACGCGGCGCGCCGAGCCGGCGCGGCCCGCTTCGTCCACGTGTCGTCGAACTCGCCGTTCGGCGCCAACGAGCGCCCCACGGATCGCTTCACGGAGAGACTCGCCCTTCCATCCGTACATGGGCTACGGCGCGTCGAAGCTCGAGGCGGAGCAGATCGTCACCCGCGGTCACGACCGCGGCGACGTCGACGCGGTGATCGTCCGGGCGCCGTGGTTCTACGGTCCGTACCAGCCGCCGCGGCAGTCGCAGTGGTTCCGCGCCGTGCGGCGCGGGAGGTTCCCGATGGTCGGCGACGGACGTCAGCAGCGCTCGATGGTGTTCACCGAGCACCTCGTCCAAGGTCTGCTGCGGGCGGAGGCGACCCCGGAGGCGTCGGGTCGCGCCTACTGGATCGCGGACGCGGAGCCCTACGAGCTGCGCGCCGTCCTCGCCACGGTGCGTGACGCCCTCGCGGCGGAGGGTCTCGCGGTGTCGGGCGGTCAGCCGCGCATCCCGCGCGTCGCCGGGGTGGTGGCCGAGCGGCTCGACGGATTCCTGCAGTCGCGGGGTCGGTACGTGCAGGCGCTCCACGTGCTCGGCGAGCTGAAGGACACGATCGCGTGCGACATCGCCCGGGCGCGAGCGGAGCTGGGCTATGACCCGCAGACCTCGTTGCTCGACGGGATGCGGGCCAGCATCCGGTACTGCCGGGAGCACGGAGAGCTGCTGTGAGCGAGACCGTCGGTCGCCTGCTGATCACCGGGGGTGCCGGCTACTTCGGATCGGTGCTGGCCGATCGCGCGCGCGCCGAGGGCCACGAGGTCCGGATCTTCGACCTGAACCCGCCCGAGGACCGCACCGCCGACCACGTCGTCGGCGACGTGCGCGACCTCGACGCGCTGCGCGGCGCGTGCGACGGCGTGGACGCGATCCTCCACAACGTCGCCCAGGTGCCACTCGCCAAGGACCGCGAGCTGTTCTGGTCGGTGAACGTGGTGGGCACGGCCAACGTGCTGCTCGCGGCTCGCGACGCGAAGGTCGCGAAGGTCGTCCACACGTCGTCGAGCGCGATCTTCGGCATCCCGGAGTCGAACCCGGTGGTGGAGGACACGCCGCCGCACCCGCTCGAGGCGTACGGCAAGGCGAAGCTCGAGGGCGAGCTGCTCTGCCACGACGCCGCGGCTTCGGGCCTCGACGTCTCGATCGTGCGTCCGCGCACCGTGCTGGGTCACGGCCGTCTCGGGATCATGGCGATCCTGTTCGAGTTCGTGGCCGACGGCGCGCCGGTGTTCGTGCTGGGCAAGGGCGACAACCGGTACCAGTTCGTGCACGCCGACGACCTCGCCGACGCGTGCCTGCGCGCCGCGCAACGGCCCGGAGCGGCGACGTACAACATCGGGTGTCGCGACTTCGGCACGATGCGCGAGACGCTCCAGGCGCTCGTCGACCACGCCGGCACCGGCTCGCACGTGGTGTCGCTGCCGGCGAAGCCGGCCCAGGCCGCGATGAAGGCGCTGGGCCAGTCGTCCCTGATCCCGTTCGCGCCGTACCACTGGCTCCTGTACGGCGAGTCCCTGTGGTTCGACGTGAGCAAGGCGGAGCGTGAGCTCGACTGGCATCCGACGCACTCGAACGCGTCGGCCGTGATCGAGTCCTACGAGTGGTTCCTGGCGCATCGCGCGTCGCTCGGCGGCGACGGCAAGTCCCACCACCAGTCGCCCGCCAAGCTCGGCCTGCTCCGGCTGGTCAAGCGCCTGCCCCTCTGACGTGCCGGGGTGTCGTCGGGACCCGGCGACGGCGCCGTGCAGCGTCCGGGGCCCGTGACCGCGGCGGTAGTGTCCGGGCCGCCGTTCCGGACGGGGAGCAGTCCTCGGAGTCAGGGAGAAGCATGTCGCGGCTCGAGATCCCCGCGAAGTTCCGTCGGAGTGCCAAGGGCATCGTCGAACGCACGGACGAGAGCGCGCGCTACCTGATCGGACACGTCTGTCGCGAGCTCGGGCTGACCGACCTCTCCGACACCGAGCTCCTCGACGTCGGGTGCGGCACCAAGTTCACGGACGTGTTTCTCAACGACGATTTGCCGATCAAGCGGTACGTCGGCGTCGACGTCTACGGCGAGATGATCGAGTTCCTGCGGGAGGCGGTCGACGATCCGCGGTTCGAGTACCACCACCTCGACGTCCGCAACGCAGCTGTACAACCCGGACGCGCCACCGATGACGGCGACCACGGACCTCGGGATCGGTGCGCGGACGTTCGATCTCATCTGGCTGTTCTCGGTGTTCACGCACCTCGATCCCGAGGACTTCCGCCGGATGATGCTGATCCTGCGGCGGTACGTCCGTGACACCGGCGCGCTGTTCTTCACCGTCTTCCTCAACGAGCGGTCGCCGAGCGAGCACGGCGCGACCGAGGCGCTCTCGCGTGCGATCGAGGCCGCCGTCGCGGAGGGTCGGGAGCTGCCGCCGGCGCTGGTCGACGCGATCGAACGGAGCGTCGAGCAGGACCAGGACGACGAGGTCCCGGCCTTCGTCGATCTGTACCCGGAGCAACCGCTCATGGCGGCGATGTACTCGCGTGCGTACGCGTTCGACCTGATCGACGGCACCGGCTGGGACGTCGAGACGGTGCTCCCGCCCAACGAGTTCGCGCAGCACCAGTTCGTCTGCCGACCGGTCTGACGCCGCGTCTCGGCTCGGGTCAGCCCTCGCTGAGGAACTGGTCGGCGTTGCGGGCCGCGATCGCCATGATCGCGGCCTGCGGGTTCACTCCCGGCGCGTCGGGGAGCAGGGACGCGTCGTTCACGCGGAGATTGGACGCGCCCCACACCCGTCCGAAGCTGTCGGCGCCGGTGCGCTCGCGGTTCTCGCCCATTCGCACCGTGGACGTCAGGTGCACGGTCATGAGGTTCGCACGGGCGCGGGTGAGCTCGGCCCACCACACGTCGAGGTCGCCGCGCTTGCGGACGATGCTCCCAGCCGTGATCGACGGGTAGAGCTCGACCGCGCCGGCGGCGAGGAGCACCTCGCCGACGTGCACCATGCCGCGTGCGAGCCGGCTCATGTCGGCGTCGGTGAGCGAGTACGTGACGAGGGGTGCCCGCAACCCGGGCAGCGCGACGACGCGGCCGCTCCCGGTGCTGCGGATGGCGGCGTAGTACACGACCACGTTCTGCCACTCGTCGAGTACCGCCTCGAGCGCGTGCGGTGCCGCATCGGCGATGGCGAGCGCCACCTGGCCGCGCCGGCTGGCCGAGCCGCCGATGGTGAGGAAGGGGGAGAACTCGGTGACGCGGTGCATCGGCACCTCGTCGTGGTCGTACTCCTCGGTGAAGCGCGCTGCGACCTTCACGGTGGGGTGGAACTTGAGGCCGTTGCCGATGTTCCGGCGGTACCCGCTGCGTTGCAGGAGGGCGGGCGACTGGATCGCGCCGCCGCAGACGAAGACGTGCTCGGCTCGGATCGTCACGGGCTCGGTGGTGCCGTCGGGGTGGCGGACCGTCGCCCGGGCGCCGACGACCCGCCCGCCCCGCCGCTGGATGCGGGTGACGTTGGTGTCCGGCTGCACGAGGGCGCCGGCGTCCACGGCGCGGGGGATGAGCGTGCGCGACATCGACTGCTTCGTGCCGCGTCCCTGCGTGTCGTACGCGAAGACCCGTGCGAACTCGACGCTGCGCCAGCCGAGCTCGTCGGCGCCACGGGCGAGCGCGGCGGAGGACGGCGGCGGTTCGCCGGGCACCCGTCCGACGGTGATCACGTCCTCGATCTCGGACGCGTACCGCGCCAGGGTGGCCTCGCCGAAGTCGGCGATCCCGTAGTCGCGCCGCCAGTCGGCGGCGAGGTGGTCGGGCAGTCGGTGGTACAGCCCACTGTTGATCTCGGTGCTGCCGCCGACGCCGCGTCCCTCGGCGAACGCGATCCCCGGGTTGCCGAGCGCGGCGCACGCGCCCTGATGCCGGTACCGCGCGATGAATTCCTCCAGGGAGAACGGCGGGTGCTCGTCGGGCCGGTACCACGGCCCCTCCTCGACGACGAGCACCGACCGGCCGGCTTCGGCGAGGCGCGACGCGGTGACCGCGCCGCCGGCGCCGGAGCCGACGACGAGGACCTCGGTGTCGATCGACCTCATGCCAGCTCCTGCTGGGCGAAGATCACGAGCGACGACAGCAGGCGCGGGTACTGGCGGACGACGCCGATGGGGTGACTCTCCCAACCGGCCATCGAGCGCCGGATCGCCGCCGGTTCCGGGTCCGCGCCGAGCCGGAGTCGCACCCACGCGCCGAGCCCGAGCGACTCGACGGCAACGCCCAGTCGCAGGTGCTGCGGCATCGCCGCGAGCGAGGAGCCCACGAAGGCCGAGATCGCACCGCCGGTGCGCACGTCGTCGTCGCCCGCGAGGGCGTTCACGACACGCCCCTCCAACCAGAACATCTGTCGGCGATCCTACCGGGGGGCACCGCGCGAACCGTGGGTCTCCAGCCGACGCGCGATCGACACCACCGTGGTCGCGGCGGCGACGAGGATCGCGGGCTCGGCACCGATCCGGAATCGCTGGTTGCCGTAGGTGAGCGAAGGTGGCGACGAGGACGCTCAGCACCGCGGCCGCCAGCGGCCAGACGGGGGCTCGGCGCCGCACCAGCAGGACGGCACCGGCGGCGGCGAGCGGGTACATGACCCACTCGAACCAGGTGCCGGCGCGTTCCCAGCCCTGTGGCCGGCCCTCCAGGGCCTCGAGCCGGATCTGCTGCTCGGGACGGAACACCCCGAAGGTCCGGAGGACGCGTGCGGTCAGGACCTTCGGGAGATCGCCGAGGTGATGGCGGGCGAACGAGAGTCCCTGGTGGCGCGCCTCCGCTGCGGCGCGCGCCTCGTTGAACCCGTGCTGGCTCCCGTTGAATCCGGTGAAGCACTGGCCGGTGGCGGCATCGCCGGCGCCGAAGGTCGAGCGCCAGGACCCGAGGGCCGATCCGGAGTACGTGAGCCGGCAATTGGCGCCGGCGAGCGCGGTGCCGACGTTGTTCGACACCGGCACGAGCTCGTGGAAGGTCTCCTGGTTGCGAATCGTCCACGGCACCACCACGACGACCATCACCACCACGCCGAGCCCGGCGAGCAACGCGCGCCCGCGCGAGCGGCACGACGTCGGCGCCGGTCCGGAACAGCCCGCCGAACAGCAGGAGACCGAGCACCGCGGCCTCGGCGCGAGTGAGGACCGCGAGCCCGAGCACGATCCCGAGCGCGAGCACGCGCCACGGCGTGGGTGCGTCGTACGCGCGCGTCGCGAGCACGAGCGCCGCGGTGACGAGGAAGACGAAGATCGTCTCGCTCATCAGGGTGGCCTCGGGCAGGAACATCATCGGCGAGACGGCGGCCAGACCGGCGGCGACCAGACCGACGCCCGGCCCGGCGACGCGCCGTCCGAGGAACCCGACGACGGCGACCGTTGCGCTGCCGATCACCGCCAGCCCGAGGCGCTGGGCCTCGACGCTGCGCAGCCCGATGCGGGCGAGGAGCGAGAGGACGAACGGGTGGAGCGGGGGGTACTCGGCGGTCGGCACGACGAGATGGAGCTTCACGAGGTCGAACGGACGGATGTAGCCCCGCCCGTCGGCGAGGTGGTTCGCGAGCAGGTGGTACGCGCTCGCGTCGCCGAGGGGTGGCACGTGGGGGTCGACGAGGGTGATGACCAGGACGCGGATCGTCAACGCCACGGCCGCGATCGCCAGGAGCGCGATCCCGAAGATCCGGGCGGCGCGGGTGTCCGGCACCGCCGCCGGGGTGACCGGTGCGGTCACGGTCAGCGGGCGGGGAACCGGCGGGGCGAGCGGGCCACGGCGAACAGCACCGGGGTCGTCGGTGTGATGTCCGGCGTGGCGAAGAAGTGCGACTCGTCGAGGCCGGACCCGATGCCGTTCACCTCGGAGCCGAGGGCGCGGTACACGACCGGCAGGACGCGCTCGTAGCTCCAGACGTACCACGAGCGCGGGATGCGATGACGCACGTCGAGGGCGTCGAGCCGGAGCAGCTTCTCGCCCTGCGCCCGTCGGGTGCCGAAGTCCTCCTTCAGCGCGGCGTCACCCTCGAGCCCGACCACCTCGACGTCGTCGAAGAACAGGCGCAGCAGGGAACGGAGCTCGTCCGCCTCGAAGAGGTACACGTGGAACGGGTTCTCGAAGTCGGCCGGTCGGTTGGGTGTGATGACGAAGACCGCGCCGTCGTCCGCGCACACGCGCGCGAGCTCGGCGACGTGGAACTCCGGCATCACGAAGTGCTCGATGATGTGCGAGGAGCACACCGCGTCGAACGCGCCGGACCGGAAGCCGAGCGTGGCACCGTCCATCGCCGCGAACCGCGGCGACGTGCCGGTGCGCTCGCCCACGCCCGCGGCCGCGGCGCGTGCGGTCGGCGCGTCGTAGTCGACGCCGACCACCTGTCGGTCGGGGCCGGCGAGGCGCGCCGTCTCGTCGCCCATCCCGCAGCCGACGTCGAGCACGCGTCCCGGGCCCAGTCGCGCGATGACCTCGCGGTATCCGGCGTCGTGGAGGGCGAGCAGCGAATCCGGCGTGTGCCCCTCCATGGGCCGCTCGCCCGTCAGCCTCACGCGTGCTCCTGGTGTCCGGGCCCGACCCGGTGCCGAGCGCTCGAGATCGAGGTCCCGGGCGCGCCGGGACCTGCCGCGTAGGGTACCGGACCGGCCCCGAGCACCCGAGGAAGGCTGACGCCCGCGTGGCTGATCTGGACGGTCTGGCGACCACCACCGACATCGCGAAGCTGGGTGACCTCGCCGCGGAGTCAGGTCTGCACCGCGTGTCGATCCTCGCCTGGCGCGACCTCGACGACCCGGAGGCGGGCGGCTCCGAGGTGCACGCGTCGATGGTGGCGCACCTCTGGGCCGAGGCCGGTCTCGAGGTCACCATGCGCACGTCGTTCGCGTCGGGACAACCGCAGATGAGCTGGCGCGAGGGCTACCGCGTGATCCGCAAGGCCGGCCGGTACATGGTGTTCCCGCGCGCCGCGTTCTCCGAGATGATGGGGTGGCACGGTGGTCGCGACGGTCTCGTCGAGATCTGGAACGGCATGCCGTTCATGTCGCCGCTGTGGGCGCGCACCCCGCACGTGACCTGGCTCCACCACGTGCACGCCGAGATGTGGAACATGACGTTGCCGCCGCGGCTCGCGACGCTCGGACGGACGTTCGAGTCGTCGATCGCACCGAGGTTCTACCGACGGACACCGATCGTGACGCTCTCCGAGTCGTCGAAGGAGGAGCTCGTCGACGATCTCGGCTTCAAGCGCTCGCTGGTCCACGTCGTGCCGCCGGGCGTCGACCCGCGCTTCTCGCCCGGTGGCGACCGGTCGCCGACGCCGCTCGTCGTGGCCGTCGGCCGGCTCGTGCCGGTGAAGCGCTTCGAGCTGCTCGTCGACGTCGTCGTGCGGCTGCGCGCCCGCCATCCCGGCCTCGAGCTCGTGGTGGTGGGCGAGGGATACCGGCGTGACCAGCTCGAGACGCAGATCCACGAGGCCGGCGCCGAGCGGTACGTGACCCTCGCGGGTCACGTCCGGGACGAGGACCTCGTCGACCTCTACCGCCGGGCCTGGGTGCTGGCGAGCGCCTCGGCGCGCGAGGGGTGGGGCATGACGGTCACCGAGGCCGCGGCCTGCGGCACCCCGGCGGTGGCGACGCGCATCGCCGGGCACTCGGACGCCGTGGCCGAGGGGGTGTCGGGGCTGCTGGCCGACGACACCGACGAGCTGGCGTCCGCGCTCGACCGGGTGCTCTCCGACGACGCGCTCCGGGACCGGCTCTCCGAGGGCGCCCGCCGGCACGCGGCGCGCTACACGTGGGCGGCCACGGCGCGCGGCACGCTCGAGGTGCTCGCCGCCGAGTCGCTCCGGCGCAACCCGCACTCCTGACCCGGGCGTAGGGTCGGCCGCATGGCCGATCCCAAATCCTTCTTCCTCGGTGCCGAGGTCCACGAGTACCTCGTCGCGCACGGCACCCCGCCCGACCCGGTCCAACAAGGTCTCATCCGCACGACCGCGGAGCTCGGCGGCGTGAGCATGATGCAGATCGCGCCCGAGCAGGGCGCGTTCATGACGATGTTCACCCGCCTGCTCGACGTGCGCCTGGCCGTCGAGGTCGGCACGTTCACCGGCTACAGCTCGCTGTGCATCGCGCGCGGTCTCGCGCCGGGCGGGCGACTGCTGTGCTGCGACGTGAGCGAGGAGTGGACGGCCGTCGCGCGCCGTGCGTGGGACGAGGCGGGCGTGGCCGACCGGATCGAGCTGCGCATCGCGCCGGCGATCGACACGCTGCGATCGCTCCCCACGGAGCGGACGATCGACCTCGCGTTCGTCGACGCCGACAAGCCGATGTACGGCGCGTACGCCGACGAGCTCCTGGCGCGGATGCGTCCCGGCGGCGTGCTGATGGTCGACAACGTGCTCTGGGGCGGCGCGGTCGTCGACGCCGCGTCGACCGACGAGAACACCGTCGCCATCCGCGCCTTCAACGACTGGCTCGCGGCCGACGACCGGGTCGAGACCGTCATGCTCCCGCTCGGCGACGGCTTGACCTTCGCCCGCCGGCTGTAGCCGAGCGGCGCCACGTCGACGTCGGTACGGAGCACCTCTGTACCGGGCTTCCCGCTCCGGCGACGGACGTCCGGGCCGCTCGGGGTCTGTCAGAACGCCCCGGTGCGGCCGTAGCGGTAATACGACGCGTACTTCTTGCCGATCTCGGCCGGCACCTCGACGATCGGCCCGAGCGCACGGGCGCCCCACACGACCTCGGCGGTCCGCTCGACCAGCGACGCGATGTGGAGCGTGTCCTTCGGGGTCTTCCCACACGCGAAGAGGCCGTGGTTCGCCATGACGACGGCGGCGCGGTCGGCGACCCGCCGTGCGACCTCCTCGGCCAGGTCGCTGGACCCGGTCTCCTTGTAATCGGAGCACTCGACGTCGCCGCCGACGTAGACGTCGAACTCCTCGACGACGGCCGGGATCGGCTGGTGCGTCACCGCGAACATCTGCACGTGCTTGGCGTGGCAGTGCATGGTGGCGCCGATCTCCGGATAGGCCGCCAGCACCGCGAGATGGAGCTGCTTCTCGCTGGTCGGTCCGCGGTGGCCCTCCACCACGTTGCCCTCGAGGTCGCAGACGACGAGGTCGTCGAGGCCCATCTCGAGGTAGTCGAGACTGCTCGGTGTGAGCACGGCGTTGCCGTCCGGCAGCCGGGCGGCCAGGTTGCCGGCCGTCCCCTCGACGAGCCCGGACCGCAGCATCTCCTGCGCGGCCCAGAGCAGCTCCTCCTTGATCTCCTGCGCGTCGCTCATCGGCCCTCCAGGACCTCGGGGTTCACCAGGTTCGACGGTCGGCCACCGCGCAGGAGCTCCTCGAGCCCGGCAGTGATCAGGTCGGAGTGGCGGGTCTCGGTGTCCCACGTCGCGCCGCCGATGTGCGGCGTGAGCACGACGTTGGGCATCGAGCACAGCGGGTGGTCCACCGCGAGGTGCTCGCCGACGAAGTGGTCGAGCGCAGCGCCCGCGAGCTTCCCCGACTGCAGCGCGATCACGAGCGCGTCGGTGTCGTGCAGCTGGGCCCGCGCGCTGTTGACGTAGATCGCGCCCTCCTTCATCGCCGCGAACTGCGCCGCACCGATGAGGCCCTCGGTCTCGGGGGTGACGGCCGCGTGCATCGACACGACGTCGGCCTCGGCCAGCAGGTCGTCGAGCGAGTGCGTGGCATCGGGGGCGAACGGGTCACAGGTGATGACCTTCATGCCGAGTCCCTCGAACCGCCACTTCGTCGCGCGCCCCACGGCTCCGAGCCCGACGATGCCGGCGGTGCGGTCGTGGAGCTCCCACGCCCGGAAGCGCTGGTAGGGGATCGTGCCGTCGCGCCAGACCTGGCCCTCGCGCACGTCCATGTCGGCGCGCACGATGCCACGGTTCACCGCGAAGAGGAGCCCGATGGTCACCTCGGCGACGGCGTCGGCGTTGCGACCCGGCGCGCGGAGCACGGGGATCCCACGTGCGGTGGCGCCGGGGATGTCGACGTTCGTGGGATCCCCCCGGCACGACCCGATCGCGCGCAGCGGCAGCTCGAGCACCGGGCCCTTCACGCTGTCGCTCTCGACGATCAGCAGGTCCGCGCCCTCGGCGACGACCCGCTCGGCCATCTGCTCCGAGTTGTAGAGCCGGAGCGGCCGGTGGTCGATCCAGGGATCGAGGATCACGTCCGAGCAGAGGGCTCGCAGTCGCTCGAGGCCGGGGCCCCGAAAGGGCGCGGTGACGAGGGCCAGGGGCTTGTCCATCGGGCGCAGTCTCGCACGCGCCTGACGTGAGCGTCAGCTTGCGATCACGACGCGAGGGGTCGGGCGCACGCCTCGGACTCGCCCGCGAGGAGCTCGGTGAGGGCCTCGGCGCTCTGGGGCCGGTGGAGGAGGAACCCCTGCACCAGGTCACAGCCCAGGTTGCGCAGCTCCACGAGCTGGTCGTGGGTCTCGACGCCCTCGGCCACGGGAACGAGGTCGAGCGTCTGGGCCAGCTGGATGATGGCGGGCGCGAGCGACGGGCCGCGGGTGCGCTGCCCGATCGTGGCCACGAACGACTTGTCGATCTTCACGACGTCGATCGGGAACTGCTGGAGGTACGTGAGCGAGGAGTAGCCGGTGCCGAAGTCGTCGAGCGCCAGGCCCACACCGAGCTCGTCGAGCGCGAGCAGATGACGACGGGCGACGTCGGTGTCACGCATCATCGCGGTCTCGGTGATCTCCAGCACGAGTGACGCGGGATCGAGGCGCGCCTTGGCGATCGCGGACGCGACGTCGTCGACGATGGTGTCGCCGGTGAGCTGACGCGGGGAGACGTTGACGCTCACCGCGAGGTGCGGCGCGATGCCGGCGTTCCACCGTGCCGCCTGCAGGCACGCCCGCTCGAGGATGTGGCGCCCGATGTCGTCCATGAGACCGGCGTCCTCGGCGATCGGGATGAACACCGCCGGAGGGAGCAGCCCGCGAGTCGGGTGGTCCCACCGCACCAGCGCCTCGACCGCGACCACCGCGTCGGTGCGGATGTCCACGATGGGCTGGTAGGCGAGACGGAGCTCGCCCTGCTCGCCGGCGCGCTGGAGGTCCGCCGCCACCTCGACGCGCACGACCGCGGCGTCGTGCTGCCCGGTCTCGTACAGCTCGAAGCGGTTCTTGCCGCGCGACTTGGCGGTGTACATGGCCAGGTCGGCGTCGCGCAGGATCTGCTCGCTCGTCGACCGGCGACCCCCGAACGCGATCCCGATGCTGACGGTGGCGACGACGTCGCGTCCGCCGATCGCGATCGGCGTGCGGAACACGTTGCGGATCCGCTCGGCGAGCCCGCACACCGTGTCCCGGTCGGAGACGTGCTCGAGCAGCACCGCGAACTCGTCGCCACCGAGGCGGGCCGGGGTGTCACCGGCGCGCAGGCAGTTCCCGAGCCGCTTGGCGGCGGAGACCAGGAGCCGATCGCCGGCCTCGTGCCCCAGCGAGTCGTTGACGGTCTTGAAGTTGTCGACGTCCAGGAACAGGACCGCGAACCCCTCGGCGCTGCGTTCGGACCGCTCGGCCGCGTGCTGCACCCGGTCGCAGAAGCGCGCCTTGTTGGGGAGGCCGGTGAGCTGGTCGTGGAACGCCCGGTACACGAGCTCGTCCTCGAGCCGTTTGCGCTCCGTGAGGTCGCGGAAGCTCCAGACCCGGCCGACCACCTGCCCGTCGACGCGTTGCGGATCGAGAACCGCTCGAAGACGCGACCGTCGCTGAAGTCGAGCATGTCGTAGCTCTCCGCCTCCGGCTGGGCATAGAGCTCCTCGACCTTGCGGAGGAAGTCGTCGGGATCGGCGAGCTGGTCGAGCACGTAGGAGAGCACGCGCTCGTCGTCGCGCGCCTCGAGGACGTGCTCGGGTACGTGCCACATCTGGGCGAAGCGTCGGTTGCAGCTCGCGATGCGTCCGTCGGAGTCCACCACGAGGATGCCGTCGGCGGTGGAGTCGAGTGTGGCGCGCAGCAGGGAGAGGGCGGCGCGCAGCTCGGTCTCGACCGCGACCCGCTCGGTGACGTCGTGTGCGGAGACCACGTACCCGCGGACGGTCGGATCGTCGAGCAGGTCGACGACAGACAGCTCGAGCGGGACAGGTGCGTCACGCGTCGGCGCCGGGAAGGCGACGGTGATCACGGTCGGGACGCCGCTCGTCGCCGACGTGAACGTGTCGCACAGTCGGACGCGGTCGTCCTCGACGACCAGGTCGCAGAGGTGCGCGCCCAGCACCGCCTCCTGGTCGATGCCGATGAGGCGCGTGATCGCCGCGGAGACCGATTCGATGATGCCGTCGGCCGTGACGAGCATGGTCACCGCGCCGGCGTTGTGGACGAGCGACCGGAAGCGTGCCTCCTCGCCGTGCGCGATCTCGTAGCGCCGCCGCTCGGTGAGGTCCCGGAGGCAGAGGGCGATGGTGCCGTCACCGATGGGGGCGCCGACGAGCTCGACCAGTCGCCACCCGTCGGCGGCGCGGATGCGGATCTCGATGGGGTTGCCGGCGTGCTTGTCCTGCACCGTGTCCATCGAGATCACCACGAACTCGAGGTCGTCCGGATGGACGAGGTCGAGGCCCGAGGTGCCCACCACGTCCTCGAGCGAGGTGCCGAAGATGCGTTCCGCGGCCGCGTTGGCCCAGGTGATCGACGCGTCGGGGCCCACGACCACGACGGGGTCGGGCAGCAGCCCGGCCAGGTTCGGGAGGTGCATCGGATCCATTCGGT
>CAVWPR010000035.1:0-39035 GCA_963756815.1 uncultured Acidimicrobiia bacterium
GCCCGATCACGACCTCGTGCTCGTGGCCCGCTCCGCGGCCAAGCTCGACGCGCTCGCCAACGAGCTCGGCGGCGCGCACGTGATCGCGGCGGACCTCTCGGACGTGGGCGCGGTGGGCAAGATCGCGGCCGAGGTCCCCGCTGTCGACGTGCTCGTGAACAACGCGGGCGTCGGCGACTTCGGCGCGTTCGCGGCGGAGGATCCCGAGCGGATCCTCGGGATGATCCAGCTGAACGTCACGTCGCTGACCGCACTGACCCGCCAGTACCTCCCCGCGATGCTCGAGCGGGGGCAGGGTCGCATACTGAACGTCGCCTCGACCGCGTCGTTCCAACCGGGACCGTTGATGGCCGTGTACTACACGACGAAGTCCTACGTGCTCTCGTTCAGCGAGGCGTTGCACGAGGAGACGCGCGGCACCGGCGTCACCGTCACCGCGTTGTGCCCCGGGCCGACCGCATCCGGCTTCCAGGCCGCGGCCGACATGCAGCTGTCCCCGCTCGTCGCGAACCGCAAGCTGCCGAGCGCGGCCGACGTCGCGGCCTTCGGCGTGAAGGCGATGCAACGCGGCGACGCCGTCGCCGTGCCCGGTGCGATGAACAAGATCATGGCGGCGTCGGTGCGCCTCACACCCCGCCCGGTGATCCGGCGCATCGTCCGCAAGATGCAGGAGACGAAGCCGTCCCAGGAGTGACGCGCCGCGCCGATCGAGGCGAGGCGGGGCCCGAGCGGCCCGGCGCCGGAGGCGCCACGAGCCTGAACCAGGAGACGAAGCCGTCCCAGGAGTGAGAATCAGGTGCAGGGCGCGTCGGGGGGTCGACGGGCGGTCGAGGCTCACGTGGCGCAGCAGCAGGACCTCGCTCAGCATGAACAGCACGGCCACGGCCACGATCGCCCCGAGCGCGAGCACGTACGCGAGACCGATGCGCACGATGTGCAGCCCGTCGGCGGTGTCGATCGTGGTCGAGAGCGTGATCGCGCCGAACGCGATGCCGAGGACGAGGACGGCTCCGATCACCAGGCCCGGCAGGCCCTCGTGGGCCCTCGGGTCACCGGTGCCGCGACGCGCCACGAGGATCGCGCTCACGCCGAAGGTCCAGATCCCCACCACGGCGAAGGCACTCACTGCGTCGCTCGGACGGTGCCAACCGGCGGCGAGCGTCATCGCCGCGATGCCCCCGGCGTAGAGACCGCCCAGGGTCGCGGCCACCGGACGGAGCCGGACCGGCACCACGAGGACCAGGGCGGCCGCGAGCGATGCGGCCACGGTGCTGTGGCCACTCGGGAGCGTGTTGAACGAGATCAACCCATTGCCCACGAGGTGGGGTCGATTCACGACCGTCTTGAAGACCTCCGTGGTGACGTTGGCACCGAGGATCACCGCACCGGCGCCGAGGGCGAGGTATCCACGGCCGCGCGCCAGCGCCACCGCCATGATCGCGGCGCCGAGGAACGCCAGGGACCCCACCGAGATCGTCTGGAGCAGTCGTTCCGACCGGGCTGCGGTCCGCGGGTGCTCGACGACCCGACCGGAGAGCGCGGCGTTGTCGAGCCGCTGCCCGGGCCGGGTCTCGACGAAGACCGCGGCGAGCACGACGAGGAGGACGGCGCAGAGCGCGGCGGCCACCGTCAGCCGCGCGACCACGCGCGTGCGGTCGGCGCCGTCCGGGCGCACCGGACGCGCTCGACGCACGTCCCGCCGCGTCGGCGCCGTCACCGACCCGGGCCCGGCGTGCGTGCGGGCGACGACACGTGCGATCCGGCTGCGTGATCGGGCCGGGTCCGCCGGAACCGGAGATCGACCGCGGGTTGCGCGTCACCGGCGCGGCACAGGCGGCCACCACAACCCGCCACCGCGAGCAGCTCGTCACTGAGCGCGACGCGGGTCGCGTGCGTCGCGCGGTCGTAGACGTTCGTGAGCTCGTACGGGTCGTGCCGCAGGTCGTAGAGCTCCCGGTCGCCGTCGAGGTACTCGACGTAGGTGTAGGTGTCGGTGCGCACGCCGTGGAACTCCGGGATGTTCTGGATGTCCTCGAGCCCCAGGTGATGCGGGTGACGCCCGCCCCGGCGTCCGTGCCGGCGCACGCCGGGCGCGGTTCGGATCCCGGCCGGTCACGGCGGCGGCCCTGGGGCGCGAGCTGTCGGTCTGGTCGTTGTCGGGCGGCTCGAGCGGCAGGCGGGGCGATCGCGGGGTGACGCCCACCTCCGGCCAGTGCTCGATCAGGAAGGCGTGCCGCATCGGCGACGGCCGGCCGTGCAGCCGGTCGGCGAACGACCGCCCGTCGACGAACGGGGGCGGGACGACCCCCGCCAGCCGGGCGAACGTCGGCGCGAAGTCGATGTTGCCGATGAGCGCGCCCGACGCCGAGCGCGGGCCACGTCGGGGCCACGGACGAGGAGGGGCACCCGGATGTCCTCGTCGAACGCGGTCTGCTTGCCCGCCGGGAGCCGGTGCTGGCCGTTGTGGAACCCGTTGTCGGAGGTGAACACGATGTAGGTGTTGCGCAGCTGGCGGGTCCGACGCAGCTCGCGCACGAGCCCCACCACCCCACGGTCGACGGCCTGGAGCGACTCACGCCGTCGGTTGAAGAGCGCCTGGGAGCGCAGCTCGACGCGCGGGCTCATCAGCGGCACCGTCCGCAGCCAGCGCGGCTTGTCGCGGGTGTCGGACTCGTCGAACGACGGAGGGCGCGGCAGCGGGTTGCCGCGAAAGCGGTCCACGTCCGGCGGCGCCGGCGTCGCCGGCCGGTGCGGCGCGTACAGGGAGAGGTCCAGGAAGAACGGCTGGTCCGCGCGCGCCGCGCGTGCGATGAACCCGCGCGCGTGATGCATGTAGACCGTGGTCCCGTAGTCGGCCGGCGTGAAGCCGTGGTCGACGAACCGCCCGTTCACGTTCAGTCGGTAGCCGTACTCGTTGTAGGGGTTGCCGGCGACCGGTGTGACCCACTCCGTCCAACCCGGCGGGCGGTAGGTCTCAGGTGCGGTGTTCGGGAAGCCGTTGAGGTACTTGCCGATGAGACCCGTGCGGTACCCGGCGCGGTGCAGCCACGTCGCGATGGTGGAGCGTTCGACCCCGAACCGGTAGGCCGACTCGAACCCGCCGTTCGTGCCGCCGTTCGTCTCCACGCCGGTGTTGTGGGCGTACTGCCCGCGCAGGATGCTCGTGCGCGACGGGCAGCAGAGCGACACGCTCACCAGCGCCCGTGTGAACTGCATGCCGTGGCGACCGATCGCCCGCTCGACTCCGGGCATCGCGTGGAGGTCGGCCCGGGTCATGTCGTCCGTGAGGACGAACAGGATGTTGGGCCGAGCGGCCGCGCGGTGCGCGGCGGCCGCCGGACGGGGCGTCAACAGCGCGGCCGTCGCCACGGTGAGGGCGATCAGGGCGAGCGATGCGCGCGGCACCGGGACGGGAAGGGGACGACGCACGGGCGGGCATTGTGCCCGGCTCGCGGCCGGTTCTGGCCGCACGGGGACGAATGACCCGCACCGACCCGTCGCCCGCACCACCGCACGCCCGCTGGAAGCACGAACGTGCGTTCGCTACCCTGGGCGCCGTGTCGAGCCTCGTGCATCAACCGACCCTGCTGGGGTGTGCCGATCCCGAGATCGCACCTGCGGCCACCTGGACCCGCACCCAGCTCGACGCCGATTCGTGGGTCGACGTCGCGCGCGAGTGGCTGGTCGGCGCCGACGTCCTCGCCGCCCGGCTGATCGCCACGGTCCCGTGGCGTCAGGGCCGGCGTCGCATGTGGGACCGGGTGCTCGACGACCCGCGGCTGTCGCACTGGGGCCGTCGGGACGACCCGCCACTCGATCCCGCCCTCTCACCGGTGCACCACACGCTCGAGCGCCGCTACCGGCGCCGGCTCCACGGACCCGCCCTCAACTACTACCGCGACGGACGCGACAGCGTGGCCTGGCACGCCGACCGTGAGCTCCGCGTGCTCGACGACACGCTCGTCGCCATCGTCACACTCGGCACCCGGCGACCGTTCCTGCTCCGCCCGAGGGGCGGCGGCGCGTCCGTCGACCTCGCGCCCGGTTCCGGCGACGTGCTCGTGATGGGCGGGGCGGCCCAACGCGACTGGGAGCACGCCGTCCCCAAGACGGCGCGGTCGGGTCCCCGCATCTCCGTGTCGTTCCGCTGGACGCCGTCACGTCCGTGATGGAATGGGGGCCATGGCCCGTAACGTCCTCGGCACCGAGCTCGTCCCGTGCAGTCTCGACCCGGTGACCGGCTTCTACCGCAACGGGTGCTGCGACACCGGCGCGGAGGACGCCGGCGTCCACGCGGTCTGCGCGGTGATGACCGCCGAGTTCCTCGACTTCTCCCGTCGGGCCGGCAACGACCTGTCGACACCGATGCCCACCTTCGGGTTCCCGGGTCTCGTGCCCGGCGACCAGTGGTGCCTCTGCGCGGATCGATGGGTGGAGGCGTTCGAAGCCGACGCGGCACCACGCGTCGTGCTCGCGGCGACGCACGCCTGCGTGCTGGAGTGGGTCACCCTCGACGACCTGCGCGCGCACGCCGCCTGACGTTCGCCGCACCGGTAGCGTGCGGCGACTCCGAGGAGGTTCGATGACCGAGGCGTACGACCTCTACGACCCGGACGGCTACGTCGCCGGACCGCCCCACGACGTGTTCACCCGACTGCGGGCCGAGCAGCCGGTGGTGTGGCAGGACATGCCGGGCGAGCCGGGATACTGGGCGGTGCTGCGCCACGCGGACGTCGTGCAGGTCGCGCGGGAGCCGGTGCTCTTCTCGGCCGCGACCGGTGGGGTCGTCCTCGAGGACCTCCCGCCCGAGAGCCTGGCGATGATGCAGGACATGTTGCTGGCAATGGACCCGCCCCGGCACCTGTCGTACCGCCGCAACGTCTCCCCCGAGTTCACCCCGAAGGTGATGGCGCGGCTCGAGCCGCGCATCCGCGAGATCTGCACGACCATCCTCGACGATGCCGCCGACCGCGCGCTCGACTTCGTGCACGACGTGTGCGCCAAGCTGCCGTCACAGGTGGTGGGCGAGCTCATGGGAATCCCGCGCGAGGACTGGCCCCGCATCCACCACTGGTCCGAGATGAACTCGGGCGGTCAGGACCCCGACATCGCCGCGGCCTACGCGGCCGACGCCGCGATGGGCGCGACCGTCGAGATGGCGATGTACGCGATCGAGCTCGCGGGGAAGCGGCGCTCGGAGCCGGCCGAGGATCTCACGACGCTGGTGCTCGCGATGGAGGTCGACGGCGAGGCGATGACCGACGTGCAGTTCGGCAGCTTCTTCGTGCAGATCGTCACCGCCGGCAACGACACCACGCGCACGATGCTCTCGTCGGGTCTGCTTGCGCTCCTGCAACACCCCGACCAGCTGGCCGAGCTGCGCGCCGACCCGTCCCTCATCCCCGACGCGGTCGAGGAGATCCTTCGGTGGGCGAATCCGTTGCACTACTTCCGGCGGACGGCCACCGCGGACACCGAGCTCGGCGGCGCCTCGATCCGCACCGGCGACAAGGTCGCGATGATCTACACCTCGGCGAACCGCGACGAGACGGTGTTCGTCCGGCCGCAGGAGTTCGACATCCACCGGGACCCGAACCCGCACCTGTCGTTCGGGACGGGCGAGCACTTCTGCCTCGGCATCCACCTCGCGCGCCTCGAGGGCCGCGTGTTCCTCGAGGAGCTGCTGGCACGCTTTCCCACCATCGAGCTCGCCGGCGATCCCCGCCGCCAACGCTCCAACCTCAACAACGCGCTCAAGGAGCTCCCGGTCCGACTCCGCACCACCTGACCCCACTTTGCGTTCCTGGGCCCGGGTTCTGGTGTCGCTCCGAACGCAAAGTGGCGGGGGACGTCACGTCTGGGAGATCACGAGGGCGACCAGCCCGGCGGTGACGACGACGGCCGAGACGAGGCGTCGCCCGCCGAGCCGCTCCTTGAGGAGCAGCCATCCCAGCGCGGCACCGAGCACGACCGAGGACTCGCGCAGCGTCGCCACGTAGCCGACGGAGGCGTAGCGCACCGCGACGAGCACGATCGAGTACGCGGTGGCGAGACAGATGCCGGACACGAGGTGTCGGGGCCACGACGTGCGCACCGACGCGACGAAGGCCGGGCCGCGGCCGCGCGCGACGCCGACCACCGACAGCACGAGACCCGCGGCGCCCGTCAGCGCGATGCCGTAGGCGAAGCCGTCGGTCGTGTGTCGGGATCCGGCGGTGTCGATGACGGTGTAGGTCCCGATCATGACCGCCGTCAGCAGCGCATAGACCACCTCGTTCCGCGGGGTGCCGGGCCGGATGAACGAGGCGAGGCCGATCGTGACGACGAGGAGCGCGATCCAACCGCCGACGCCGAGCCCGTCGCCCAGCGCGATCACACCGAGCACTGCCGCGGTGAGCGCGCCGCCGCCGCGCGCGAGCGGGTACGCGAGCGAGAAGTCGCCGTGCTGGTAGGCCGCCACCAGCGCGCCCACGTAGAAGACGTGCACGACGGCCGACGCCCCGAGGTACGGCCACGCCGCGGCTGCCGGCGGACCCGTGAAGATCAGCACGGGCAGCAGCGCGACACCACCGAAGACGAACTGTCCCCACGCTGCGATCTCGCGATCGGACGCGGTCTTGATGAGGAGGTTCCACGTCGCGTGCAGGACCGCGGCCCCGAGCGCGAGGCCGGTGGCCAGGACGAGGTCGCTCGATCCCGTCGTGGCCAGCATCGCGGGCGATGTTGACCGAACCTGTCGGGGCGCAGCAATGTGCGACGCTTCTCCCGACCTGCACGAGGTGGTCATGGCCGAGATCGATCCCGACACGATGGCGACGCCGTGGCGTCGCGATCCCTCGGAGACCGCCCCTGCGCTGCAGCGCTGGGCAGAGCACACCGTGGGCGCGGGCGTCGTGGTGAGCGACGTGGGTGAGCCCGGGAACGGGATGTCGAGCGAGACCGCGCTGTTCTCGATCACCCATCCGGACGGTCACACCGAGCGGCTCGTGGCCCGCCTCGCCCCGAGTCCCGACGTCTACCCGGTCTTCGCGACCTACGACCTGGCGATGCAACGCGGTTGCATGGATCTCGTGCGGGAGCGGACCGCGGCCCCGGCACCGGTGTGCCGGTGGCTCGAGACGGACCCGTCGTGGCTCGGCACGCACTTCCTCGTGATGGACCGCATCGACGGCGACGCGCCCGCCGACATCCCGCCCTACGTCTTCGGCGGCTGGCTGATGGACGCCTCGCCGGACGAGCGCGACGCGCTCGTCCGCAACTCGGTGGCCGTCCTCGCCGAGGTGCACCGCATCGACCCGGACAACGCCGACCTCTCGTTCGTGACGACGGTGCCCGCGGGGCGCTCGGCGATGGTCGCGCAGCTCGAGGACCAACGCGCGTACTACGAGTGGGCCCGTGAGGACGTGACGTACCCACTGATCGAGCGGACGTTCGCGTGGCTCGACGCCCATCGGCCCGACGACCGGCCCGCCGTCCTGAACTGGGGCGACAGCCGCATCGGCAACATGCTGTACCGGGACTTCACCCCGGTCGCGGTCCTCGACTGGGAGATGGCCACGATCGGGCCACGTGAGGTCGACATCGCGTGGATGGTGTTCCTGCACCGCTTCTTCCAGGACCTCGCGGAGCGGTTCGAGATGCCCGGGATCCCCGACTTCATGTCGGCCGACGCGGTCAGCGCGGAGTACGAGCGGCTGACCGGCTACCGGCCACAGGACCTGCACTGGTACGAGGTCTACGGTGCACTGCGCTTCGCGATCGTCTCCGTTCGCACCAGCACGCGCGGCATCGCGTACGGGCAGATGGAGGCACCGCCCGACCCGGACGACCTCATCATGTTCCGGACGCTGCTCGAGGACATGATCGGCTGAGTCCGCCAGGCCGGACGGAGGACCCGTGGAGACCGTTCCCGTCATCGACGTCGGTGGGCTCACCGCGGACACGGTGCCCGACGAGGTCGCGAGCGAGATCGACCGGGCGTGCCGCGACGTCGGGTTCTTCTCCGTGGTGCACCACGGCGTCGATCCGTCGCTCGCACTCCACCTCGACGCGCTCGCCCGACAGTTCTTCGCGCGCCCCGACGCGGAGAAGACGGCAGTCGCGATGACACACGGCGGCACGGCCTGGCGGGGCTGGTTCCCGCTCCACGGCGAGCTCACCTCGGGAACGCCGGACCACAAGGAGGGCTACTACTTCGGCCGCGAGCTGTCGGCGACGGATCCGCGGGTGCGGGCCGGCGTCCCCCTCCACGGTCCGAACGTCTGGCCCGCGACCCCCGCACGGCTGCGCCCGGCGCTCCTCGCCTACCTCGACGCGCTCGAGGACCTCGGTCGTCGGCTCACGGCCGCGATCTCGGTCGCGCTCGGATTCGGTCCGCACACGCTCGCCGACCGCTGGTTCCGCGACCCCGTCGTGCTGCTGCGCCTGTTCCGGTACCCGCCACCCTCGGAGTCGGCGCCGACGAAGGGCGTCGGCGAGCACACCGACTACGGCTTCCTCACGCTCTTGTGGCAGGACGCGTCGGGCGGGCTCGAGGTGCGCCGTGGCGACGCCTGGATCGACGTCCCGCCGGCGCCGGACGCGTTCGTGTGCAACCTCGGCGACATGTTGGACCGGGTCACCGGCGGCCGCTACCGCTCCACGCCCCACCGGGTGCGCTCACCGCGGTCCGGCGATCGCATCTCGATCCCCTTCTTCTTCGACCCCGATTGGGACGCGGTGATGGAGGAGCTCCCGCTGCCGGGGCCGCGACCCGCCGACGACGCCGACCGCCGATGGGACGGTGCCAGCGTGCACGGCTTCGACGGCACCTACGGCGACTACCTGCTGGGCAAGGTCGCCAAGGTGTTCCCCGCGCTGCGGGACGCGGTGATCCCCTGACCTCCGGCGCCGCCGACGGGTGACGATCAGTCCGGCGCGTCACCCGCGAGCTCGGTGAGGCTGGCGAACACGGCGCGACGCAGCTCGGACGGGGGCGGCGTGCGCGGGCGCTCCGCCGGCTCGGCGGCCTCCGAGGGCGCGCCGACGCTCACCGGCACGCGGGCGGCGACCGGGGCCGGATCGGCCGCACGCACCGGCGGCCGCCGACGTGCCGTCGACTCAGCGGGTGCCGGAACCGGAGCCGGAGCCGGAGCCGGCACGGGCGCCGGGGTCGCGACGGAAGCCGCCGCGGCCGCGCGATGCTCGGCCGCGTTCAGCGCGCGGCGGAGGTCATCCTCGCGTTCACGGCGATCGGCCAGCTCGACGTCGACTGCGTTGACGTGCGCCCTGGCGCGCTCGAGCTCCGCGCTCATCCGCTCGAGCTCCATCGCGTGCCGTCCGCGCAGTGCCGCCATCTCCTCCTCCACGACCCGGATCCGACCGGTCGCGGTCTCCGCCTTCGTCCGGAGTCCGGCGAGCGCCTGCTCGGCGATCCGACGGTCGTCGGCCCGCACGCCCTCGAGCTCGTCGACGCGCGTGCGGGCATCGGCCAACTCGGAGTGCAGCACGTCCCGTGCGGCCAGGGCGACGTCGAGCTCGGCGTGCAACACCTGACCGTCGCCCCGCGCCGCAGCCAGCTCGGCGTGGGCGCCGTCGAGCTCCTCACGCGCACGGAGCAGCTCGGCGTCGAGCTCCGAGAGACGGGCGAGCGCATCGCCCCGCTCGTCACCGGTGCTCGCCACGACCGCGTCGAGCTCCTCGATCCGTCGTTCGGCACCGGCGTGCCGATCCTGGAGCTGCCGGACCTCCAGGGCCAGCGAGTCGGCCTTTGCCACCGCGACATCGCGCTCGGCCCGCGCGGTCGACAGCGCATCGCGCACCTCGGACGCCGCGGCCTCCGATGCCGCCGCGGCTGCGGTGGCCTCCGCGACTCGCGCGTCGAGGTCGGCGATGCGCGCGTCGAGCGCGGCGACGTGATCGGCGCGCTCGACGAGCTCCGCGGTCAGCGTCAGGACCTGGGCCTCCTGCGCGGCGAGGAGCTCGGCTCCCTGCTCGGCCTCGGCCGCACGCACGTCGAGCTCGGCGGTCAGCGCCTCGGCGTGCTCGACCGCCGCGGCGAGCTCGGCGCCGCGCCGATCGGCGCTCGTCGTGGCGGCCTCCAGCTCGGCAGTGCGCTCCGCCAGTTCGGCCGTGAGCTCGTCGACGCGGGCCGAGGCGCTCCCGAGCTCCGCCCCGAGGCGGTCGGTTCGGTCCTTCGCACCGGCGAGCTCGGCCGTCAGCTGGTCGATGCGGGCGGTGGCGACCGTCAGCTCGACGCTGATGCTCTCCCCCCGGTTGGACGAGTCGCCGAGCTCGGCGCTCAGGGTCTCGACGAGCTGCCGGGAGGATGCCAGCTCGGCGGCCAACGCGTCGGCGCGGGCATTGGCTTCGTCGATCTCGCTCGCGAGGTGCTCGGCCCGGGCCGACGCCGAGGTCAGCTCCGCCGCTGTCGCCGCGTGCGTCGCCTGCAGATCCACCGCGTGCTGCTCGTGCTCGTGGCGCAGCGACGCGAGCTCGGCCTCGAGGTCGCGCGCCCGTGCCTCGGCCGCGGCGGCGGCGGCGCGGAGCCCGTCGAGCGAATCGTCGAGCTCGGCGCGCACGCCGTCCACGTCGACGAGCCGACCCTCCGCCGCCTCGGCGCGCGCCCGCAGCTCCGCGACCGTCCGGTCGGCGGCGTCGGCCGCAGTGCGCGTCTCGCCGAGCTCGAGGCGGAGGGAGGCGATGACGGCATCGGCGTCGTCGACGCGATGCCCCACGCTGCCGAGCTGCTCGGTGAGCTCGGCCACCCGCTGCTCGGCTTCGAGCGCACGCGTGCGGGTCTCGACCACCTCGCGTTCGATCTCGCGTGCCCGCGCCTGGGCCGCGGCGACCACCTCGGTGGAGTCCGACGTCCGCTGCTGGGCCTCCACGCCGAGGAGTCGCGCGTGGAGCACGGACAGCTCCTCGCGTGCCCGGTCCAGGTCGCCACGGGTCGCCTCGAGCGTGTCGTTCGTCATGGTGCGCTGGGTCCGGACCGATTCGATCTCGTCGCGGAGCTCGTTGGTGCGGGTCTCGGCCGACTTCGCCCGGGCGACGGCGATGGCGAGCTCGTCGCGCAGCTCGCGCACGTGCTGCTCCTCGACCCCGTCGCCGCCGACGGGCCGCGGGCCGCCCGTGCTCGTGGCGCGGTGGAGCACCTCGGTGACCTTCTCGAGCCGGCGCTCCGCGTGGAGGCGTGCGTCACTGACGCGCTGCAGCTCGAGCCGGGCCGCGTCACGCTCCCGCAACGCCTCGAGGAGTCGCTGCCGGTGCGCCTCACCGAGCTGCTCGCGCTCGGCGAGCTCGGTCTGCAGCGTCCGCAGCTCGGGGGAGAACGTCGGCGGCGGCGGAGCCGGCGCGGTCCCGTCGCCCCCGGACGTCGTGTCCGTCGGAAGTGGCGCGCCCAGTCGCCGCCGCTCCTCCTGGATCGCGCGGAACCGTGCCTGGGCGACCATTCGCTCGTGCTCGGAGCGCTCCTCGAGCATCTCCCGACGCAGGGCCGCGAGCTGCTTCTCGGTGTCGGCGCGGGCGGCGGCGATCTCCTCGAGCGCGCGTCGCTGTGCGAGGGCGACCGAGCGCGCCTCGTCGGCAGCCAACGCGTTCGCACGTGCGGCGGCCTCGAGCTCGGTCGCGGCCTTGCGGCCCTTGGCCGCACCGGGCGTGATCTCGACGACGCTCTTCTGGAACACGGGCGGCGCCGGGAGCCTCGCCGCGGTGCGGTTCGCGACGATCTGGTCCAGCGTCTGCCTCGCCCGGCCGTCGGGGTTCGTGGGAGTGCTCAGGGGTCCCCCCTCTCACGGTCGTGGGTGCCCCTCGTCCATTCCTTTCGACCACGAAACGCCGCAAACTTGACTCATCGACCTCAACGAGAGGTATCGGGAAGGACGTGACGCCTCGTCCGGGATCGCCCCCACCCCGAATTGGTGCGCAGAAGACGCCGAAAATCGCCGGATCTGGGCGTCGGTTCGGCGCGAGGCGGCGGCCGGCCGGACCGCCTGGGGAGGCGGCGCGGGCCTCAGGCGAGGGAGTCGACGGGGACGACCTCGGCCGTCGGCGTGTCGATCGGGCCCTCGGGGAGGAAGAAGCGCCAGAAGACGAGGCCGAACGGGCGACCCTCGGTGTCGAGCCAGTTCGGGACGCCCGGGTCGCGGTGCGCGATGACGGCCCGGAACGAGCCGTCACCGTCGAGCACGGTCTGGGCCCGGTTCAGCGCGACGCTCCGGTGCACGTAGTCGAACGTCTGCATGTGCCGGTTCCAGAGGCTGACGCTCGCGCACCGGCAGTCGGGCCACCGGGCGGTCATCACCAGCGCCTCGTCGGGCCCGAGCACGTACGGCGCCATGGAGTACGACGCGTCGATGGCGGCCAGAGCGTGGTCGGCCGGCGGGACCGGCGGCGGGAAGGCGTTCGGTTCGCGGGACACGAACGCGGGCTGGTCACCCTGCATCGGTGGACCCATGTCGACGGTGCGCGTGCGCACGTAGTTGGTGACGCGACGGAAGCCGGCGGCGACGGACGCATCGGTCGGCGGCGGCGGCGGACCTTCGACATCGAGCACCTCGATCGTGAGCTTCGGGTCGCGCACCGGCATCGCGCCCGGCCGCCAGAGCTCCTCCCAGTAGTGGCGAGTGGTGATGCGCGTGGCCGCCGGCGTCAGCGGCATCCAGTTGCGGTCGCGCTCCTCGCCGCCGAGGAAGATCTCGTAGCCGCCACCGGCATCGACGTCGAAGTCGGTGTCGTTGAACACGCCCCCGGTCCGGTCGGGGAAACCACCATCGGCTCCGCCCTCCTCGATCGTGAAGGACGTGTAGACCGCGCCGTCGAGATTGCCGGTCACCCGGTACGCGTGTGCGCCTGAGATCGGCGTGTCGAAGTAGAGGGCGTCGGCGTTGTCCCCGAGCGACTTGCGCGTCGACGTGACGATCGCCCGCCACACCGGAGCCTCCGCCGTCCCCTCGAAGTGACCGACGAACCCGCCCTCGATCAGGTGCCCGAGCGAACGGAGCGCACCGCCGACATCCTCCGGTCCGGAGATCATCCACTCCTCACCGGCGTACCGGTCGGCGATCGACCGCAGCGTGTCGAGCAGCTCGAGGAACGCGACCTTGCTCTCGGACTCGGCACCTCACTCATCTCTGTCCTTCTCCTCTCCGGCGCCTCCCTCATGCCGGCGCAGGGTAGGCGGTACGTTGCCGCCCGTGAACGTGGACGAGCTGGTGCAGCAGGCGTGTGACGAGACCGGGCACGACGACTTCGGCCCACCCCGGTGGCGGGAGGGCCTGGACCGGCTCGCCGACGCCCTCGACGCCGAAGCGCGCCTCAACGACGTCGGCGCGGCAGTGGTCCCCGGCGAGCTCACGGGATACCTGAGGGACCGCCTGACGATCACGGCGTACCGCGCCGCCCATCCCGACGTGGCGACCGTCGACGTCGTGCCGCCCATCGTGATCGTCGGCCAGGGCCGCACCGGGACCACGATCCTCCATGATCTGCTCGCGCTCGACCCGGCGACACGGGTTCCCGCGACGTGGGAGGTCGACCGGCCGGTGCCGCCGCCCGAGACCGCCACGTTCGACACCGACCCGCGCATCGCAGAGGTCGACGAGACGCTCGCGATGGTGGACCTCGTGCTGCCCGGCTTCCGCGCCATGCACCCGATGGGCGCCCGCCTGCCCCAGGAGTGCGTGCGGATCACCGGCTCCGACTTCCGGTCGATGATCTTCCCCACGCAGTACCACGTGCCGACGTACGCGCACTGGCTGCTCCACGAGACCGACATGGCCTCCGCCTACACGTGGCACCGCGTGTTCCTGCAGCACCTGCAGTCGCACCACCCGACGACGCGGTGGGTGCTGAAGTCGCCCGGGCACATCTGGTGCCTCGACGCGCTGCTCGCCGAGTACCCGAACGCGCTGCTCGTGCAGACCCACCGCGACCCGCTGCGGATCATCGCGTCGATCAGCTCGCTCGTGGCCCATCTGCGCAAGCTCGCGTGCGACGACCCGACGATCCCCGAGGCAGCGCAGGAGTTCGCCGAGTACATCGTCGACGGCCTCGACCGCTCGCTCGACGTCCGGGAGTCCGATGTCGTCGCACCGGAGCAGGTGGTCGACCTGCAGTTCGCCGAGTTCATGGTCGACCCGTTCGGCACCATCCGCACGATCTACGACCGCCTCGACCTCGAGCTCACCGCCAAGACCGAGCAGCGCATGCGCGACTTCCTCGTCGCCAACCCCAAGGGCGCACACGGCGTGCACCACTACACGTGGGAGGCCACGGGCCTCGACGTCGGCGAGTGGCGCGCCCGGACCCAGCGCTACCAGGACCACTTCGCGGTCCCGAGCGAACCGCTCGACTGAGCGGTCCCCGCCCTACCTCGGGTCGGGGGAGGCGGCGAAGACGCTCGGGTCGATCGCGATGTAGATGGCCCGGCACGTCGCGGTCACGACGCCGTCGACAGTCGCCTCGCCGCTGATGAACAGCTTGCGGCGCTCCCGTCCGTCGAGGCGCGCCCGCATCACCACCGGCGTCTCGATCGGCGTCGGCCCGACGTAGCGGACCGTCAGCTCGCCGGTGAACGCGGGTTGACCGATGCGTCCGATGATGAATCCGGTGACGTCGTCGAACGCGGCGGCGATCATCCCGCCGTGGGCGCGGCCCGGCGGGCCCTCGAAGCCCTTGCGGAACAGCACGTGGGCGACGACCTCGCCACCGCCGGGCTCCACCTCGATGTCCACCGCCGCCGGGTTGGCCAGGCCGGCGACGGCGCGGTCGTTGAACCCTCCGGCACCCACGCCGACGGGGAACGAGCCACCGTGCTCGTCGCGCGCCGCCTGCATCAGCGCCATGCGATCCCGGCGGGGCGTGGCGTCGAGTCTCGCGACGAGCGCTTCCGCCATCGTGCGGATCTCGTCGTACGCGTCCTCCTCGGGTTGCGCGCGCACGAACGCGTGGACGATGTCGCGCAGCGCGTGCGCGGCCGTCACGCGTGACTCCTCGAGGAACGTCCCGTCGTCGCTGGCGAAGGTCATGCGACGCTCAGGACGGTGCGGAGCCCCTCGCGGTTGCGCATGAGGTCGAGCGCGTCCTCGGTCTGCTCGAGCGGCATGCGGTGCGTGATCATGCCCTCGAGGTCGAGTCGGCCCGCCTGCCACAGCGCGAGCAGCTTCGGGATGTCCCGCTGCGCGTGGACCGAGCCGAGCAGGCAGCCGATGAGCTTCTTCTCCGCGGCACCGAACGCGACGACCGCGGGGATCGAGATGCCCTGGTCGAGCGGTGGTGCCCCGACGCACACCGTGGTGCCGCCCGGCCGGGTGGCCATGATCCCCTGCTCGATCAGCGCGGCCTGCCCCGCCGCCTCGAACGCGTAGTCGACGCCGATGCCGTTCGTGAGCGCGAACGCCTGCGCGAACACGTCGTCGGTCGTGGGGTCGATCACGTCGGTGGCGCCGAAGGTCAGCGCCGCGTCACGTCGCAGCGCCGACCGGGTCCACCACGATGATCCGCGACGCGGCGGCGAGCCGTGCCCCCTGGGTGACCGCGATGCCGATCCCACCGGCACCGAGCACGAGCACGGTCGCACCCTCCTCGACCTTCGCCGTGTTCAGCACCGCGCCCACCCCCGTCTGCACCGCGCAGCCGATGACGCACGCGACGTCGAGGGGCACGTCGGCGCCCACCTTGACCACGCCGGCCTCGGGCATGATCGCCCGCTCGGCCCACGCCGCGGTGGCGAGCCCGCGGTAGACGACCGCGCCGTCGCGCGACAGCGGGCTGGTGCCGTCGGGCAGCAGGTTGGAGAACAACGACATGCTGTAGACCGAGCACAGCGTGGGCTGGCCGCGCGTGCAGAAGTAGCACGTGCCGCAGGCGGGCAGCGGCGTGAGCACCACCTGGTCCCCCGGCGCCACCGACGTCACGCCGGCGCCCACCTCCTCGACGACCCCCGCGGCCTCGTGCCCGAGCACCACCGGCAACGGCGCGGGGAACGAGCCGTCGATCACCGACAGGTCCGAGTGACACACGCCGCACGCCGCGACCCGCACGAGCACCTCGCCGGCCTTGGGCGGTCGGATGTCGATCTCGCTCACGGCGACCGGGGTGTTGGGCTGCTCCAGGACTGCTGCGCGCACGATCGCTCCTTCAGCGGGGACGGGACAGTTTCTAGGCGACGAGCCGACACGCGCGGGAGTCTGCACGCCCCGCCCGGGCGGCGCCGGTGTCGTGGCGTCTACCGTCCCGCCCATGACCACGGACCCCAACCCGCGCCGCGTCGCGCTCATCGCCGACGCCGGCTTCTTCGTCGGCCCCGCCCTCGCCCGCGTGCTCGCCGCGCGCAGCCACGACCTCGCACTGGCCAATCCCGAGGACGGCCTGGTCGCCGAGCTCGAGGGCCTCGGCGCGGCGGTCGAGGTGATCGACGCGCCACGCGACCTCGCCGACCCCGCCACCGCGGACGCGCTCGTCGCGGGCACCCTCGCGCGCTACGGCCGGATGGACGCGGCGTGCGCGTTCTCGGGACAGATCGTGATCGGACGCTTCATGGACTCGTCCCTCGACGACCTCCAGCGCGTCGTGCGCGGGTGTCTCGAAGCGCCGTACCACTTCCTCAAGGCCGTCACCGCGCCGATGGTCGCGGCGGGCGAGGGTCAGGTGCTGCTGCTCACGAGCGCGGCGGGGGCGCGGCCCACGCCGGGTGCGCCGCTCTACAGCTCGGCGCGCGCCGCGGCGAACATGCTCGTGAAGAACGTCGCCGGCGAGATCGCCCGCACCGGCGTGCAGGTCAACGCGGTCGGGACCAACTTCATGGACTTCCCGGAGTTCCGCCGGGCCAACGGCGCCGACGATCCGGAGGTGCGGGCCAAGATCGAGTCACGCGTGCCCATGCGTCGTCTCGGCACCGTCGAGGAGTGCGCGGCCTTCTGTGCGGCGTTCCTCGACGGCTCCAGCCGGTTCACCACCGGCCAGTTCGTCGGCTACTCCGGCGGTTGGGTCTGACGTCGCTCCCGGGCCGGGGCGGGGCTGGCGCAGCTGGCGAACGACCTACTCGGCGCCGAGCGTGAAGACGCCGTCGGTGTCGACGTCGTCGGGCAGCAACCCGTCGAAATGCGCCACCAGCGCCGCCGCGTCACGCGGTCCGGGCGTCGGGTCGTCCACCGGCAGCGTCCGCCGGCGTTGTTCGTTGCTCGTCACCAGGCGCAGGTGGTTCCGACGCCGCTCCGTCCGCTGTCCCGTCAGTGTCGCCATCGTCGTCTCCGTGGTGTCGTCCAGCCACGGGCAGCTTCACCCGGGACGTGACGCGCGGCATCACCAACTTGGGTGAATCAACGCCAGAATTGTCGCTCCGCTCGATCGACGGACGCAGAGGCCTCGCCGGACGTCCGCGATGGGTCGCGCGACTCAAACCCGATCGAGGTCGAGCATTCGGATCGCGTTGCCGCGGAGCACCTTGTAGGCGACCTCGTCGCTGTAGCCGGCGAGCATCTGCTGCACGTACGGGAGCGAGTCCGGCCACGTGGTGTCGGTGTGCGGATAGTCGGTCTCGAAGCAGATGTTGTCGACACCCACCTCGTCGAGCGACGCCAGTCCGTGATGATCGGCGGTGAAGCACCCGAAGATGCGCCCGTAGTAGTAGCTCGACGGGGGCTCGGGAATGAGCTCCTTCGAGTGCTGCCAGCTGTCGTGCTGGTCCCACACCGTGTCGGCCCGCTCGAGCGCGTACGGGATCCAGCCGATCTGGCCCTCGGAGTACGCGAGCTTCAGCTTCGGGAACTGGATGAGCTTGCCGGAGAAGAGCCAGTCGGCGAGGGACGCCATCGAGTTGTTGAACGCCAGCGTGCCCCCGACGCCCTTGGGCGCGTCGGGTGACGCGGCCGGGTTCGTCGACGACGACCCGATGTGCATGCACAGGGTCACCCCGGTCTCGTTGCAGACGTCGAAGACGGGATCCCACTCCCCACTGTGGATCGTCGGCAGCTTCAGATGGTGCGGCAGCTCGCTGAAGCAGAACGCGCGCACTCCCCGCTCGGCGTTGCGCCGGATCTCGGCCGCCGCCAGCTCCACGTCCCACAACGGCATGATGCAGAGCGGGATGTTGATGCCGCACGACGGCGCGCACCACTCCTCCACCATCCAGTCGTTGTAGGCGCGCACGCACGCGAGCCCGAGCTCACGATCGGGGTGCTCGTAGAACGTCTGGCCGCAGAACCGCGGGAACGTGGGGAACGGGAGGGAGCCGTCGACCCAGTTGCGCTCGAAGTCGACCATGCGCGCATCGCGGTCGTAGCAGCCGGGCCGCATCTCGTCGTAGGTGACCGCGGTCATCACCATCTTCGTGCGATCGAACTTCGAGAGGTCACCGTCCGGCGTGGCCTCGAGCGGGATCGCCACGAACCGCTTGTGGACGTAGATCAGCTTGTCGTCGAAGTACCACGCGTCGCCCCAGAGGCCGTCGGGGTCCTCGGTCATCTCGTACCGCGCGCCCGGGAGGTGCTTGAAGTCGCCCCACTTCTTGCGCTCCACGCGCGGCCCGCGAGCCCGGTGCTGCTCGGGAAGCCACGTCTGCCACACGTGCGGCGGCTCGACGACGTGGTCGTCGACGCTGACGATCTTCGGGAGCACCCGTTCGGACGCCTCGGACGGCCGTTCCTGCGTCGCGGTCATGCCGCGCAGGGTACCTGACGTCAGCGTCAGGTACCTCGGGGCGGTTCGTGGGGCCGGTCGCGTGGACGCCCGAGCTCGGCGAGACGTTCGATGTCGCCGGGGCGCGGATGGTGATCACCGAGCTCGATCCACTCCGCCGACTCGCCTGGGAGTGGGGCGACGAGCGCTACGCGTTCGACCTGAGCCCGTCGCCCGAGGGATGCACCTTGCGATTCACGCACGTCTTCGACGAGCAGCACGGTCCCGCTGCGCAGCACGCGGCCGGATGGGAGACCTACTTCGACCGGCTCGACGCCCTGCTCGCCGGGCACCCGATCGACGAGATCGAGGCCCACGTCCCGATCGCCGAGCTCCACGAGCAGTACACGGTGGCGTTCGGTCAGGACCCGACACAGGGCCGGCGCATGATCGCGACCCTGCCGTTCCGTGACCTCACGCTCGAGGCCGGTCCGGTGCTGCGGCTCGAACGCCACTACCGCCACTCCGTCGCCCGCGTCTCGGCGCGCGATCGCCGATCCGGCCGAGCAGACCCACTGGTTCCCCGACGGTGCGACCCTCGCGGTGACCGAGTCGGAGCCGCCGACACGCCTCGTGGGGACCTGGCACGGCGGCACGTTGACCTTCCATCTCACCCCGGAGGCGACGGGGTGCCGACTCGTCTTCACGCACGCGTTCGACGACCGCGACCTCGCGGCGATGACGGGCGCGGGTTGGCACCGGTGCTTCGCGGCGTCGACGCGCTGCTCGCTGGTCATCCGATGGACGAACGGGCCTCGCTCGACGCGTGGACCGATGTCCACGAGCGCTACGCCGCGCAGTGGGGCATCGACCCCGGGCTCGGCCGCCGCGCCTTCGCCGAGCACCCGCTCACGGCGTCGCGCTGACCTGCCGGCACCGGAACACGACCGGCGCATCAGCGTCCGTCGGCTCGCCCCCAGGTGCCTCGATCCGCACACCTCGCTCCGACGCGTCCCAGCGGACGGGCGCTCCGTCGAGGGTCGTGATCTCCGTGGTGGGTGTCGGCGCGAGATCCGACAGCGTGACGACGGGTGCCGGCGCGCTCAACGATCGCGTACACGTCGTCGTCCCCGCGGTGTAGCGGACCCCGATCCCCTCGACCGTCGTCGCCCCGGGCCGCACCCAGGGGCGGGTGGCCCGAACGGCGGGCGCGCCGGTGCCGAACCACTCGCCCAACCACTGCAGCCGCCGCCGCTGCTCGTCGGGGATCTGCGCGTCCGCGCCCCGCGGTCCCACGTTCAGCAAGAGGTTGCCGTTCTTGCTCACCATGTCGACGAACGACCACAGCAGATCGTGACGCGTGAGGAAGTCCTCGGGACGCGACGCCGCGTTGTACCCGAACGAGTGGTCCATGCCGCGCACGCACTCCCACGGCCGGCGCTGGATCGTGGGGAACGACACGTACTCGGGGGTGCGGACGTCGTAGAACGGCGGCTCGGGTGGGATCAGCCCGGAGTCCTTGCGCGCCTGCTTGGTGGCACCGGCATCGACCACCTTGCGCGCGGGACCGAACTTCATCGCACCGGCCAACGGGTTCCACGGCATCCACCGGTCGTTGACGACGCCGTCGGGCACGGCCGCGTAGTAGTCGGTGAGCAGCGGCCAGAGGTGCTTGCCCTCGCTCGGCCACGCGATGTCGTTCCACAGCACGCTCGGCCGGTACCGCGCGACGAGCTCCCGCACGTGCGCAGCCGCGTACGCGGGGTACTCGCCGCGCGGGATGGCGGCGATGAGGTCCGACATCGCGCCGATCGGCCGGTCCTCGAACGTCCAGTCGAGGCCGCCGGAGTAGTAGACGCCGAAGCGCATCCCGTGCGCGCGCACCGCCTCGCCGAGCTCCCCGACGACGTCGCGGTTGCAGTGCCAGCCGGGCTGCATCGGGTTGGGGACCTCGGTCGGCCACAGGCAGTACCCGTCGTGATGCTTGCTGACCAGCACGACGTAGCGCGCGCCCGCCGCCGCGAACGACCGCGCCCAGTCATCGGGGTTCCAGGACGCGAGACCGGCTTCCCACTCGCGCGCGAACTCGCGGTAGGGCCGGTCGCCGTACTGCTCGCGATGATGGCGGGCGACCGGGCTGTCGGGGAACCGCAACGAGTTCTCGTACCACTCCGTGTACGGCGACCAACCCATGGCGCGTCGGTCGCCGGACTGCAGCATCGCGGTCACGTCGTCGTCGACGGGAGCGAAGCCGGGGACCGAGGCGGGTGTCCAGTGGACGAACACGCCGAGCTTGGCATCGCGCCACCAGGTCGGGACCTCGTGGCGGCGCAGGGCCTTCAGGACCGCATCGCGAGTGGGCATCGGCGGACCGTAGCGCCGAGTTCGGCCCGGGAGCACCGGTCGGACTGGGCTGCCCGGCGCCGGACCGGATGAAGAGCAACACCGAGGCCGCGAACGTGCCGCTGCTCGACGGAGGGCGTCGCCACCCACACGCACACGCGCTGCGCGTGGTCGTCGACGGCACGAACAAGCAGGTGCCGGCGCTCATCGGGATCGACCCGGCGTCCGGGAAGATCGCCGCGTTGCACACGCACGACACATCGGGGCTCGTCCACCTGGAGAGCGCCAAGGAGAACGACTCCTACACCCTCGATCAGTTCTCACTCGCGGTGAAGTCCGAGGACTCCGGCACCGTCGGTCTCGACGCCCCGCTGAAGGACTACGACACGCTGACCCTCACGGTGACCTCGAGCTGATTCGAGGCCCGCGCACCGTTCGGGACCTTGGTCCCGGTGACGGACCCGTCGGCCCGGCACGCGTCAGACTGGACCGGCGTGGACGTCACCGACTGGTACCGCATCTTCAGCTGGCTGGCGGTCGCAACCGAGATCGCACTCGTGCTGCTCATGATCGGACGCATCGTCGCTGCGGCCACGGGCGGCGGCACGTGGTGGCCCGCCGTGCGCGACGGACTCCGCGACCAGGGACTCGCGCTCGCGGCACTCGTCGCCGCGGTCGCGACGGCGGGCTCTCTCTACCTCTCCGAGGGCGCACACCTCGTGCCGTGCCGGCTCTGCTGGTACCAACGCACGATGATGTATCCGCTCGCGGTGATCCTGATCGTGGCCGCGGTGCGACGGGACTGGTCGATCCGCCCGTACGCGATCACGCTCGCGCTCATCGGCGCGGCCGTCTCGACCTGGCACGTCCTGGTCGAGTGGCACCCGAGTCTCGAGTCGTCGACGTCGTGTGATCCGACCAATCCGTGCTCGGCGCTCCCGCTCTCCCGCTATCTCGGCTACCTGTCGATCCCGACCATGGCCGGATCGGCATTCCTGTTCGTCGCGGCCGTGCTCTGGTTCGCCGGCTCGCGCGATCCCCTCACCGAGGAGTCCTGAATGGCCAAGAAGCACCCCCGGAAGCCGCAGCCCCGCTCGACGTCGAGCCCGTCGAAGCCGTCGCCGTCGGGGGCTCGAGCGCCGGCCCGGACGGTGGCAGTACTCCGCAGAAGCGATTCCCCGTGTTCTGGGTCGCGCTCGGTGCCGTGATCGCGATCGCCGGGACCGCGGCGATCGTGGCGTCGGCCGGTGGCAAGGACTCGACGAACGGCGGATCCGGCGGCCGGGCCTCCGGTCACGAGTACGGCACCGTGACCGTGACCGGCGAGAAGCTGCCGACGCTCCCGGCGAGCGGCGCCGATCCCGCGGTCGGCACGACGATCCCGACGGTGAAGGGCGAGAGCTTCTCGGGTGCCCCGGTGACGATCGCACCGGGCGGCACGGCACAGATGATCGTGTTCCTCGCCCACTGGTGCCCCCACTGCAATGCCGAGGCACCCAAGCTCGCGGCCTACCTGAAGGACCACGGCGGGACACCACCGGGCGTGGAGCTCACGATCGTCCCGACCGGCTCCAGCGCCCAGGCACCGAACTGGCCGCCGTCGCAATGGGTGAAGAACATGGGCCTCGGGAGCGTCCGGACGCTCGTCGACGACCAGGACGGCACCGCCGCGTCGGCATTCGGCCTGGACGGGTACCCGTTCATCGTCGCCGTCGACAAGGACGGCGCGGTGATCGACCGGCGCAGCGGCGAGCAGGCCGACGGCTTCTTCGCCGACGCGTTCACCGCCCTCGCGAACGGCAGCGCCTACCCGGGGTGACACGTCCGAGCATCGCCGACGCCGTCGCGGCCCGCCTCGCCGACCTGCACGCGCTCGACACGTGCAAGCACCCGGTGCAGTGGTTCGAGGACGACCGCGTGCTCGAGGACGCACGGCGGCTGGACGCAGCGACCGGACCACCGGGAGCTCTCCACGGCCTCCCGATCACGGTGAAGGACTGGGTCGACGTCGAGGGGTTCCCGTGCGCGGGAACGTCGACGTCGCTGCACGACCGCCGCCCGGCCGAGGACGCGACCGTCGTCGCCCGCCTGCGCGCCGCCGGCGCGGTGGTGCTGGCGAAGACCAAGGCGTGGGACGGCACGACAGGAGGGCCTCCGGTCGCGCACCCGGTCGACCCCACCCGGGCCCCGGGTGGGTCGAGCAGTGGCGACGCCGTGGCGACCGCCGCGGGCGTGGTCGCGTTGGGCGTCGGGAGCGACTCGGGCGGCAGCGTCCGACTCCCCGCGGCGTGGTGCGGCGTGCTCGGGCTCAAGCCGACCACCGGACGCCTGCCCGGCACCGGGCACTTCCCGAGGATCGGCGACCGATCCGACGGTCGGACCACGATCGGCTTCCTGGGATCCGACCTCGCGCTCGTCGAGCGTGCGCTCACGAGCGCTGCGGGGCCCGACGGCGTCGACGGCGCGGTGCCTCCGGTGCCGCTCGCATCGTCCACGAACGCGCGCAGCGCCGCGATCTCCGTGTCGCCCTGCTGCCCCCCGACACGCGCTGGCCCGTGGTCGACGCCGTGGCCGAGGCGTGCCGGAGCGCGGTCGCGGTCCTCGTCGACGCGGGGATGACACGCGTCGAGTGGACGTGGCCGTGGCTCTCGGATGGTCGGGACGTCACCACGGGCTACTGGCAGCGCATGGCGCGCTCGGGCACCGACGCCGCCCGTCAGCTGTGGGAGTGGGACCGCTTCCGCCGACGTTTCCTCGTGGCCTCGGCGAACGTCGACATCCTCGTGAGCCCGGTGGCGGCCGACGTCGCGCCGCGCCGCAGCGACATCGACGCGCGGCGGAACGCGGACGGCCACGTGGACCTCACCGACGATTTCGTGTTCACGCTGCCCGCGAGCCTGACCGGATCACCGGCGCTCTCGGTGCCGATGGGCCACGACGCCGACGGGCTGCCGTTGGCCGTGCAGCTGATCGGCCGGCCGTGGGAGGACGCGAGCGTCCTCGCCGCCGCCGGCGCGCTCGTCAGGACTTGAGCGCAGGACGGCTCTCGTTCCCGAACATGTCCGAGCCGGGGCGCGCCTTGGCGAGCAGCGGCCGGATCGCGGCGTCGACCTCGCTCGGATCGTCGACGGGCTGCGTGCTCGGACCGCGGTGCCAACCCTCGGCGACCGCGAGCCAGCCGCCGGAGACCTCGAAGACCTGACCGGTGACGCCGTTGGACTGCGGCGACGCGAGCCACGTGCACAGCGGCGCGATCCAACGCGGGTCCATCGCCGCCTTGGCCTCCTCGGACGCGTTGCCGAGCCCGAGATCCTCGGTCATGCGCGTGAGCGCGGTGGGTGCGATCGCGTTGACCGTGATGCCGTAGCGCTCGAGCTCCATCGCGGCGATGACCGTGAACGTGGCGATGCCGGCCTTGGCCGCGCCGTAGTTGGTCTGGCCCGCGTTCCCGTAGATCCCCGACGGCGAGGTCGTGTTGATGATGCGCGCCTCGTTCGTCTCGCCGTTCTTCGACCGCTCGCGCCAGTAGGCGGCGGCGAAGCGGGAGATGCCGAACGTGCCCTTGAGGTGCACCTTGATGACCGCGTCCCACTCTTCCTCGGTCATGTTCACGAGCATCCGGTCGCGCAGGATGCCGGCGTTGTTCACGACGATGTCGAGGCCGCCGAAGGTGTCGATCGCCTGCTTGACGACCGCACCGGCACCGTCCCAGCTGGAGATGTCGTCGCCGTTCGCCGCGGCCTGACCGCCCATCGCCTCGATCTCGGCGACCACGTCGTGGGCCGGACCCTCCGAGTGGCCGCTGCCGTCGCGCGATCCGCCGACGTCGTTGACGACGACCTTGGCCCCCTCCGACGCCATCATCAGGGCGTGCTCGCGCCCGATGCCCCGGCCCGCGCCCGTCACGATCGCAACTCTGCCTTCGCACATGGTTCCCATGGGCGCATGGGATAGCAGAGCGGGCCCGATCGGGGCGACCCGGGGTCGGGCGTATCACCGGCAGGTCAGTCCTTGTCCTTCTTCGCCGCGGCTCGGCGCGACTCGCGGCGGCTCGTTCGGCTGCTTCGGGTACACGGGCGGCCACGGTGCGTCCATCAGCCCTGCGGCCATGTCCCGCTCCGACATCTCGAGCAGCGGTGCGATCGACTGCGGGTCGTCGTACATCGCCGCCCACGGGTCGCCGTCGGCCTCGAGACGGCCCGGCGCGTCGGCGATCGTCCAGGTGCGCGGCTCGATGGCGTCGAGCTCGTCCCACCGGAACGGCATCGACACGGGCGCCTCCGGATACGCGCGCACCGACCAGGCGCCGAACACCGTCTTGTGCGGGGCGTTCTGGTTGAAGTCGACGAAGACGCGCTCGCCCCGCTCCTCCTTCCACCACGCCGCGGTGAGCAGGTCGGGGCGCCGACGCTCGAGCTCACGCGCGATGGCGACCGCCGCGGCGCGCACCACGTAGCTGTCCTGCTCCGGCCGCAACCGCACGTAGATGTGGATGCCGCGGCTCCCAGTGGTCTTCGGGTACGCGGTGATGTCGTGCTCCTGGAGCAGCGCGCGCACCTCCGTCGCGGCTTCCCGCACCATCGGGAAGGTCACGCCCGGGCTCGGGTCGAGGTCGATCCGCAGCTCGTCGGTGACGTCGACGTCCGGCGCGTGCGACGGCCACACGTGGAAGCCCAGACAGCCGAGGTTGACCGCCCACGCGACGTGGCCGACGTCGGCCACGACCATCGCGTTCGACTCGGTCCCGTTCGGCGTCGACACCGTGGTCGTCTCGAGCCACGACGGCGCGTTCTTCGGCACCCGCTTCTGGAAGAACGAGTCGCCGCCGGCACCGTCCCGGAACCGTTGCAGCATGACGGGCCGACCGCCCATCGTCGCGAGCAGCGGTGCGCGCACCGCCTCGTAGTACCGGATGAGATCGAGCTTGGTCTCGCCCCGATCCGGGAACAGCACCCTGTCGGGATGCGACACCTTGACGTCGCGACCGTCGATCTCGAGCAGCAGGTCGTCGGCCACGCCGGTCGACGCTACCTGCGGGCCTGCACTCCGGTCACCGACCGGCTCGGCCGGCGCCGCGCCCGACCGCTCAGCGACGTGCGGCCTCGATCCGCTCCTGCGCGAGGTCGACGGCGGCCTGCAGGTCGGCACGAGCGGCGCGCAGCCCCTCGGCCAACGCGACCCGGATGTCCGACACCTCGAGCGACGCCGCGGTCAGCCGGTCGCGTGCGGTGGCCCACGAGCTCTCGGCACCGCCGATCGATTCGGTCACCTCGTCGTCGACCTCCATGCGTCCGAGCTCGACCTGGAGCCGCAGGTTGTCGATGCGGGCCCGCCACACGTCCAGGGTGGCCTGAACCGTCTCCCGCCCCAAGTCCACCAAGAGCTCCTCGGCCTCACGGACGTCGGCGCGGAGCTGCTCCATCGTCTCGGACTGCTGTTGGGTCATCTCTGCCATCTCGACCTCCTCGTCGACCCGAGTCTGCGACCGACGACGTCCGCCGACCAGGGGCGAAGGTCCTGCGCCGGTCGGCCGCCGGTGCGGCGACCGTCGTGGCACCATGCCGCCGTGCTCCGTGCCCGCGTGCTCGCTCCGCTCGCTCTGGCCGCCCTCGTGACGACCGCGTGCGCATCGGCGGGATCGACCGCCGCCAGGACCACCTCGACGACGAGCACCACGGCGGGAGCGGCGGCCCCGACCTCGCTCGCGTCGTTCACACACGTGCAGCTGGCGTACGAGGACACGAGCCGACCGGCAGTGGACCCGATCGGAGTCCGGAGCGCGCCGACGCGGCAGCTCCCGACCGAGCTGTACCTGCCCGCGGCCGGAGGGCGGCGACCGCTCATCGTGTTCGCCCACGGGTACAACGGCGATCCCGCGAAGTTCACCCAGCTGTTCGAGGCATGGGCCGAGGCCGGGTTCGCGGTGCTCGCGCCGCGCTTCCCCATCACCTACACGGGGGCGTCGGACGGGCCGCTGTCCCGCGCCGGGGACATCGTGCAGCAGCCGGCGGACATGAGCTTCGTGCTCGATCAGCTGCTCGCCGGGAAGTACGCCCGCCGCATCGACCGCGCGCGTATCGGCGTCGCCGGGCTGTCGCTCGGCGGGGGCACGACGTGGGCGCTCATCTCGGACCGGTGTTGCGTGGAGAAGCGCTTCCGCGCTGCCGCGGTCATGGACGGCAACCGCTTCGCCTTCGGGCCGAAGACGTTCGTGCCCAACACGATCCCGCTCATGGTCTTCCACATCCGGACCGACATCGCGCTCCCCTACGCGGCCGCGCAGCAGGCGTACGCGCAGGCGTCGGCTCCGAAGTACTTCGTGACGATCTTCCAGGGAGTGCACCCCGAGCCGTTCGAGGACTCGCCCAGCACGGCGGACGAGATGGTCCGCCAGTCGACGATCGCCTTCTTCCGCGCGTACCTGCTCGGCGACGCCGGGCGCGGGCGCAGATCGTCCCCGACGCAACCGCCGCGGGCATCAGCAGCGCCGAGGCCGACACGCAGAAGTAGTGCCGGCCGGATCGAGTCAGATCGCGGCGAGCTCCTCACCGACGACCTCGACCATGTAGCCGAGGTCGTCGGAGCTCAGCGCGTGGTGCGC
Source organism: uncultured Acidimicrobiia bacterium (assembly GCA_963756815.1). Taxonomy (GTDB): domain Bacteria; phylum Actinomycetota; class Acidimicrobiia; order IMCC26256; family JAENVU01; genus JAENVU01. The sequence continues at coordinate 27,542 of CAVWPR010000035.1, forward strand.
CGGGAGGCTCAGGGCCCGCTCGGTGATCGCGTCGGCGTACGGGAGACCACCCTGGGGAACGCGGCAGTCGATGCCCGCGTACGCCGGGTGCCGGAGGATGTTCCCGCTCCACACCATGAAGGTGGAGATGCCCCGATCGGTGAGCGCGCGCTGGAGCGCGACGCGGTCGACGCCCTCGCGTAACAGGAACGGGTAGCGCATCCACGTCGTCTGCGTCTCGGGCGCGGTCGTCGGCCGCTCGAGGAGCTCCTCGTGCGCGGCCATCAGCTCGTGCAGCCGGTTCCAGTTGTGCTGGCGCCGTCCGTTGTACTCGGCGAGCTTGTCGAGCTGGACGAGTGCGTACGCGGCGCCGATCTCGGACGGCTCGAAGTTGTACCCGACCATCTCGAACTGGAAGGTGAGGTCGTACGGCGTTCCGTCGGCGAGTGGACCGTGCCGGTCGCGTTGCCCGCGTCGCGAACCGAAGAGATAGGTCTCGGACCGCCGGCCCCAGCGGCGCAGCATCAGGCAGCGGTCGAGTTGCTCCTCGTCGGACAGACCGACCATGCCCCCGTTGCCCGCGGCGGTGATCGCGTGGCCGCGGGCGAAGCTCGTGACGCTGATGTCGGCCCGCTCGCCGGTGCGGCGTCCTCGTTGCCAGGAGTCGAGCACGTCGCACGAGTCCTCGATGACCACGAGACCGTGTGCGTCGGCGACGGCGCGGACGGCGTCCCAGTCGGGACAGTTCCCCACGAGGTTCGGCACGAGCACGGCACGCGTCCGCGGTCCGACCATCTCCTCGATGCGGGCCGCGTCGACCTGGAACGTGGTCGGATCGACGTCGACGAACGCGGGGACGAGGCCCGCCTGCACGATCGGCGCGACGTCGGTGCCGAAGGTGACCGCGGGCGTGACGATCTCGTCGCCCGGCTCGAGGTCGAGGACCTCGATGGCGAGCTTGATCGCGGACGAGCCGGAGTTGACCATCACGCCGTGCGGCTTGGCGAGCAGCGCGGCGACCGCCGCCTCGCAGCCCGCGACGTTGGGGCCGAGATTGAGGTTCGACGTGCGCAACACCTCGACGACCGCCTCGATCTCGCGCTCGTCGTGCACCGCACCCGGATCCGGGAGCTTGCGCCACCTCGGCGTCCCTCCGGCGGCTCCGCTCGCGCCTCCGATGGTGACGCCGGACGGTGGCTCGCTGCGTCGCGGCTCGCCTCCGCTTCGCTTCGGCTCGGTCATGGGCGGAGTCTGCCGTGTCCTCAAGGCGAGTGCGTCAGGGCGGCGCCGTACGCTCCGGAACCGCGACGCCGGGGAGGACGAACGATGTGGCAGCCCCAACGCGAGTACCGGTCGGTGATCCAGGACAACCTGCGCTGGCAGAGCTACGTGCAGCGGCCGGGGGACATCGTCGTGTGCACGCCGGCGAAGAACGGCACCACCTGGATGCAGACGATCGTCACGACGCTGCTCTTCCCGGAGGGTGCACCCGGACCGGTCTTCGAGGTCGCGCCGTGGATCGACGCCCGCTTCGAGCCGGTCGACGACGTGATCGGCCGGCTCGAGGCCCAGACCCACCGGCGCCACGTCAAGACCCACACCGCGTGCGACGGCATCCCCTGGCACCAGGACAACGCGTACATCGTGGTCGGACGTGACGGTCGCGACGCGTGCATGTCGTTCCAGAACCATCTCGCCAACATGCAGCCGGCCCTGATGCAGCGCCTGGTCGCGAGCGCGATCGACGAGGGGATCCCCTTCGACGACGGTGGCGGGGGCCCACCGCCGACCCACGACACCCACGAGTTCTTCCGCTGGTACCTCGACAACGCCGGCCAGTTCCAGCATCTCGCGTCGTACTGGGCGCACCGCGACGACGCCAACGTGCTGTTCGTGCACTACGACGATCTCAAGGCCGACCTCGGCGGCGAGATGCGGCGCGTCGCCGCGTTCCTCGATCTGCCGGTGGACGAGACGCGCTGGTCGGACCAGGTGGCGTCGTGCACGTTCGAGGGCATGAAGGCACGCGCGGCGGAGATCGCCGACTTCGAATCCCATTTCGTGGGCGGTGCGAGCACGTTCCTCTACAAGGGCACGAACGGCCGGTGGCGCGACGTCCTCACCGACGCGGAGCTCGCGGACTACGACGCCGCGGTCGCCCGGTCGATGCCGGCGGAGTGCGCGCGGTGGATGGCGGGCCGCTCGGTCTGACGGGATCTGCAGGCGACCGAGGCCGACGTCCGGCTCGCACCCGGCGTCCCGACAAGTACGCTGCGCCCCACTTCCTGGGGAGGGACCATGCACGGAACCGTCACCTCGAACGCCGTCGTCGGCATTCCGCTCCCGGCCGCCGCGGCATCGTGAGGCGCACCGCGCGACTCGTCGCGCTCCTCGCCGTCGTCGGGCTCGTCGCGGCCGGGTGCAGCCGGGCGCGGATCGACACGGGCATCCTCGCCTCCGACAACCTCAACGGGCGGCAGAACGCCACTCCGGGCTCGGTCGCGGCCCAGAACTTCATCATCGACGTGCTCAAGGGGTACGGAGCGGTGGGCCTCGACGCGTCGAAGACCGGCGACGCCGCGTACCGCCAGGCATTCACCGACGGCACGAACGTGCTCGGTCTCATCCGGGGCAAGGACCTCCCGAACGAGTACGTGATCGTCGGCGGTCACTACGACCACCTCGGGACATCGTGCCGGAACGCCTCCCCCGCCGACACCATCTGCAACGGCGCCACCGACAACGCCGCCGGTGCGGCGGCCACACTCGAGGTCGGCCGTGCGCTCGCCTCCATCCCGGGTGGCCCGCACCGCTCGGTCATCCTGGCGCTGTGGGACCGCGAGGAGGACGGGCTCCTCGGCTCCAAGTACTACACGCAACACCCGCTCGTGCCGAACGCCGACGTCGTCGCGTACGTGAACTTCGACATCCAGGGCTCGAACCTGCTGCCGAGCCTGCGGAGCTCCAGCTTCGCGGTCGGCGCCGAGACGGGCGGAGCGCGTCTGACCCAGGCGGTGCAGTCCGCCGTCGGCACCACGCTGAACACGCACCTGGTGAGCTCGATCTTCGGTCAGGGACGCAGCGACTACGTGAACTTCACGAGCGTCGGCATCCCGAACGTGTTCTTCAGCGACTCGACCGGACCCTGCTACCACACCGTCGACGACGAGGTGGGCGTGGTCGACTTCGGCAAGCTCGACAAGCAGGTCGCGATCGCGACGGCGCTGACCGAAGACCTCGTCAGCGGCGCCAAGCCGACGTTCGTGGGCAACGCACCGCTCGCGACCTACGCCGACGCCGTCTCCCTGCAGGACGTCGTCAGCCACGCCATGGCCGACATCGGCCGGTTCAACGCGACCCAGCAGCAACAGCTGCGCGACTTCCTCACGCTGTTGAACCAGGTCGTGGCCGACGGGCCGGCGAACTTCGACGCCACCGACATCAACCCCGTCCTCGTCGGCGCGGTGAACGCGGTGAACATCCTCACCTCCGGAGCCTGCGACGGGTTCCTCGCGCCGTAGCGCGTCGCGGGCGGCGTGCCTCAGCACGGTTCCGGCGTCGAGCGTGGCGCGCACGAGCTCCCGGAGCTCACTGTCGACCTTGTCGGGCGCACCGGCGTCGAACGGCGGCTGCGGGTCGTACTCGATCGCGAGCTGAATGGCGCGCGCCATGTCGTCGCCGAACATGCGGCCCAGCAACGTGAGTCCCATGTCGATGCCCGCCGACACGCCCGCCGCGGTGACGACCTTCCCGCGCTGCACGACCCTGGTCGGGGTGGGACGGGCGCCGAGCGCGGCGAGGCGGTCCATCGCCGCCCAGTGCCCGGTCGCGTCGACACCGTCGAGCACTCCGGCCGCGGCGAGGAACAGCGAACCGGTGCACACGCTCGTGGTCCAGGTGGTGGTCGGGTGCACCGCCCGGATCCACCGCACCACCGGGTCGTCGGAGCCGGCGGGCTGCACCATCCCGCCCGGCACGACGATCACGTCGGGCGCGGTGACGTCGGCGAAGCGCTCGGTCGCGACCAGCGCGAGCCGCCCGGTGTGATCCGTCACGGGTCCGGCGTGCTCGGCGACGAAGCACGCCTCGACGCCGGGGACGTCGACGAACGTCTGGAACGGTCCGACGATGTCGAGCGCGGTGAACCGCGGGTACAGCGCGAGGGCGATCTGCATGACCGCATCGTCGGCCATCGCCGCCGTGGCGGCAAGGACACGTCGCCCACGGTGTCGGACAGGCGGTGACCGTGGTACAAGGACCACATGCGCTTCGGTCTCGACGTCGCCCAGCAACGGATGCCCTGGTCCGAGACGGTCGACCGCGTCAGGTTCGCCGAGAAGCTCGGGTTCGACGGCGTCTGGGGCTTCGATCACTTCCAGCCGATGTACGGCGAAGGGCCGGGCGAGTGCTTCGAGGGCATGACGACCCTCGCGGCGTGGGCGGGACACACCGAACGCGTGCGGCTCGGCCTCCTGGTCACGGGCATGACCTACCGGCACCCGTCGGTCCTGGCCGCGGAGGCGATCACCATCGACCACGCGTCGGACGGCCGCCTCGAGCTCAGCTACGGCGCCGCGTGGTTCGACGGCGAGCACCGCGCCCTCGGCATCCCGTTCCCCGCCCTCAAGGAGCGCGTCGACGCGTTCGAGGAGGCGGTGCAGGTCGTGCGCGGTCTGCTCACGACGGACGAGTTCAGCTTCGACGGCCGGTACTACTCCACCGACCGGGCGACGCTGCACCCGCGACCCGTGCAGCAGCCGCACCCGCCGATCTGGATCGGCGCCGCGGGTGAGCGCCGCATGATGCCGATCGCGGCGCGCTACGCGGACGTGTGGCACAGCTACGGGCCGCCCGAGATGATGCGCGAGAAGTCGGCACGGCTGTCTCGCATGGCGCTCGAGAGCGGACGCGACCCGGTGGAGATCACCCGGGCGTCGTCGCTCTCGCTCGAGGACGACGCCGACACGATCGCCCGCCTCGTGGACGAGTGGGCGGACGCGGGGTTCGACTACCTCGTGTGCGGATGGCCGGCCGGTGGCCACGACCAGATCGAGGCGTTCGCCTCGCGGTTCCTCTCGCCGTAGCGCCGGTCCGGACCCGCCGCCGGGGAAGGCGATCAGCCTGGTTCAGCGCAGCGAACGGAGCTGGCGGTCGGCTTCGAGCGCCGCGGCCTTCGCCGCGCGGATCGAATCGCGACCGAGCTTCACCAGGCCGGGGATCCGGCGGGGGTTGCGCAGCAGGAACGGGATCGCGGCGCGGACGTTCGGCGTGCCGTCGGGGTTCGCCAGGTCGAGCACCGAAGCGTCGGGATGGTCCGACGAGAGGTCACTGATCACCCGAACCGCACTCCACGTCACCCCACGCGCGGTGCACACCGCGGCCACGGCCGACGTCTCCATGTCGAGCGCGCGGACGCCGTCGTCGACGAGCGCCGCCACCCGTTCGGGATCGACGAGGAACTCGTCAGAGCTCGACACGACGCCGTCGACCTCACCGGTCAACGGCGTGGCGTCGTAGCGGGTCCCACTGCTGCGGTCGATCGCCGCCGCGGGCCGCAGGACGTCGCCGACCCGCGCGTCGCCGATCCCGCCCGCGATCCCGACCACGAGGACGTGGTCGATCTCGAAGTTGTCGAGGAGATCGGTGGTCGCGCTCCGTGCAAGCGTCAGTCCCATCCCGGTGCGGGTCGCCACGACGTCGACCGTGCCGACCCGACCCGTGTGCACCGTGGGCCCCTCGGCCCGGGTCAGTCGCATCGTCTTCACCACGGGAGCGAGCTCGCTCGGCATCGGTGCGAGCACGCCGACCCGGCGCACGGTTCCGTCCATGCCCGCAGCCTCGCGGATCCACGCCGAGTCGTGCCCGACCGCGCCCATTGGACGCCCCGCGGCCGAGCGGGCGAGCATGTTCCGATGACCGGCGACGACGACTCCATCGCCGGCGACCCGGTGGCCGAGGGCGCGATGCTCACCGTGCACGACGCCGAGACCGAGAACGGCCCGGGCACGCTCGGACTGCTCAACCTCGGGGTGGCGGTCTGATGGACCTCACACAGGCCGCGACGCCGGGGTACTTCGCCACCATGGCGATCGAGCACCAGGTGCTCAAGCACCGGGCGGTGCGCGTCGGGACCGTCGCCCGCCGACTACGAGCGTTAGGACACCCGTACCTCGCTCGGGATGGGCGTGCTCAGCCTCGTGGCGCCGCTCGTCGCCGCCAAGGTCCTGGCGCCGTTCGTGCCCGGCAAGGGTCGGTACGGCAAGGCGCTGCTCGCGACCGCAGCGGGCGCGGTCGTCGCCACGACCGTCGCCGACCGGTTCGCCGCCCGTGAGGAACCCGAACCCGCCGACACCTCGCGGCGCGGGGTCCGGCGGCGCCGTACCCGACGTCAACGCCCGTCAGGTGGCGAAGGTCGCCGCCCCCGTGGCGGTCGCGGCGGGCGGCGTGGCCATCACCACGACCTGGCTCTCACTCTTCAACGTCGGCACGCTCTGGCCGCGCCGCTTCGTCCGCGACCTCGGCACCGGCCCGGTGGCGCTCGGCGCGGCGATCCTCGGCTGGGACTTCATCTACTACTGGAACCACCGGTTCATGCACACGAGCCGGTACATGTGGGCGATCCACGTGGTGCACCATTCGAGCGAGCGCTACAACCTCTCGACCGCGCTGCGTCAACCCGTCGCCGACGCGCTCGGGACGTTCGCGCCGTACGGGTTGCTGTGCCTCGTCGGCCTCCGGCCGGCGCTCGTCGCGCAGGCGCGGGGCGTGAACCTCCTGTACCAGTACTGGATCCACACCGACACGATCCCGAAGCTCGGTCCGTTCGAGACCGTGTTCAACACCGCGTCCCATCACCGAGTGCACCACGGCTCGAACCGGCAGTACCTCGACCGCAACCACGGCAGCATCCTCATCGTGTGGGACAAGCTGTTCGGGACGTTCGAGCCCGAGGACGAGACGGTCGTGTACGGGCTCACGAAGAACATCCACACCTTCAACCTGGCCAGGGTCGCGATCCACGAGCACCGCGACATGCTGCGCGACGTGGCGCGGTCGACGAACTGGACGGACCGACTCAACTTCGTGCTCCGCGGCCCGGGATGGGCCTACGCTCGGCACGCCGCGGCCGGCGACCTCCGACCCGCCGGCTACGACTGACGCCGCGGCAGGGTGGGCCGCGGCGGGATGTGTGATCGAGGGCGGGTCGCCGCCGGGCAGGAGCACCTCATGACCGAGACCGACCACGGTGCCGTGGCACGGAAGTTCTTCGACGCGCTGCAGGCCAACGATCTCGACGGCCTGATCGCGGTCATGCACCCCGAGCTCGTCTGGGAGATACCGGGGCGGAGCCCGGTCGCCGGCCGGCACGTCGGGCTGGAGGCGGTGGGCGCGATGCTGCTCGACATCAGCAGCATGGCGGCCGGCACCGAGGTCGTGACGGCGGGCGAGATCTTCGTCAACGACACCGGCGCCGTGGCGTTGGTCGATGTCTTCCTCACCGCTCCCGGCGACGAGCCCTGGCACGGCGAGGACGCCTGGCTCGTCCGGACCGACGGCACCCGGGTGACCCACGTCCGCGAGCACTGGTTCGAGACCCAGGGGTTCGACGCGCTCACAGCGTGGAACGCGCCCCCGCCTGATGCACGCCACCGAGATCCACCGGAGCCCCGGTACGATCGGGGGATGCCGCGCCGACCCGGACTCTCCGAGCTCCGGGGCAACATCGCCAAGGCCCGCTTCTTCCGGGTGTACACCGACCGCGCGCGCCGTGTCGTCCGCGACCCGGAGGCGATGGAGGAGCTCGTGCAGCACGCACGGGTCAAGGCGAAGGGCTCGCCGAACAGCAAGATCCGCGAGCTCGGCGACCGCATCAAGCTGCTGGGACGGCTCGTGCGGGCGTACGCCAACGGCTCGTACCGGGAGATCGGCGTTGCGAACATCGTGCTCATCGTCGCCGCGATCCTCTACTTCGTGACGCCGATCGACCTCATCCCCGACGCCATCCCCGGCGCCGGCTCTGATGGACGACGCCACCGTGCTCGCCTTCGTCCTCGCCAAGCTCGAGATCGAGCTCGATCGCTTCTCGGCCTGGGAGAAGGGCCGGGCGATCGACGCCGTCAGCCGCGGCTGACCACCGCCGACCGCCCCCGCCGGCCCCGATCACACGCTCGCGGCCACCATCGCGGTGTACGCGTCGGCGAGCTCGAGGAGCTGGCCGGCGCCGTCGCCCGAGTACGACGAGCCGTGCATGATCGCCAGCGTCGCCGGACCGAGAATCGGCGAGCCGCCGCAGCGTCGGCACGGTCGCGGCGCCGATCGACGTCGCGTGGAACACCTCCTCGCCGGTGAGCGCGGCTTCGACGATGCTCTCCGTCACGAGGGCCGGCCCGTTGCCGAGGGCGGTGAAGAGGTCGCCGGCGAAGAGCGTCGCTCGTCGGCTCGTCGAACCAGAGCCCGCTCTCCCAGTTGTGCGGCACGTGCGGCGTGGCCAGGAAGCCCGGCCGGTGGTGACCCGTGCCGAGCACCTCGCCGTCGGCCACCGGGCGCGGCGGCCGGTCGGCGAGGTCGTTCAGCGAGACCATGCAGGAGAAGCTCTCGGTGGACCACCTGCGCCTGCGGTGCGGCGGCCGACAGCTCGTTCATGGCGCCGCACTCGTCGGTCTCCACGCGGCCGAACGAGATCCGGCGCAGCGACTCGACCGGCGCACGCGGCCGATGGCCTCGCTGACGAGTGGGAACAGCTGGCGTGTGCCGGTGTGGAACAGGAACGGCTCGTCGTCACGCACCAGGAACTGATGGGACGAGAAGCCGGTCGGTGCCGTCGCCTCGCGCGGCCGGCTACTGGTGCCCGCGCCAGATGTAGACCAACGCGATGCCCATCACATCCGTGTAGGGCTGCGAATTGTCGTAGCGGGCGGTGAGCGAATACGTGTTGCCGGCCGAGACGATGTTGTGCGCGGGACACGGATCGATCATCGTCGGCGGATCCATCATGCCCATGTCGGCCGCGGTCGCGAACATCTGGTTCATCGGCATGTCGTAGTGGGCCGCCATCACGCAGTGCGAGCCCGTCGCCGGGTCGCGGAGCGTGAGGTCGATGCCGCCGCCGTGGAGGTGGCCGCCGGCGTAGACCATGATCCCGTCCCACGGCGCGACCCACGACCGCGCCTTCGTGTACACGGAACCCATGCCGCCGTTGCCCGGCACGTTGAAGACCGACGCTGCCGCAGCCGGTGACGTCGGCGAAGAACGGGGTGACGCTCCGCGAGTTCGCGGCGGTCGCGTTCTTCTGGTAGCCGACGGTGTACTTGATGTACACGGTCCTCGCACTGGTGTCCATGTTCATGATGTGCCAGAGCGAGTCCCACCGGTCGGTCGCGCCCACGAGGTAGGCGTACGGATCGAAGAGGTTGAGCGGCGTGCGCTCCGAGCCCGCCCCGGCGAACCGCTCCTCGCGTCCGGGGCACAGCACGTCCTGGTGGGCGGCGTCCATCAGCAGCACATGGTGGAGGTGCACCATGTGGCGAGGGATCGGCGTCCCGTGCTGATCGACCAGGTCGAAGTTCATGGTCTTGATCCCGAACGCGCCCGCCGGCCTCGGCACGTTCGTCCGGCTCGTCTCGCTCTCCCAGCCGGGTTGCCCGTTCGCCGCGAGATTGAAGGGGCCGATCGTGTAGCTGCTGGTGGTGATCGCGCCGCCGCCCGCCGGTGCGTTCTTCACGTGTGACGCATCCCGCCGCCGCCATCGCCAGCAATGCGACGACCGCCGTCGCCGTGGTCCGAGTGATACGCATCCGAGTCCCCCGAGTCGCTCGCGGCGACCGTACCCGCCGTGGGCCCTCCGGACCATGAGCAGATTGTGATGATCGTGTGAGGCGCAGGCCTCGCCGCGTCCGGCGGGACCGGTGGCGCAGGCCGGCCACCGACTCCAGCGGCGCGGGACACGGCCGCGCTTTCGGGGGTATGAACAGCGCGTGGAGGAGCGCGAGCGGAAGCTGACCATCGACGCCGCGGTGCCGCTCCCCGATCCCGACACGCTCTTCGCCGGGCTCGGTCAGTGGACCGACGAGACGGTCGACCAGGAGGCGACGTACTTCGACACCGCTGATCTCCGCCTCACCCGCGCCGGCGTGAGCCTGCGCTTCCGGTCCGACGACGGCTGGACGGTCAAGACGCCGACCACCGTGGACCGATCAGAGATCCGGCGCGATGAGCACGTCTTCGGCGGCCCGGTCGACGCCCGCCCCGCCCGAGCCGAGGAGCTCGTCCTCGGGTGGAGTCGCACCGCGGCGCTCGAGCCGGTGGCGCGTGTCCGGACGTGCCGGCGGCGCCTGCGCGTCGTCGACGGTGGCAACCGACTCGCCGAGGTCGCCGACGATCGGGTCGAGGCCGACGGCGTCGGGGCGGACCCGGTGACCTTCCGCGAGATCGAGGTCGAGCTCGCGCCCGGCGCCGACCCGAAGATCCTCACCACGCTCGCGCGCCGGTTGAGGGATGCGGGCGCCCGGGCCGAACGCAACGGCGCCACCCCCAAGGTCGCGCGTGCGCTGGGGGCGCGTGCGCTCGCACCGGCCGACGTCACGGACCCAGGACCGTTGCCGCGCGACGCGACGCTCGCCGCGCTCGTGCGCCACGCGATCCGCGCCTCCGTCCGCCGACTGATCGAGCACGACCACGTGGTCCGACTCGACGACGACCCGGAAGGCGTGCACCAGGCACGCGTCGCGACCCGGCGGCTGAGGTCGGACCTCCACACGTTCGCCCCGCTGCTCGACCCCGTGTGGGTCGACGGCCTCCGCACCGAGCTGCAATGGCTGGGCACGCTCCTCGGGCGAGTGCGCGACGCCGACGTGTTGCGCGACCAGCTGGAGCAGCGCGGCACGCGCCTCTCGGAGCCGGATCGGGACGGCGTGGCGGCACTCGCGGCCCGTCTCGATGCGGCGCGCGCGCGAGCGATTGGCGCGCGCTCCTGGACGCCATGACGTCGCCGCGATACCTGGAGCTGCTCGATCGACTGGTGGACGCGGCGGCCGAGCCGCGCTTCGCCGACGACCGGGTCGGCCGGCGCGCCCGGCGCCCGGCCCCCGCGCTCGCGCCGGCGCCCGTGGAAGCAGCTGCGGAGGACGGTCCGCGATCTTCCGGACGATCCCAGTGACGAGCAGCTGCACGAGGTGCGCAAGAAGGCGAAGCGCACGCGATACGTGCTGGAGGCGATCGCGCCGGTGACGGGCAAGGACATCCGCCGTCTCGCCGATCGGGTGCGCGGCATCCAGGACGTGCTCGGCGATCACCACGACGCGGTCGTCGCGACCGCCTGGCTGCGCGACGCCGCCGTTTCCGGCGACGTCGACCCGAGCGTCGCGTTCACCGCCGGACAGCTGGCCGACACGTTCATCCGCGACGCCGGGCGCCTGCGCACGCGCTGGTCGCACACGTGGCGCACGACGCGAGCCGACGGGCGCGACGCGCTCTGAGGCGCGACGTCGCGCCGTCCGCGCCGTACGGACCGCGGACG
>CAVWPR010000036.1:0-8182 GCA_963756815.1 uncultured Acidimicrobiia bacterium
GGTCAGACCTTCGACTGGCGCATCGAGCCACGGACCGACCACACGCTGCTCGGCAGCTCCCTGTCCGTCACCGCCGTGCGGCTGACCAACGCGGGCTGGCCGGCGCCGAGCCGGTGGCGCGGCTTCTGCACCACCGCGTGGGGCGCCACGCTCGACGGCCGGCTCAAGCCGTTCCTGGAGGGCGCATCGTGAACGGACGGCTGATCCACGTCGACGGACGACCCGCGCTGCACTTCGAGCGCACGCTCGCGCACGCCGTGGACCGCGTGTGGCGCGCGGTCAGCGAACCCGCCGAGCTCGCTGCGTGGTTCGTGGGGCCGGTTGCGTGGACACCCGAGCTCGGCGAGACGTTCGACGTCGCCGGGGCCCGCATGGTGATCACCGAGCTCGATCCACCCCACCGACTCGCCTGGGAGTGGGGCGACGAGCGCTACGCGTTCGACCTGAGCCCGTCGCCCGAGGGATGCACCTTGCGATTCACGCACGTCTTCGACGAGCGGCACGGTCCCGCTGCGCAGCACGCGGCCGGATGGGAGACCTACCTCGACCGTCTCGACGCCCTGCTCGCCGGGCACCCGATCGACGAGATCGAGGCCCACGTCCCGATCGCCGAGCTCCATGAGCAGTACGCGGTGGCGTTCGGTCAGGACCCGACACGGGGCCGGCGAATGATCGCGAACCTCCCGTTCCGTGACCTCACGCTCGAAGCCGGTCCGGTGCTGCGACTCGAACGCCACTACCGCCACTCCGTCGCGCGCGTCTGGCGCGCGATCGCCGATCCGGCCGAGCAGGCCCACTGGTTCCCCGACGGTGCGACCCTCGCCGTGACCGAGGCGGTGCCGCCGACACGCCTCGTGGGGACCTGGCACGGCGGGACGTTGACCTTCGATCTCAACCCGGAGGCGACGGGGTGCCGACTCGTCTTCACCCACGCGTTCGACGACCGGGACCTCGCGGCGATGACGGGCGCGGGTTGGCACCGGTGCTTCGCGCGCGTCGACGCGCTGCTCGCTGGTCATCCGATGGACGAACGGGCCTCGCTCGACGCGTGGACGGATGTCCACGAGCGCTACGCCGCGGAGTGGGGCATCGACCCCGAGCCCGGCCGCCGCGCCTTCGCCGAGCACCCGCTCACGGCGTCGCGCTGACCTGCCGGCACCGGAACGCGACCGGCGCATCAGCGTCCGTCGACTCACCCGCAGGTGGCTCGATCCGGACACCACGCTCCGACGAGTCCCAGCGGACGGGCACTCCGTCGAGGGTCGTGATCTCCGTGGTGGGCGTCGGTGCGAGATCCGACAGCGTGACGACAGGGGCGGCGCGCTCGAACGATCGCGAACACGTCATGGTCCCGCGCGGTGTAGCGGACCTCGATCCCCTCGACCGTCGTCGCCCCGGGCCGCACCCAGGGGCGCGTGGCCCGAACGGCGGTCGCGCCGGTGCCGAACCACTCACCCAACCACTGCAGCCGCCGCTGCTGCTCGTCGGGGATCTGGGCGTCCGCGCCCCGCGGTCCCACGTTCAGCAGGAGGTTGCCGTTCTTGCTCACCATGTCGACGAACGACCACAGCAGATCGTGACGCGTGAGGAAGTCCTCGGGACGCGACGCCGCGTTGTACCCGAACGAGTGGTCCATGCCGCGCACGCACTCCCACGGCCGGCGCTGGATCGTGGGGAACGACACGTACTCGGGGGTGCGGACGTCGTAGAACGGCGGCTCGGGTGGGATCAGCCCCGAGTCCTTGCGCGCCTGCCTGGTGGCACCGGCATCGACCACCGTGCGCGCCGGGCCGAACTTCATCGCACCGGCCAACGGGTTCCACGGCATCCACCGGTCGTTGACGACGCCGTCGGGCACAGCCGCGTAGTAGTCGGTGAGCAGCGGCCAGAGGTGCTTGCCCTCGCTCGGCCACGCGATGTCGTTCCACAACACGCTCGGCCGGTACCGCGCGACGAGCTCCCGCACGTGCGCGGCCGCGTACGCGGGGTAGGCGCCGCGCGGGATGGCGGCGATGAGGTCCGACATGGCGCCGATCGGCCGGTCCTCGAATGTCCAGTCGAGCCCGCCGGAGTAGTAGACGCCGAAGCGCATCCCGTGCGCGCGCACCGCCTCGCCGAGCTCCCCGACGACGTCGCGCTCGCAGTGCCAGCCGGGCCGCATCGGGTTGGGGACCTCGGTCGGCCACAGGCAATACCCATCGTGATGCTTGGTGACCAGCACGACGTAGCGCGCGCCCGCCGCCGCGAACGACCGCGCCCAGTCGTCGGCGTTCCAGGACGCGAGCCCGGCTTCCCAGTCGCGCGCGAACTCCCGGTAGGGCCGGTCGCCGTACTGCTCGCGATGATGGCGGGCGACCGGGCTGTCGGGGAACCGCAACGAGTTCTCGTACCACTCCGTGTACGGCGACCAACCCATTGCGCGTCGGTCGCCGGACTGCAGCATCGCGGTGACGTCGTCGTCGACGGGAGCGAAGCCGGGGACCGAGGCGGGTGTCCAGTGGACGAACACGCCGAGCTTGGCGTCGCGCCACCAGGTCGGGACCTCGTGGCGGCGCAGGGCCTTCAGGACCGCATCTCGAGTGGGCATCGTCGGACCGTAGTGCCGAGTACGGCCCGGGAGCACCGGTCAGACCGGACTGCCCGCGCCGGACCGCATCGACGAGGAGCACATGCGGGCCCGGAGCCCAGGCCGAGGGACGCTGCCGGCCGCTGCGCGTTCTTCGAAGCGAGGAGTCCGTGCACACCCGCGGTGAAGTCGAGAGGACTCCGGCACCGTCGGTCTCGACGTGCCGCTGAAGGACGACGACACGCTGACCCTCACGGTGACCTCGAGCTGATTCGCCGCGGGCACCGTTCAGGACCTTGGTCCCGGTGACGGACCCGTCGACCCGGCACGCGTCAGACTGGACCGGCGTGGACGTCACCGACTGGTACCGCATCTTCAGCTGGCTGGCGGTCGCCACCGAGATCGCACTCGCGCTGCTCATCATCGGACGCATCGTCGCGGCGGCCACGGGCGGCGGCACGTGGTGGCCCGCCGTGCGCGACGGACTCCGCGACCAGGGACTCGCGCTCGCGGCACTCGTCGCCGCGGTCGCGACGGCGGGCTCGCTCTACCTCTCCGAGGGCGCACACCTCGTGCCGTGCCGGCTCTGCTGGTACCAACGCACGATGATGTATCCGCTCGCGGTGATCCTGATCGTGGCCGCGGTGCGACGGGACTGGTCGATCCGCCCGTACGCGATCACACTCGCGCTCATCGGCGCAGCCGTCTCGACCTGGCACGTCCTGATCGAGTGGTACCCGAGTCTCGAGTCGTCGACGTCGTGTGATCCGACCAATCCGTGCTCGGCGCTCCCGCTCTCCCGCTATCTCGGCTACCTGTCGATCCCGACCATGGCCGGATCGGCATTCCTGTTCGTCGCGGCCGTGCTCTGGTTCGCCGGCTCGCGCGATCCCCTCACCGAGGAGTCCTGAATGGCCAAGAAGCACCCCCGGAAGCCGCAGCCCCGCTCGACGCCGAGCGCGTCGAAGTCGTCGCCGTCGGGGGCCCGAGCACCGGCCCGGACGGTGGCGAGGCCTCCGCAGAAGCGGTTCCCCGTGTTCTGGGTCGCGCTCGGTGCCGTGATCGCGATCGCCGGCGATCGCGGCGATCGTGGCGTCGGCCGGCGGCTCGGACTCGAACGGCGGATCCGGCGGCCGGGCCTCCGGTCACGAGTACGGCACCGTCACCGTGACCGGCAAGAAGCTGCCGACGCTCCCGGCGAGCGGCGCCGATCCCGCGGTCGGCACGACGATCCCGACGGTGAAGGGCGAGAACTTCTCGGGTGCCCCGGTGACGATCGCACCGGGCGGCACGGCACAGATGATCGTGTTCCTCGCCCACTGGTGCCCCCACTGCAATGCCGAGGCGCCCAAGCTCGCGGCCTACCTGAAGGACCACGGCGGGACACCGCCGGGCGTGGAGCTCACGATCGTCCCGACCGGCTCCAGCGCCCAGGCGCCCAACTGGCCGCCGTCGCAATGGGTGAAGAGCATGGGCCTCGGGAGCGTCCGGACGCTCGTCGACGACCAGGACGGCACCGCCGCGTCGGCGTTCGGCCTGGACGGGTACCCGTTCATCGTCGCCGTCGACAAGGACGGCGCGGTGATCGACCGGCGCAGCGGCGAGCAGCCCGACGGCTTCTTCACCGACGCGTTCACCGCCCTCGCGAACGGCAGCGCCTACCCGGGGTGACACGTCCGAGCATCGCCGACGCCGTCGCGGCCCGCCTCGCCGACCTGCACGCGCTCGACGCGCGCAAGCACCCGGTGCAGTGGTTCGAGGACGAGCGCGTGCTCGAGGACGCACGGCGGCTGGACGCAGCGACCGGACCACCGGGAGCTCTCCACGGCCTCCCGATCACGGTGAAGGACTGGATCGACGTCGAGGGGTTCCCGTGCGCGGGAACGTCGACGTCGCTGCACGACCGCCGCCCGGCCGAGGATGCGACCGTCGTCGCACGCCTGCGCGCCGCCGGCGCGGTGGTGCTGGCGAAGACCAAGGCGTGGGACGGCACGACGGGAGGGCCTCCGGTCGCGCACCCGGTCGACCCCACCCGGGCCCCGGGTGGGTCGAGCAGTGGCGACGCCGTGGCGACCGCCGCGGGCGTGGTCGCGTTGGGCGTCGGGAGCGACTCGGGCGGCAGCGTCCGACTCCCCGCGGCGTGGTGCGGCGTGCTCGGGCTCAAGCCGACCACCGGACGCCTGCCCGGCACCGGGCACTTCCCGAGGATCGGCGACCGATCCGACGGTCGGACCACGATCGGCTTCCTGGGATCCGACCTCGCGCTCGTCGAGCGTGCGCTGACGAGCGCTGCGGGGCCCGACGGCGTCGACGGCGCGGTGCCTCCGGTGCCGCTCGCATCGTCCACGAACGCGCGAGCGCCGCGATCTCCGTGTCGCCCTGCTGCCCCCCGACGCGCGCTGGCCCGTGGTCGACGCCGTGGCCGAGGCGTGCCGGAACGCGGTCGCGGCCCTCGTCGACGCGGGGATGACACGCGTCGAGTGGACGTGGCCGTGGCTCTCGGATGGTCGGGACGTCACCACGGGCTACTGGCAGCGCATGGCGCGCTCGGGCACCGACGCCGCCCGTCAGCTGTGGGAGTGGGACCGCTTCCGCCGACGTTTCCTCGTGGCCTCGGCGAACGTCGACATCCTCGTGAGCCCGGTGGCGGCCGAGGTCGCGCCGCGCCGCAGCGACATCGACGCGCGGCGGAACGCGGACGGCCACGCGGACCTCACCGACGATTTCGTGTTCACGCTGCCGGCGAGCCTGACCGGATCACCGGCGCTCTCGGTGCCAGTGGGCCACGACGCCGACGGGCTGCCGTTGGCGGTGCAGCTGATCGGCCGGCCGTGGGAGGACGCGAGCGTCCTCGCCGCCGCCGGTGCGCTCGTCAGGACTTGAGCGCAGGACGGCTCTCGTTGCCGAACATGTCCGAGCCGGGGCGCGCCTTGGCGAGCAGTGGCCGGATGGCGGCGTCGACCTCGCTCGGATCGTCGACGGGCTGCGTGCTCGGACCGCGGTGCCAACCCTCGGCGACCGCGAGCCAGCCGCCGGAGACCTCGAAGACCTGACCGGTCACGCCGTTCGACTGCGGGGACGCGAGCCATGTGCACAGCGGTGCGATCCAGCGCGGGTCCATGGCCGCCTTGGCGTCCTCGGACGCGTTGCCGAGCCCGAGGTCCTCGGTCATGCGCGTGAGTGCGGTGGGTGCGATCGCGTTGACCGTGATGCCGTACCGCTCGAGCTCCATCGCGGCGATGATCGTGAACGTCGCGATCCCCGCCTTGGCCGCGCCGTAGTTGGTCTGGCCCACGTTGCCGAAGATGCCCGACGGCGACGTGGTGTTGATGATGCGCGCCTCGTTCGTCTCGCCGTTCTTCGACCGCTCGCGCCAGTAGGCGGCGGCGAAGCGGGAGACGCCGAACGTGCCCTTGAGGTGCACCTTGATGACCGCGTCCCACTCTTCCTCGGTCATGTTCACGAGCATCCGGTCGCGCAGGATGCCGGCGTTGTTCACGACGATGTCGAGACCTCCGAAGGTGTCGATCGCCTGCTTGACGACCGCACCGGCACCGTCCCAGCTGGAGATGTCGTCGCCGTTCGCCGCGGCCTGGCCGCCCATCGCCTCGATCTCGGCGACCACGTCGTGGGCCGGACCCTCCGAGTGACCGCTGCCGTCGCGCGATCCGCCGACGTCGTTGACGACGACCTTGGCCCCCTCCGACGCCATCATCAAGGCGTGCTCCCGCCCGATGCCCCGACCCGCGCCGGTCACGATCGCAACTCTTCCTTCGCACATGTTTCCCATGGGCGCATGGGATAGCAGAGCAGGCCCGAGTCCGGCGACCCGGGCTCGCTCTCTCCCGCCCGGTCTGTTGCCGAACGACCGCTGAGCGGTCGCTCGGCAACGAACGCGCCGGGTTTCGGCGCGGGATCAGTCGGCGGCCGGTTCCTTCTTCGCGCGGCTCGGGGCGACTCTCGGCGGTTCGTTCGGCTGCTTCGGGTACACGGGCGGCCACGGTGCGTCCATCAGCCCTGCGGCCATGTCCCGCTCCGACATGTCGAGCAGCGGTGCGATCGACTGCGGGTCGTCGTACATCGCCGCCCACGGGTCGCCGTCGGCCTCGAGGCGGCCCGGCGCGTCGGCGACCGTCCAGGTGCGCGGCTCGATCGCGTCGAGCTCGTCCCACCGGAACGGCATCGACACGGGTGCCTCCGGATACGCGCGCACCGACCAGGCGCCGAACACCGTCTTGTGCGGGGCGTTCTGATTGAAGTCGACGAAGACACGCTCGCCCCGCTCCTCCTTCCACCACGCCGCGGTGAGCAGGTCGGGGCGCCGACGCTCGAGCTCACGCGCGATGGCGACCGCCGCGGCGCGCACCACGTAGCTGTCCTGCTCCGGCCGCAACCGCACGTAGATGTGGATGCCGCGGCTCCCAGTGGTCTTCGGGTACGCGGTGATGTCGTGCTCCTGGAGCAGCGCGCGCACCTCCGTCGCGGCTTCCCGCACCATCGGGAAGGTCACGCCCGGGCTCGGGTCGAGGTCGATCCGCAGCTCGTCGGTGACGTCGACGTCCGGCGCGTGCGACGGCCACACGTGGAAGCCCAGACAGCCGAGGTTGACCGCCCACGCGACGTGGCCGACGTCGGCCACGACCATCGCGTTCGACTCGGTCCCGTTCGGCGTCGACACCGTGGTGGTCTCGAGCCACGACGGCGCGTTCTTCGGCACCCGCTTCTGGAAGAACGAGTCGCCGCCGGCACCGTCCCGGAACCGTTGCAGCATGACGGGCCGGCCGCCCATCGTCGCGAGCAGCGGTGCGCGCACTGCCTCGTAGTAGCGGATGAGATCGATCTTGGTCTCACCCCGATCCGGGAACAGCACCCTGTCGGGATGCGACACCTTGACGTCGCGACCGTCGATCTCGAGGAGCAGGTCGTCGGCCACGCCGGTCGACGCTACCTGCGGGCCTGCACTCCGGTCACCGACCGGCTCGGCCGGCGGCGCGCCCGCCGCTCAGCGACGCGCGGCCTCGATCCGCTCCTGCGCGAGGTCGACGGCGGCCTGCAGGTCGGCACGAGCGGCCCGCAGCCCCTCGGCCAACGCGACCCGGATGTCCGACACCTCGAGCGACGCCGCGGTCAGCCGGTCGCGTGCGGTGGCCCACGAGCTCTCGGCACCGCCGATCGATTCGGTCACCTCGTCGTCGACCTCCATGCGTCCGAGCTCGACCTGGAGCCGCAGGTTGTCGATGCGGGCCCGCCACGCGTCAAGGGTGGCCTGAACCGTCTCCCGCCCCAGCTCCACCAGGAGCTCCTCGGCCTCACGGACGTCGGCGCGGAGCTGCTCCATCGTCGCGGACTGCTGTTGGGTCATCTCTGCCATCTCGACCTCCTCGTCGACCTGAGTCTGCGACCACCGACGTCCGCCGACCAGGGGCGAAGGTCCTGCGCCGGTCGGCCGACGGGGCGGCGACCGTCGTGGCACGATGCCCGCCGTGCTCCGTGCCCGCGTGCTCGCTCCGCTCGCTCTGGCCGCCCTCGTGACGACCGCGTGCGCATCGGCGGGATCGACCGCCGCCAGGACCACCTCGACGACGAGCACCACGACGGCAGCGGCGGCCCCGACCT
>CAVWPR010000037.1:0-7232 GCA_963756815.1 uncultured Acidimicrobiia bacterium
CACTGGTCGGGTCATGAGCGCGGCGGAGACCACCACGCGCCGTGTGCGTCGCGGCCGCGGAGCGGGGCCCGAGCGGCCCGCCCCGAAGGCACAGGAGCGGGAAGGTTGACCTCGGCCGTCGCGTGGGTCGCGGCCGCGACGACCGCGATGCACCTCGCCACCGCCAACCTGTGGGGCTACCACCGCGACGAGTTCTATTACCTCGCCTGCGGACGTCGGCTGGCGTGGGGATTCGTCGACCACCCGCCCGTCACGCCGTGGCTCTACCGGCTCGCCGACCTGACCCTGGGCACGAGCAAGCTCGGGCTGCGGACCGTGCCCGCGTTGCTCCACGGCGCCACCGTGCTGCTGATCGCGGTCCTGGCGCGCGAGCTCGGTGGCTCGACTCGCGCGCGCAGCTCCTCGCCGCCGTGGCCGCCGCGCTCGCGCCGCTCCTGCTCACCACCGGGCACTTCCTCGGCACCGTGACCCTCGAGATCACGGTCGGTGCCGCGGTCGCGCTCGTCGTGGTGCGGTTGGTCGACGGCGGCGACCCCCGCCTGTGGCTCGTCGCGGGTGTGCTCGTCGGCATCGGCCTGCTCAACAAGTGGACGTTCGCCTTCGCGATCGCGGGTCTCGCGCTCGGTCTGCTGCTCGGCAACCGTGACGTCCTCGGCACGCCGTGGCTGCTCGCCGGTGCCGCGGTCGCCCTCGCCATCTGGGCGCCCAACCTCTGGTGGCAGGCCCAGCACGGCTGGCCGCAGCTGGAGTTCGCGGGCACGCTGCGCGACTACGGGCAGACCCCGCTCGTCGTGCCCGCACAGCTCATCGTCCTCGGGGCGGGGGCGGTGCTGGCAGTCCCCGGCATCGTGTGGCTCGCGTCGAACGGCGCGGGCCGGCCCTACCGCTTCCTGCTGGTGGCGTTCGTCGTCGCGTTGCTCGCGACGCTGCTCACCGGTGGCAAGCCGTACTACACCGCCGCGGTCCTGCCCGCGCTCATCGCCGCCGGCGCGGTCGCCGTCGACGGCTCGCGCGGCTGGGTGCTCCCGACGGTCGTCGTCGCGCTCGGCGTCGCGCTCGCACCGCTCGCGTTGCCGCTGACGCCCCGGCGCACCGCGGATGCGCTCCGGGCCGTCAATCCCGAGCTGGGCGAGATGATCGGCTGGGAGCAGCTCGCGGCGCAGGCCCGCACGCTCCACGCGCAGCACCCGCAGGCGGGGCTCCTGACGACCAACTACTCCGAGGCGGGAGCGATCGAGCTGCTCGCCCCCGGGCTCCCACAACCCGCGTCCGGCCACAACAGCTACTGGGACTGGGGCCCACCTCGGGGCGACCCCGACGCGGTGATCGCCTGGGGGTACGACCGCGCCCGCCTCGACGCCGCGTTCACCCACGTCCGCCGGATCGCCAGCGTCGAGTCGCCCGACGGCGTGCACAACCAGGAGGACGGGACGCCGATCTGGATCGCCACCGGGCGCCGGGCGCCGTGGTCCGAGCTCTGGCCCGGCTTCCGGCGGGTCTGATCAGGCCCGGATGCGGAAGTCCAAGCCGTCGAACGCACCCGACCGACGCCACTCGTCGATGAATTCGAAGTACGCCACCGGCCCCATCGGGTAGCCGCTCGTGCTGATGCGCATCTTGCGGGTGATCTCGCCGCCCTCGTTGTTGTAGTAGCCGGGCGTGCAGCTCGGGTCGCCCCCGAAGCTCCGCGGATTGTCCTCGAGCAGCTGGACCCAGGCGCCCTCGGCCGCCTTCGTCACCTCCACCTCGTCGGCGCCGGTGTCGAGCGCGTGCGCGACCACGCGCGCAATCGTCCGGCCCGCCTCGACGAGGTTGCTCGTGATGTTCGAGATGAGGTTCGCGCCCTGCGCCGGCGTGATGACGAACAGGTTCGGGAAGCCGTGCACGTGCACGCCGTGCAGCGAGGCCATCCCCCCGGCCCACTTCTCGGTGAGCGTCAGCCCGCCGCGCCCGGTCGTCTCGTACCCGGCGCGCCGGGCGTACTCGGTCCCCACTTCGAAGCCCGAGGCGAAGATGATGCAGTCGAGCTCGACGTGCTCGTCCCCCACCCACACGCCGGTCTCGTCGATCCGGGCGACGCCGCGGCCGTCGGTGTCCACCAGGTGCACGTTCGGCCGGTTGAACGCCTGCAGGTACTCGTCGTGGAAGCACGGTCGCTTGCAGAGCTGGCGATACCACGGCTTGAGCGCGGCCGCCGTCTCCGGGTCGTCCACGATGCGGTCGACGCGGGCCCGGATCTCCTCCATCTTCTCGTCGTCGCTCTCCTCGTAGGCGCGCTGGAACGCGTCGAGGTCGAACACCTCTCCGTTCGACGCGCGCGCAAGGACGCGGTCGCGGATGCGCTGCGCGATGTCGGTCCAGCCGTCCTGCACGAGGTCCTCGTCCGCGAACCCGCCGGTCTGGAGCGTCGCGAAGTTGAACAGCCACTCCCGCTGCCAACCGGGCGCGAGCGTCTCGAACCACTCCGGGTCGATCACGTGGTTGTTCCGCTCGTCGATCGACGACGGCGTGCGCTGGAACACGAACAGCTCGCCGGCGTCCCGTCCGAGCGGCGGGATGCACTGCACCGCGGTGGCGCCGGTCCCGATGATGCCGACGCGCTTGTCCGCGAGCTCGGTCATCGGGCTCGCCGGATCGCCGCCGGTGTACGCGTAGTCCCACCGGCTGGTGTGGAAGCAGTGCCCGCCGAACGTCTCGATCCCCGGGATCCCGGGCAGCTTCGGGCGGTGCAGTGGGCCGGTGCCCATGGCGACGAACCGGGCCCGGAACTCGTCGCCGCGGTCGGTCGTGACGATCCACCGCGACGCGTCGTCGTCCCACCGGACACCGGTGACCTCGGTCGAGAGCAACGCGTTGTCGTACAGGCCGTACTGGCGGGCGATCCGCTGCGCGTGTCCGAAGATCTCGGGTGCGAACACGTACTTCATGCTCGGCCGGTGGCCGGTCTCCTCGAGCATCGGCAGGTAGATCATCGCCGCGGTGTCGCACATCGCACCCGGGTAGCGGTTCCAGTACCACGCGCCCCCGACGTCGCCGCCGCCCTCGACGATCCGCACGTCCTCGACGCCGGCGATCTTCAACTCCGCCCCCGTGACGAGCCCGCCGAAGCCGCCACCGATGATCGCGACGGTCACCTCGTCGTGACGGGGCTCGCGCGGCACCGGCGTCACGTACGGGTCGTCGAGGAGCGCTGCGAACCGGCCCGTCGGCTCGAGGTACTGGTCGTTGCCGTCCGGCCGGATCCGCTTGTCCCGCTCCTCGCGGTACTTCGCGCGCAGGGCCTCACGATCGATCGTCTCGGACGCCACGGTGGTCGAGTTCGCCGCGTTCGTTGCCACGTCGACGTCTCCTTCGATGGGGAGCTCGAGTCCAGCACGCCACCGGCGTGAACGAGAACTCGGGCCTGCTACGCGGAGCGCGAGTGCGCCGAGTCCCACGCCGCGAACAGCGTGGCGTAGCGGCCGCGGCGCGCCAGCAGCTCGTCGTGCGTTCCCACCTCGAGCAGGCCGCCGGCGTCGACCACGGCGATGCGATCGCAGCGCGCTGCGGTCGAGAGGCGGTGCGCGACCACCACCACCGTGCGACCTTCGGTGAGCCGGTCCAGCGCCCGTTCCACCGCGTGCTCGGTGCCGGGGTCGAGGTTCGAGGTCGCCTCGTCGAGTACCAGCACGGTGGGGTCGGCGAGCGCGGCGCGCGTCAGCGACACCAGCTGCTTCTCCCCCGCCGACAGGCGCGAGCCGCGCTCGCGCACCTCGGTGTCCATCCCGTTCGGCAACGCCGCGAACGTCTCGGTCAGCCCGAGGGCGGCCACGGCATCGTCGACCTCGGCGTCGGTCGCGTCCTCCCGCCCGACGCGCACGTTGTCGCGGATCGTGCCCGCGAAGAGGAAGCCCTCCTGGGGCACCACGACGACGTGGCGGCGCAGGCTCGCGAACGTGGCCTGGCGCAGGTCCACGTCGCCGAACCGGACGGTGCCGGCGCGGGGGTCGTAGAACCGCGCCATGAGCTTGGCGAGCGTCGACTTGCCCGCGCCCGTCGGTCCGACGAGTGCGAGCCGCTCGCCCGGCGCGACCGAGATCGTCACGTCTCGCAGCACTTCCGGTCCGAGCGGGTGCACCACGCCTTCGGTGTCGGGCGGGCCACCGCCGTACGCGAACGCGACGCCGTCCACGACCAGCGCGCCGGACGCGGGCAGGTCCACCGCGCCGGGCTTCTCGTGCACCGACGCGTCGGTGTCGAGCAGGAAGAACAGCTTGTGCAGCGCGGCACCGGCGGACTGCACCGTGTTGTAGAGCTGGCTCAGCTGCTGGATGGGCTCGAACAGGTTGTTGAGGTACAGGACGAAGGCGAGCACGGTGCCGACGGTGACCACCCGGTTGTCGACCAGCACGCCGCCCAGGCCGACGATCACCGCGATGCCCATCACCCCCGTGAACTCCACGAACGGGAAGTACTTCGACGAGATGCGCACCGTCTCGAGGTTGGCGTCGTACTGGTGCTCGTTCGTGCGGCCGAAGCGACGGATCCAGCCGCCCTCCTGCCCGAAGGCCTGCACCACCCGCACGCCTTCGAGCCCTTCCTGCAACGTTGCGAGGTTCTCGCCGATCGCCTCGCGCACCTCGAGGTAGGCGACGTTCGACCGCCGGCGGAACCAGCGGGACGCGATCACCACCGGCGGCACGATCAGCAGGACGCCGAGGCTCAGCTGCCAGCTGAGGGCGAGAATCACGATCACCGCGCCGAAGAAGATCAGGAAGTTCTGCACGAACATCACCAGCCCCGTGCTGATGAGCTCCTGCAGGGCGTCGATGTCCGACGTCATCCGGGACACGAGCCGGCCCGTCTTCTCGCGATCGAAGAAGTCGAGGGAGAGCGAGGTGATGTGGCGGAACACCTGCACGCGCAGCGAGCGCAGGAACCGCTCGCCCGTGCGATTGACGAGCCAGATGACCGACCGCCCGAAGACCAACCCGAGGATCGCGACGACCAGGTACGCGAACGCAGCGCGGTTCAGCGCATCCGCGTCCTTGCCCACGAGCCCGTCGTCGACGCCCAGGCGCACGAGCATCGGGCCCGCCAGCAGGCACGCGGTCTGGAGCACGAGGACGACCGTGGCCAGCACGATCTGCCGCCGGTACGGGCGCAGCATCCGCCACATCCGGCGCAGCACCTGGTGCGCGGCGGCGCGGTCGAGCCGTGTCTCCTCGTCCACGGGGTTGGCACCGACCATCCCGCCTCTCATGCGGGTGCCTCCTCGACCGCGCTGAGCGAGGCGGAGGCCAGCACCGACCGGTACTCGGGCGAGGTGGCGAGCAGCTCCGTGTGGGTCCCGGTCGCGATCACGCGCCCCGCACCGAGGAGCACCACGCGGTCGGCGAGCGCGATCGTCGCGGGCCGGTGGGCGATGATCAACGTCGTCCGACCGTGCATCACCTCACCGAGGGCGGCGCGGATCTCGTGCTCCTTGGTGGGATCGACCGACGACGTGGCGTCGTCGAGGATCAGGATGCGCGGGTCGGCGAGCACGGCGCGGGCGATGGCGATGCGCTGCCGCTGACCGCCGGAGAGCGAGAACCCGTGCTCACCGATGACGGTGTCGTACCCCGCCGGCAGCGCCTCCACGAACTCCGCCGCGCCCGCGAGCCGGGCGGCACGCTCCACCTGGTCGAGCGGCGCGTCCGGATCCGCGAAGGAGATGTTCTCGCGCACCGAGTCCGAGAAGAGGAAGGTGTCCTCGAAGACGATGCCGACGGCGTTGCGCAGCTCGTCGACCCGGAGGTCGCGGACGTCCACACCGTCGAGCAGGATCCGGCCCGCCTCGACGTCGTAGAAGCGCGGGACGAGCCGGGCGACCGTGGTCTTGCCGCTGCCGGTCGCACCCACGATCGCGACGGCCTCGCCGCCGCGGATCGTGAGGTCGAGGCCGTCGAGCACCGAGCGGCCGGGGCCGTAGCCGAACCGCACCCCCTCGAACCGCAGCTCCCCCGGGCCCGGCGGCAGCGCCACGGCGCCGGCGGCGTCGTCGATCTCGGGGTCGGTCGTCAGGATCTCGTGCACCCGGCCCGCACCGGCCGACGCCCTCGACGCCTGCGCGATGAGCATCCCCGTCATCCGCAGCGGCCAGATCAGCATGAGGATGTAGAGGTTGAACGCGAGGATGTCACCGACCTGCAGGTTGCCGTCCAGCACCTGGTGGCCGCCGTACCAGAGGATCGCCACCATCGAGATCGTCGGCAGGAAGTCGACGAGGGGCATGAACCCGCTCCGCAGCTTCGCCGCGGCCAGCGCGCGTTCCAGCACGCGGTCCGCCGCCGCCTCGAGCCGGCGCACCTGCTGCCGTTCGGCGCCGAAGCCCTTCACGACGCGGATTCCGGCGAGGCTCTCCTCGACGACGCCCGAGACCCCGCCGAGCTCCTCCTGCAACGCGTGGTTCACCGGCGCGATCCGCCGCGAGAACCGCGTGGCCGCGAGGTTGAGGAACGGCAGCGCGCCGAGCGCGAGCACCGCCAGCACCGCGTTCTTCCAGAGCATGATCGCGAGCACACCGCCGAGGGTGAACATCGCCGCGATCGTGAGCGGGATCAGGATCACCGTCTGCTCGACCTGCTGGATGTCGGTGTTGGCGCGCGCCATGAGCTGACCCGTCTGGGCCTGGTCGTGGAAGGCGAAGTGCAGCCGCTGCAGGTGGGCGAACAGGCGGTGGCGCAGGTCGGTCTCCGTTCGCAGCGCGATCCGGAACGCCGAATAGCGACGGAATCCGGTCGACAGCGCCTGCACCACCCCGACGAGCACCATGAGGATCGTCAGCCGGATGACCTTGCCCTGGTCCCCCGCCCGCATGCCGTCGTCGATGGCGGCGGCGGCGATCAGCGGGACGGTGAGCTTGGCCGCGGTCCACACGATCCCGGCCGCGACGCCGCTCACGACCCAGGCCCCTTGGGGCCGGATCGTCTGCAGGATGAGACGCCAACCGGCGCGGCGCAGCGTGCGGTCCGCGTCGGCCACGACGGAGTCGAGTGGAGGAGCGGTCACGGCCGACCGAGGGTACCCCGGCCGGCGCGGAACGCCTCCGGGGGTTACTCCGTGTCGCCGAGCGTCGCCTTGGCGAGCGCCTCTGCGATGACCTCGGTGATCTCGTCGCCGACGAGCTCGTCGCGTTCGAGCAGCTCGTCGCGCAGCGCCTCCACCACGTGGCGGTTGGCATCGAGCAGCACCCGGACCGACTCCTTGGA
>CAVWPR010000038.1:0-103567 GCA_963756815.1 uncultured Acidimicrobiia bacterium
AACTCCCTCGAAGGGCTCACGTGGGCCGACACGTACTCCGTGGAGGACCACGAGTCCGAGATCGACATCCTGCGGACGATCGTGCGCGCCTTCGACCGTCACGCGACCGAGATCGGCCTCGCCACCGCGCCCGACCCGTACCGCACCGTGATACGTCGCTGATCCAGCGCGAGGCCGGCGTCGACGAGGACCGTCCGCTGATCGCGGCCCGTGATCGAGAACCGGCTGCAGGCCGACATGCCTCTGCAGATCGATGCCACGGTGGTCTACGCCCCGGTGGGGGGACCGCCGCGTCCACCGACGCCGACTTCGCTCGCCAGTCGCCGTACAACACCTACCGTGTGCGGGTCTGCCGCCCACGCCGATCGCCACCGTCTCGAGCGCGTCGCTGCAGGCCGCGCTGCATCCCCCTCGGCGCCCTACCTCTACTACGTGCTCACCGACACGAACGGGAGTACGCGTTCGCGGTCACATACGCCGAGCACCAGGCGAACGTCGCCGACGCGCGCCGTCGGGGTGTGATCCCGTGATCTCCGGGGGGACACGGCTGGCGGCGGTCATCGGCTCACCCGTGCGCCACTCGCGATCGCCGGCGATCCACAACGCGGCCTTCGCGGCGACCGGGCTCGACTGGGTGTACGTGGCACTCGAGGTCGCGCCCGGCTCGGGCGCCGACGCCGTGCGCGCGGTCTCGACCCTCGGCCTCGGCGGCCTCAGTGTCACGATGCCGCACAAGACCGACGCGGCGCGGGCCTGCGACGCGCTGACCCCGGCCGCGGCGGCCCTCGCGTCGGTGAACACGGTCGTCCCGCGCGCCGACGGCACGCTCCTCGGTGACTCGACGGACGGCGAGGGCTTCCTCCGCTCGCTCGCCGACGCCGGGCTCGACCCTGCGGGTCGCACGGTCGTCGTCCTCGGCGCCGGCGGCGCGTCCCGAGCGGTCGCCGCCGCGCTCGTCGACCGGGGCGCGCGGGTACAGGTCGCGGCCCGGCGCCGGGAGGCGAGCGAGGCGCTCGCCGCCGCGGTCCCGGGCGTGACCGCGGCCGCCTGGCCGGGGCCGGATCCGGTCGCGGCCGACATGGTGGTGAACGCGACGCCGATCGGGATGGGGGAGGACCCCGCCCTGCCGGTCGAGCCCGTGCCCGACCAGTGGGTCGTCGACCTCGTCTACCACCCGCTCGAGACACCGCTGCTCCGTCGTGCGCGTGCCGTCGGCGCGGCGACGGTGGACGGTCTGGGGATGCTCGTCCATCAGGCCGCCCTCGCGTTCGAGCAGTGGACCGGCGTGCCCGCCCCGCTCGACGCCATGCGGGCGGCCGCAGCCGGCGTCGCCCGGGACCGGTGACGCTCTGATCGCGGACTTTCGTGCGACTCGGGGTGGCCCAGCCCCACACGTCGCACGAACGTCCGTATGGGCGAACGCGGCGACCGCTCGGGGGCCGGGGTTTGCCTCTCAACCGCGCCCCGGACCGTGCCGACAGATACGGGACCGTCCTGGAGGCCGATTCGTTGCTGTCGGGCACTTTCGAGCACTTCCCGCTCGCCGAGGTCCTCGGCCTGATCGAGCGCGCCGCGGCGAGTGGCGCGCTGGTCGTGCGCGCGCGCGAGATCGACGGCACGCTCTACTTCGTCGACGGCGCTCCCTGCGCCGGCGAGATCGGTGACCTGTCCGGACCGGTGGAGGGGCGCCCGGCGCTGGAGATCCGGCTGCTCGAGGTGATCGTGCCGCTGCTGCGGACGCGTGGTGCCGACTTCGAGTTCCGCGCCGACGTGACCCCGCCCTGGCCGGCACCGCTGTCGGTCCCGGTCGCCACCGTGTTCGAGCCCTCGCAGCGGATCGCCCGCGAGTGGTCGGCGATCATGACCGCGATCGAGAGCTTCGAGTCGGTCCTGGAGCGCACCGGCGAGATCACGACCGATGCGATCACCCTCACCCGGCTCGGCTTCCGTGTCCTCGAGCAGGTCGACGGGCAGGCGTCGATCCGCGAGCTGGCCCGGCGGGCGGGGGTGAGCCTCGTGGCGGTCGCGCCGGAGGTGCGGGCCCTCGTGCTGGCAGGTGCGGTTCGGGTCGTCGTCGGCGCCGAGCGTGCCCTCGCGACCGCCCGCCGACGCGGAGCGCGATCGACGGCCACTGGAGGCGGCGCTCGACGTCACCGAGTCGTTCGCCGCCACGCCGTCCGACACCGCGCCGCCCGACACCGTGCCGCCCGACCTCGTGCCGCACGCGCAGGTCATGGCGATGCCGATCGCCGACGTCGAGGTCGAGCGGATGGCGCCGGCGGCCGATCCCGACGACCTGGCACGCGAGCGCGCATCGCTCGCGGCCAAGGCCGGGCTCAGCGGGCCCGGTCCGGTCCCGGAGCATGTCGTCGCGCCCGCCCCGGAGGCGGTCGAGCCCGAGCGCGGAGATCGTCGTGGATCGGAGCGAATTGCTCCGAATGTTCGCGAGTTTGAAGGACGACTGACCTATGGAGCGGTGATTCGACCGGGTCGATAGCCACAACGAATCGGGTGCGGGGGCACGTGCCCGTGTACGGCGGAGGAGGCGGAGTGTCACACGGTGCCCAGCTCGGCACATTGCTCTTGAACGAAGGCCTGATCACCCAGGCCGACCTCGACGCGGCCCT
Organism: uncultured Acidimicrobiia bacterium; assembly: GCA_963756815.1. Lineage (GTDB taxonomy): Bacteria > Actinomycetota > Acidimicrobiia > IMCC26256 > JAENVU01 > JAENVU01. Next base: position 2,628 of record CAVWPR010000038.1, read on the forward strand.
GGGGATCCAGGCCGCGAACGGCAAGCCGCTCGGTCGGATCCTGATCGAGCAGGGCCGCATCTCCGAGCGCGACCTGGTACGCACGCTCGCCAACCAGGTCGGGCTCGGGTTCGTCGACCTCGACGACATCCTCATCGACACCGCGGTGACGATGCTGGTGCCGGAGTCGCTGGTGCGGCGCTACCAGGCGATCCCGATCCACTACGACGAGCAGGGTCGCCTCGTGGTGACGATGGCCGACCCGTCGAACATCTTCGCCGCCGACGACATCCGCGCCATGACCGGCGCCGAGGTGGTCACCGTCGTCTCCCCGCCGAGCCAGGTGCAGGCGCTGATCGAGCGGGTCCACCGCCTCGACGGCGAGGTGGACTCGATGGCCCAGGAGGCCGCGACCGAGTTCGGCGAGCTCGACGACACGACGCGGATCGACGAGCTCATCGAGGACGCGCCGATCGTGAAGTTCGTCAACCTGACGATCAGCCAGGCGGTCACCGACCGCGCCTCCGACATCCACGTCGAGCCGACCGAGCACGACATGCGCATCCGCTACCGCGTCGACGGTGTGCTCCACGAGGTGATGCACGCGCCGAAGCAGATCCAGGCCGGTGTCATCTCCCGTCTGAAGGTCATGGCCGAGATCAACATCGCCGAGCGACGCGTCCCCCAGGACGGCCGCATCTCGGTGAAGGTCAACGGCAAGTCGGTCGACCTCCGGGTCGCGACCCTGCCCACGGTGTACGGCGAGAAGGTCGTGATGCGGATCCTGGACAAGGGCCAGGCGCTGCTGACCCTCGACGACCAGGGCTTCCTGCCCGACGTGCAGTCGCGGTACGAGGCGTCCTACCGCAAGCCCTACGGCACGATCATGGTCACCGGTCCGACGGGGTCGGGGAAGTCGACGACGCTCTACGCCACCCTCAACATCCTGAACGACGTGGACCGCAACATCATCACCGTCGAGGACCCGGTCGAGTACCGGCTGCCGGGGATCAACCAGATGCAGATCAACGGCAAGGCCGGGCTGAGCTTCGCGGCGGCGCTGCGGTCGATCCTGCGCGCCGACCCCGACATCGTGCTCGTCGGTGAGATCCGCGACAAGGAGACCGCGACGATCGCGATCGAGGCCGCCCTCACCGGTCACCTCGTGCTCACCACCCTGCACACGAACGACGCCGCGTCGACCCCGCTGCGGCTCGTCGAGATGGGCGTCGAGCCCTTCCTCGTCACGAGCGCCCTCGACTGCGTGCTCGCGCAGCGGCTCGCCCGCCGGCTGTGCTCGCAGTGCGCGGAGCCCTACCAGCCGTCGGAGGCCGAGCTCGTCGAGGCGGGGTGGCCCATGGACTCCACCCCGGAGTGGCCGACGCTGCACCGGGCGGTCGGCTGCCCCCAATGCGCACGTACCGGGTACAAGGGGAGATTCGCCCTGCACGAGGTGCTCTCGGTCACCGAGGACATCGAACGGCTCATCATCGAGCGCAAATCGACCGAAGACGTGAAGAAGATGGCGGTCATGCAGGGCATGGTCCCGTTGCGAGGCGACGGGTTCCGGAAGGTGGCCGCGGGATTGACGAGCCTGGAAGAGGTCTTCCGGGTGGTGGCGTAGTGCAGGAGGGGAACGAAGCGATGGGCATCGAGGATCTGCTGCGACGGACGGTCGAGATGGGGTCGTCCGACCTCCACCTGAAGGCGGGCCGCGCGCCGACGGTGCGCGTCGACGGGACGCTCGAGGCGCTGGCCGAGCCGGCGCTGTCGGCTGCGGACGCGGAGGCGATCGCGAACGAGCTGATGCCGGAATGGCGCCGGGAGGCGTTCTCGACCGCGCGGTGAGCTCGACTTCGCGATCGAGATGACCGACATCGGACGCTTCCGCGTGAACGTCTACCGCGAGCAGGGGAACGTCGCGCTCGCCATCCGGTACGTGGTGCCGCAGGTGCCGACGATCGCCGGAGCTCGGGCTGCCGCCGATCGTGACCCGCCTCGCCGACGAGCACGACGGCCTCGTGCTCGTCACCGGCTCCACCGGATCGGGCAAGAGCACGACCCTCGCGTCGATGATCTCGCACATCAACCGGACGCGCGATGCGCACGTGGTGACCATCGAGGACCCCGTCGAGTACCGCCACATCGAGCGGCGCTGCCTCATCAGTCAGCGGGAGGTCGGCCAGGACACCGAGAGCTTCCGCACCGCGCTCAAGATGGTGCTGCGCCAGGACCCCGACGTGATCCTGATCGGCGAGATGCGTGACGCGGAGACGGTGTGGGCGGCGATCGCCGCGGCCGAGACCGGCCACCTGGTGTTCGCGACGCTGCACACGACGACCGCGACCGAGGCGGTGAACCGGATCCTCGACTTCTTCCCGGCGAACCAGCACGGGCAGGTCCGCAGCTCGCTCGCCGGCTCGCTGCGCGGCGTGGTCGCGCAGCGCCTGGTGACCCGCGCCGATCTCGTCGGTCGGGTGCCGATCGTGGAGACGCTCGTCGCGACCGGCCGGGTGTTCGACCGGATCATCGACCCGGAGCGCACCCACGAGCTCGAGGACGTGATCCGCGAGGGCAGCTTCTACGGCATGCAGCTGTTCGACCAGCACGCGCTCGAGCTGTACCGGGCGGGGATCATCAGCCGGCAGGTCGCGCTCTCCGCCGCCACGCGTCCCCACGACCTCTCGCTCCTCATGGACCGCAGCGCCGCCTGACCGGCAGGGCCGGCGCCGCCGGGCTCAGCGGGTGGACGCGACCCGTGGCGGCCTCGGCGGTGACGGCCCCCGTTCGATCCGGCGCGCCACGGTCACGATGGCGGCCAGCGTGGCGTCCGGATACCGGATCGCCGCGTGGTGGGCCACGTACGCGCTGGTCTCGTCGCGGCAGACGTCGCTGCTGTAGTCGAGCTCGCCCGACCGCAGACGGGCGGTCGACCGGGACTGCACCGCGTCGGCGAGCGCCGCGTAGCCGGGGGTCATCGCGAGGAGGCGGTCGTCGCCGTCGTGGACCGCCAGCGACTCGCTCGACGCGGCGACGGCTCGGGCCGCGTCGACCGCGCCGGTGCCGTCGAGCTCGGCCTGCAGCTCGGCGACGACACGGGCGAGCGTGCCACGCGCGAGCTGGTCGTGGCGCGCGCCGACGATGACGTCGCTCGCCAGCGAGGCCAGGCGGTACGCCGCGTCGGCGTCCTCGGCGGTGAAGGGCTGCTCCGGACGCTCGCGGATGATGGCGATGCCGCCGATCGCGACCCCGTCGTGGAGCATCGGCGCCACGATCATCCCGAAGATGCACACGTCGTCGAACTGCTGGTGGAACTCGCGGGGGAGCCACTCGCGGAACAGCTCCTGGGGCACGTGCGGGACGAAGAGCTGGTTGCCCTCGAACACCGTCCGCATGACGGGCCCTTCGTCCGGCTCCCGCATGCGCATCGTCGCGGCGATGGCGCCGGCGAGGATCGGGAGGCGCTGGGAGTCCGGCTCGAAGCACGACGCGGCCTCGACGCGGTCACGTGCCTCGTCGAGCACCGCGACCACGCACAGGTCACCGGTCGTCTCGGCGATGCGGCGGCTGAGGTGCACGACGGCCTGACCGACGTCGAGCATCGGCCCGTCGGCCATCTTCGTCAGCTCCGACTCCAGGTCGTCGCCGCCGTGGGGGCGGGCGTCGAAGCTCGGGGTGCCGAGCGCCCGTCGCTGCGCCCGGAGTCGCTCGATCGCCGCGTCCGAGACCTCGTAGCGCGAGCCGATCCGGACCGCGACCAGGTCGCCGCTGCGCACCCACCGGTACGCGGTCTGGTAGTGGACGCCGAGGCGTCGCGCGGCTTCCTTGAGGTTCATCGACGGGGTCCGGGCCGACGGCGTTGTGGTTCGACCCCGCCGACGCTAGCGGGCCCGGATGGCTCGGGCCCGGTGACGGTCAGCCGGCACCGATGAGGTCCTTGATCCGTCTCGTCACCCGGACCGGGCGCCCGACGGAGATGATGCAGGCCAGGGTCGAGTCGAGGCGGCGGACCGCGACGCGGTGCATCGCGAAGTCGAGCATCGTGCCGTCGGACCGCCGGCGGTTGGCGTGGAAGTCGTGGTAGTCGAGCTCACCGCTCGCGAGCCGGGCGAAGTTCTCGCGTTCGGTCTCGATGTCGCTCGGGTCGACCACGTCCGCGAAGGTCCGGCCGACGAGCGTGCCGGTGTCGTACCCGGCGGTCTTCTCCACGGACGTGCTGGCGCCGATGATGCGGCCGTCGACGTCGTACACCACCACGGCCGCGTTGCGGTCCGCGTCGCCCTCGAGCAGCTCGGCCACCGTCGCGGGGTCGAACTCGGCATCGAGCGGCTGGCCCGTGAGCCAGGTCCGGAAGCGCTCGTGCCAGCCGTTCGCGAGCGGTCCACGCGTGCGTCGATCTCCTCGGCGGCGAGGACCAGGGTGCTGACGCGCTCGGCGAAGTGGACGACGAACCGCTCGTCCTCCTCGGTGTAGGGACGTGCGGGTGTGTCGCGGGTGAACATCACCATGCCGCGCAGGCCACCACGCACACGGACCGGTGCGGCGACGATGCCGACGACGGGATGGTCGTCGAGGTACTGGCGCAGCTCCGGGCGGATGCCGGCCCGCAACCGGTCCTGCGGGACGTGCGGGATCCGGACGACCTCGCCGCGCAGCATCACCGGTGCCAGCAGCGCGCCGACACGCGGCGGCTTGGGACCGGTCACGCTGAGTGCCGAGGCCACGAAGGCGGCGCGGTCGGCGTGGAGGTGGTCGATCGCGGCCCGGTCGATCGTGCCGTCCGGGTGGGTGACCACGACGAGGCACAGGTCACCGAGCACCTCACGCCCTCTGCGGGCGGTGTACGTGGGTGAGCGCGGGCACGCTCAGCAGGGGCTCCCCGGCCATCGCCTCGAGGTCCAGCAGCAGCTCGTCGGGATCGTCGGATCGCCGGCGCGGGCGCGTCGCGCTGGGGCTCGGCCTGGCGCAGGACCGACTGGCGCGTCGCCAGGAAGCCGTGGATCGCGGCGTCGGACACCTCGTAGCGCGCACCGACCCGGACGGCCGCGAGGTCGCCCGAACGCACCCACCGGTACGCGGTCTGATAGTGCACGCCGAGACGAGCCGCGGCCTGCTTCAGGTTCACGGGCGGCGTCCTCCCCAGCGAGCCGACCTTCGGCGCAGGCTATGCACGTTGCGTCTGCTCCCCGTGACGTTGTGAGAAGGAATGAAAATCAGCTGAGGACCCGGATGAGCTCGTCCGGTCCGAAGAGTCCGTCGCGCACCCGGCGGGCGCCGGCGACCTGCAGCGTGCGCATCCCGGCCTCGACCGCGGCCCGCTGGATCTCGGGCCCCGAGGCGCGACGGGCGATGAGGGCGCGGATCTCGTCCTCCAGGATCATCACCTCGTAGATCGCGAGCCGGCCGCGGTAGCCGGTCTTGGCGCAGGCCGAGCAGCCCACCGGACGGCCCACCTCGGTGATCGGGTCCTCACCCGGGATCGTGAGGACCTCGAGCTCGTCCGGGTGCGGCGGGCTCGTCGTGCGGCAGTGCTCACAGAGCCGGCGGGCGAGTCGCTGACCGACCACGCAGCGCAGCGACGACGTCACGAGGTACGGCTCGATGCCCATCTCGACGAGACGCACCGGGACGGTCGCCGCGCTCAGCGTGTGGATGGTGCTGAGCACGAGGTGGCCGGTGAGCGCGGCCTCGGCCGCGATCGAGCGCGGTCTCGCTGTCGCGCACCTCGCCGATGAGGATCACGTCCGGGTCGGCACGCAGGATCGCGCGCAGGGCGCCCGCGAAGCCGACCCCACCGCGCCGGCCCACCTGGACCTGCTTGATCCCGTCGAGGTGGTACTCGATCGGGTCCTCGACGCTCACGATCGCGCGGCCCGGGTCGTTCAGCTCGCGCAGCGTCGCGTAGAGCGTCGACGTCTTCCCCGACCCGGTCGGCCCGGCGGAGATGATCGCGCCCTGCGAGGTGCGGAACGACGCCTGATACCGCGCCAGCTCGTCGGCCTCGAAGCCGAGCGCCCCGAGGTCGAAGATGCCGTGGGTCTTGTCGAGGAGCCGCAGCACCACCGCCTCGCCGGTCGACGTCGGCAGCGTGGTGAGACGCACGTCGACGTGACGGTCCCGACCGTGCACCGAGAAGCGGCCGTCCTGGGGCGTCCGGCTGTTGGAGATGTCACAGCCGCCCATGACCTTGAGCCGGCTCACGACGGGGCGCAGCACGTTCTTCGGGGTCGACGAGGCGTCGTGGAGCACGCCGTCGACGCGGAAGCGGATGCGCACGCGGTCGCCGGCGGGCTCGATGTGGATGTCGGACGCGCGTTCGTCGGTGGCCTGTCCGATCATCGCGTCGACGAGCCGGATGATCGGCGCGTCCTCGGCATCGGAGACGAGGAGGTGCGTGGGCTCCTCGTCCTCGAGGTCCGAGGCGTCGTCGATCCGGCTCTCCATGCTCGGACGGGTCCAGATGCGGTTCGCGGCTTCGAGCAGCTGACCCGGGTCGGCGACGATCGGGATCACCTGGCAACGCGTGATCACCTGGAGGTCGTCGAGCGCGAAGACGTCGGTCGGGTCGGCGACGGCGATACGCAGCACGCCGTCCTCCTCGTCGATCGGGATCGCGCGGTAGCGGCGCGCGATCTCCTCCGGGATGCGTTGGGCGACGATCTCGTCGATCGGCGTGACGTCCAGGTTCACGAACGGCATCCCGAGGCGCTCGGCGAGGATCTCCGCCGCGTCGACGGAGGTGATGAACTCCAGGTCGATCAGGATCTCGCCGAGGCGGCCGCCGGTGCGGCGCTGCACGTCGAGCGCCTCCGCGAGCTGCTGATCGGTGATCATCCCGTGCTCGACGAAGAGATCGCCGATGCGTCGGCGGATGGGCGCGGACCGGGCGTCGACGTCGACGTATTCGGGGATCATCTGCCCTGCATCGACGTCGACACCCCAGGGATTGAGGGGTTCTCGGGCGTCGCGCCGGCACTCCAGGTCGTCTCCCGTGATCGGCAGCCCTCGAGCCGGAGCGAGGAACGAGCGGAGGCGAGCAGCTCCGGGAGCGTCCCGAGGCTTCCCGACGTGAGCCGCCCGAGCGGAGGAGCCATCAGGTCGCTTCAAGTCGGGCGCCCGCGCGGCCGATACGCCCGACAAGGAGGCACGAAGATGCTGTCAAGTCAGGCCCGGGTGTTGGGTGAGTTCCTCGTGGAGCGCCACGTGCTCTCGCGCGACGACCTCGCCATCGCAATGGCCGAGTCCCGGCGGACCGGCGAGGCGTTGCCCGCCGTGCTGCGCGGCGAGGGACTCGTGTCGGAGAAGGACCTCACCGCCGCGATCGCGGAGACCGTCGGGGTCCGCTTCGTCGACTTCACCGAGACGCCGTTGCACCCCGACGCCGCGCTGACGGTGCCCGAGGGGGTCGCCCGCGAGTACCAGGCGATCGGCGTCGACTTCGACGGCGCCCGACTCGTCGTGGCGTTCCCTGACCCCGGGGACGACGCCGCGGTCCAGGCCGTCGGTCAGGCCACGGGGTACGAGATCGTGCCCGCCGCCGCGGGCCGCTACGAGATCCAGCACGCGATCGACGCCGTGTTCGGTCCGGCCGTCCCTGCGCTCGACCCCACCGGCGATCGCGATGCGCACCCGGTCGAGGACGAGGTCGAGGGCATCCACGTCAACGACCTCCTCAAGAAGGTCCTCGAGCAGCGCGGCTCGGACCTCCACCTCACCGCCGGGAGCCCGCCGGTCATCCGGGTGCACGGCGAGCTGCAGCCCGTCGAGGGCATCGAGGCGCTGTCGGGCTCGCAGATCCGGGAGATGATCTACGCGATCCTCACGCAGAAGCAGCGGGAGAAGTTCGAGAACGAGCTGGAGCTCGACTGCTCGTACTCGCTGCCGGGTCGCAGCCGCTTCCGCGTGAACGTGTTCCTCCAGCGCGACAACGTCGGCGCGGTGATGCGGACGATCCCGTACGAGATCGTGCCGTTCGACAGCCTCGGCGTGCCCGACACCGTGCGCGCGTTCGCCGAGCTGCCGCGCGGTCTCGTGCTCGTGACCGGCCCGACCGGCTCGGGAAAGAGCACGACGCTGGCGTCGCTCATCGACATCGTGAACTGCGAGAAGGCCGTCCACATCATGACGGTCGAGGACCCGATCGAGTTCCTCCACCAGCACAAGCGCGCCGTGGTGAACCAGCGGGAGGTGGGGGAGGACACGAGGTCCTTCGCCGAGGCCCTCCGGCACGTGCTGCGCCAGGACCCCGACGTGATCCTCGTGGGTGAGATGCGTGACCTCGAGACCATCCAGACGGCGTTGACCGCGGCCGAGACGGGCCACCTCGTCTTCGCGACCCTGCACACGCAGGACGCGCCGCAGTCGATCGACCGCATCATCGACGTCTTCCCCGCGCACCAGCAGCAGCAGGTCCGGGTCCAGCTCGCGGCGTCGCTGCAGGGCATCTGCACCCAGCAGCTGCTCCAGACCCCCGACGGGGCCGGACGGGTGCTCGCGGCCGAGGTGCTCGTCGCCACGCCGGCGGTCCGCAACCTCATCCGGGAGGGGAAGATCTACCAGATCTACTCGCTGATGCAGACCGGCGCGAAGTTCGGGATGCTCACGATGGACCAGCACCTCGCGCAGCTCGTGAACGGCGGGAAGGTCACCCTCGAGGCCGCGCTCGAGCGGTGCTCGAACGAGGAGGACCTCCGCCGGCTCGCGAACCCGCCGGCGACGCCGGTGCGGACACGGGCTCTGATGAGCGACCACGTTCGCGTACAAGGTCCGCGACCAGACCGGGAAGCTCGTCGAGGGTCAGCTCGAGGCCGAGGACGCCACGCTCGTCGTCGGCAAGCTGCGCCAGATGGGCTACACGCCGATCGCGGTCGAGGCCAAGCACGACAACAAGCTCAAGGCCGACATCAAGATCCCGGGCCTCTCGGGTCGGGTGAAGCTGAAGGACGTCGCGGTCTTCTCGCGTCAGTTCGCGACGATGATCAACTCGGGGCTCTCGTTGATCCGGTCGCTCGCGATCCTCGCCGAGCAGACCGAGAACGAGGAGCTCGCACGCGTCATCGGGGAGGTGCGCCTCGACGTCGAGAAGGGCGTCTCGCTCTCGGCCGCGATCTCGAAGCACCCCAAGGTGTTCAGCCGGCTCTACATCGCGATGGTGCGCTCGGGTGAGATCGGTGGTGTGCTCGACGCGGTCCTGATGCGACTCGCCGACACGATCGAGAAGCAGGTCGAGCTCCGGCGCAAGATCCGCTCCGCGATGACGTACCCGATCGTCGCGCTGGCGATCTGTCTGCTCATCGCGACCGCGATGCTGCTGTTCATCGTCCCGCAGTTCAAGGCGATCTACACCGACCTCGGCGGGCAGCTGCCGTTGCCGACCCGGATCCTGATCTCGGCGTCGGACCTCATGAAGAAGTGGTTCCCGCTGTTCATCGTCGGCGCGGGCATCGGCATCTACTTCTTCCGGCGGTGGATCAAGACCGAGAACGGCCGGATGATCTGGGACCGGTTCAAGCTGCGGATGCCGGTCTTCGGCCTCCTGACCCGCAAGACCGCGCTCGCCCGGTTCTCGCGGACCCTGGCCGCGCTGACCCGCTCCGGGGTCGGCATCCTCGAGGCGCTCGACATCGTCGCGGAGACGGCGGGCAACGAGGTCGTGTCGGTCGCGCTCCGCGAGACGCAGAGCGCGGTCAAGCGGGGCGACACGCTCGCCCGGCCGCTCGAGCAGCACGAGGTCTTCCCGCCGATGGTCACGCAGATGATCTCGGTCGGTGAGGAGACGGGTGCGCTCGACGAGATGCTCGACAAGATCGCCGACTTCTACGACGCCGAGGTCACCGCCACGGTCGACGCGCTGACGTCACTCATCGAGCCGCTCATGATCGTCGTCATGGGTGGCATGGTCGGCGGCATGGTCATCAGCCTCTACCTGCCGATGTTCAACATCATCAAGCTCATCAAGTAGGCGACGAGACGCACGAGGTCGTGTACCAAGGCATCGACCGCTCCGCGGTGTGCAAGGCGCTCGCCTCCACGGACGAGCGCGACCTTTCGACAATCGTCTCGACCCGTTGTGGAGTTGTGCGGCTCGGTTGACGATCTCGACGCACACCTGTCGCCCGGCTCGGTCCGCAACCTTTCGTGCCCCTGGAGTTGACCGCTTCACGACGACCGGTCGACGTGTATCGAGCGGTGGGTGAACCGACGGTAGGTGGCCTCGGCGGCGAACGATCCGGCGACGAGGCCGAGCGGCCACGACGATGCTCCACGGGTCGCGGCTCCCACTCTCGATGACGAGGGCAACGAGCGCGGCCACGCACGACGATCGCGCCGGTCACCGCGAGCACGCGCGCCTTGGGTCGTCGGGCAATGCGGGCGGCGGCCGCGTTGACCGCGGCGAACACGATCAGGAATCCGGCACTGCCCATGACCGAGATGCGGCTGAGGTCGAACGCGTTCGCGACGATGAGGGTGAGGACCGTGGTGACGAGGAGTCCTTCGATGGGCCGGTTCCACACCTGTTGCTCGAGGGCTTCGGGGAGCTCACCGGACCGGGCGATGGTCCAGGACAGTCGCGCGGTGCCGTACATCGTGGCGTTGATGGCCGACGTCGTCGAGAGCATGGCGGCAACGGCGACGAGCACGAAGCCGGTCTGGCCGAGCGCGGGACGGGCCGCTTCGGCGAGCGCGTAGTCGCTCACTCGACTGATCTCGGCGATGCTGAGCGTGCCGACCGTGACCGCGGCGACGAGCACGTACAGAACGATCACGATCCCGACGGAGGCGAACAAGGCGCGTGGAAGGTTCCGCTCCGGGTCGCGCACGTCTTCGGCGGCGTTGGCGATCAGCTCGAACCCCTCGTACGCGACGAAGATGAGCATCCCGCCACCGATGATGGCGAGTGGATCTGCCCACTGGCCGGTCCCCAGTCGCCCCCATCGGATCCCGGAGAATCCGGTGGCGATGAACACGCCGAGGATCAGCAGCTTGAGCGCCACGACCCATCGCTCGGCGCGCCCCACGATCGCGGCACTGGCCACGTTCAGCGCGGCGATCGCCACGATGACTCCGCTCAGCAGCGCATGCTCGACGAGCGTGGACGGCGAACCGGGCAGCAAGCTGACGGCATAGCTGGCGAACGCGGCGGCGTAGAGGGACAGCATGACCACGTAGCTCAGCCAGAGCAGCACGTTGAGGCCGCCGACGAGCACGCCGTCGCCGAGGACCTGGTTGAGGAACGTGGCGGTACCGCCCCGACTCGGGTACGCGACCGAGAGCTTGGCGTACGAGGCTGCGGTGAGCAGCGCCACGGTGCCGGCGACCAGGAACGCGACCGGCGCCGCACCCTGGGCGAGTACCACGGAGAGACCCAGGACGGCGAAGATGCCCCCACCGACCATCCCGCCGATGCCGATGGCGACGGTGCTCGCCAACCCGAGGCTCCGTCCCGGGCCGCCGGGTCCACCCGCCGGAGTGTCCGTGTTGGTCACATCCGTTCCCGCCGGGCTCAGGACCGATCGTGCGCGTCACGGCGCGGATCGAGCGTCGTGACCGAGTCGGTCGCCTGCTCGCGCCCGATCAGACGCACAGCACCTCGTGGTCGACCACGGTGACGCGCTCGTCGGCGGACGCACGGCGAGGCCGTGCTCCGGCGATCTTCTCCGCGGTGCGATCCTCGACCACCACGAGGTGCCGAACCCCCGGTGCCGGCCTCGACCAACTCCCGGTGGGCCGCGACCACGTCGGTGGGATGGCGCACGTTGCGCAAGCTAGTGCTCGCCGGTGGGCGCGCTCGGGGAGCGGGCGACATCGGGCCGAGCTCGGTGAACAGTGTTAACTTGGCCGGAGTATCGGGACGGGCCGGGTCGGCCCTGAGGGAGGGGGCGCCGGATGAGCGCGCACGTCGGCCACGCCGCAAGGGTCACGAATCGGGACCACCAGCCGGATCTCTCGGGCAACCTGTTCCCGCTCGACGACGAGTACGACGTCGCACGATGCGAGGTCACGGGCACCATCCCGCGGCGCCTCCGTGGCGCGTTCGTGCGCAACGGCCCGAACCCGATGTTCGAGCCCATCGGCAGGTACCACATGTTCGACGGCGACGGCATGCTGCATTCCGTCACCTTCGGAGCCGACGGCGTCGGGTGTCGCAATCGCTGGATCCGGTCGCGGGGACTCCAAGTCGAGGCCGCGCTGGGCCGAGCCGTCTACCCGGGACTCGGTTCCGTGACGGACTATCCCGATCCCGAGGTGGTGGGCGACGCGGGCCCGGTCAAGAACCCGGCGAACACCCACATCATCCGTCACGCAGGTCGGTACCTCGCGCTCTGGGAGGGTGGTCTGCCGACCGAGGTGACCGCGTCGTTGGACACGATCGGCGAGTACGACTTCGACGGAGACCTCCGCGGTGCCATGACCGCGCACCCCCGCCTGGATCCGCGAACGGGCGAGATGTTCTTCTTCGCGTACTCGGTGTTCGAGCCCGTGATCCGCTACTACGCCGTCGACGCGTCGGGCGCGCTGGTCCATCGTGTGAAGATCGACATCCCTGCGCCGGTGATGATGCACGACTTCGTGATCACGGAGCACCACGCGGTGTTCCTCGACTCGCCGATCGTGTTCGACGTGGCGAACCTCGGGTCCGGTCCCTTGACCCGTTGGCGTCCGGAGAACGGCACCCGGATCGGCGTGATGCCCAGGCTCGGGACCGCCGCCGACGTGCGCTGGTTCGAGGTCGAGCCCGGCCACGTGCAGCACTTCTGGAACGGTTGGGTCGACGGCGACCGCATCGAGCTCTCCGGCAGTCGGCTCACCCACCCCGACTTCGGCATCGATCCCAACGCGGCCTTGGACGAATCCGTCGCCGACGCCGGTGCGGGACATCCGGCGAAGTTCTGGGTCGATCTGCGAACGGGCGAGGCCGGGTGGGAGCAGCTCGATGATCTCAGCGGCGACTTCTGCCGCATCAACGACGAGATGGACGGCGTGCGGTCCCGCTACCGGTACATGTCGGCGTTCCTCGCCCAGGACCGATCGATCGGCGACTTCGACGCCATCGTCAAGTACGACGACGTCACCGGCGCGCGCCAGGTCTGGAGCGCCGGGCCGACCGGTCACGTGGGCGAGAGCGTGTTCGCGCCGGATCCGGACGGCCGCGCCGAGGACGACGGCTGGCTCGTCAACGCGGTCTACGACTCGGCGTCCGATGCCACCGACGTCTGCGTGCTCGACGCCCGGGCGGTCGACGCGGGGCCGATCGCCCGGGTGCACCTCCCGTACCGCATGCCGTTCGGGTTCCACGCGAACTGGTTCGCGGCGGAGTGACACGCGACGAGCGTCGGATGGGGAGGACGGGCATGACCGGTCGCGGGGGAGTGCTCCTGTTCCTCGCTGCGCTGTTGACGGTCGCGAGCTGTGGCAGCGCCGACGCGGGTGCAGGCCAACCGACCGCGACGCGGCCGAAGGTGGACCGCGTCGCCCGGCGTCTGGCCGGTCGGTACGCGCACTACGACGTGGTCGCCTACCAGAGCACCGACATGAAGACCATGATCATCAGCTACGGGTTCACCGATCTGACCGTCGAGCACGGCGCGCTCACGGCCAAGGAATCGTTCTGTCATTCGGAGCTGCGGAGCGACCAGCCGATCACCACGGAGATGTCGGATGCGGCGACGAGTGCGATCACGCCGATCGCGACGCCGGTCACGGTGATCGAGAAGCACGGACGGGTCCGTATCCGCCGGCCGGCGACGCCCACCGGGATCGGCATCCACCTGCAGGACCCCGCGCACGACGAGTTGCCGACCGACCCCGCCGATCCGCGCGTCGCCGACGACGACCACGACGGGCATCCCGGTGTCACGGTGCACATCAAGGTCAACGACGCGGTCCAGGGGGACCTGTACATCGCCCGGCGCGAGATCTTCGCCTACGACGTGCTGGCCGAGGCCGACGGCTCGTTGCGAGGGACGGTCTCCGATCACTCCGAGCAGTTGATCGTCGGTGCCACGGACGACATCTTCAGGACCGCGGCCGAATGGATCCAGTATCCGGACCTGAGCAAGAGCCCGATCATCCTCGAGCCGGTCGGAAAGCGTTGGGACTGTCGACGGCTCATGGCCGAGCGCGAGCGGCTCTTCCCGCCCACGCCCACCGTGGACTACTAGCCGGTACGGTCGCGTGATGTTCCGACACGTGGTGATGTTCCGATGGACACCGGACGCCACGGCGGAGGCGAAGGCGTCGGTTGCTTCCCGGCTGGCGGAGCTTCCCGACGCGATCGCGACGGTCCGGGGGTACCACGTCGGTGCCGACGCCGGGCTCGTCGACGGCAACTGGGACTTCGTCGTGATCGCCGAGTTCGACGACGCCGACGGCTACCTCACGTATCGGGACCACGCGACCCACCGGGCCGTGATCGCGGAGGCGATCCTCCCGATCGTCGCCGAGCGGGCCGCGATCCAGTGCTCGGCGCCCGACTGAGGTATCACGACGGTCACGTTCGAGTCCGCTCAGCCGATCCTGAGCAACCGACGGGCATTGTCATCGAGGGTCGCGGCGAGGGCCGCGTCACCCCAGCTGGGATCGTCGCTCTGATCCCAACCGGCGAGGTTGGTACCGGCCACCACGCGTTCGGAGCCGAACGCGTCGAGCAAGGCGTGGAGGGCCCGCGGCCCGCCGACGTGAGCGTCCCACCACACGCGGGCGAGCCGGTCGACGACGGCGCCTTCTTCTCGCAGGTGCTCCGAGGCCCATGGCCGGGTGCAGGCCGCGTGTTGCAGGCGCTCGGCCAACCACGAGCTGGCGCCGCCACCATGACTCACACACACGTCGAGCGTCGGGTGGCGGTCGAGCACCCCACCGAGCACCAGGGTGGCGACAGCCAGGGTCTCCTCGTAGCAGAACCCCAGCCACAGGTCGCCGTCGAAGCGCACGAGCCGATCGTCCCGTCGTGGCGAATCGATGCCGTCCGGCGCAGGGTGGAGGAACAGCGGGACGTCGAGCTCGGTGCAGGTCGACCACACCTCGTCGAAGGCCGGATCGTCGAGCGCGCGTCCGAGATCGGTGCCGGTGTACGGACCGACGAGGCCGAGCTCGGTCACGGCTCGGCGCAGCTCGGCGGCGGCACGCGCCGGATCCTGCATGGGGAGCTGCGCGAAGCCGGCGAGACGCTCCGGGGCCTGGGCCACGAGCATCGCGAGCTCGTCGTTGTGGCGCCGGCAGAACGCGTCCGCCCAATCAGCCTCCACGTGGGAGAAGTACGTGAGCGGATTGGGTGAGAGCACCGCCAGGCTGATTCCCAGCTCGTCCATGGCGGCGAGGCGGAGGTCGAGATCCATGAACGGACTCCCGGCGTAGCGCACGCCGACCAGCGTGTACTCGCCGACCCGGAAGCAGGGGAGGCGTCCGGTGTCGACGTCGCCGGCGTCGAGGTCCGGCCCGTACGGTCCCGCCGCGCCGAGCACGGAGGCGAGGACCACGTGCGCATGGAGATCGATCATCGGCGCTCAGAACCGCACGGGGTACCGGGCCCAGTAGCCACGGTCGCTGGAGGGATCGAGCTCGGGTGGATCGTCAGGATCGGGGGCCACACCGGCGCCCAGGACGGCCTCGATCGCGACGGGGACCAGCCCGAAGAGATGGTCCGGGCCCGGTCCGACGATCCGAGATCGCGAGTCCGGCCGCGAGGTCCTGTCCGATGCACGCGTGCATGCCGAGGCCGAAGCTCAAGCCCCACCGGGGTTGCCCGTCCGCCACGGTGCGGTGGGGGTCGAACGCATCGGCGGCGTCGCCGAAGATCGACGGGTCGCGATTCGCGGCCATCAGGTCGATCGTGACCTGGTCGCCCGCCTGCAGGCGGACGCCGCTCGGAAGCTCCACATCGGCGAGTGCCCACCGCAGTGCGATCGGGCTCGAAGGTTGCAACCGGATGGTCTCGTGCACGCAGCGCTGCAGGAATGCGAGGTCGGTGCGCGCGAGCGCGGCGTCGGCGGGATTCGTGACGTCGAACCCGAAGATGTTGTGCAACGTGCGGACGAACGCCGTGGCCGAGGTGTGCGCACCCGCGAGCAGGAAGAAGCACGTCTCGCGCAACACGACGTCGGGTGGCAGCTCGAGGTTGTCCCGGTTCCTCAGCAGGACGGTGAGCACATCGCGCGGAAGGTCGTCCTCGTCGAGCTCACCCGCATCGAACTGCGCGAGCGCGACGCGCCGGCGTGCGATCGACGGGACGAGGAATTCACGATCGAACGACGCGAGGGCTGCGGCCACCTCTGCCCGCTTGGCATCGCGGTCGCCGGTGTAGTGGGCGAGGGTCGCTCCTTCGATGAAGCGCATCAGGTACGAGTACAGGTGCAACGACTCTTCGCGGGTCCCCTCGGGGCGGTCCACCCCGGCGGTGACGGCGGCCAGGTTCATCATCATCTGGTGACTCAGGCCCACGAGCTCGGCCCGGCCGTCGGCGAGATGTGGCGACAACGTGTCCGCCACGATCGCGGGGAACAGCTCGCGCTCGTAGCGGGTGTGGGTGTCGCGCCGGAACAAGCGGTTCTCCAGCCGGCGCCGGGCGCGGTGTTGGTCTCCGTGCAGTGTGACCAGGACGCGGTCCATGACGACCCCGCCCTCGTCGTAGAGGGCCTGGCTGAGGTCCTTGCTGCGGAAGGCGGCGCGCGCGTCGTCGTACGCGGTCACCGTGATCGTGGTGGGTGCTCGCACGGGCGCGCCTCGGCCCACGGGATCACCGGGCATCTGCCGGCCTCCGGCGTGACCAGGACATCGCCCGGGAGAGAACCGCGCGGTGGGCCGGGTTCTGGAACGACGCGGTCCCGTGCCCGAGCACATCGGTCACGACCCGACCTCCGCCGACCGCTCGCGCCCAGAGCAGTGGGTAGGCGAGACCTTCGTGTGATGCGTCCAACAACGGGACGATGTCGTCCAGCGTGTCGAGGTCCCGGTACAGCTCGTCGCGCACGCGGAATGGCTCGACGCCGGCGGTCACCGGATGGTGGCGACCGGCTTCGGTGATCGTCACGTCGACCTCGGCGACGGGTGGGTGCGACGACGACCTCCAGTTCCAACTGCCACCGACGAGTCGGTGCCACGTGGGCTCGGCGTCGAAGCAGATGACGCCGGTGTGCAGCACGAGCAGTCCACCGCCCCCCGTCACGTGGGACGCGAGGAGCGCGGCGTCGTCGGCACCGAGCTCGAAGGCGAGGCGGTCCCGCTGGTCGCCGTACCGTCCGGTCTCCATGCGCCAGCGCAAGGCGTTCACGGTCACGAGATCCCAGCGTCCGAGCTCGCCGCGTTCGGCCTGCCGCAGGGCGGTGAAGAACTCGGTCCGGCTCCGTGATCACGGTCGGAGTGAGTCCAGCCTCCGAGCTCAGCGCTCCGAGCTCGGCGGTGGTGCGGTCGAAGTCGTGACCCGGTCCGCCCGAGAGCACGAGATTGCCGCTCATGCGGGGCTCACGAGTCGGGGGTCGGCTCGACGCCGGCCGCGTCGATCGGGCGGGGACGCGGCAGGGTGTTGATGACGCTCACGGTGACCCCACCGTCCACGAGGAGCTCGGTGCCGTTGATGTAGCCGGCACCCTCGGAGAGGAGGAACAGGACCGCGGCGGCAACGTCCGATGGTGTGCCCAATCGTCCGAGCGGCACCCGCTCGGATCGGAGTCGGCGAATCTCGGGATCCGCGTAGATCGCCTCGGACATCCCGGCGTCGATGAGGCCCGGCGCCACGGCGTTGACGCGGATTCCGGTCGGCCCCCATTCGAGCGCCATCTGCTGGGTGAGCCGGGCGACGGCGGCCTTGGTCGCGCCGTACGCGCCGGCGTTGGGGCCGGGAGCGACTCCGTTCATCGACGTGATCGCGACGATCGACCCCCGGGTTCCCGCGGCGAGCATGCGGAGGGCGGCGGCCCGAGCGGTCAGGAAGGTGCCGGTGAGGTTGACGTCCACGACCGCCCGCCAGTCCTCGGTGCTCATCTCGAGCAGTGGGCCGAACCGGACGATGCCCGCGTTGCAGACCACGGCGTCCGGTGCCGGTGCGCCCGTGACCGTCGCGAACTGATCGAGCGCGGCGTCGAGCGCGGACTCGTCACACGTGTCGGCGGCGAGCGCGACCGCGGTCGCGCCGATCGACTCGACGGTGCGCGACGCGGCCCCGAAGTCTCGATCGAGGACGCCGACCGTCCACCCGGCGTCCGCGGCCGCGTGCGCGAGCGCGGCCCCGAGGCCGCTCCCGGCACCGGTGACGATGACCGATCCGTCCCGACGAGCCGTCATGACCGGGCAAGGTCCCAGGTGAGGGGCCGCGTCGACCACGAACCGACGTGTTCGCCTGCGAGCGCGCGCCGTTCGGGCCACGGACGGTCGAGGTCGACCGCGACCCCACGTGAGAAGACGTGGCGCAAGCGTGAGCGGTCTCCGAGCACCGCGATGTCGGTCGCCGGGTCTCCGTCGATCACGATGAGATCGGCGGCGGCTCCGGCGCGCACGACCCCGATCGAGTCGTCGGGTCGACGAAGCGCGAGTGCACCATTGCGCGTCGCGCAGCGGATCGCTTCGACCGGTGTGAGACCGAGCACCTCGACGAACAGCTCGAGCTCACGAGCGTGCCAGTGCCCGTAGGGGGTGAGCGAGAACCCGCTCTCGGAGCCGCAGAGCAAGCGCACACCGGCAGCGTGCGCGCGTCGGATCATCTCGGCGGTCGCGGCGATCTCGCCTCGGAAGATGTCGACCTGGCTCGTCGCCGCGCCGACCTTGGCGCCGTGGTCGGCCAGGTTCGCGAGAAAGGTGAAGGTGGGGGCGATGGCGGCGCCGGAGGCGACCACGGCGTCGAGGGCGGCGGCGTCGAGGTAGCTGGCGTGCAGGATCAGGTCGACGCCGGCCTCCGCGGCGAGGCGCGTCGACTCGGCACTGCGACAGTGCGCGACCGTCGGGGTTCCGAGCGCGTGCGCGGTGTCGGTGACCAGCCTGAGCTCCTCGGCGGACCAGACCGTGAGCTCGCCGTCGGAGCGGGGCAACGAGCCGGTGACGTGGATCTTGATCCAGTCGGCACCGTGCTTGATCTGCCGGCGCGTGGTGCGCACGATCTCGTCGCGATCGCCCATGACGGCGGCGTAGCCGAGCGTGCCGCGATCGGGGATGAGCCGGCCCGCAGTTCCCCCGGCGGTGGTGAGGAGCGCGTTCATGCCGGACGACATCCGCGGTCCCTCGACGAGACCGGCCTCGATCCCGTCGCGCAGTGCGGGGCCGAGGTCGAAGATGCAATCGGCGTCGAGGAAGCCCGTGACGCCGGCGCGGAGCAGCTTGGGGACGTTGTGGGCGGCGACCAACATCGCCCGGGACTGCTCGCGATGGAAGAACAATTCGTCGTTGCTGGCCGGCTCGCCGAAGGTGATGTGGCAATGCGCGTCGATCAGTCCGGGCATCACCGTGAGACCCGACACGTCCACCTTGGTGATGCCGGGACCATCGGCGTCGCGAGCGGCTCCGCCGACCGCGATGATGCGGTCCACTTCGAAGAGCACGTCGGTGTCGGCCAGAGGTGGGGCGCCGGTCCCGTCGATGACGCTGCCGCCGCTGAGGAGCATTCGCTCACCCGAGACCATGGTGCGCCGGTCCTCAGGCCGGTTCGACGAAATCGTCGAGCGCGTCGGAGACGGCCGTGCCTGCGGGCAGCGCGTCGGGTCCGATGGCGAGGTCGACGGCGCGCTGGAAGTGGTGGATGAGCCGCTCGTGCCATCCGATCTGGAACGGACGCGCGCCGGGCGAGGACACCGAGGCCTGGATCGGCGCCATGTTCGCGGTGTCCTGGGCCATGACCGTGTCGAAGAGGGCCATGCGTTCCACGTGATCGGGCGGAATCTCCTCGCCCGCCCACGCCGGTGCGTACCACCGCAGCTCGAGCTCGGTGTGATCCACGTCGACGGGCCACATGCAGAGAAAGGTGAACGCGCCCGTGTCCATCGGCACGACCAGGTTGGGGAAGATCCCGTAGGAGGTCGACGTCTGCCGCCACAGCAGCCCGACCGCGGGGTTGTCGAACTCCGGTGACACCATCGGGAAGTCGCGCAGCTCGGCCCGCTTCTCCACGGTCAACCGGCTGTTGCCGTGGGGGAGCATCGCCACGGTCACGGATTGGTCGTCGTAGAGCAGTGCCGCGTTGTCGGGATGGACGGTGCGGACGTGGTACACCTCGAGGAACGCGTCGACCATGAGCTTCCAGTTGCACGCGAGTCGGTGCACCTTCGTGCCGACGAGGCGCATCGACGGGCCGTCGATCTCGGACATCTGGTCGCCGATCGGACCGAGGAAGTCGAGCAGCGGGCGGGCCTGGGCGTCCTCGCTCACGAACACCCAGCCGTCCCAGGTCTCGCAGCGGACCGGCACGAGCCCGAGCGTCGGTGGTGTCGAGCTCCGGGAAGCTGCGGGCATCGGGGACGGCCTTCAGCGCGCCATCGGTCCCGTAGGACCACGAGTGGTAGCGGCAGGTGAGTCGGCGCGCGGTGCCGCACTCGTCGCGGACGACGGGCGCGCCGCGGTGCCGGCAGGCGTTGTAGAAGGCGCGCAGCACGCCGTCGTCACCGCGGACGATGACGACGGGTGCGCCCGATCGCGTGAACGTCCGGTAGGAGCCCGGCTCGGGCCACTCGGACGTATGGCCCGCGAACAGCCACGAACGAGCGAAGATGCGCTCCCGTTCGAGTCGGAAGAACTCGGGGTCGGTGTAGCGACCCGTGGGGATCGGCGGCACGGGGATCGCGTCGGGCGGCGGACCGGTCCGGGACTTCTCCGCCTCCATCCGCTCGCGGATGGTGCGTTCCAGGGTCACGTCCATGCCGTCTCCTCGCGTGGCGCGGCGCTTCGATGGGCGCCCCGTTCGTGCGGACCGCTCGCGACGCACGTTCATGGGTGGAGACGGTCCAGGTTCTCCCAGGGGGAGATGACGAGCTGGATCGCGTCCTCGAACACCAGCACGTGCACCGGCTCGGGCTCGACGAGCTCGGCCCAGGGTGTGCCGTCGACGATCGTGTATCCGGATGCAGGAACCGCGCGCTGCTTGGGATCGACCATCCCGGCGTCGTAGTAGGTGCGGTCGCAGATGCCGTTGCCCCAGTAGATGAAGTCGTTCGCGGTGGCCCACTCCGGAGCCGGCGCGACGCGCGGCGCGGCGTCGCCCGGCGGAACGTCGATGGTGCATTCGAACGCGGTCGGACCGGTGCCGACGCGGGTCTCGATGACCGATCCGCGTCGCTCGTGGATCACCGACGAGGCGCGCGTGATGATGTCGACCGGGTCCATCGACGTCTGGGAGGACCGCGCGTCGAACACCAGGTAGCGCGGGACCCCTGACGCGTCGGCGACGAAGACCGACCACTCGGCTCGGAGGCCGTTCGCCAGTCCCGAGACGCGGTACACGTTGACCGTGAGCAGGTGGGCGGGCTCGTCGTCGTCGAGGCACCGGATCGGCGTCGGCTCCAGGCCGGCCGGCAGACCGAGACGTACGCCCAGCTGCTCGACGATCTCGGCGCGGATTCGGAACACGAAGTACACCGACGGCGGATCGGCCTCCACCGTGAAGTTGACCAACGGCTGCTCGCGCCCGATGGCGATCATGAACGCCTGACGGAGGGCGAGCTGCGCGTACAGGAAGCGCTTGAGCGCCGTGCGGCCGCGCCGACCGGCCGGTGTGAGCGGTCGGGTGAGTGGTCGGGTGAGTGGTGTGGTCGGCATCACTCAGACCATGGGGACTGCATCATCGAGCTCGGCGGCCACGTCGCGGGCCGTCCGCGCGAGATCGTCGGGGAGCTCGGCGACACGGTCGAGGTCCTCGGCGAAGCGCGTGCGCGCTCGTTCGTCGCTCGGCACCGCACGCGGCATCCAGGCCGAATGCAGGATGAAGGGCACCGCATGGCCGGGCGCCGCCAGCGTGCACACCGGACCGCCGCCGACGTTGTCGGCCGCGAAGATCTCCACGCGGAAGCCTCGGTCGCTCATCACCGGCACGACGACCCACCCGTGGAGTCCGCCCGGCTGCTCGCCGCCGTGGGCGCTGCGTCCGTCCTGTCCGGGCGCGACCGGGACGAAGATCGGTGACGACGGAAGATCGCCGACATCGGCGAACCGGTACTCCGAGATCGTCTGCAGGCCGTCCCAGCTGTGCGTCGCGATCGACGCGGTGGTCTCGGCGGCCGGCCACAGGGCACGGTCGACCCGATCGCCGTAGAGATCGAGCATGCGCTGGACGATCGCCTCGGGACGGAAGCCGTGGTACACGCTGTGGAACGCCTCCGGTGCGAGCCACCCTTCGGTCGACCAGTCGAACGCCGAGAGCTGGCGCGTGAGGAACCGCTCCGGGTCGTACAGCCTCGCCATCTCCGTACGGTCACCGGTCTCCGGATCGAACCGCTGCATCGACGTCGTGGTCGGGGTCATCGGGAACCCGTACAGGCCGGCGAGCGCGGGATCGACCGGCCGACCGAAGGCGTCGGTGTCGCCGACGCGAGCCGCCATCGCGATGTCGGCGTTCTCGGTGTGCTCGAACATCACGACGACGCCGTCGGTGTCGTCGTACTGCGCGTAGTAGTGGTTGGTCTCCGGTGCCAGGTGGTACGTGCGGCACGCCACCTCGGTGCCCGGCGCGGCGGCCTCCAGGTCGGTCTTGCGAATGAGGTACACCGGCTCGTCCGGGTTGTTCGGTTCGGCGCGCTCGCCGCCGAACATCACTTGGGGCTCGACCTTGAACGCGCAGTCGGCGACCACCAGCCAGTCGCGGGTCTGGGTGATGGTGTGGACGGACTGGGGCATCGAGCGCGCCGGCGATCGGCCACGACCGGATGGGACCCTCGCCGTCCCAGCGCACGATCGAGAGCTGGCCGAAGTAGGTGTTCACCGTCCAGAGGCAGTCGCGGTCGGGATCGATCACCGGGTGGGCGGTGCTCGTGATCATGGGCAGGACCGGGCCGGGCATGAGATCGAACACGTGCCACTCGTCGGCGCGCCCGACCTCGCCGAGGAACTCCAGCGAGTACGGATCGACCTCCACCGGCCGCCCGACGTCCCACGTCATGAACAGACGGTCACCCCAGGGCAGCGGTGCCGTATTGGCCGCGTTGACGAGTCCGAACGGTGACTGCACTCCGAGCATGGTCGCGTCGAAGACGTCCGGGCGCTTGTGTTGGAGTCGTGCACTCGGTGAATCGATCCAGGCCTGGCGCCACGCGTAGGTGCCGGGCGCGGCACCGAAGCTCTCGGGTTGCAACGACAGGCGGTAGCTCATGCCCGCGCCGAAGAACGCATGGGGCGGGCCGAGCGTCGTGGTGTGCGGCGCGCTGATGATGACCTCGCCGCCGATGCCGACGGGCATCTCGCCGCCCACCACCGCGAGATCGCGGTTCTCGGGCGTCACCGGGGAGAGCACGGAACGAGGCAGCGGCATGCGTGGGGCTCGATTCAGTCGGCGGGCGCGGCCAGGCCGCGGATGAGGTTGTCGATGACGGTGTCGATGACCCGGGCTTCGTACTCCGCGCCCAGTCCGATGCCGGCCAGCAGCACGCTCGCGGTTCCGTGGGCCGCGGCCCAGAGCGCGATGGCGACCAGCAACGGGTCGTCACGGCGCAGCGCGCCGGACAGCATCGCGGCATCGATCGCGGCCGCGCCGCGGGCGAACGCCTTGGACGCGGCGGGCAGTTCCTCGGCTGCGGGCTGGGGCGTCCAGTCGGGCCGGAACAGGAACATCACCTGGAACAACGCCGGGTCGTCGCGTGCGTGCTCCACGTACGCGACGGCCTGCTGGCGGATCTGCTCGATGGGATCCGTGGCCTCGATGGCGTCGAACCGCTCGATCAGTCGCTCGAACTCGAGCTCGGCGACGCCTCGGAGCAGGTCGAGCTTGTCGTCGATGTGTGCGTACAACGCGGGTGCGGTCACGCCGAGCCGAGCGCCCATCCGGCGCAACGACAGACCGTCGAGGCCGTCGGACGCCAGGATGTCCCGCGCCACCGAGATGATCGCCTCGCGGGTCAACGGTGGGCGATCGCTCGTCATCGGTCCAACGTAAACTAAACAGTGTTCACCTGTCCAGGATCGCGGAGCCGCCACCGGTCATCGGACGAGGTGGCGCGCGTCCGCGCTCCGACCGTCGCCATCGGGCTCCTCGGAACCGGTGGCCCCCTCACTCCGCGCTCGGCGCCTCACCCAGATAGCGCGGCCAACCGCTCGGGATCCGCGGCCAGGTCGCCGGCGGCGCCCGCCACGCTGATCCGACCCTGGGCCATCACGTACGCGCGGTCCGACACGGCGAGGACCGCGTTCACGTGCTGCTCCACGAGGAGGACCCCGATGCCGGTGTCGCGCGCGATCGCGGCCACGGCGGGGAGCAGGCTCTCGACGATGATCGGTGCCAGACCGAGGCTCAACTCGTCGATCATGAGGAGTTCGGGCCGACCGACCAGGGCGCGGGCGATGGCCAACATCTGCTGCTCGCCGCCCGACATCAGTCCGGCACGCCGGTCGATGATCGTCGCGAGCGCGGGAAAGTGCACCAGCGCGTGTTCGATGGCGTCGCGATCGCCGCGTCGCGCCGCGAGCCGCAGGTGTTCGCGTCCCGTGAGGCCGAAGAACAGTGCCCGATCCTCCGGAACGTGCGCGACCCCGCGGCGAACGAGTGTGAGCGCCTGGGTCGCGGCAGTGCGTCGCGTCGATCGGGGCTGCGGCGCGCCGAGCACCTCGATGTCGCCGCCGAGACGGGGCACCAGCCCGGAGATGGTGAGCAACGTGGTCGTCTTGCCGGCCCCGTTCGCACCGAGCAGCGCGACGACCTCACCGGCACCCACGCTGAGATCGATGCCGTGCACGACGGCCACTCCGCGGTAGCCCGCGACGAGCGCGCGAACCTCGAGCGCGGGTGGCTGCGGCTGCAATCGCACGGCCGTCGTCATACGACGCCGCCCAGATACGCCGCGATGACGGCCGGGTCCTCGCGCACGGCGGTGGGAGAGCCGGCGGCGATCACCTGCCCGAAGTTCAACACCGTGAGCTCGTCGCAGATGTCGAGCACCAACGACATGTCGTGGTCGACGAGGAGCACGCCGATGCCGGCGTCGGGAAGGGACCGCAGGATGCGACCGAGTTCGGCGGTCTCGGCCGGATCGAGCCCGGCGGCAGGTTCGTCGAGCAGCACGAGCCTGGGCGTGCGGGCGAGCGCCCGAGCGACACCGACCAGCCGACGCTGACCGTGCGACAGCGTCCCCGGGAGGACGTCGGCCAGGTCCCGCATGCCCACGACGTCGAGTGCGAGGTCGATGTTCGCGTTCCGTGCGCTCCGCCGCGGCGCAATGGCATCGACGACGGGGGACCACCACCGCGTCGTGCTCGCGGCGACGAGCAGGTTCTCGCGCACGGTGAGATCGTCGAAGAGCTCGACCGACTGGAACGTGCGGACCAGCCCGCTGCGGGCGCGCTGGTGGGGTGGCAGTGCATCGATCCGAGTGCCGCCGAGGTCGACGCGTCCATGTGCGGGAACGAAGCCGCAGAGTGCGTCGATGGTGGTGGTCTTGCCCGCCCCGTTCGGTCCGATCAGGCCCATGATCCGATCGGACTGCACCGAGAGCGAGACGTCGTCGACCGCCCGGAGTCCTCCGAAGTCGACGCGGAGCTCGGAGACCTCCAGGAGCGCGCTCATCGGGCCCCGCGGAGCCGGGTGAAGCCGCGACGAACGGCCACGACGAGCCCGTCCGGCCAGAGGATCGCCACGGCGATCAGCGTGATGCCGCTCAGCGCGAACTGATAGCTCGACGCGTTCCCGGTGGCGCCGCCCTGGAGCTGGGTGAGCAGACCTCCGGACGCCAGCACTCCGGCGACGACGGCACCGCTCAGCGTGGCGATGCCGCCGAGATAGCAGAGCGCGAGGACGGCCAACGCGCCGACCACGAGGAACTGCTGCGGGGAGAGCGCGGGCAGCTCGTACGCGAGCAGCGCGCCGCCGAGGCCGGCGAACAACGACGACACCGCGAACGCGTTGAGCTTGGTGGCGCTCACGTTGACGCCGGCAGCCGCGGCGGCGCGCTCGTTGCTGCGTACCGCCAGCCAGCGCAAGCCGGTCGGGCTCCGCCGCAGGTTCGCGACGGCCAACACGCTCACCGCCAGCACGATCACCGCGACGACGCCGAACGCGGCGCGAAAGTTCTGGTCCCCTCTCGCGAGGAAGCCGAGGTCCAGGCCGAAGAGGCGCGGCCGGGGTACGTGACTGAGCCCGTTGAGCGACGGCGAGCTGAAGACGAGCTGTTCGATCGCGACCGCGGCCGCGATGGTGGCCACCGCGAGCGACATCCCGCGCACCCGCACGGCGGGGAGACCCACCAGGATCCCGACGCCGACCGTGAGCGCCACCCCGAGGAGCGGAGCCCACGGGAAGGCCACACCGTCCACCGCGAGCTTGGCGGTGCTGAACGCCGCCAGGCCTGCGAACGCGTATTGCGCCAGCGAGATCTGGCCGACGTAGCCGGTGACCACGACGCACGAGAGACCGATGAGCGCAGCGATCGTGGAGACGACGATCGCGAGCCTCCACTGCGGGCCCAACGTGAACAGGGCGACGATCGCGACACCGGCGAAGAGCAGGGTTGCCGCCGCCGGCCGCCGCGGCGCGGGCGCGGCAGGCAGGCGGGCCTCGGTGAGCGTCTCGCGGGTTGGGAGGTGCGAGCCGCGCACCGAGATCGCGATCAGGATCAGCAGGACCGGGAGCGCCTCGCGCAGGCCGCCGTTCGGGAGCCACTCCGGCAGCCAGTGAACCCGGCTCTGGAAGGTGGCGAGCCCACTCTGGGACATCCCGATCGCCAGTCCGGCGATCGTGGCGACGGCGAAGCCGTCGAGACCGGCCAGCAGCGCGGCGGCGAGGGCCGGCACCACGAGCAGACTGGACTCGGTGGGGTCGAGCTTGCTGGTGATGCCCGCGACGAGGATCATCGCGCCGCCCGCGAGCACCGACGCGATGATCCAGTTCAGCAGGCCCAACCGGTCGGGCGAGAGCCCGGTGAGGATCGCACCCTTCTCGTTCGCGGCCGCGGCCCGCGTCGCCAATCCGAAGCGGGTGTACCGGAACACCGCCCCGAGGCCGATCGCCACCGCGATCGCGAGCCCGGCGAGCACGAAGCTCGCGGTCGGGACCACCACGTCGCCGAATCGGACGACGCCGTCCGGGAGCAACGACGTGAGCTGCAACGACGCGGACCCGGCCCCGGTCTCGCTGACGCGGAGCTGCATCACGGACTGCAGGTACAGGAACAGGCCGAGCGACGCGACGACCCGCGCGAGCGGTGGCGAGTTGCGGAGCGGACGGAACACCAGCCCGTACACCACGCCGCCGACGATCGCAGCCACGACCAGCGCGATGGCGAGGGCCGTCAGCACCGTTGGTCGGTCGACGACGTGCACGCGCGTGGGGAGCCCGAGAATCGGCAGCATCAGGTCGCCGCCGCGATCGCTGCTGTTCAGGTCGAAGTTGCGCAGCGTGTAGTACACGTACGCGATGTACGTACCCATTGCGCAGTGGGCGAGGTTCACGACGTTCGACGCTCGGAACGTGAGGACCAGCCCGATGGCCAACACCGCCAGCACGGCTCCGGCACCGAGGCCGGTGAGGGACTGCTGGAGATAGTCGGTCACGCGACGCCCCGCCGATCGAGCCGGGCTAGGCCGCGAACTTGCCGACGTCGATCCAGTCGGTGAGCTGGGCGATGGCGCCGTTGCGCAAGATGCCGAGGGTCTGCTGCGGCGCGCAGAGCGCCGGGTACCCCACGAGTTGCTTGCCGTCGCAGGTGTACGGATGCCCGAAGAAGCTCGGCGCGTCGGTCGCCTTCGCGAACGCAGCGTTGATGGATGCAGGGGTGAGCTTCGAGGCGCCGATGTCGCGGAGTTGCGCGTAGAGGTTGATCACCGCCCGGAACGACACGGTGCCGGCGCCCTGGGCCTCGTAGTGGTACTTCGGTCCGTACCGTTGCGCGATCTCCTGGTACAGCATGTTGTCCGGGTGCTTGGGGTCGAGGTCGGCTTCGAGATTGAAGATCGAGCCGTCGGCGGCGTCCCCGACCGCGTTCAGGATCTTGGTGGCCGCGCAGGCTCCGGTGTACATGACCGGCACCTTCAGGCCGATCTGCCGGGCGGTCAGCATCGTCGGCTTGCAGCCGGTGTCGGCGGTCAGCGCGAGCACGGCATCGGGCTTGGACTGCGCGGCCTCGTTGAGCGCCGTGACCATGTCGGCGTTGACCGCGCTGACCCCGATGAGGGTCACGTCCGCACCGTGCCGCTCGAGCACCGTCTTGGCGAACTTGGCGGAGTCGCTGATGGGGCCGAAGTCGGTGTAGATCATCGCGAGCTTCTTCGCGTGCAGCTTCTGGATCGCGTACTGGCCCATGCCGAGTGCGGCGCCCCAGGTGCCGCCACTGAACTGGTGGCTGACCTTGCTGCGCGCCGACTCGAAGCTGACGGGGATGCCGCCGACGTACGGGATGCCGTTGTTCTCGAGGGTCTGGATGCCGGTGCCCCAGATGTCGATGCCGCCGATGACCGCGTCGACGTGCTTCGACACCATCTCCTGCGCGCAGCTCTGCGAGAGGTCGGGACTGAAGTTGGTGTTGCACGTGACGAGCTCGATGGGGTGGCCGTCGATCCCGTTCAGCTCGGTGTTGATGAAGTCGACGGCGACCTTGTCGGCCGCGGTGAGCTCGGGGAACGCGCCCGTCGCCCCGGTGTCCTGGTTGATCGTGCCGATCAGGATGGGGGTGCCGGTCGCGCGCTCGGCGTGGTCGGGCAGGTACGGCTCGAGCATCGTTCCCTTCGGCGCGCACTCCACGACCGACGTCGCGCCCTTGCACGCCGACGCCGCGGCGGCGGCGCCGGACGCCACCGTGGCCGTGCTGCCGCTCGGCGTCGCGTCGGGCTTGGCCGACTCGCTGCATCCGGTGGCCACGATGGTGGCGGCGACGAGCGCGGTCGCGAAGAGTCTGGTTGTGCGCAACGAATCCCCCGATCGAGCGACGAGCCGGGTCACGTTAACGGCGTTCACCGTCGATTGGCAATCAGTCCTTCGTGGCCGAGGTGACGTCGCCCGTCGCGTCAGATGGTGCGGCCCGAGCTCTCCCAGTAGGGGTCGCGAAGACGGCGCTTGAGCAACTTGCCGGTCGGGGTGCGCCCCAGCGAAGCAACGAAGTCGACGGTCCGCGGTGACTTGTAGCCGGCGAGGTGGTCGCGGACGTGATCGATGAGCGTCCGCGCCAGATCCTCGTCACCCTCGACCCCCGCGGCCAGCTCGACGACGGCCTTGACCTGCTCGCCGAACTCGTCGTCGGGCACGCCGAACACCGCGGCGTCGGCGACCGTCGGGTGCGTGACGAGGACGGCCTCGATCTCGGCCGGGTAGATGTTGACGCCGCCGCTGATGATCATGTCGATCTTGCGGTCGGAGAGGAACACGAAGCCTTCCTCGTCGACGTGCCCGATGTCGCCGAGCGTGCCGTAGCCGTCGCTCGAGTGGGCCTCCGCCGTCTTCTCGGGCGCGTTGTGGTACTCGAAGTCGCTGCCCATCAGGCTCTTGAAGTAGATCTGCCCGGAGGTGTTCGCCGGGCAGTCACGGCCCTCGGCGTCGAGGATCCGGAGATCGACGGTGGCGAGGGCCCGCCCGATCGAACCGGGGTGCTCGAGCCACTCCTCGCCGGAGATCATCGTGAGGAAACCGCCCTCGGTGCCGCCGTAGTACTCGGTCACCTTCGGACCCCACCAGTCGAGCATGGAGCGCTTGACCGCCGGCGGGCACGGCGCGGCTCCGTGGTACGCAACCACGAGGGACGAACCGTCGAAGCTCGCCCGGACCGACTCGGGCAGCTTCAGCATGCGCAGGAATTGCGTGGGGACGAGGTGGACGTTCGTGACGGCGTGGCGATCGATGAGCTCGAGCGTCTCGGCCGGATCGAACTGATGTCGCATCACCACGGTCGATCGTCTCCCGACGAGCGGGAACACCGAGAAGACCCACTGCGCCGAGTGGTACATCGGTCCTTCGAGCAGCGTCACCCCGCCGCTCGGGAGGCCGAGCATGTCCGAGAACCCCGCCCCGATCAGCTCGAGCATCGCCACGTCGGCACCGACCGCCGTCAGCGACGAGCGAACGCCCTTGGGAAAGCCGGTGGTGCCCGACGTGTAGAACATCGGCCCACCCATGGCCTGGTCGCGTGGCTCGGTCGGCGCGCCTGATCCCAGCACCGACTCGTAGGCCTCGAAGGACCCGGCATCGCCCGGCACGGCGTCGCCGATCACGACGCGCACCGGGCACGCGGCGCCGAGCCGACTCGCGGCGGCCCGACCGACGTCGAGGAATCGGTCTTCGACGACGAGGGCGTCGGCGCCGGCGTCCTCGATCACGTAGACCAGCTCGTCCTCCACCCAATGCCAGTTGACCGGGACGATGACCCACGCCGCGTGCGCCGCGGCCATGGTGATCTCGAATGCCTCGCGACGGTTGCCGGTCATGAGCGCCACCGTGGACCCTGGCTCGAGGCCACGTGCTCGCAGGGCGTTGATGACGCGGTTCGCCCGCTCGTCGAGCGCGGACCAGCTCGTGGAGCCGCGCTCGTCGATGAGGGCGGCCTGGTCGGGGTTCGTGTCGGCGATCGTGCGCAGGAGCTGGGTCATGACGTTCCGTCGTTTCTAGCGCGGCCGCCACCCGGCGGCGAGTGGCCGGCGCCGCGGTCGCGGCGATGGCGCTGTACCTGGGCTCGATCACCACGCTCGCCCGTGCGCTCCCGCGGCCGAGGGCGACGGGCCGAGCTCCGGCGCCCGCACGACCGGTTCTGCAAGGCTCCGGCGATGAGCTTCGACGACCGGTCCACGACCGACGACGTCCTCGACGGGATCGATCTCACCGACACACGGGTCCTCGTGACCGGTGCGTCCACCGGGCTGGGGGAGGAGACCTCCCGGGCGCTCGCCGCGCACGGTGCCTCCGTCACGATGGCCGTGCGCGACGCCGGGCGGGGCGAGGCGGCGGCCACGCGCATCCGCGCGACCGTCCCGGACGCGCGGCTCGAGCTCATGGCGCTGGACCTCGCGTCGCTCGCCGACGTGCGTCGGTTCGCGCGGGAGTTCCTCTCGTCCCACGACCACCTCGACGTGCTCATCGAGAACGCGGGCGTGATGGCGTGTCCGCAGGGCGAGACCGCGGACGGGTTCGAGCTCCAGATCGGCACGAACCACGTGGGCCACTTCCTGCTCGCGCAGCTGCTCCTGCCGGTGCTCGGTGAAGGCTCGCGCGTCGTGGTGCTGAGCTCGGCCGGGCACCGGTTCTCCGACGTCGATCTCGACGATCCGAACTTCGAGCGCACGCCGTACGACCCGTGGGTCGCGTACGGGCGCGCCAAGACCGCGAACGCGTTGTTCGCGGTGGAGCTCGACCGGCGGCTGCGCGCTCGGGGCGCGCACGCGTACTCGCTGCACCCCGGGGGCATCATGACCGAGCTCGGACGGCACCTCACCGAGGAGACGATGGCGACGCTGGCGGCATCGGTGCCCGCGGGTCAGGCGATCGAGTGGAAGACGGTGCCCCAGGGTGCGGCGACGACGGTCTGGGCCGCGACCGCGCCCGAGCTGGACGCCAACGGCGGCGCGTACCTCGAGGACTGCGGGATCGCCGAGCCGAACCCGGATCCCGACTCGCGCGGTGGCGTCAAGCCCTACGCGACGGACCCGGATCGCGCGGCCGCGCTGTGGGATCGGACCGAGGAGTGGATCGCCGCGGCGGAGAAGGCCTGACGCCGGGAGGCGCAGGGAACCCGGGGCAGGGGGCTGGTCCTGCGCCTCGACCGGCGTCAGATGGGCCGGCTGGGGGAGGCTGGCCGTAGCTTCACAACGACCGGTCCGTCTCCCGTGTTCCCGATCTCCCCGGCTTCACGGAGTGTCCACGGTCACGCGCGGACGTCACGTCGGCCCGTCCGCTCGCGACTTCGCGTTCCGTGACCGCGGGATCGCTCCCGAGCTGCTCGCCTCCGCTGCCCGCTACAGCTCGCGTCCCCGGCGGACTCAGGCGGGGACCTTGGCGGAGGCGCGGTAGCGGTTGGTCGAGAACTCGGGGTCGGTGTCGAACTCGGGGATGACCGAGTTGCCGAAGAGCTCCACGGTCTCGACCATGAGCTCGTGCGGGTACACCGAGCCCGACGGCCCGAGGATCAGCTGGTCGACCCCGATCGCGTCCCACTTCCGCAGCGCCTCGGCGCACTCCTCGACGTTCCCGACGATCGCGGAGCCGTTCTCGCGCCCGGCGATGAGCTGCTCGCGCGTCGGGTCGGGGATCAGGGCCGGCCACTCCGGCACCCACGCCGGCTTCGGGAACGTGTCGAGGTACTTGAACACGAGCGACTGCTGGCGACCGTTGCCCGACTTGCTCGCCCAGTCGAGCGCGGCGTCGCCGTCCTCGAGGCACAGGAAGCTCGTCGTGATCGCGACGTTGTCGTTGACGAACTCGCCCACCGGGTCGGCGTCCTTGATCGCCTCCTTGTAGACGTCGACGAGCGCCTTCATCTTCTCCGGCGTCCCACCGGTGAAGCACAGGACGCCGAGGCCCATCTTCCCGGCCTTCTCGAACGTGCCCGGGTTGCCGGCCGCCACCCACATCGGCGGGTGCGGCTTCACGTACGGCTTCGGCAGCACGTTGCGCTCGGGAGCGAGAAGAACTCGCCATCGTGCGAGTAGGTGCCGTCACGCCACATGTACTTGAACTCGGCGACGGCCTCGTCGTACATGTCCTTGGTGAGCTCGGGGTCGGTGATGCCGAACCCGGCCTGCTCGGTGGTCGAGGACCCCCGCCCGGTGCCGAACTCGAACCGACCCTCGGAGAGGTGGTCGAGCATCGCGACCCGCTCGGCGACGCGCGCCGGGTGGTTCACCGGCGGCGTGATGTTGATGATCCCCGAGCCGATGTGCATGCGGTTCGTCTTCGCCGCGACGAACGGCATGATCGTCTCGTTCGCGGAGATGTGGGAGTACTCCCAGAGGAAGTGGTGCTCGGTCCACCACGAGTACTTCCAGTTGCTGCGGTCGCCCACGACGGCGAGATCGACCTCGCTCATGAGCCGGTGGTGCTCGGCGTCGGGGTCGCTCGCCATCAGGTCCTCGTGGATGAAGCCACCCATGAACAGCCCGAACTCCATACCGGCCTCCGTCGGTCGTGCGGGCTCACGCCGCAGTTGGTCGAAGAGAAGGAATTGAAACCTGTTCCATTTTTGCACCGACGCCCCGGTGTCCAGCACCGAGGTCGTACCGTCGATGGGATGCGTCACCCGAGCCGGAGCGAGGAACGAGCGGAGGTGAGCTGCGTCGGGCGAGCCCCGCCGGGACGGTCGCCGAGATGCGAGCGGAGCCGCCGAACTGCCGTCCACGCCCGCGGCCGACGGGTTCCGGATGCCGGGGGAGTTCGAGCGCCACGCCGGGACCTGGATGGCCTGGCCCCGTCGGCCGGACAACTGGCGTGAGGCCGCCGGGCCCGCCCGTGCTGCCGTCGCCGCCGTCGCCCGCACGATCGCCGACCACGAGCCGGTCACCGTCGCCGCCCATCCCGACGACGTCGAGGATGCCGGTGCGACACTCGGCGCCCGGCGTCAACGTGGTGGGGATCCCCGCCGACGACGCGTGGATGCGCGACATCGGACCGACGTTCGTGGTCGACGACGCCGGGACGCGGCGCGGCGTCGACTGGCGCTTCAACGCGTGGGGCGGCGACCGCGGCGGGCTCTACGCGTCGTGGGACCTCGACGACGCGATGGCCGCGGCGGTCTGCGCCGCGGAGGGCGTCGAGCGGTACCGCGCCCCGATCGTGCTGCGAGGGCGGCGCGATCCACAGCGACGGCGACGGGACCCTGCTCGTGACCGAGCAGTGCCTGCTCCACGTGAACCGCAACCCGGATCTCTCCAAGGACGAGATCGAGCGCGTGCTGTCGCGCGTACACCGGCGCGACCAAGGTCGTCTGGCTCGGCCTCGGGGTGGTGGCCGACGAGACCGACGGTCACGTCGACAACCTCGCGTGCTTCGTCCGGCCCGGCGTCGTGGTGCTCACCGTCACCGACGATCCGGAGGACCCGCAGTACCGGCGGTCACGCGACGCGCGGCGCCGGCTCGACGCCGCGACCGACGCGCGCGGCCGCCGTTCGAGGTGCACGTGCTGCACCAGCCCGGACCGCTCCACGTCACCGAGGCGGAGGCCGGCGGCGTCGCGAGCGCGCCTGGCACCCAACCCCGACGCGCGGGCGATCGTCTGGCCGCCTCGTACGTGAACTTCTATCCCGCGAACGGGGTCGTGGTGGTCCCGCTCCTCGACCCGCGTCACGACGCCGCCGCGATCGCGACGCTCGCGGCCCTGTACCCGGATCGGGACGTCGTGGGCGTCCCGGCGCGCGAGATCCTGCTCGGAGGGGGGAACATCCACTGCATCACCCAGCCCGTCCCCGCACCCGCGGCCGAGACCACCACCCCGACGTGATCGCGCCGGTTCGCCCGTCCCGGATCGGGTGCCGGGTAGATTGACCGGACTCATGGTGGAGATCGGCACGTCGGGCTGGCCGTGGCGCGCGTCGGGCATCGCGATCGGCACCGCCCTCGCCGCCGAGACCGACGGTGCGCACGTCGTCTGGTTCGCGGACCGGATCCCGATGGTCGTTCCCGCCGCGGTGTGGGCCGAGACGGCCGGACCGCTGCTCCCGCTGGTCCCCGACCCGGCCGACGTCGCCGATCCGGTGGTGACGGCGAGCGCGGCGGTGCTCGTCACCCGCACGGCGCGCGTCGGGATCCTCGGGTGGGTGCCCGACGATCCCGTCCGGGCCTCCCGCACGCTCGCCTCGCTCGCCGACCTCGCCCCGGACCGCGTGGTCGTGGCGGTCGCCGGGTCTCCCGAGACGCTGCGGGCGCTCGCGGCCGGGACGCGGACCGGGACCGATCGAGCTCGCGGCCTACGGCGGGACCCCGGACGTCCCCGCCGCGCTGGGCTGGGGCTGGATCGCCCCGGCGACGCCTCCCGACGAGCTCGCCAAGGCCGCCGGGGACGCCGGCGTGACCGCGACGGTGGGGGTGCACCTGCCCGTGGTCGTGCACGCCGACGCGGCCGTCGCGCGGCGGGCGATGACGACGCCGCTGCTGGCCGCGCTCGCCGAGGCCGTGCCCGCCGACGGCATGGTGGTCGGCGACCCCGATCGTCTCGGCGCGGTGATCGACGAGTACGTGGCGCTCGGCGTGGAGCGGATCGTCATCGACGACGTCCTCGCGTTCGGCGCGCCCGAGCAGCTCGAGGCGGGCCGGGCCGCGATCCGTGACGTCGTGCGTCGCGCCCGCCTGCGCCACCGCCCCGACGAGGGCGAGCACCCGTGACGGCCGCGTCGGCGTCGGTCGGTGAGCTCGCCCGTCGGGACCTCTTCTGGAAGGTGCGCGCCGACCCGCGTCGCGCCGACCTCGAGCTCGGCACGCGGGCCGGCGTCCTGCCGTACTTCGTGCCCGTCGGATCGGCGCTCGGACGCGAGGTCGTCGTCGACGGCGCGCCCCGGCTCATGTTCGGATCGAACAACTACCTCGGGCTCGCCGACGACCCGCGCGTCGTCGAGGCGGCGCAGGTCGCGGTCGCCCGCTACGGGACCGGGTGCACCGGGTCGCGGCTCATGAACGGGACGCTCGAGCTCCACCTCGAGCTCGAGGACGCGCTCGCCCGCTGGATGCGACGGGACGCGGCACTGGTGTTCAGCGCGGGGTACCTCGCCAACCTGGCCACGCTCGCCACGCTGTGCGGTCCCGACGACGTGATCCTCGGTGACGCCCGGAACCACGCGTCGATCGAGGACGGCGCCCGGCTCTCCGGCGCGCGCACGATCACGGTGCGCCACGACGACCTGGACCTGCTCGCGACGAAGCTCGGCCGGATCGACGCGCCCTCGATGGTGGTGTGGGACTCGGTGTTCTCGATGGAGGGCGACGCCGTCGACGTCGAGCGGTTGACGGCGGTCGCACGCGGTGCCGGGGCCCGGACGCTCCTCGACGAGGCCCACTCGCTCGGCGTCCTGGGGCCCGACGGCGCGGGCGTGGCCGCGGGGATGGACCGGCCCCCGGACCTCGTGATGGGCACCTTCTCGAAGTCGCTCGCCTCGTGCGGAGGAGTCATCGCCGGCGATCGTGACGTCATCGAGCACCTGCGCATCCACGCGCGGCCGTTCGTGTTCACCGCGTCCGCGGTGCCGGCGGCGGTCGCGGCCGCGCGTGCGGCCGTCGCGATCGCGATCTCGGAGCCGGAGCGCGCTGCGACCGCGCGGCGCACGGCGGCGCGTCTGGCCGACGGGCTCCGGACGCACGGATTCACGGTGACCGGAGGCGTCGCCGCGATCGTCGGCGTGCACGGTCACGACGAGTGGTCGGCGACGCTCGCGTGGCGGGCGCTGTTCGACGCCGGCATCTACGTGAACGTGGGCCTCTATCCGGCGGTGCCGCGCGGCGAGTCGATCCTGCGGCTCAGCACCACCGCGCAGCACACCGATGCCGACGTCGACCGCTGCGTCGACACCTTCGCCGAGCTGGTGCGCCCGTGAGCGCCGAGACCGCCGGCGGACCGGACGCCGAGGCGATCCGACGGGTGCGGGCGGTCGTGATGCCGCGCCTCGCGGTCGCGCTGGGCGTGGGGGAGGACCTCGTGACCGACGACCTCGAGCTCGCGACGCTCGGGCTCTCGTCGCTCGAGGTGATGGAGATGGTCTACGACGCCGAGGACGAGCTCGACATCGTGGTGGACGAGGACTCGCTCGGCGACGTCACGACGGTCGGCGAGCTCGTCGTCGCACTGGCCACCGACGTGAGACCGTGAGCGACACGACGCGACCGCGCCGCGGTCGCCCACCTCAGCGAGCTGCTCGAGTCGCGTGCGACGGAGTTCGGCGCGAAGTCGGTGTACCGGTTCCTCGACTCGGGCGCCGACTGGAGCTTCGCCACGCTGGCGCGGCGGGCCCGGTGCGTCGCCGCGCAGCTCGGCGCGGTCGAGCCCGGCGAGCGGGTCGGGATCATCGCGCAGGACCGGGCCGCGTTCTGCGACGCGTTCTTCGGCGCGCACGCACGCGGCGCGGTCCCGGTGCCGCTCGGCATCGCCGGCAGCGTGGGCTCCGACCCGTGGCACGCCGTCGCGCGCGACCGGGTCGCGCGGTTCGGACTCGCCGCGGTGCTGACCGAGCCGGCCGCGGTCGACGACCTCACGGTCGGACTCGCGCCGACGCCGGTCATCGGCGTCGACGGCGACCGCGGCGACCCCATCGCGACGCCCGGCGTCGCGCCCCACGCGTTCGTGCAGCCGTCCTCGGGGACCACGGGCGATCCCAAGGGCGTGGTCATCGGCCACGGCGCGCTGCTCGCGAACCTCGCCGCGATCGGTGCGCACTGGGATCTCGGACCGACCGACGTCGGCCTGTCGTGGCTCCCGCTGTTCCACGACATGGGTCTGATCGGCACCATGATCAACGCGCTCTACCTCGGCGGCACGCTGTACCACTGGCCGACCGCGAGCTTCCTGCGCAGTCCGGGCCGGTACCTCCAGCTCGTCGGCGAGCTCGACGTGACCATGACCGTCGCGCCGCCGTTCGCGCTCCAGCTGGTGACCCGCCGCCAGGAGCGCCGTCCGAGCGCCGTCGACCTGTCCGGCCTGCGTTCGATCCTCGTGGGCGCGGAGCTGATCCGGCCCGAGGTGCTCACCGACTTCACCGCCGCCTTCGCTCCGCACGGGCTCGCACCGGCCGCGGTGACGCCGAGCTACGGGCTCGCCGAGGCGACGGTGGGGGTCACCGCGATGCCGGCGCCGAGCCGGTTCCGGGTGGTGGACCTCGAGCCCCACGCCGCGGTGTCGTGCGGCTCGCCGCTGCCGGGCGTGGAGGTCCGCTGCACCTCCTCGGGCGAGGTGGTGGTGCGCAGCCCGGCGCTGATGGACGGCTACCTCGACGATCCGGCCGCCACCGCGGCGACGATCGTCGACGGCTGGCTCCACACCGGCGACACCGGCGTGATCGTCGACGGGGAGCTGGTGGTCCTCGGGCGCACGAAGGAGATGATCAACCGCGGGGGAGTGCGCCTGCCCGCGTCGGACTTCGAGCTGGCGCTCGCGGGGGTCGACGGCCTCCTGCCCGACCGCGTGGTGGCGTTCGCCGAGACGGGTCCCGACGCGGAGGAACGCGTCGTCGTGCTCGCCGAGTCGCGTTGGACCGATCGCGCCGGCGAGGCGGTCCTCTCGGCGCGGGCGGCGCTCACCGATGCCGGGCTACCGGTCGACGTCGTGGAGCTCGTGCGCCCCGGCTTCATCCCCCGGACGACGAGCGGCAAGCTCCGACGCGCCGCCGCCCGCGACGCCTGGATCGCGACGAGGGCGTAGTCAGACGTCCGAGCTAATCCGAGCCGGAGCGGAGCGGAGGCGAGCTGCCGCGCAGCGTCCCGACCCACTCCGACGGTTCCCCTCGCGAGCGGAGCGGCCGACGAGGAGTCGAAGCTCCTCCTCCCAGGCCCGGTGGCGCCGCTTGGCGTCCTGGATGAACGGTGAGATCGCGATCGCCTTCAGGACGACGGCGTTCACGACGTTCATCGGGAAGCGCAGTGGCCGCACGACGTCGAGGAAGAGGACCACTCGCTCCTCGTCGGTGTCGTTCCAGACCTCGTGCTCGAACGTGTCGTCGAAGATCAGGCTCGCCCCCTCGCGCCACGTCGCGTACGTGTCGCCGACGCGGATGCGGCAGCGGTCGGCGGCGCGGGGCACCTTGAGGCCGAGGTGGTACCGGATCACACCCTTGTACGGACCGTTGTGGTCGGGGATGTGCTTGCCCGGGGCGAGGATCGAGAACATCGCGGTCTGCATCCCGGGCACGGCCGCCACGAGGCGCGCCGTCTCCGGGCACCGCGCGCAGTTGGCGTCCGAGCGGAAGCCGAAGCCGTAGAGGAAGTACGTCTTCCACCGGTCGTCGTCGGTGATCGTGGCCTGGTCGGTCGAGATGTCCTGGAAGTTGGGGAGGGCGTCGCGCCGTTCGAGCACCCCGTCGAGCTCGGCGCGGATCGTCCGCCAGTGTGCCTCGAGGCCCGCGGCCCAGAGGAAGTCGCGCTCGTCGAGGAACGCCGGGTTCCCGACCGCCGAGAAGCGCGCGACGAGCCGGTCGAGCCGGTCGAGCAACCACTCGCCCACGAGGATCGTGAGGTCGACGATCCGCTGCCGCACGGGCGGAGAATCTAGGCGGCGAGCCGCGCTCACGGCCCGGGAATGGGCCCGGAGGCTCAATCTCGCCGCTCCCGCCCCGAGCCCCTTCAGTTCGGCTCCGGAGCCGCCGAAGCACTCACTCGGACGGGGCAAATCCGCCTCGGCCTACCGAATCCCAAGGGGTACATCACAATGCAGAACATGCTTGCGAACCTGCGGGCTCGGCGTGAGGACGATGAGCAGGGTTTCACGCTCATCGAGCTCATGGTCGTGGTGCTGATCATTGCCATCCTGATCGCGATCGCCATCCCGACCTTCCTCGGCGCCAAGTCCCGTGCGCAGGACAAGGCGGCTCAGTCGAGCCTCCGGAACGCACTCACCAACGCCAAGGGCATCTACACCGACCAGGACTCGTACGGTGTTGCCGGTGGCGCCGGCACGACGTCGCTCGTCGGTACCTCGACGACCGGTCTGACCGCGGCGGAGCCGAGCCTGCAGTTCCTGGCCTCGCCTTCGGACTCGACCGGCGCCAAGAAGGTGTCGGTCAACGTGATCGGCCCGACCGCGCTCGTCATGACGGCGGAGTCGCTTCGGGCGTCTGCTACGCGATCGGTGACTCGGCCAACGGTCCGGGCACGGTGTTCGCGAACCTCGGCAAGACCAGCGGCACCGGGTGCAACCCGACCCTGGCGAAGGCGCTGCCGACGGTCGCTCCGACCACGGCGAACGCCACGGCGGACAACGACTGGGCCCAGGCCTGGTAACCCGCTCCAACCTCAGCGAGATGCGGACGCGGCCCGGGACCTCGGTCCCGGGCCGCTCGCATCCCAGGCGGTGACGTCGATGGAACGACGACGAACCACGACGAGTCCGGGTTCACGCTCGATCGAGCTCATGGTGGTGATCGGGATCGTCGGCATCCTGATCGCGGTCATGATCCCGACGTTGCTCCAGGCGCGTCGACCGGCGCAGGACCGCCAGGCCCAGAACCTCCTCCGCAACAGCCTCACCGCCGCGAAGTCGATCGAGACGAGCGAGGGCGCCACGGTCGACCCGGCGGCGCTCGCGCAGGCCGAGTCCGCGGTCGACTACGTCGGCGGCACCACCACCGCGCCCGCGACGCGACGGCAGGTGTCGGTGGACACGCTCACGGTCGCCGGCGTCGACTACGTGATCATGGCGTCGTTCGCGTCGTCCGGGCGCTGCTTCGCGATCCTCGAGCAGGCGCAGGGCGCGCCGAAGTTCCAGCGCGTCGACAGTGCCGCCACGTGTCGGGCCTCCCAGTTCGACACCGCCACCGGCTGGTCGAGCGCCTGGCCGTGACCGGCACGGGTCCCCGTCTCCGCGCGTCCCGCTCCGTAGCCTCCCTTCGTCATGCCCGACGCCTTCCTGCTGACCGTCTGCGGCCTGTTCGGCCTCCTCGTCGGCTCCTTCCTCAACGTCGTCATCTGGCGGGTCCCACGCCACGAGTCGATCGTGCGGCCCGGCTCGCACTGTCCGAGCTGCGGCACCGAGCTCGGCGCGATCGAGAACGTCCCGGTGCTCTCCTGGCTGGCCCTGCGCGGCCGCTGCCGGCACTGCGGCACCCGGATCTCGGTGCGCTACCCGCTCGTGGAGCTCCTCACCGCCGGCCTCTGGGTCGGGCTCGCCCTGCGCTTCGGCGCCGCCTGGGAGCTCCCGCCGTACCTCGTCCTCGCCGCCGGGCTGGTCGCCCTGTCGCTCATCGACCTCGACCACTTCCTCCTGCCCAACCGGGTCCTGTACCCGACGGGGTTCATGATGGCGGCGCTGTTCGTGATCCCGGCGGTCGTGGACGGGCAGGGCGACGACTACCTGCGCGGCGTGCTCGGGGGTGCGGTCGCCTTCACCGTCTTCTTCGTCATCCACGTCATCTCGCCCCGGGGGATGGGCTTCGGCGACGTCCGCCTGAGCTTCGTCCTCGGGCTTCGCGCTCGGCTGGCTGTCGTGGGGTCACGTCTACCTGGGCCTGTTCCTCGGCTTCCTGCTCGGTGCGGTCGTCGGGACGCTCCTCATCGCGCTGCGGCTGCGGACGCCGCAAGGACCACGTCCCGTTCGGTCCCTTCCTCGCCGCGGGTGCGATGCTCGCCATCTACTTCGGCACGCCGTTGCTCGACGCCTTCTCGCGCCACTGATCGACCCTGCTCGTCCGCTCGGACGGGTCGGGGCGCGAGCGCGTCAGGACGCTCCCGAGCTGCTCGCCTCCGCTGCGCTCCGGCTCGAGTCGCGTGGGTCGTCCGAGACTCCCCGCTGCGTCGAAGGCGGGTACGTGCGACCTACGCGTCGCGGAGGTTTCTCGTAGGTCGCTCGGTTCATTGATGCGCGCGACGCTCAACTCGCGTGGTCCATGTTGACGATTGTTCGGCCTGAGACTTACTGTCGCCCGAAGTCAACAAGGGGCAACCAACGTGGCGTCGCCGATACCCCATGACTTGCTGACCGCACGTGAGGTCGCTGACGTCATGCGAGTTTCCACCATGACCGTGTATCGGCTCATCAAGGCCGGTGAGCTGCCCGCGATCCGCGTCGGCAAGCACCTCCGCATCCGTGAGCACGACGTCGCGAAGTACCTCGACGAGCGCGTCGTCGGCACCGGCACCGACCTCGGCACCGAGGGGGGGACCGACTCGTGGCCCGCCGTCTGATCGGTCTCGACATCGGCACCAACGCGGTGCGAGTGGCCGAGCTCGAGCTCAGCGACCCGCCGCGTCTCACCAGCTTCGGCCAGGTGGCACTCCCTCCGGGGGCCATGCGCGACGGCGAGGTCGTCGACCCGGCCGCGGTCACGGCCGCGATCCAGCGGCTCTGGAAGGAGCTCAGCCTCAAGAAGGCGCCCGTGCGGGTCGGCGTCGCCAGTCCGCGCGTGCTCGTGCGGACCGTGGACCTGCCCACGATGTCGGACGCCGAGCTCGCCGGCGCCCTGCAGTTCCAGGCGCAGGAGCTCATCCCGATCCCGCTCGAGGACGCCGTCCTCGACTTCCAGGTGCTCGAGTCGCTCCCGACCCCCGAACCGACGGGCGAGGGCCCGGCCGCGCAACCGATGTCCCGGGTGCTGCTCGCCGCCGCGCACAAGGACCTGATCCTCAACCTCACCGGCGCGGTGCGCGCCGCCGGGCTCTCGGTGTCCGCCGTCGATCTCGTCCCCCTGGCGCTCGTGCGCTCCGTCGGTCGCCGGGTGGCCGACAACGGGACCGGGGTCGAGGCCATCGTCAGCATCGGCGGCGGCGTGACCGTGGTCGTCGTCCACGAGCTGGGCATCCCGCGCTTCGTCCGGATCCTCGGCTCCGGCGGCCGCGCCGTCACCGACGCGGTGGCGCGTGACCTCGAGCTGACGCCGGACCA
This sequence comes from uncultured Acidimicrobiia bacterium, assembly GCA_963756815.1. GTDB lineage: Bacteria > Actinomycetota > Acidimicrobiia > IMCC26256 > JAENVU01 > JAENVU01. The sequence continues at coordinate 45,194 of CAVWPR010000038.1, forward strand.
GGCCGAAGCGGTCAAGCGGCAGCTCGACACCGCGCCTGCCGACCTCGCCGATCGCGCCCGGCGCGCGATGACGCGCCCGATCTCGGACCTCGTCGAGCAGGTGCGCGGCTCGCTCGACTACTACCGCACGCAACCCGACTCGGTCCGGCTGCTGAAGGTCACGCTCACCGGTGGTGGCGCGCTCACCCCCGGGCTCGTCGACCAGCTCGTCGACACGGTCGGCGTGCCGGTCGACCTCGCCCGGCCGCGCGAGCACATCGCGATCGGCGACATCGGCTTCCCCGACGACCAGCTCGGCCTGCTCGACCCGTTCCTGCCGGTCCCGGTGGGCCTCGCCCTCGGCGGCCTGCTCACGGGCAAGCGCATCGACCTGCTCGGCACCGGCGGCAAGGAGCCGCTCGATCGCAGCCGGCTGCTGCGCATCGGCGTGGCGGCGGCCGTGGTGCTCGTGCTCCTGCTCGGCGGGCTGTACTTCCTGAAGAAGAACCAGGTCGACGACGAGCGCGACAAGCTCGCGGCGGCCGAGGCGGAGAACCGCGCGCTCCAGAGCAAGATCAGCGCGCTCTCCGACGTCTCCCAGCGTCAGTCCCAGATCGAGGCGCTCGCGGCGCAGACCCAGGGTCTGCTCGTCACCGACGTCGCCTGGTCGTCGGTGCTCCAGGCGCTCTCGCGCACGATCCCGTCCGACGTGTGGCTCACCTCGTTCCAGTCCACGGTGACCGGGACCGGCACCAGCGGCGCGACGGCCCCCACGACGCCGGCCGCGCCGACCACGGGGGGCGCCGCCACGATCGGCACCGCGAACTTCTCCGCCGTCGGCACGAGCTTCGACGCAGTGGCGGCGTGGATCCGCCGGATCGGCACCGACGTCCCCCAGTTCTCCGGGCTGTGGGTGCCCGAGCGCGACCCGCAGCACGGGAGCCGGCGCCGACCCGACGTCGAGCAGCAGCGGGACCGGGAACGTGACCTTCTCCTCGACCGCCAACCTCACCGACAAGGCGAAGAGTGACCGCGCCGAGCAGTACAAGGTGACGCCGTGAACGCCGTGAAGCGCAACCCCCTCATCGCCATCGGCGTCGGCCTGCTGGTGATCGTCCTGCTCTGGTACTTCCTGCTCTACGCCCCGCTGGGCGACGACCTGAGCTCCGCCCAGGCGCAGACCAGCGAGGAGCAGAAGAAGACCGACGGGTTGCAGGCCGACCTCGCTCGACTCCAGGCCCAGGCGAAGAACTCCACCCAGCAGGCGGCGCTCCTCCGTCGCCTCGACGCGGCGGTTCCGGAGCAGCCGGACCTCGCGGAGTTCATCATCCAGGCGAACGACATCGCGGATCAGTCGGGCATCTCGTTCCTCTCCATCGCGCCGTCGCCGCCCGCCGCCGGGACCGGGGCGAGCGTCATCAACCTCACGATCTCGATCAACGGCAGCTTCTTCCAGCTCCAGGACTACCTCCGGCTGCTCGAGAAGCTCGAGCGGCTCGTCATCGTCGACGGCATCACGATCTCGTCGAGCAGCGGGAGCAGCACGAGTGGCAGCAGCGGGAGCACCGACGCCACGACGTCGTCGAGCGGGACGTCGCTGAGCGTGACCCTGACCGGCCGGATGTTCACCCGTGCCGCACCGGCGACGGGCGCGGCCGACGGCTCGGGGACGACGCCGGGCGCGACCACGCCGACGACGACGCCGGGCGCGTCGACCAGCTCGACGACGGCCCCGGCGACCGGCTCCACGACCGGAGGTACCTGAGATGGCGCGATCGCGTCGCGAACGGCGCACGAGCAGCAGCTCCCGCAGCTCCCGCAGCGGCATCCTCCTCGGGATCGCCGGCGCGCTGATCGCCTCCCTGCTCGTGTACCAGGTGTTCCTGAAGAGCGACGACACGCCGACGGCGTCGAGCCCGCCGCGCCCGGCGGTGGCGGCCCAGCCCGCGGGGGCCGCCACGACCACCACCACGGCGCCACTCGAGCCGGAGCTGCCGAACGGCAGCTTCGACGAGCTGAGCCTCCGCGACCCGTTCGAGCCGGTCGGCTCGATCGCCACGGGCGGTGACGGCGGCGCGACCGTCGACACGACTCCCACCACGAGTCCCTCGACCGACACGTTCCCGACGACGCCGACGACGTCCCCGTCGCAGAACCCGGTGCCGACGAGCGAGGTCGCGCTCCTCGACGTGACCACGGTCAACGGCGTCCAGACGGCACGCGTGCAGGTCTCGGGGGCCGAGTACACGGTGGTGGCCGGCCAGACCTTCGGCCCGGCCAGCAACTACGTGCTCGTGGCCTTCACCAGCGACACGTGCGCGAGCTTCACCTACGCGGACTCGCCCTTCTCGCTCTGCACGGGCGAGCAGGTCCTGAAGTAGCGGGGCACGGCCCGCAGGACCCGTCCCTCTAACCTGAGCGGACCATGCTCCGCTACCTCACCGCCGGGGAATCGCACGGCCCGGCCCTCGTCGTCGTCGTCGAGGGCCTGCCCGCCGGGCTCGGGATCACCGTCGAGGCGATCGGCGACGAGCTCGCCCGCCGCCGGCTCGGCTTCGGCCGCGGTCCGCGCATGCGGTTCGAGCGCGACGACGTCGAGCTGCTCGGCGGGGTCCGCCACGGCACGACCCTCGGATCGCCGGTGTCGATCGTGATCCACAACACCGAGTGGCCGAAGTGGCAGGAGGAGATGTCGCCCGGGCCGGGTGTCACCGAGAAGCCGCTCACCCAACCCCGCCCCGGCCACGCCGACCTCGTGGGGATGCAGAAGTACGGCTTCGACGACGCCCGCAACGTCCTCGAGCGCGCCAGCGCACGCGAGACGGCGGCGCGGGTGGCGGCCGGCGCGCTGGCCAAGGCGCTGCTCGCGGAGCTGGGGACCTCGGTGCTCTCGCACGTGGTGCGCATGGGCGCGGCCGCAGTGCCCGACGACGCGCCGCGTCCGGGACGTGACGACCTCGAGCGCATCGACGCGTCCGACGTGCGGTGCTTCGACCCGGCCACGGAGGCGGCGATGGTCGACGCGGTGAAGGCCGCGGCGAAGGAGGGCGACTCGCTCGGTGGCGTGGTGGAGGTGCTCGGGTTCGACGTGCCGGTCGGGCTCGGCTCGCACGTGCACTGGGACCGGCGCATCGACGGTCGGATCGCCCAGGCGCTCATGAGCATCCAGGCGATGAAGGCGGTCGAGATCGGCGAGGGCGCCGCGGTCGCGGCGGAGCGGGGGAGCGCCGCGCACGACGAGATCCTCTGGAGCGACGCCGACGGATACACCCGCGGCTCCGATCGCGCCGGCGGCATCGAGGGCGGCATGACGACGGGGTCGCTGCTCGTGGCCCGGGCGTCGATGAAGCCGCTCGCGACGTTGAACCGACCCGTGCTGCGCACCGTCGACGTGAACACGAAGGAGGAGACGGTCTCCTTCAAGGAGCGCACCGATGTCACCGCGGTGCCCGCGGCGGGGGTCGTGGCCGAGACGATGGTCGCGCTCGTGCTCGCGGACGAGGTCACGCGCAAGTTCGGCGGCGACTCGATGCGCGAGCTCACCCGCAACCACCGCGAGTTCGTCGCCTCGCTGTGACCGACCGTCATTTCTCGGGGATTCTCAGCGGCCATGACTGCCATTTCGCCGCAGAAATGACGACGGGAGCGCGCCACCTCGTCCTCATCGGTCTGATGGGCGCAGGGAAGACGACCGTGGGGCGGCGGTGCGCCGAGGCGCTCGATCGCGCGTTCGTCGACACCGACGACCTGGTGGTCGCCCACGCCGGTGCGACGGTGCCCGAGATCTTCGCCAGTGAGGGCGAGGCCGGGTTCCGCGACCGGGAGCGGGCGGTGGTGGCCGACGTCGTCGCGTCGCCCGAGCCGCTGGTGATCGCATGTGGTGGTGGCGCGATGGTCGACGCCGTGAACCGTCGGGCAGTGCGCGCGACCGGCTTCGTGGTGTGGCTCACGTGTGCGCCGGACGAGCTCGCGGCGCGGGTCGAGCGCGACGGCACACAGACGCGACCGCTGCTCGCGGGCGGGCCGACCACCGCGACGCTCGCCCGACTCGAGGGTCTCCGGTCGGGCGCGTACGAGCAGGCCGCCGACGCCCGCATCGTCACCGACGGGCACGACGTCGACGCCGTCACCGCCCTGGTGTTGGCGGCGTACCGGGGTGCCGAGGGCGGAGCGCGCCCGTGAGCACCGTGCGGGTCGATGTCGAGCCGGCCTACGACGTCGTCGTCGACGCTGGTGCAGCGGCCGGCGCGGGCGCGCTGCTCGCCGGCCGGCGCCGCGTCGCGATCGTGAGCCAGGCCGCGATCGCGGACCGGTACGCCGAGCGCGTGCGCGCCGGCATCGACGCGCCCACCGAGCTCTTCCTGATGGGCGACGGCGAGGAGCACAAGACGCTCGCGACGGTCGACGAGCTGTGCCGGGGCTTCGCGCGCTGGGGACTGCTGCGCGCCGACGCGGTGCTCGCGCTCGGCGGCGGGGTGGTGGGTGACACCGCCGGCTTCGCGGCCGCGGTCTACCACCGCGGCGTCGCGGTCCTGCAGGTGCCGACGACGCTGCTCGCGATGGTCGACGCCGCGATCGGCGGCAAGACGGCGGTGAACCTCCCCGAGGGCAAGAACCTCGTGGGTGCGTTCCACCAGCCGGTGGGCGTCGTGGCCGACACCGACACGCTCACGACGATCTCGGCCCGCGACTACCGCAGCGGCCTCGGCGAGGTCGCGAAGTACGCGCTGATGTTCGACGTCGCCGACGACCCCACGGGTCTCGTCGACATCCTGCGGCTGGGTGCGGGCGGCATCGAGTCGCGCGATCCGACGCTCCTCGCCGACGTCGTGGCGCGCTGTGCCGCGATCAAGGCCGACGTCGTGGCGCGTGACCCGCACGAGCGCACGGGCCTGCGCGCCACGCTCAACCTCGGACACACGCTCGCGCACGCGCTCGAGATCGCATTCGACCACGAGCTGACCCACGGTGAGGCGGTCGCGATCGGGCTGGTCTTCGCGGGCGCGCTGGCCGGCGGCTGTGAACGCGTGCACGGCGACGTCGTCGACCGGTTCCAGGCGCTGCCGTACACGCTCGGCCTGCCCACGCAGGTGCCCGACCCGGCGCGGGTCGCGCCCGGCGAGCTGCTCGCGCTGATGGCACGGGACAAGAAGGCGAGCGGCGGGCTCACGTTCGTGCTCCCCGGGCCGCGCGGGCTCGAGCTCGTGGAGGACCCGCCGCCGGGCGCGCTCCGCTACGCGTTCGAGTCGATCGGCTACACCGACGAGCAGCTCGTGGACCTCGGGGTCTGAGGAGGAATGGTGGGCGTCATCCTGTTGGTCAACGGTCCGAACCTGAACCTGCTCGGTGACCGCGAGCCGGAGGTGTACGGCACCGACACGCTCGAGGACTGCGTCGCGGACGCCCGCGCCGCCGCCCTGGCCGCCGGCCACACGCTCGAGCACGTGCAGTCGAACCACGAGGGCGAGCTCATCGAGGCGATCCAGGGCGCACGCGGCCGGACCGCCGCCATCGTGATCAACCCGGGTGCGTTCACCCACACCTCGTACGCGATCGCCGATGCGCTCGCCGCCTACGACGGGGTGAAGGTGGAGCTGCACCTGTCGAACACCGCCGCCCGCGAGGAGTGGCGCCGGACGTCGGTGATGGGTCCGGTCGTCACCGGCACCGTCGCCGGCTTCGGCCGCACCGGGTACCGCCTCGCGGTCGAGGCCGCGATCGCGAGCGTGAGCGAGCACGGGGAGGGGTCATGAGCGGCATCGACCACCTCACGCCGATGGACGTCGGGACGCGGATGGACCGCGTGCGCGGCCGCTTCGACGGCATCGACGCGCTGCTCGTCACGCGGCTCGTCAACGTCCGCTACCTCACCGGCTTCACCGGCTCCGCCGCGATGCTCCTGGTGCGGGCCGACGGCGCCACGTTCGTCACCGACGGCCGCTACCGCGACCAGTCGGCCGACCAGCTCGCCGCCGCCGGGGTCGACGCGGAGATCGCCATCGGCCTCACCCAGGCCGAGCAGCGCGACGCGCTCGCCGCCGCGGCCACGGGCGTCGCTCGCCTCGGGCTCGAGGCGGACGGCGTCACCTGGGCCCAACAGCGGACGTTCGCCTCCTGGTTCCCCGACGCCGAGCTCGTGCCCACCGAGGGGCTGATCGACGGTCTGCGCATGGTGAAGGAGCCCGGCGAGGTCGATCGCATCCGGGCTGCGTGCGCGATCGCCGACGACGCGTTGGGCGCGCTGCTGCCCACGCTGCGCGACCGGCCCGACCGAGCGGGACTTCGCGCTCCGCCTCGAGTTCGCGATGCGCGAGCGCGGCGCGAGCGGCGTCAGCTTCGACCCGATCGTCGCCGCCGGGCCGAACGGCGCCCTGCCCCACGCCCGACCGAGCGATCGCCGCATCGAGCCCGGGGAGCTCGTCGTGATCGATTTCGGATGTGTGGTCGACGGGTACTGCTCGGACATGACCCGCACCGTGAGCGTCGGCGAGCCCGGCCCGGATGCCCGTCACATCTGGGACACCGTGCTGCTCGCCCAGCGGACCGGCTGCGAGGCCGTGGCCGTCGGCGCCGAGTGCGCGGCGGTCGACCGGGCGTCACGCGACGTGATCGCCGACGCCGGCTGGGCCGATGCGTTCGTCCACGGGACCGGCCACGGCGTCGGCCTCGAGATCCACGAGTCGCCTCGGGTGGCGTCGACCTCGACTGGTACCCTCGCCTCCGGCCACGTGGTCACGGTCGAGCCGGGGGTGTACCTCCCCGGTGTCGGCGGCGTCCGCATCGAGGACACCCTCGTGGTCACCCCGGACGGGCCCGTCGCCCTCACGGAATTCCCGAAGCAACTCGTCGTCTGAATCCCCAAGGACGTTTCTCTTGAGCATCTCCACCAACGACCTGAAGAACGGCATGGCCCTCAACCTGCCGGAGGGTCTCATGACCGTGGTGGAGTTCCAGCACGTCAAGCCGGGCAAGGGCGGCGCGTTCGTGCGGACGAAGCTGAAGAACTACCGGACCGGCGCCACGATCGAGAAGACGTTCCGCGCCGACGAGAAGGTCGGCAAGGCCACCATCGACAAGCGCGAGATGCAGTACCTCTACCGCGAGGGCTCGGACTACGTGTTCATGGACAACCAGTCCTACGACCAGATGCACGTGTCCACCGACGCGCTCGGCGAGTCGGTGAAGTACCTCAAGGAGGGCGACACCGCGGTCCTGCCGATGTGGGAGGGCGAGGTGCTCGGCGTCGACCTGCCCGCCGCGGTGGAGCTCGTGGTGGCCGAGACCGAGCCCGGCATCCAGGGCGACCGCGTCTCGGGTGCGCGCAAGCCGGCGACGATGGAGACCGGCCTCGTGGTGCAGGTACCGCTCTTCATCGAGGTGGGCGAGACGTTGAAGATCGACACCCGCACCGGCGAGTACCTCACGCGTGCCTGATCGTTCCGGGACCCGTTGATGGCACCCCGACGTGAGTCACGGGAGCGCGCGCTCGGACTGTGTTACGAGCGTGAAGCGCGCTCGATCAGCGCCGACCAGCTGCTCGACGACCTCCCCGCCGCGCCCGACGCGTACGCGGAGGAGCTGCTGCGGGGCGTCGAGACGTTCGAGCCCGAGCTCGACGGCCTGCTGCGCGAGTACTCCGAGCACTGGGCGGTCGAGCGGATGCCCGCCGTGGACCGGGCCGTGCTCCGTCTCGGCTGCTTCGAGCTCGCCCACGAGCCCGAGGTGCCGACGGCCGTGGTGATCAGCGAGGCCGTCGAGCTCGCCAAGCAGTACTCCACCGAGAACAGCGGCCGCTTCGTGAACGGGTTGTTGGCGCGGATCGCCGAGCAGGTCCGCGCCCCGGCGTGAAGCTGAGCACGGCGCCGGCGACCATCGAGGCGCCGGTCGACGAGACGCGGGCCGAGCACCGACACGCCGTGGATCGTGATCGTGTGGAACGACCCGGTGAACCTCATGAGCTACGTCGTGATGGTGCTCCAGAAGGTCTTCGGCTACTCGCGTGAGAAGGCCACGAAGCTGATGCTCGAGGTGCACCACGACGGCAAGTCGGCGGTGTCGCACGGCACGCGGGAGAAGGCCGAGATCGACGTCGCCCGGCTCCACGCGCACGGGCTCTGGGCCACGATGGAGCAGGACAGCTCGTGACCAAGATCGAGCGTCGGCGCGGCGGCGGCGCGACCGTGCGCTTCGAGGCGGTCGAGGTCTTCGCGTTGCGCGACCTCGCCGGCCAGGTGGCTGAGGTGCTCGGCGGTGGGGTGCCCGAGCACGGCACCGACCCGATCCGCGACCGGCTGTTCCCGCGCGCGTACGTCGACCCCACCGAGGACCGGTCCGAGGACGAGTTCCAGTCGGTGGTGCACGAGGACCTCGTGCGGGCGAAGTCGGATTCGGTCGCCGCGCTGCTCGCCGACCTCGAAGGGTCGACCGACCGCCGCGACCGGCTGACGGTGGAGCTCGATCCGGCCGCCGTCGAGCAGTGGGTGGGCGCGCTGAACGACGTGCGCCTCACGATCGGCGTCGTGCTCGGCGTCACCGAGGACGACGACGGCGAGGATCTGCCGCCCGACGATCCGCGTGCCGCCGGGATGGCGACGTACCACTGGTTGACGTGGGTGCAGGGCACGCTCGTCGAGGTCCTGATGGAGGGGATGTGAGCGACGACCGACGGCAATCCGGGTCGGAGCACGTGGTCGGAGCGGGGCCCGAGCGGCCCGGTCCGGAGGACCGAGAGCGGAGGAGATGTGACCGAGGTGGGAGCTCCGACACCGGGTCCGGTGCGGGTCATCGAGGGGTACGGCCTGGGCGACGCGCCCGCCGACGGCTCCGTGCTGCCGTGGACGACGGTCGTGGACGTGGCTCACCGCGAGCCGGAGCTACTGGGTCACCTCGACGCGCGCCGACGGCCGCCCCCACGCGATGCCGGTGTGGGGACTGTGGCTCGACGGCGCGTTGTGGTTCTCGTCCGATCCCGACTCGGTGAAGGGTCGCAACCTCGCGGCACGACCGGACGCGGTGGTGCACCTCGAGAGCGGTGACGAGGTGTGCATCCTCGACGGGCGGGTGCGGCGGGTGACGCACGAGGGGCTGCCGGCGCAGTTCGTCGCGGAGTACGCCGCGAAGTACGACACGGAGCTCGACGTGACCGAGCCGTCGTTCGGCTTCTACGTCCTGGACGCCCGCACCGCCCTCACCTGGCGCGAGGTCGACTACCCCACGAGCGCCACCCGGTGGACGTTCGCGTGACGTCCCGCGGGTCGGGGTCGGCGTGCCGCACGCGATGAATGCACCGGACGGATCCGACGTCGTCGGATGTCTCGCGTGCGACCTGACCGCTGGTCGGCTGCCGCTGCCGGGCGGGCGCATCCACGAGACCGGTCACTGGATCGTCGAGCACTGCGTCGGGCCGTTGGGTGTGGGCGCGCTGTTGTGAAGCCGCGGCGGCACGTGACGGTGGGGGCTGCACACGACGAGGCCGCGGAGCTCGGGCCGCTCTGGCGGACGGCCGGTCGTCGACGAGCTCGTGCAGCCGGAGCAGGTGTACGTCGGGCTGTGGTCGCACGCCGGCGGACCGGTGCACATCCACTTCGTCGTGCAACCCGCGACACGGAGGCGATCGACGCGATCGGTGCGTACGGGCCCGGGCTCGTCGCCGGCATGTTCGACCAGGGGGAGTTGCCCGATCCGGCCGCGGTCGACGCGTTCTGCGATCTCGCCCGGGCCGCGTTCGGTTCCGTGTGAGGCGCGTCTTCGGCTGCGGGCGCGGTGATGCCGGGCGCTGTGCGCGACCACGGAGGTGGGGGCTGCGGGCCGCGGCCGGCCGTTCGGCGGTGCATTGCGGTGGGTCCGTCTGGTCGCGGATTGTGCCCGGATTTCCAGGGTTTTCGGTTGACTCGCGGGCTGGTGTCCGGTAAACTACAAGCATGTCATTCGGGTCGGATCGCGAGGGTCTGGACGGGTTCTGTGACCCGGTGGGTGACCTCCGGACCGCCGTCGACCGGCTCGTCGACCTGGACCCCGTCAGAGATGCCTCGACGCCGAACTGGGGACGGATCTGTTGCGCTTCGCCCGGCGACGCGTCCGGGAAGACGCGGACTTCGCGGCCTGGGTGCTCGCCGCGGTGCGCAACGGGGTCGGGGTCGAGGACGGGTACGCGGACACGATCGGCTGGCTCGCGTGGAAGATCCGGGAAGTCCCGGGCCGAGCTGCGCAAGGTCGTGCCGCTGGGCGGAGCTGTGCGAGTTGCTGCCCGAGACCGGTGCGGCGTGGCGGGAGGGTCGGATCACCACGACCGCGGTCGAGTTGATCGCCGCGCGCACGCGTGCCGGACTGTGACGCCGAGCTGGTCGCGGTCGAGGCGGAGTTCCTCGCACCGGCGCAGCGCGGTGACCACAAGTCGCTGCAGATGCTCACGCAGCACTTCCGGAACTGTGCCCGGGCCGACGGTTCGAAGCCGGACCAGCCCGACGGGGTGACGGTCGCCGACGTCGGTGACCGGGGAGTCCTGCGCGGTGACTTCGCGAAGCCTGGCGCTCCAGACCGTGCGCGACGCGCTCGAGACGTTCACCCGACCACCGACCGCTGAACGACGAGTCGACGCTCGCGCACCGTCAGGCCGAAGGTCTGATCCGGATCTGTGAGATCGCACTCCGGCGTGGGACCGACGCCGACGGTGCCCGGCCCGTCGTGTCGCTACCTCACCCAGGAACGCACTCCCGTCGAGTCGCCATCCGATGATGATGGGCGTGTTCTCCGGGGTGATCGACCCCCGCGAACGGGAACGGATCCTCTGCGACGCGGTCATCGTGCCCGTCACGACCGACCGGTGGGGTCGAGATCCTCGACCAGGGCCGCGCCACGCAGCGTCTGGAACCGGGCCACCCGCCGCGCCCTCACCGCCGCGGAGTCCGCACTGCCAGTGGCCGGGATGTGAGACCCCCGCCCCCTGGTGCGATGCCCACCACTTCGCAGCACTGGGAACACGGCGGCGAAACCAGCCTCGCCAACGGCGTCCACCTGTGTCGAAGACATCACGTGTTCCTGCACCAACACCGCGACTGGACACTCCACCTTCGACCATCAACACTTCCGCGTGTTCCGAGCCGACGGCACCGAAGTCCACCCCGACGCCTGGCACCACGGCATCGCGGCATAGCGTCGCGGCACCCGGACCGGAGGACCACGCCGTGGGTGAAGCGTTCGATCTCGACTCGACGGTGGTGCACCTGGGCGCCGGTGCGACCGCGGTGCCGTTCGGTGACGCCGACTGGTCGCCGGAGTGGCTCGAGCGGTACGAGCGGACCTTCGCCGCGGATGGCGACGACGGCCGGATGGTGTGCGTGTTCCCGCAGCCCGCGTCGTGGACCACGTGGGAGCGCCACCCCGCCGGCGAGGAGCTCGTCGTGTTGCTGAGCGGTCGGATCGACGTGATCCAGGAGATCGACGGTGAGCACCGGAGGGTCGAGCTGCGGGCCGGCGAGGCGATGGTCAACCCGCGCGGGGTGTGGCACACCGCCGACGTCCACGAGGCCGGGAAGGGACTGTTCGTGACGCCCGGCCGCGGGACCGAGCACCGCCCGCGTTGATCGTCGTCGCGAGGCGCGATCGCGACGCGCGCGCGTGGTACGGTCCTCCGACTCCGTCAACGGGATCCTGCGAGGTCCCCACGGGATGAGGACGAGATGGCCGAGAGCCGCAACGGCGCCCCGAGCGCCGCACAGATCGACACGCCGGCCGCCCGTGAGGGCGGCTTTTCTCTGCGCACGACCGTGTTCGGCGCCGACGAGCTGCGGCGGGCGCAGACCCGCATCGCCCACGAGATCGTCGAGCGCAACCACGGCGCCGACGACGTCGTGCTGGTGGGGCTGCACCTGCGCGGACCCGAGATCGCCCAGCGTCTGGCCGAGGCCATCGAGTCGTTCGAGTCGGTGCCGGTGCCGGTCGGCGCCCTCGACGTCGCCTTCTACCGCGACGACATCGGGCTGCGCCACGTGCAACCGCTCGGGCCCACGGAGATGCCGGTCGACATCACCGGCCGGGTCGTGGTGCTCGTCGACGACGTGCTCTTCACCGGTCGCACCATCCGCGCCGCGATGGACGCGCTCACCGAGCTCGGCCGGCCGCGCGCGATCCAGCTCGCGGTGCTGGTCGACCGCGGTCACCGGGAGCTGCCGATCCGCGCCGACTTCGTGGGGAAGAACCTGCCGACCGCCGAGCGGGAGGACGTGCGGGTGCGCCTGCGCGAGGCCGACGACGTCGCCGAGGACACCATCGAGCTCTGGGGGCCCGACGGCGAAGGCGACGCAGCGTGAGCGAGGCCGCAGGCATCTCCGAGTCGACACGAACCGGCCGAGCGGGGCCCGAGCGGCCCGCGCCGCAGGCGCAGGAGCGGGGTGGACGTCACCTGCTCTCGATCGAGGACCTGGACCGCGCGGGGATCGTCGAGTTCCTCGACGGCGCCGAGCACATGAGCGACGTGCTCGGCCGGGAGATCCCGAAGGTGCCCGCGCTGCGGGGCAAGACGGTGGTGAGCCTCTTCTACGAGGACTCGACCCGCACCCGGCTCTCGTTCGAGACCGCGGCCAAGCGACTGAGCGCCGACACGATGACGTTCACCGCCGGCTCGTCCTCGGTGAAGAAGGGCGAGTCGCTCCTCGACACGGTCAGGACGATCGAGGCGATGGGCATCGACGCGATGGTCGTCCGGCACTCGGCCGCGGGTGCACCCCACCGCATCGCCGGCTGGATCGACGCCGCGGTGGTCAACGCGGGCGACGGTCGCCACGGCCATCCGACCCAGGCGCTGCTCGACGCGTTCACGCTCCGGCGTCATCGCGGCGACCTCACGGGCGCGCGCATCGGGATCGTCGGCGACGTCCGCAACTCGCGGGTCGCACGCAGTGGCATCCAGTGCTGGTCGCGGCTCGGGGCCGAGGTGACGCTCGTCGGTCCGCCGACGCTGATGCCCGAGTACGTCGACGACTGGCCGGTGCGCGTGACCCACGATCTCGACGACGTCCTCACCGAGCTCGACGTCGTCTACGTGCTGCGCGTGCAGCAGGAGCGCATCGGGCGGGCGCTGCTGCCCAGCCTGCGCGAGTACTACGCGCGCTGGGGGCTCAGTGAGGCGCGGGCCGCGAACCTCAAGCCCGACGCGCTGGTGATGCACCCCGGCCCGATGATCCGCGGCGACGAGATCGCGACGTCCGTGGTCGACGGTCCCCGCTCGCTCGTGCGCGAGCAGGTCGCGAACGGCGTGGCGGTGCGCATGGCCGTGCTCTGGCAGCTCGTCGGCTCCGGAGGTGTGGTGTGAGCGAGCGTGCTGATCCGTGGCGGCACCGTGGTCGACGAGACCGGTGAGCGCAGCGGGGTCGACGTCCTCGTGCGCGACGGCGTGATCGCCGAGGTCGCGCCGGGGCTCGATGCCGCCGGTGCCGAGGTGCTCGACGCCGAGGGTGCGGTCGTCGCGCCCGGGCTGGTCGACATCCAGGTGCACTTCCGTGAGCCCGGCCGCGAGGAGGCGGAGACGATCGAGACCGGCGCGCGGGCGGCCGCGCTCGGCGGGTTCACCGCCGTCGTCGCCATGCCGAACACCACGCCGCCGCTCGACGACGCCAAGGTGGTGGGCGCGGTCCTCGAGCAGGGCCGGAAGGCGATGTGTCACGTCACGGTCGCGGGCTGCATCACCGCCGGCCGCGCCGGCGCGGAGCTCGCGCCGATCGGCGAGCTGTACGACCTCGGCGTGCGCGTGTTCACCGACGACGGCGACTGCGTGGCGGACGCCAACGTGATGCGCCGTGCGCTCGAGTACTCGACCATGCTCCCGGGCGCGGTGATCGCGCAGCACGCCGAGGACCCGGACCTCGTCGCCGGTGGCCACATGCACGAGGGGGAGTGGTCGGCGCGGCTCGGCATCCCGGGCCGGCCCGCGGCGGCCGAGATCACGATCGTGGCGCGCGACCTCGAGCTCGCCCGGCTCACGGGTGGCCGCTACCACGTGCTGCACATGTCGACTGCGGGCGCCACCGATCTGGTGCGGACGGCGAAGGCGGCCGGCGTGCGCGTGACCGCCGAGGCGTCGCCGCAGCACTTCACGCTCACCGACGCGGAGTGCGCCTCGTTCGATCCCGTCTTCAAGATGAACCCGCCGCTGCGGTCGGAGGCCGACGTGGAGGGCATCCTCACCGGGCTCGTCGACGGGACGATCGACGCGATCGCCACCGACCACGCGCCCCACCCGCCGGCCACGAAGGAGCTCCCGTTCGAGGAGGCGCCGCCGGGGATGCTCGGGGTGGAGACCGCGCTCGCGGTCACGATCACCCGCCTCGTCGAGCCCGGGCACCTGACGCTGCAGCAGGCGCTGGCCCGGTTGAGCTGGCAGCCCGCCCGCATCGCCGGTCTCGACGCCCACGGCCACGGCCTGGCCGTCGCACCCGGCAACCCGGCCAACCTCTGCGTGATCGACCCGGCCGCCACCTGGGTGGTGGAGGCCGAGCGATCCGCGAGCCGGTCGCGCAACACGCCGTGGGCGGGTCGCAAGCTCACCGGGCGGGTGCGCCACACGATCCTGCGGGGAGAACCGGTCGTGATCGACGGGGTCGCAACCCGATGATGCGCACCACGGAGGAGGGAGGTCGATGAGATCCGAGGAAGCCGTGCTGGTCCTGCGGGACGGCGAGACGTTCGAGGGGGAGTCGCTCGGTGCCGCGGTGCCGGCGACGGGCACGGGCGAGGTGGTGTTCAACACCGCGCTGTCCGGCTACCAGGAGATCGTCACCGACCCGAGCTACGCCGGGCAGATCATCACGTTCACCTACCCGCACATCGGCAACTACGGCACGAACGCCGACGACGACGAGGCGCCGGCGCCGTTCTGTCGCGGCGTCATCGTGCGCGATCTCGCCCGTCGGCACAGCAACTGGCGGGCGACCGAGTCGCTCGACGCGTTCCTCGCGCGGCACGGCGTGCCCGCGATCGCAGGGATCGACACGCGGCGGCTCACCCGTCACCTGCGCGATCACGGCGCGGTGCCCGGCGCGTTCGGCACCGACGAGTCCGCGGTCCGGGCGACGGCGAGCGCGAGCGAGCCGACCGACGGTGTCGACCTCGTGGCCACCGTCACCACCGCGACGCCCTACTCCTACGGCGATCCCGACGCGCCGTTCCACGTCGTCGCCTACGACTACGGCATCAAGCGCACGATCCTGCGCCACCTGGCCGGCGCCGGGTGCTTCGTGGACGTGGTGCCGGCCACGACGCCCGCGGCCGACGTCGTCGAGCGGGCGCCGGACGGCATCTTCCTCTCGAACGGTCCCGGCGACCCGGCCGCGGTGGTGGGCGCGGCCGACGTGGTGCGCGGGCTGGTGGGCTCGGGCATCCCGCTCTTCGGCATCTGCCTCGGTCACCAGATCCTCGGGCAGGCGCTCGGCGGCACCACGTTCAAGCTGCCGTTCGGCCACCACGGCGGCAACCATCCCGTCCGGCACGTGTCGACCGGCGCGGTGGAGATCACGAGCCAGAACCACAACTACGCGGTCGACCCGGACACGCTCGACCGGGCGGTGGAGATCACCCACGTCAACCTGAACGACGGCGTGTGCGAGGGCCTGCGGGTGACGGGGGAGCCGGTGTTCTCGGTGCAGCACCATCCCGAGGCCGGGCCCGGACCGCACGACGCGGCCTACCTGTTCGACGAGTTCACGACGCTGATGGCGGGGAGCTGACGTGCCCAAGCGCACTGACCTGGAGTCGATCCTGATCGTGGGCAGCGGCCCGATCGTGATCGGTCAGGCCTGCGAGTTCGACTACTCCGGGACCCAGGCGTGCCGGGTGCTGCGCGACGAGGGCTACCGCGTGGTGCTGGTGAACTCGAACCCGGCGACGATCATGACCGACCCCGACTTCGCCGACGCGACCTACGTGGAGCCGCTCGACGTCGCCAGCCTGCGCCGGATCATCGAGCGGGAGCGGCCCGACGCGCTCCTGCCGACGCTCGGCGGCCAGACCGCCCTGAACCTCGCCATCGAGCTCGACGAGGCGGGCGTGCTCGCCGAGTTCGGCGTCGAGCTCATCGGCGCCAGCGTCGAGGCGATCCACACCGCCGAGGACCGCAGCCGCTTCAAGACCGCCATGACCGAGATCGGCCTGTCGGTGCCGAAGTCGGGCCTCGCCTACACGGTGGAGGAGGCGGTTCGGGTGGGCGAGGAGGTCGGGTTCCCGCTCATCTGCCGGCCGAGCTTCATCCTGGGGGGCGGCGGCACCGGCTTCGCCTACGACGTCGACGAGCTGCGCGCCGGTCGCGACGCGCGGCCTCGCTGCGAGCCCGGTCGACGAGATCCTCCTCGAGCAATCGGTGCTCGGCTGGAAGGAGTACGAGCTCGAGGTCATGCGCGACCACGCCGACAACGTGGTGGTCATCTGCGCGATCGAGAACGTCGACGCGATGGGCGTGCACACCGGTGACTCCATCACCGTCGCACCCGCGCAGACGCTCACCGACGTCGAGTACCAGCGCATGCGCGACGCCGCCTTCGCGTGCATCCGCCGCATCGGTGTCGAGACCGGCGGCTCGAACGTGCAGTTCGGGCTCGACCCCACCAACGGCCACATGGTCATCATCGAGATGAACCCTCGCGTGTCGCGTTCGAGCGCGCTCGCGAGCAAGGCCACCGGGTTCCCGATCGCCAAGATCGCGGCCAAGCTCGCCGTCGGCTACTCGCTCGACGAGGTGCGCAACGACATCACCGAGGTCACGCCCGCGAGCTTCGAGCCGACCATCGACTACGTCGTCACCAAGGTCCCGCGCTGGGCGTTCGAGAAGCTGCCGGGGGCGGAGCCGGTGCTCGGCACGATGATGCAGTCGGTCGGCGAGGTGATGGCGATCGGTCGCACGTTCCCCGAGTCGCTCCAGAAGGCGATGCGGTCGCTCGAGACCGGGCGCGCCGGGTTCGACCCGCACGACCCCGTGTTCGGCGCGATGGACGACGAGGAGCTCGAACGCGCCTGCCGCACGCCCACGCCCGACCGGCTGTTCGCGGTGGCGAACGCGCTCGCCCGCGGCACCACCGTCGAGCGGCTCCACGAGATCACCTCCATCGACCCCTGGTTCCTCGACCAGATGGCCCAGATCGTCGAAGCCGACGCCGAGCTCGCGGCGATGCCGGGTCCGGACGCGCTCGACCGGCGCACGTGGCGGTGGGCGAAGCGGCTCGGCTTCGGCGACGCGCAGCTCGCCGCGCACTGGGACGTCGACCCGGACGCGGTGAGGGAGGCGCGCTCGCGCGCCGGCGTCGACATCACCTACAAGACCGTCGACACGTGCGCCGCCGAGTTCGCGGCCTCGACGCCGTACCACTACGGCACGTACGAGGACACGAGCGAGGTCGCGCCGCTCACGAAGCCGGCGGTGGTCATCCTCGGCAGCGGCCCCAACCGCATCGGGCAGGGTGTCGAGTTCGACTACTGCTGCGTGCACGCCGCGTTCGCGCTCTCGGAGGCCGGGTTCGAGACCGTGATGGTCAACTGCAACCCGGAGACGGTGTCGACCGACTACGACACCAGCGACCGGCTGTTCTTCGAGCCCCTCTCGGTGGAGGGCGTGCGCAACGTGTGCCACACGCTGCAGGCGGAGGGCGAGCTGCGCGGGGTGATCGTGGCGCTCGGCGGCCAGACGCCGCTCAAGCTCGCCCACGCGCTCCAGCAGGCCGGCATCCCGATCGTGGGCACGAGCCCGGAGTCGATCGACCTGGCCGAGGACCGCGATCGCTTCAACGCGCTGTGCGACCGTTTGGAGATCCCGCAGCCCGCCGGGCGGCACCGCGACGAGCGCGCCGGCCGCGCAGGCGATCGCGGCGGGGATCGGCTTCCCGGTCCTGGTCCGACCCTCGTACGTGCTCGGTGGCCGCGCCATGCAGATCGTGTTCGACGCCGAGGGCCTCGACACCGCGATGGCGGAGCTCGCGACCGCGGGCTCACTCGGACGGGAGGGCGGGCTGTCGGCCGAGCGGCCCGCGCTCATCGACCGCTTCCTCGAGGACGCGATCGAGGTCGACGTCGACGCACTCCGCGACCACACCGGCGAGGTGATGATCGGCGGGGTGATGGAGCACATCGAGGAGGCGGGCGTGCACTCGGGCGACAGCGCGTGCGTCCTGCCGCCGTCGACGCTGAGCGCCGACACGATCGCGACCATCTCCGAGCACACGGAGCGCCTCGCCACCGCGCTCGACGTCCGCGGCCTGCTGAACGTGCAGTACGCGGTCAAGGACGGCCAGGTCCTCGTGATCGAGGCGAACCCGCGTGCCAGCCGCACCGTGCCGTTCGTGAGCAAGGCGACCGGCGTGCCGCTCGCGAAGGTCGCGGCGCGCGTGATGCTCGGCGCCACGCTCGCCGAGCTGCGCGACGAGGGTCTGCTCCGCCCTCCGGCCGAGGGCGGTCACGTGTCGGTCAAGGAGGCGGTGCTCCCGTTCAACCGGTTCCCGACCGTCGACACGCTGCTCGGACCCGAGATGCGCTCGACCGGCGAGGTGATGGGCATCGACCGCTCGTTCGGCCTCGCGTTCGCCAAGAGCCAGGCCGCGGCCGGGGCGCGCCTGCCCGAGTCCGGCACGATCTTCCTGTCGCTCGCGGACCGCGACAAGGAGCAGGGCCTCGTGGCCGCGGCGCGCTTCGCCGAGCTCGGGTTCTCGATCGTGGCGACGGCCGGGACGGCGGAGGCGTGCGAGGCGCGGGGGATCCCGGTCAAGGCCGTCGTGGCCAAGGTCGGCGAGCCCGGAGGGGTCGACGCGTTGGAGCTCATCTCGTCGGGCGAGGTCGACCTCGTGGTGAACACGCCGCGCGGTCGCGGTCCGCGCGCCGACGGCGCCCACATCCGGCGCGCGGCGGTGGTGCACAACCGTCCGTGCCTCACCACCGTCGCCGCCGCGCTCGCTGCCGCGGCGGGCATCGCCGAGAGCCGCACCACCGACGTGACGGTGCGCTCGCTGCAGGAGTACCACCGCGACGGTCAGCTGCGGCTCGGGGTGTGAGTGGGCGCCCGGTGCTGAGGCGACGGACGGGCATCCCGGCCCGCACCGTCGACATGTCGGTGACGGTCGCCGGACTCGAGCTCGCGAGTCCCGTCGTCGCCGCGTCCGGGACGTTCGGGCACGGCGCCGAGGTGCTGCACCTCGTGGATCCGGCGCGGCTCGGTGCGCTCACGGTGAAGTCGCTCGCCGCGTTCGCGTGGGCGGGGAACGCGGCCCCGCGTCTGCACGCGGCCGCGGGCGGCGGGATGCTCAACTCGGTGGGGCTGCAGGGGCCGGGCGTGGAGCGGTGGATCGCCGACGAGCTCCCCGCGCTGGCAGCCGGCGGCGTCCCCGTGATCGTGTCGCTCTGGGGTCGTTCGGTCGAGGACTTCGCGCGTGCTGCGGAGATGCTCACGGGTCAGGCGGGGGCCTGCGCGGCGATCGAGCTCAACGTCAGCTGCCCGAACGTCGAGGACGCGGCGCGAATGTTCGCGCACTCGCCCGATGCGACCGGTGCGGTGGTCGCGGCCGTGCGCGCGGTGGGCCTGGGTCGGCCGCTGCTCGCCAAGCTGTCGCCGAACACGTTCGAGGTCGTCGACGTTGCGCGCGCCGCGGTCGAGGCCGGCGCGAGCGGCCTGACGCTCGTCAACACGCTGCTCGGACTCGGCATCGACGCCCAGAGCCGTCGGCCGCTGCTCGGGAACGTCACCGGTGGCTACTCCGGTACGCCGATCAAGCCGGTGGCGCTCCGGGTGGTGCACGAGGTGACACGAGCCCTCCCGGGGGTCCCGGTGATCGGGACCGGCGGGGTCGCGTCGGGCACCGACGCGGTCGAGATGCTCCTCGCCGGCGCGAGCGCGGTCGGCGTGGGCACCGCCAACTTCCTCGAGCCCCGGGCGGTGAACCGCATCCACGACGAGCTCGCGGCGTGGTGTGCCGAGCGAAACGTCCCCCGCGTCGCCGACCTCGTCGGCGCGCTCGATGGACCAGGAGCGAGCTCATGAGCGAGGACGTCGTATCCGGAGCACCGATGCCGCGCGGTCCGAGCGTTGCGCAGGCGGAATGTCCGCCGGCCCACGCCGAAGGCGTAGGAGCGGGGACCGAGGTTCGGGACCGACTCGCGATCGCGCTCGACGTCGGCGATCTCGACGCCGCGCTCGCCATGGCCCGCACGGTCACACCGTGGTTCGGCATCGCCAAGGTCGGCTACGAGCTCTACGGCGAGGCCGGTCCGGACGCGTTCGCACGCCTGCGCGACCTCGGGTTCGCCGTGTTCTGTGACCTCAAGCTCCACGACATCCCCACCACGGTGGAGCGGGGCGCCGCCGCGCTCGCGCGCCACGGCGTCGGACTCATGAACGCGCACGCGGCAGGCGGCATCGACATGCTCCGCGCGTTCGTGGCGGGCGCGCACGAGGGCGCGGCGGACGCCGGGGTCGTACCGCCGGTGACGCTCGCGGTCACGGTGCTGACCTCGGACCCGGATGCGTCGATGTTCGACGCCCGACTCGCCCTCGCGAGTGACGCGGGGTGCGACGGGGTCGTGTGCAGCGGGCTCGAGCTCGACCGCGTGCGCGCGGTCGGACTCCGGGCGATCGTGCCGGGCGTGCGTCCCGCCGGCGCGGATCTCGACGACCAGGCGCGCATCGTGACGCCGGGTGACGCGATCGCCCGGGGTGCCGACTGGATCGTGCTCGGACGCGCGGTCACGCGTTCGGCGGATCCGGCGGCGGCGGCGGCGGCGGTCGCGGCCGAGGTCGGCGCCGCGACGGCTTCGTCGGACTGAGCCCGAATCCTGACGAAACTTTGATCCGACGCGGCTCGATCGCGTTCTGGAGGCTCCCCGTATACTCAGCGCCGCCCGAAAGCCCACCACGCGCCGCGGCGGTCGCCGCTCTCCCGGAGGTCTCGTCCATGCCGCTCCCGCCCGCGCTCACGCCCGAGCAGCGCACTGCTGCGCTCGAGAAGGCAGCAGTGGCCCGGCGGGTGCGCGCGGAGATCAAGGCCCGGTTGAAGCTGAACCGGTTGTCGCTGGCGGACCTGTTCACCCAGAGCGACGGCGACGACATCGTCGCGAAGCTGAAGGTGGTGAGCGTGCTCGAGTCGCTCCCCGGCGTCGGCAAGGTGCGGGCGCGTCGCATCATGGCGGACCTCGACATCAGCGAGAGTCGGCGACTCCGCGGGTTGGGCGCGAAGCAGCGGGCCGCGTTGCTCGACGCCTTCGCGGGTCAGTAGGGCGGAGCACTGGGCGTCCTGCTCGTCCTGTCGGGACCCTCGGGTGTCGGCAAGGGCACCGTCGGACACGCGCTGCGAGCGCGCGAGCCGAACCTCGTGTGGTCGGTCTCGGCGAATTCGCGCCCGCCGCGCCCCGGCGAGGTCGATGGCGTCGACTACCACTTCGTGAGTCGCGAGGAGTTCGAGCGGCTCCGTGACGCGGGTGGCTTTCTCGAGTGGTTCGAGGTCTACGGCCAGCTGAAGGGCACCCCGCGGGCGCCGGTCGAGCAGGCGCTGGCGGAAGGAAGGGACGTGCTGCTGGAGATCGACGTGCAGGGCGCCCTGGCGGTCAGGGAGCGGTTCCCGCAGGCGCTCCTGGTGTTCCTGCGGGCGCCCGACGCCGCCGAGCAGGAGGCGCGGCTGAGGGCCAGGGACACCGACGATCCGGACCAGCTCGCCCGGCGACTGGAGACGGCGCGGGCCGAGGAGGCGCTGGCCGGGCGGTTCGACGCCGTCGTGGTGAACGACGACGTCGATCGGGCGGTGGAGGAGGTCGCTGCTATCCTGGCCGCCCGTCGTACGGCACCGCCGTCGACATCCCGCTGACGCCGTCAGCCGAAGTCGCCCTCCGAAGATCCGGGAGCCCTCTCCACATGGCCGAACGCCGCGCATCGCTGACCGAGCCCCGCATCGAGAACCTGCTCGAGCGGGAGAACTCGAAGTTCACGCTGGTGACCCTCGCGTCGCGCCGGGCCCGGGAGATCAACGACTACTACAACCACCTCGGTGAGGGTCTGGGCAAGATCGTCCCGCCGCAGGTGACGTCGGTGTCGCGCAAGCCCTTGTCGATCGCGCTCGAGGAGATCGAGGTCGGCAAGATCGTCAAGCGCGACCTTCCCACCGAGGAAGAGCTGGCCGCCCTCGCCGAGGCCGAGGCGGCCGCAGCCGCCGACGCGGCTCCGGCCGACGACGCCGGCTGAGCCCGAGGTGGCTGCGGCCGACGTCTGGCGCGGTCGCCGCGTCGTCCTGGGCGTCTCCGGCGGGATCGCGGCCTACAAGGCCGTCGAGCTCTGCCGTCGGATGGTGGACGCCGGCGCGCACGTCATGCCGGTGCTCACCGAGGACGCCACCCGCTTCGTCGGTGCGATCACCTTCTCGGCGCTCGCGTCCGAGCCGGCGCGCACGAAGCTCTTCGACGCCGGCGACGACGTCATCCCGCACACCCGACTCGGCCAGACCGCCGACGTCGTGATCGTCGCGCCGGCGACCGCGCGCATCATCGGCAAGTACGCGGGCGGGATCTCCGACGATCTGCTCACCGCCACGCTGCTCGCCACGCGCGCGCCGGTCGTGGTGGCACCCGCCATGCACACCGAGATGTGGGAGCACCCGGCGGTGCAGGACAACCTCGCGACGCTCACCCGGCGCGGCGTGCACGTCGTGCCGCCCGAGTCCGGTCGGCTCGCGGGCGGCGACGAGGGCGCGGGACGGCTCGCGGCACCCGAGGCGATCATGGCGGCGGTCGAGGCCGTCCTCGCGCACCAGGGCGACCTCGTCGGCGCACGGGTCCTCGTGACCGCCGGCGGCACGCGCGAGGCGATCGACCCGGTGCGCTTCATCGGGAACCGCTCCTCCGGGAAGATGGGCCACGCGGTGGCACGCCAGGCGGCGGCACGCGGCGCGGCCGTGACGCTCGTGACCACGACCCCGGCCGACCTGCCCGCGGGCGTCGACGTGGTGCGGGTCGCCACCGCGCAGGAGATGCACGACGCGGTGCTCGGCCGCTACGACGCCACCGACGCCGTGGTCATGGCCGCGGCGGTGGCCGACTTCCGGCCCAAGGCCGCGGCGCCCGGCAAGCTGAAGAAGGCCGACGGACCGCCCGAGATCGTGCTCGAGCCCACGCCCGACATCCTCGCCGAGCTCGGCGCCGCGAAGCGGGGGCAGGTCCTGGTCGGGTTCGCGGCCGAGACCGACGACGTCGCCGCGCACGCCGCCGAGAAGCTCGCGCGCAAGGGCGCCGACCTGCTGGTGGCGAACGACGTCTCCCAGCCCGATGCCGGCTTCGAAGTCGACACGAACCGGGCGATCCTGCTTGAATCCTCGGGCGCGATCGAGACCACGCCGCTGCTGACGAAGCTCGCGCTGGCCGATCTCATCCTCGACCGAGTCGCCGCCCGGTTGGGGCGCGCCGCCAGTGTCACGAACCGCCGAGCCACCTCAGAGGAGCAGCGTTGAGCAGCTACACCTTCACGTCCGAGTCGGTGACCGAGGGTCACCCGGACAAGATGTGCGACCAGATCTCGGACGCGGTGCTCGACGCCATCTTCGAGGAGGACCCGAACAGCCGGGTCGCCTGCGAGTCGATGGCGACCACCGGGCTCGTCGTCGTCGCGGGTGAGATCAGCACCCAGGCCTACGTCGACATCCCGCGGGTCGTGCGCGACACCGTCCGCAGCATCGGCTACGACCGCGAGTCGTACGGCTTCGACGGCAACACGTGCGGCGTCATCACCTCGATCGACGAGCAGAGCCCCGACATCGCGCAGGGCGTCGACAAGGCGGAGGAGCAGCGGGCCGGTGACACCGACCGGCTGCTCGAGACCGGCGCCGGCGACCAGGGGATGATGTTCGGCTACGCGTGCGACGAGACCGAGGATCTCATGCCGATGCCGATCTGGCTCGCGCACAAGCTCGCGTACCGGCTGTCGGAGGTCCGCAAGTCGGGGACGCTCCCGTACCTGCGCCCCGACGGAAAGACCCAGGTCACCATCGACTACGAGGACGGCCGGCCCAAGCGCCTCTCGACCGTGCTGATCTCGACGCAGCACGCGCCCGGCGTCGACCGTGACTCGATGATCAAGCCCGACCTCATCGAGCACGTGATCCGTCCGTTGGTCCCGGAGCAGTTCGCCGACGACGACTTCGAGGTGCACGTCAACCCGACCGGCACGTTCGAGCTCGGTGGTCCCCACGCCGACTGCGGGCTCACCGGCCGCAAGATCATCGTCGACACGTACGGCGGCATGGCCCGCCACGGCGGCGGCGCGTTCAGCGGCAAGGACCCCACCAAGGTCGACCGGTCGGCCGCCTACGCGGCGCGCCACGCCGCGAAGAACCTCGTCGCGGCCGGCATCGCGAAGCGCTGCGAGGTGCAGGTCGCGTACGCGATCGGCATCGCCCGCCCGGTGTCGCTGATGGTGGAGACGTTCGGCACCTCCGAGATCGACCCCGAGAAGCTGCCCGCGCTCGTGCAGGAGCACTTCGACCTGCGCCCCGCGGCGATCATCGAGCGGCTCGACCTGCGCCGTCCGATCTACCGGCGGACCGCCGCCTACGGCCACTTCGGTCGCAACGAGCCGACGTTCTCGTGGGAGGCAACGGCATCGGCCGACGCGCTGCGCGCCGCGGCCGCGTCGCTCTAGGCCACCGGCAATCCGAGTCGCGCGGGTCCGCCCGGATCTCACGGCGGTCGCGCGCGAGTTCGACTACGAGGTCCCCGACGCGTTCGGGGACCTCGTGCGCGTCGGCACCGTGGTGCGGGTCCCGCTCCACGGCCGGCGCGTACGGGGCTGGGTGGTGGCCGACGACGTCACCCCGGATCCCGACGCGGGCCGGTTGCTGCCGATCGCGAAGGTCGTCGGCGCCGGACCCCCGGCGGAGCTGCTCGACCTCGGTCGGTGGGCCGCCCACCGGTGGGCGGGGAGCGAGGTGCACCTGTTCCGCGCCGCGACCGCGCCGAACGCGGTGCGGGAGCCGTGGCCGGGCGTCGAGGTCGCTCCGGGTCCCGGCTTCGCGGTGGCGGCGGTCGCGTGGCCGCCGGCGGCCGATCGGCGCGAGCTCGTCGCCGAGCACGTCGCGCCGTCCGGTTCCACGCTGGTGCTCGTGCCCGAGGGCGCCCGCCTCGGCGCGTTGATCCGTGATCTCGTCCGGCGGGGCCACCGGGTGCTCGTGCTCCGATCGGGGCTGGAGGCGACGGAACGCACACGCGCCTGGGCCGCGGCGCGACGCGGTGCGCGCGGTGGTGGTCGGCGGCCGCACCGCGGTGTGGGCACCCGTGCCCGATCTCGGCGCGGTGGTGGTGCTCGACGAGGGCGACGAGGCGTTGCAGGAGGAGCGCGTCCCCACGTGGCACGCGCGTGACGTCGCGCTGGAGCGGGCGCGGCGGGCGGGCGCGGCGGTGACGCTGGTGGCGCCGCTGCCGACGCCCGAGGCGACGGCCTGGACGGACGGGGTCGTGACCCGGCCCGAGCGCCGCGTCGAGCGCAACGGCTGGCCCGCCGTGGACGTGGTGGACCAGCGGGCCGAGCCGCCCGGCAACGGGCTGCTCAGCGAGGCGCTGGCGCGCGCGCTGCACCGCACCGTCGACGCGGGCGAGCGCGCGGTGTGCGTCCTCAACCGCAAGGGCCGGGCCAAGCTGCTCACCTGCCTGAGCTGCTCGACGATCGCGACGTGCGAGCGCTGCGACGCCGCGGTGATCGAGGCCGAGCCGGGCCTCCTCACCTGCCCGCGCTGCGGGACCACTCGCCCCACCATCTGCACGGTGTGCCACCACACGAAGCTGCGCGCGTCGCGACTCGGCGTGCAACGACTCCGCGACGCGCTCGCTGCGCTCCTGCCGCGCACCGAGATCGCCTGGCTCGACGCCACGGTCACCGAGGTCCCCGACGCCCCGGTGGTGGTGGGCACCGAGACGGTGCTGCACCGGATCCCGGCGAAGCTGGTCGCGTTCCTCGATCTGGACCAGGAGCTCTTCGCCCAGCGGGTGCGGGCCGGCCAGCAGGCGGCGGGGCTGCTGGCCCGCGCCGCCCGTCTCGTCGGGGCCCGTGAGCGGGGTGGACGACTGCTGCTCCAGACGCACGCGCCCGAGCACCCGATCGTGCGCTTCGCCCTCGACGGCGACCCCGCGCCGCTGCTCGCCGTCGAGGTCGAGCGCCGCCGCGTGCTCGGGTTCCCGCCGTTCGGCGCCGTGGCCGAGGTGAGCGGCGAGCCGGACGCGGTGCGCGCCACGTTGGGCGCGCTGCCGGACACCGTCCGCGTCCTCGGCCCGTCGGCGCGGGGCACCGGGCTCGCCGCGCTCGACCTCGACCCCCGACCCCGACACGCTCGCCGACGCGCTGGCCGTGGCCGCGCCGATCGGACGGGCCGAGGGCCGCGTGCGGATCGCGGTCGACCCACCCCGCGTCTGACCCGGCATCTCGAATTGGCTCGCAGCAGTCACGCGTGCCCGCCGATTCTGCGCGTCGGTTCGGCGCGAGCGCGGGATCAGCGGTGGCGACGGCCACGCGGCGACGCGAGGAACGCGTCGGCGGCGGCGGGCGGTGCGACCGCGAGCCAGGCGTCGACGACGAGCGCGCGCAGCGCGGGCTTGGGCACCCGCCGGAGCTGGACGAGCACCGCGGCGAAGCCGTCGAAGTGCGGGATCGTGAACACGCCCGGCGTCCCGGCCTGGAGCACGGCTTCCTTGTCGTCGAGGTCGGCGACCGACACCGCGAGGATGTCGCCCTCGGGCACCGGATCGTCACCGAAGCGCTTGACGTCGGCCTTGCTGAACGGTCGCTCCCAGGCGAACGCCTTCGGCTTCTTCTCGCCGCCGACGAACCACGTCCGCCGACCGTGCCGCTCGCCGATCGTGACCCCTGGCAGGCCGGCGATGACCCGCTCGACGTCGGTGAAGGTCGCCACGGCCGCCCACCGTACGCGGCGCCGTCACGACGTTGCCGCCGCCGGACGGCAGCTGCCACGATCCGACCATGAGTGAGCAGTCATGAGCGATGCCGACCGCAGCTACCCGGGCTTCACGGGGCGCGTCACCCGCACGTTCGCGGGCTCGGAGGGGTCCTGGCCCGAGCGCCCGCAGGCGCGTGACGGCGCGCCGAACATCGTCATCGTGCTGGCCGACGACCTCGGCTACGCCGACCTCGGGCTGCTACGGCAGCGAGATCGACACGCCGAACCTCGACGCGCTGGCGCGCCGCGGCATCCAGGCGACGAACTTCCACGTCACGCCGATGTGCTCGCCGACGCGCGCCGCGCTGCTCACCGGCTGCGAGCCGCACCGTGCCGGCCTCGGCACCGTCGCCCACTGCGACCCTGGCTTCCCCGGCTATGCGTCCGAGCTCGCGCCCGACGTGATGACGATGGCCGAGATCCTCCGCGACGAGGCCGGGTACGCCACGATGGCGGTGGGGAAGTGGCACCTCGCCAAGGACTCCGACGGCGCCGGAGGCTCGCGCGCGTCGTGGCCCTGCCAGCGGGGCTTCGACCAGTACTACGGCGTCATCGACGCGTTCACGAACCTGCACCATCCGCACCGTCTGGTGCAGGACAACCACCAGGTCGACGTCGACCGCTACCCCGACGGCTACTACTTCACCGACGACATCACCGACCACGCGATCTCCATGATCCGCGCGCAGAAGACCGCCAACCCGGCGCGGCCGTTCCTCTGCTACGTCGCGCACGGTGCCGTGCACGCGCCGTTGCACGTCCGGCCCGAGGACGCCGCGAAGTACCGGGGGCGCTACGACGCGGGGTGGGACGCGTTGCGCGCC
Organism: uncultured Acidimicrobiia bacterium; assembly: GCA_963756815.1. GTDB lineage: Bacteria > Actinomycetota > Acidimicrobiia > IMCC26256 > JAENVU01 > JAENVU01. Next base: position 72,942 of record CAVWPR010000038.1, read on the forward strand.
GAGCGATTCGCCCGCCAGCAGGAGCTGGGGGTGGTGCCGCCGGGGGTGGAGGTCGCGCCCCGGAACACCGAGCGCGATCACGACGTGAAGCCCTGGGACGACCTCTCGCCGGAGGAGCAGCGACTGTTCGCCCGGCACATGGAGGTCTACGCCGGGATGGTCGATCGCATCGACCAGAACATCGGCCGCATGATCGCCGCGCTCGACGACCTCGGCGAGCTCGACAACACCATCTTCGTGTTCACGTCCGACAACGGCGCGTCGCGCGAGGGCGAGGAGTGCGGCACGACCGCCTACTACGTACACCTCCTGCAGGGCGACGACATCGACGCCGACCTCGCACGCATCGACGAGATCGGCGGGCCGACCACCACGCCGCACTACCCGCGCGGCTGGGCGATGGCGGGCAACACGCCGTTCCGCCTCTACAAGATCAACACCCACCAGGGTGGGCACTCGGTGCCGTTCATCGTGTCGTGGCCGGACGGCGTCGACGCCCGCGGCGAGTTCCGCCGCCAGTACCAGCACGTGACCGACCTGCTGCCGACGTTCCTCGAGATCGTGGGGGTCGACCGACCCGCGACCCGCAACGGGGTGGAGCTCGCGCCGCTGCAGGGCTGGAGCATGACGTCGGTGCTCGCCGACGCCGACGCGCCGAACACGCACCGGGAGCACGTCGTGGAGATGAACGGCCACCGCGGCTACTACCGCGAGGGCTGGCACGCCGTGACGCTGCACCACGGGCTCACGTCGTTCACCGACGAGAGCGTGGGAGCTCTACGACCTCGATGCCGACCCCACCGAGCTGCACGACCTCGCCGCCGAGCACCCCGAGAAGCTGGCCGAGCTCACCGAGGCGTGGGAGGCCGCGGCGTGGGAGAACCGGATCTACCCGCTCGACGAGGGTGCGAGCGTCAAGTACGTGGTGCGGCCCGAGACCGACCAGCAGTACGCGACGCCGGTCCGCATCCCGCGCGGCACACCGACGCTCGAGCGCTGGCGGTCGGTCCAGCTGATCTGGTTCCGCGGGATTCACCGTGTCGGTGGAGCTGGAGCACCACGCCGGCGCCGAGGGCGTGCTCGTCGCCCACGGCGACCAGGGCTCGGGCTACGTCCTGTACGTGCTCGACGGCGAGCTCGTGCTCGCGCACAACGACGGGCGCGGGCACATGACCCACGTCGCCGCGGGACCCGTGCCCGACGGTGTGCGCTCGGTCGAGCTCCGGTTCACCGCGCCCGGCGACCGTCGGTGGGACGTCGCGGTGGTGGTCGACGGCGAGGTCCGGGCCTCGCACCAGGGTCTGCCGATGCTCTTCGGCATCGCGCCGTTCGAGGGGATCAGCGTCGGCATCGACCCGCGCTCGCCGGTGAGCTGGGACCTGTACCAGCGCTTCGGTCCGTTCCCGTACTCGGGCTCGCTGACCGCCGTCACCTACGCGCCGGGCGAGCCCGCCCCGGACGCCCCGGTGCACCTCGTCGGCATGCTCCGCGAGCTCGGCGCGAGGTACGAGTGACCGGTGGCGTGGAATGGGTGGGCCCTCGGGCACGTTCCCGCCGGTCATGCGATCGCGACCTAGCCTGACGACGATGTCCACGTATCCGGTGCGGGTCTTCGGCGACCCGGTGCTCAAGCAGAGGGCGAAGGACGTCACCGACATCGACGGGCAGCTGGCGCGATTCGTCGACACCATGGTCGACACGATGTACGAGGCCTCGGGGATCGGCCTCGCCGCCCCGCAGGTGGGCGTCCAGAAGCGCATGTTCACGTTCGACGTCGGCGAGGGTCCGCAGGTGCTCATCAACCCCGAGGTCGCCGAGGCGACGGGGGAGTGGGTCTACGAGGAGGGTTGTCTCTCGATCCCGGGGTTCCACTTCGAGATCGTGCGACCGAAGGTCGTCACCATGACCGGCGTCGACCTCGACGGCAACGAGGTCGTCATCGAGGGCGACGAGCTGCTCGGCCGGGTGTTCCTGCACGAGCTGGACCACCTCGACGGCGTGCTGATGCTCGACCGGCTCGATCCCGACGAGCGCAAGCGCGCCCTGCGCGAGCTGCGCGACATCGACCTGCGGGAGGCGGGACTCGAGCGGATCGACGACGTCCGCCGCCTGTGAGGGTCGTCTTCTTCGGCACTCCCGAGGCTGCGGTCGTGCCGTTCGAGGCACTGCTCGCCGCCGGATTCGACATCCCACTCGTGGTCACCCAGCCCGACCGGCGGCGCGGCCGCGGCGGCGCGACCGAGCCCAGCCCGGTCAAGCGCGCGGCCGGGTCGCACGGTGTCGAGGTCGCGACCCCCGAACGGGCGCGCGAGGCGATCGACGCCATCCGCGCCACCGGCGCCGACCGGGGCGTGGTCGTCGCGTTCGGCCAGCTGCTGCCGCCCGCGCTGCTCGACGCGTTCCCGAAGGGTCTCGTGAACCTCCACTACTCGTTGCTCCCGCGCTGGCGAGGGGCGGCACCGGTGGAGCGGGCGATCCTCGCCGGCGACACGGAGACCGGCGTGTGCGTCATGGACGTCGAGCCGACGCTCGACACCGGTGGCGTCTACGCGCGGGCCGTCGTGGCGATCGGCGACGACGAGACGGCGGGCGAGCTGCACGCGCGCCTCACCGCGCGCGGTGCCGACCTGCTGGTCGAGACCCTGCGCGACATCGACGTGATCCAGCCGGAGCCGCAACAGGGCGAGTCCACCTACGCCGACAAGCTGACGGTCGAGGAGTTCCACCTCGACCTGACCCGCCCGGCCACCGATCTGGTCCGCGTCGTGCGTGCGGGGAACCCGCGCCCCGGTGCCTGGCTCGACGTCGAGGGCGCTCGGCTGAAGGTGTGGCGGGCCCACGTGACCGCGGGCCGGCTCGTCCCCGACGAGGTGCAGCCCGAAGGGAAGAAGCCGATGCCCTACACGGCGTGGGCGGCCGGGTTCCGCGGCGCCGACCCGTTCGCGTGAGCGGCAGGACCGGCGTCGCGACGGTGAGCGAGTCCCGCAGTCGGGTCGTCGCGATCCGCGCGCTCGTGCGCATCGAGGAGGGCGCGTTCGCCAACGTCGCCCTGCCCGCAGCGCTCCGGGAGACCGCCCTGGCGCAACGGGACCGGGCGCAGGTCACCGACTGGGTCTACGGCACCGTGCGGTGGCAGCGGACCCTCGACCACTTCGTCGCACCGTTCGTCGACCGCGCCGCGACGCGGCTCGACCGACCGGTGCGGGCCGCGCTCCGCCTGGGCGCCTACCAGCTGTGGAGCGGGGTGCCGGCGCACGCCGCCGTCGGGGAGACGGTCGCCGCGATGCAGGCGGTGTCGCCACGCGCGAAGGGCTTCGTGAACGCGGTGCTGCGCAAGCTCGCCGGCGCGGGACCGCCGTGGCCGCTCCCCACCGGCGCCGACACCGCGTCGATGGGCATCCGCACGTCGATGCCCGACTGGATCGTGGACCGGCTCGTCGCCGACCTCGGGCCCGCCGACGCCGCGGCCGTCCTCGACGCGGTGAACGAGTCGCCACCGGTGACACTGCGGGTCAACCCGTGCCGGGCGACGCCGGATGCGGTCGAGGACGAGCTCGTCGGCGCGGGCGCCACCGTCACGCGCGGCGAGTTGTTCCCCGACGCGCTCCTCGTCAGCGGCGCCGGCGACCTCGGCGCGCTCCCCGCCGTGCGCGACGGTCGGGCGACCCCGCAGGACCAGGCCAGTCGCGCGGTGGCGGTCGCGCTCGACGCCCGGCAGGGGGAGCGGATCATGGAGCTCGGCGCCGCGCCCGGCGGCAAGGCGACGGCGATCGCCGAGGACCAGCGCGACGCCGGCCTGGTGGTCGCGCTCGACGTCCACCCCGGCCGCACCCGCCTGATCGCCGACGCCGCGCACCGCCTGCGGCTCACCACGGTGGTCCCCGTCGTCGCCGACGGGCTCGCCCTGCCGTTCGCCCCCGGACGGTTCGACCGGGTGCTGCTCGACGCGCCGTGCTCGGGGCTCGGTGTCCTCCGTCGCCGTCCCGAGGCGCGCTGGCGGCTGCAGCCCGCCCAGCTCGAGGAGCTCGGCACGCTCCAATGCCGGCTCCTGGCGAGCGCCGCCACCGCGCTGGCGCCCGGCGGCCGGCTCGTCTACTCCGTCTGCACGCTCAGCGCCGTCGAGACGACGGCGGTCGACGAGTGGGCCGCCGTGCACCTGCCCGACCTCGTCGCGGAGGCCCCACCGGGGCCACCGTGGACGCCCACCGGGCGGGGCGCCCGGCTGCTGCCGCACGTCGCCGGCACCGACGGCATGTACTGCCTCGTGCTGCGTGCCCCCGGTTAGGGTCGGCGCCATGGTCTCCCCGAGCCGGAGTCACAAGCATGAGCGAGGTGTGACGTCGCGGGCCGCGACGCCGCGCTCGCCGAGCGGGGCCCGAGCGGCCGGGTCCGCAGGGCCATGAGCGGGAAGATCGCGCCGTCGATCCTGGCCGCCGACTTCGCGCATCTCGCCGATGCGGTCGCCCACGTGGCGCCCGAGGCCGACCTCCTGCACGTCGACGTGATGGACGGCCACTTCGTGCCGAACATCTCCATCGGCGCGCCGGTGGTGAGCTGCCTGCGTCCGGTCACCGACCTGTACCTCGACTGCCACCTGATGATCGAGAACCCGGGCGAGTTCCTGGACGACTTCGCCAAGGCCGGGGCCGACAGCTGCACCGTGCACGTCGAGCTCGGCGACCCGCGCCCGCTGTTCGACCGCATGCGCGCGCACGGGATGCGCGTCGGCCTGGTCCTCAACCCGGACACGCCCCTCGACGAGGTCGAGCCGTACCTCACCGAGATCGACATCCTGCTCTTCATGAGCGTGCACCCCGGCTTCGGCGGTCAGGCGTTCATCCCCGAGGTGCTCGACAAGGTGCGCGCGGCGCGTGCGCTGGTCGACGAGCGGGGGCTGCCGGTCGAGCTCGAGATCGACGGCGGCATCAACCTCGAGACCGCACCGCTCGCGGCCGCGGCCGGCGCGGACATCCTGGTGGCCGGGAGCGCGGTCTTCCACACGCCCGACTCCGCTGCCGCGGCGCGCGCGATCCGCGCCGCCGCGTGGGGCGGGTGAGTCCGGCTCCGATGAGCTTCGCGGCGAAGGTTCTCACCGTCTCCGACGGCGTCGCCGAGGGCGTTCGGGAGGACAAGTCCGGCGATGCGCTCGTCGCCGTGCTCACCGACGCCGGCGCGGACGTCGTCGACCGTCAGGTGACCGCCGACGGCACCGATCACGTTGCGCACGCGTTGCGCACGATGGCACGGGGCTTCGCCGGGCTCGTGGTCACCACCGGCGGGACCGGCTTCGGGCCGCGCGACCTCACTCCGGAGGGCACGCGTGCAGTGATCGAGCGTGAGGCCCCCGGGATGGTGGAGGCGGTGCGACGCGTGAGCGACGAGGGTGGACGCGGCTTCGGCATGCTGTCGCGCGCGGTGGCAGGCACGGTGGGTCAGTGCCTGATCGTCAACACCCCCGGCAGCGCGAGCGGCGCCGCCGAGGCGCTCGCCGTCGTCCTGCCGATCGTCCCGCACGCGCTCGACCTCCTGGCCGGCGGTCGGCCCCATTGAGACGGGTCGCCGCGATCCTGATCGCGGTCGCGACCGGGGTCGCCGCCTGCTCGGGGAGCGGCGGGTCGCAGGCCGCGTCGACGTCGACCACGAGTGTGGCCGGCGCGAACGGAGCGCTCACGCCGAAGGGCGCATGGCAGAAGGTGACGCCCGCGTCGGTCGGTCTCGATGCCGCCGAGCTCGGCCGGCTCGCCGAGACCGCGCGTGTGGGGAAGTCGAACTGCCTGGTCGTGGCCCGTGACGGCAAGCTCGCCGGCGAGTGGTACTTCCGCGGCACGAACGCGGACACCGCGCAGGAGATCTTCTCCGCCACGAAGTCGTTCACGAGCACGCTCGTCGGGATCGCGGTCGACGCGGGGAAGGCGAGGCTCACGGATCGCGCGTCGAAGTGGATCCCGGAATGGAAGGGAACGCCGTCGGATGCCGTCACGGTGCGCGACCTGCTGAGCAACGACTCCGGTCGGTCGTGGTCGCTCGCGCAGGACTACGTGAAGCTGATCGGCGCGAGCGACAAGACCGCGTTCGCGATCGGCCTGACGCAGACGTCCGCGCCGGGAACGGTCTGGGCCTACAACAACTCGGCGATCCAGACGCTCGAGCGCGTCGTCGCGGGCACGCTCGGCGCCGACGTGCCCGCCGCGGCCCACGACCGGCTGTTCGCGCCGCTCGGCATGGACCACACCGAGATGACGACCGACGCGCAGCGGCCACGCCACGATGTACGCGGGCATCCGCTCGACCTGTCGGGACCTCGCCCGGTTCGGCTCGCTCTTCCTCGCCCGCGGCGCGTGGAACGGGACGCAGGTCGTCTCCCGCCGATGGGTCGAGGAGGCCACGGGCGCGCCGTCGACGCCGCTGAACGCGAGCTACGGATTCCTGTGGTGGCTGAACCGGAGCGGCCGCATGGCCGGCCCGTTGGCGGCGACGAGCATCGCCGGGGCCGCCGACACCAGCGTGGGACGCGGCCGACTGGTGCCGGGTGCGCCGGCGGACACGTTCTGGGCCCTGGGCCTGGGCAACCAGGTGGTGCAGGTGGATCCGGGCTCCCGGACCGTCGTCGTGCGGCTCGGGACCGCCGAGGCCCGGCCGCAGCCGCCCACCTTCGGGCCCGCCGAGGCCTCGCGTGTGGTCACCCAGGCCGTCCGTCACACGAAATGAGAACGTGTTCCAATTCCGTCCGGATTCGTGTACGGTCCGGGGGACAATTCCAAGAACTGCCCTCGGGGTATGGGTGCAAGTCCCGACCGGCGGTGACCACGGCCCGGACCCGTTCCGGCGACCGTGGGAGCCCGCGAACTCGTGGCCGCCAGTCACGAGCCGATGAGGTGAGATTCCTCGGCCGACGGTGAGAGTCCGGATGGGAGAGGGCCGCGATCCGTCCGCGCGCACGCGCGTCCGGTCGTCATACCCCGTGGGCGCCCGATGCCGGGTGAGCCCCGAGCGGTGCCATGACGACCACCACCAGGACGACCGACGACGAGCTGATGGCCGAGGCCCATCGCGTCGCCGTCGACGCGCGTGCCGCCGTGCCGCCGTGGCCGCAGGTGGGCTGCGTGATCGTCGCCGACGGCGAGATCATCGGCCGGGGCGCGACCGGGCCGTATCCCGTCGGTCCCCACGCCGAGGTCGCCGCGCTGCAGGCGGCCGGCGAGCGGGCCCGTGGCGCGACGGCGTACACGACGTTGGAGCCGTGCGACCACGACGGCAACACCCCGCCGTGCACCCGTGCGCTCGTCGACGCCGGCATCGCGCGTGTGGTGATCGCGGTGCTCGACCCCGACGCGAAGGTCGCCGGACGCGGTCTGGCGCGGCTGCGGGACGCCGGTGTCGACGTCGAGGTCGGCCCCGGTCACGCTGCCGTCGAGGAGCACCTCGGCGCGTACCTGCACCAGCGCCGCACCGGGCGGGCGTTCGCGCTGCTCAAGACGGCGATGAGCCTCGACGGTCGCACCGCCGCCGCCGACGGCACGAGCCAGTGGATCACCGGCGAGGCCGCCCGGCGGGACGTGCACCGGCTGCGGGCCGAGTCGCACGCGATCGTCGTCGGCCCCGCCACCGCCAACGCGGACCGGCCGTCGCTGACCGCTCGCGACGTCACGCTCGGTCCCTGGGGCCAGCCGCGCCGCGTGCTGCTCGACGCGCGTGGTCGCGTGCAGGGTCTCCGGACCGCTGGCCGACGCGTCGCTCGCGCCGACGACGGTGTACGCGACGGATCGGATGCCGGTCGAGCGGCAGACGGCGTGGAAGGAGGCGGGCGCCGACGTGCGGATCGTCGCGCCCGGTCCGCTCGGTGACGGAGTGGATCTCGACGCGGTCCTCCGGGGACTCGCGCAGGAGTACCACGCGTTCCAAGCGATGATCGAGGGCGGGGGCAGGCTCCACGGCGCGTTCGTGACCGAGGGGCGGGCCGACCGGCTCGTCACCTACGTCGCGCCGGTGATCCTCGGCGAGCGCGGGCGGGCCGTCCTGGCCCATGCCGGTCCCGACACGCTCGCCGATGCCCGCCGGTGGCGGGTCCTCGACGTGACGCCGATCGGACCGGACGTCCGCATCACCTACGCGCCGATCGGGGACCGCTGATGTTCACCGGGATCGTCGAGGAGCTCGGCACCGGTCGCGTCGGTCACGCCGGTCGCCGACGGGGCGCGGATCGTCATCGACGCGACCACCGTGCTCGCCGACGCGCACATCGGCGACTCGATCGCGGTGAACGGCTGCTGTCTCACGGTGGTGCAGCTGACCGACGGGTCGTGGGCGGCCGATGCGGTGACCGAGACGCTCGCCCGCACCGCCCTGGGTGCGCTCACCCCCGGCGACCAGGTCAACCTCGAACGGCCGGTGCGGGTCGACGACCGGCTCGGCGGCCACATCGTGCAGGGCCACATCGACGGCGTCGGCGAGCTCGTCGCACGGGACCCGCTCGCCGACGGCTCGACCCGGATGCGCTTCGCCGTGCCGTCCGAGCTCCTCCGCTACGTGGTGGCGAAGGGGTCGATCACCCTCGACGGCATCAGTCTCACCGTCGCCGCGGTGGACGACGACGCCTCCGCGGTCGAGATCGCGGTCATCCCGCACACGCTCGCCGTCACCACGCTCGGGCCGAAGGCTCCGGGCGACCCGGTCAACATCGAGGTCGACGTCCTCGCCAAACACGTCGAACGGTTGCTCACCGTGAGGGAGTCATAACGATGTTCACCCACATCGAGAACGCCATCGCCGCCGTCGCCAACGGCGAGATCGTGATCGTCGTCGACGACGAGGACCGCGAGAACGAGGGCGACCTCATCATGGCGGCGGAGAAGATCACGCCCGAGGCGATGGGCTTCTTCGTCCGCCACACGAGCGGTGTCATCTGCATGCCGATGCTCGGAGAGCGTCTCGACACGTTGCAGCTGCCGCTCATGGTCAGCAACAACACCGAGTCGCAGCGGACCGCGTTCACCGTGTCCGTCGACGCGGTGCAGGAGGTCACCACCGGCATCTCGGCCGCCGACCGAGCCGCGACCGTCCGCAAGCTCATCTCCTCCGACGCCCGCCCGGACGACTTCGCGCGGCCCGGGCACATCTTCCCGCTGCGCTACCGCGAGGGCGGCGTGCTCAAGCGCGCCGGTCACACCGAGGCGGCGGTCGACCTGGCCCGGCTCGCGGGGCTCGAGCAGGCCGGCGTGCTCGCCGAGGTCGTGAACGACGACGGCACGATGGCGCGCCTGCCCCAGCTCCAGGCGTTCGCGGAGGAGCACGGGCTGCACCTCATCACGATCGCGGACCTCATCCGCTACCGCCGTCACCGCGAGAAGCTGGTCCGGCGAGTGAGCGAGGCGCGCATCCCCACCCGCCACGGCGAGTTCACCGCGGTCGTGTTCGAGAGCCTGCTCGACGGCGTGGAGCACATGGCGTTCGTGTGCGGCGACGTCGCCGGCGAGGACAACGTCCTCGTGCGGGTGCACAGCGAGTGCCTCACCGGCGACGTCTTCGGCTCGATGCGCTGCGACTGCGGGCTCCAGCTCGACGGCGCGCTCGCGCAGATCGCGGCCGAGGGCCGGGGTGTGGTCGTCTACCTCCGGGGGCACGAGGGCCGCGGCATCGGGCTCGGCCACAAGCTGCGCGCGTACTCGCTGCAGGACCAGGGCCGCGACACGGTGGAGGCGAACGAGGAGCTCGGCTTCCCGGCCGACTCGCGCGAGTACGGGATCGGGTCGCAGATCCTGGTGGACCTCGGCATCACCACCATGCGGGTGATGACGAACAACCCGGCGAAGTACGGCGGCCTCGAGGGCTTCGGGCTCGAGATCGTCGAGCGGGTCCCGCTCGAGATCGCCCCGAACGCCGAGAACATCGCCTACCTGCGGGCCAAGCAGCAGAAGATGGGCCACCTGCTCGACCTGGACCTCGGCATCGGCGGCGAGACCAGCGCGTGAGCCCGGCACCGGAGGCGTTCACGACGGCGCGCCTCGACGCGATGCGGCCGACGGCGAGCGACGAGGACTTCCTCGTCGCGACGTGGTCCGACGCGCGCGTCACCGCCTGGTTGGGCGGCCCGCGTGACCGGACCACGGTGCGGGACACGCTGTCCCGCTGGGACCGGCTCTGGGAGGAACTGGGGTACGGCCCGTGGATGCTCTTCGACCGGGCCAGCGGTGACCACGTCGGGTGGGTGCTGCTGCACCCGATCGTGTTCGGGGGGACCGTCGGTGGCATCGAGGTCGGTTGGACGATCGTGGCGGACCGCTGGCGCGAGGGCCTGGCGAGCGAGGCCGCCGCTCGCGTCGTCGAGATCGCGTTCGCGGACTGCGGCCTCGACGCACTGCTGAGCGGCACGATGGCCGACAACGCCGCATCGCGCGGGGTGATGGAGAAGGTGGGCTTCCGATACGACACGGAGCTCGACCACGCGGGACTGCCGCACGTGATCTACCGGCTCGGCCGGTCCGACTGGGAGCAACGCACGCATGGGTGAGTACGCCGCACCGGCCGAGACCGTCGACGGCGCGGGCATGCGCTTCGCGGTCGTCGTGAGCCGCTTCAACGAGGACATCACGAGTGGCCTGCTCGACGGCGTCCGGCGCACCTTCGCCGCCCAGGGGGTCGCCGACGACGACATCACGGTGGTGTTCGTGCCCGGCGCGTTCGAGCTGCCGCTCGTGGCCCAGCACCTCGCCCGCGGGGGCACCGTCGACGGCGTCGTGTGCCTCGGCGCGGTCATCCGGGGCGACACGCCGCACTTCGAGTACGTCGCCGGCGAGGCCGCCCGCGGGCTCCAGGCCGCGGCGCTCGCCACCGGGGTGCCGATCGTGTTCGGCGTCCTCACCGTGAACACCCACGCGCAGGCCGTCGACCGAATCGGCGGGTCCGAGGGTCACAAGGGGGAGGAAGCCGCGGCCACCGCGCTGGAGATGGTGGCATTGCTCCGGTCCCTCCCGAGGGCGCACACCTAGCTTCTCGGCCGTTCGCGCTGCGCCCGGGGCCCGAGCGGCCCGTGAGCGGAGCGAAGACGAGCGGGAAGCACGTCCACGCCGACTAGAACGGTTGGTCACATGCTGCGCCTGGTCCTGCCCAAGGGGAGCCTCGAGAAGGCGACGTTCCAGCTGTTCGCGGACGCCGACCTCGCCGTCGTCCGCGGCTCGGACGTCGACTACCGGGGCACCATCGACGATCCGCGTGTCACCGAGGTGATGGTGCTGCGTCCCCAGGAGATCCCGCGCTACGTCGCGTCGGGGATGTTCGACCTGGGCATCACCGGTCGCGACTGGGTGGAGGAGACGTCGGCCGACGTCGTGACGCTCACCGAGCTGCACTACTCGAAGGCCACCGCCCGTCCGATCCGGATGGTGCTCGCCGTCTCCGGGGACTCGGCGGTGGAGTCGGTGAAGGAACTTCCCGCCGGCGTGCGCGTCCAGACCGAGTACCCGGAGCTGACGCGGCGGTTCTTCGAGCAGGCGGGGGTCGACGCGCAGATCACGCTCTCGTACGGCGCCACCGAGGCGAAGATCCCCGAGATCGCCGACGCGGTGGTGGAGATCACCGAGACCGGTCGCGCCCTGCGCGCCGCCGGCCTCAAGATCATCGAGACGATCGTCGTGTCCTACACCGAGCTCATCGCCAACCCCGCGAGCCACGCCGATCCGGAGAAGCGCAAGGCGATGGAGCAGCTGATGACGCTGCTGAGCGGTGCGCTCGAAGCGCGCGGGCGCGTGTTGGTGAAGCTCAACGTCGACGAGACGAACCTCTCGAGGGTGATCGACCTCCTGCCCGCGTTGAAGTCGCCGACGGTGAGCAAGCTCTACGGCGACGACGCGTTCGCGGTGGAGACCGTGGTCGCGAAGGCCGAGATCAACACGTTGATCCCGGCGCTGCGCGACTGCGGCGCCACCGACATCATCGAGCTGCCGATCCTGAAGATCGTCCACTGACGATGCCGTCGGGGACGGTGACGGCGTTCGACGAGCGGCGCGGGCTCGGCCGGATCCGGGGCGCCGACGCGACCGAGCACACGTTCCACGCCACCCAGATCGCCGACGGCTCGCGCACGATCCGCGTCGGCCAGCCGGTCGAGTTCGAGATCGCGCCCGGCCGCGTCGGCGACTGGGAGGCGATCCGGATCCGCAAGATCGGAACGGAGTGAGGGCGACGTGAACTCGTGGACGGTCGGTGAGGTCCGGATCACGAGCGTCGTCGAGATCGAGGCGCCGATCCCGGTCGAGGTGATCCTGCCGCGCGCCACGGCCGACGCGGTGCTCGCGCACCCCTGGCTCCAGCCCGACTTCGCGACGGACGACGGCTCGATCCACCTGCGCATCCAGCTGCTCGTCGTGGAGTCCCAGGGCCGCCGGATCGCGATCGACACCTGCGTCGGCAACGACAAGGACCGCACCGAGCCGATCTTCCATCACATGCAGCTCCCGTTCCTCGACGCCATGAGCGCGGCCGGGTTCCCACCCGAGTCGATCGACACGGTGGTCTGCACGCACCTCCATCAGGACCACGTCGGGTGGAACACGCGCTGGGTCGACGGCGCGTGGGTGCCGACCTTCCCGAACGCGCGCGTACCTCTTCGGCCGGGTCGAGGCCGAGCACTGGGACGCGTACGGCATCCACGAGGACGGCGACGTCTACGGCGACTCCGTCCGTCCGGTGATCGAGGCGGGGCTGGTCGACCTCGTCGAGTTCGGCCATCGGGTCACGGACGAGGTGGTGATGGAGCCGACACCGGGGCACTCACCGGGCCACCAGAGCGTGCACATCACCTCGTCCGGGGCCGAGGCGCTGATCACCGGCGACGTCGTGCACCACCCGTTGCAGTGCGCGGCACCGGACCTGGAGAGCGCGTTCGACTCGGACGCCGACGCGGCCCGCGCGACCCGCCGGGCCCTGCTCGAGCGCTACGACGGCACCGAGGTCCTGGTCATCGGCACGCACTTCGGCGGGCGGGGCGCCGGCCGGCTCGTCGCCGACGGCGACGCCTGGCGGCTCGAGGTCTGACGCATGGCGCGGCCGCTCCCGACGTTGCTGCGGCCGTTGCACTCGGACGAGTACCTGCCGGTCACGCCGCACCGCGCGCTCGCACGGGCCACCGATCTCGTGGCGCGTTCCGTGTCGGACGTCGCCCACCGCCTCCGGCTCGACGCCGGCGAGTACGCCCACGACCGGCGCGCGACCGCCCTCGCGCTGCGGGCCATCGACGCCGCGCACGGCGGCGGCTTCTACGCGGTGACCGAGGACGCGCGGCACGACCGCGCCGCGGCGGACGACGGGTTCCGCGCCCTCGGTCCGGTCGTCGACGTCCAGACCCACCTCGTCGACCCGGTGCTCTGGCACGGCCCGCACGCGGCTGCGCTCGGCCACTTCCTGCGCACGGTGGACCCGGAGCGCTGGCCGGGATCCGTGGACCCGCGTGCCATCGACGCCGGCGCGTGGGCGGCGCTCGTGTTCGGCGCCAGCGAGACCGCGGTCGCACTGCTCACCTCGACCCCGGGGCCGCCGGGCGAGAACGTGCTCGAGAACGCCCAGATCTCGAGCGTGCGCGACGTGACCGACCGCTACGCCGGGACCGGACGGGTGCTCACCCACACGATCGTGCACCCGAACCTCGGCCCCGCCGAGCTCGACCGCATGGGGGAGTGGTCCCGCACGCTCCGGCCGTCGGCGTGGAAGGTGTACACGCTCGCCGGCCCGCCGACGACGGCGTCGCCGACCGGTGGCTGGTTCCTCGACGACGAGGAGATCGGCACGCCGTTCCTCGAACGCGTCGCTGCGCTCGGCCCGCGGATCGTGTGCGCGCACAAGGGGCTCGGCGGACCGGTGCCCGACGCCTCGGTCGGCGGCGGCCTCACCGCGCGACATCGGTCCGGCCGCGGCCGCGTTCGGCGACATCGACTTCGTCGTCTACCACTCTGGCTACGAGCGGGATCCGCACGGTGCCGAGGCCGCGTTCGACCCGATCGCGCCGAGTGGCGTGGACCGGCTCGTCGCGTCCGCTCGTGCGCACGGCATCGGGCCGGGCGGCAACGTCTGGGCCGAGCTCGGCAGCACGTGGTTCCTCGCGCTGCGCCGGCCGGTGGAGGCCGCCCACGTGCTCGGCAAGCTCCTCGCACAGTTCGGTCCGGAGCGGATCCTCTGGGGGACCGACAGCACGTGGTACGGGTCGCCGCAGCCACTGATCGACGCGTTCCGCGCCTTCACGATCCCGGAGCGGATGCAGGCGGAGTTCGGGTACCCGCCCCTGACCGATGCGGTGAAGGCGCTGATCCTCGGCGCGAACGCCGCGTCCCTGTACGGGATCGAGCCGCCGGCGCCGCCGGCCCCGGTCCCGCCGGGGCTCGTGCCGGCACTGCTGGGCGCGATCGACGCGACCCGTGCCTGACCGAAGGGTTGCACCGCGTCGCCCGCGACGGCGACACTCCACGCGGTCGATCGACGACCTGGAGTGAGGGTGGGACCTTCCGAGGCGGGAGGCCCCAGGCTGCGACTGCTGGGGCCGGTGTCGTTGCACGCGAGTGGCGCGACGCTGCCGCTCGGCGGCCCGCGCCTGCGTGCCATCCTCGCCCACCTCGCGCTGCACGCCGGTTCGACCGTCGCGACCGAGCGCCTGGTCCGCGCCGTGTGGGGCGACGACGAGCCGCCCTCCGTGGCGAAGTCGCTGTCCACGCAGATCAGCCGGTTGCGCAGGACCATCGCGCCGCTCGGCTGGTCACTGGAGCACACCGGCCACGGGTACCGCCTCTCGGCCCCCGCCGATGCGATCGACGCCCTGGAGTTCGAGCGGCGCACCCTCGCGATGGGTTCCCGGGGGGCGACGGTGGCCGAGCTCGAGCGCGTGCTCGCGCTGTGGCACGGGGAGCCGCTCGACGGGTTGGGCGACCCACCCTTCCGCGCCGCGGTCGTGGCCCGGCTGACCGAGCTCCGCGCCCGGTTGGAGGTCCGGCTGATCGAGGCACGCCTGCGCGAGGGCGACCTGGTCGTGGCACTCGCCGAGCTGGAGCGGATCGTGGAGGCGCGCCCCTACGACGAGCACGCGTGGGCGTTGTACATGCGCGCCCTCGCGCACGGGGGCCGGCGCCGGGACGCGCTCGAGGTCTACCAGCGCGTCCGGCGGATCCTCGTCGACGATCTCGGCGTCGAGCCCGGCGCCGAGCTGCGCGGGGCAGAGTCCGAGATCCTCGGCGGGTCGGTACCGGAGGCGTGGAGCGGGAGCGCCGGCGCGGACGTGGACGTGCCCGAGCTGGTCGGGCGGATCGACGAGCTCGACCGCCTGGCGCGCGCTCGGGAGGCGCTGGCGCACGACGGCCTCGGCCTGGTCGTCCTGAGCGGCGAGCCGGGGATCGGGAAGACCGCGCTCGCCGCCGAGTTCGTCCGCCGGACCGCGCACGCCGGCATCTCGACAGTGGTCGGCGCCTGCGACCGCACCGGCGCGGTCCCGCTGCAGGCGATCCTCCGCGGGTTGGAGCCGGTGCTCGACCGTGCGCCGCTCGACGGCGCGGGCGCCGGGTCCACGGCGGCGGCCGACGACGCGTCGGCGCTGCGGGACGATCCGCAGACCCGAGCCGCGTCGGCTCGTGCGAGCGATCGGTGACGTGTTCGCGACGCTGACCGAGGCCGGGCCCGTGGTCGTCGTGCTCGACGATCTGCAGTGGGCGGACCCCCTCTCCCTCGCGGTGGTCGACCACCTGGTCACCGAGCGACGGTCGCTGCCACTGCTGCTGGTGTGTGTCGCGCGTGACGACGACGGTGACGGCGCCCGCCGGGCGCTGACGCTGCTGAACGGTCTCGGTCGCAGCATCGCCGTCGAGCGCCTCGAGCTGCGCCGGCTCAGCGCCGACGAGACGACGGCGCTCGTCCGGTCGCTGTCGACCGGCGCGAGCGAGCACGCGCTCGACCAGATCGCGGGTGCGAGCGGGGGGAACCCGCTGTTCGCCTCGCTGCTCGCGCGCCTCGTGGACGACCTCGGAGCCGTCCCGCGCACCCTGCCGGGAGAGCTCCGGAGCGTCATCGACGAGCGGCTCGTCCCGCTGTCACCGGAGTGCCGTTCGCTGCTCGTCGCGGGCGCGGTGCTCGGTGAGACCTTCTCGCTGCCCGACGCTTCGGCGATCTGCGGGCAACCGCTCGCCGCGGCCGAGTCCGGCGCGCACGAGGCGCGACGGGCCGGGCTGCTCGGGGTCGCGGACGGCGACCTCGCGTTCGCGCACGGACTGATCCGGCAGGCACTGCTCGAGCAGGTCGACACGAGCACCTCGGCCCATCTCCATCTCGCCGCCGCGCGCCTCGTCGCCTCGGTGCGCCCGGACGACGTCATCGCCATCGCCGGCCACCTGGTGCCGCGCGCAACCGCTGGTCGAGCACGACGAGCTGCTCGAGGTCACGAGTGCCGCCGCGAAGCACGCGCTGGCGCTCGGCGCGCTCGACACGTCGGCGGATCTGTTCGCGGTGGCGCTCGACACGGCGGTCCCCGAGTCGGCGGCGGCGGCCGAGGCCGCGATCGGCCTGGGCGTGACCGGCGCGCTCACCGGCCGGTCCGGGCGGGACTGGACCCGGCTGCTCGAGGAGGCTCGGACGTTGGCCCGGCGGCTGGGCCGGTGGGAGCTGGTCGCGGAGGCGGAGCTCGCGGACACGCGGTTCGGGCTCCCGGCGTCCATCCCCGAGGCCCGCGCCGCGATCGAGCGGGCGCGCGAGGTGCTCGACCACCTCGACCCGGCCGAGGACGTGCGTCGGGCCGCCATGTACCTCTGGATCGCGAACAACGCCATGAGCTTCGACGCGCCGGCCGCGGAGTGTGCGCTCGCCGAGGCCGCGGTCATCGACTGCGCGGACCCCCGGCTGCCGTTGCTCGTCGACATCACGCGGCTGCGGCTCGACGACACGCAGGGATCCGACCCACAGTCGATGCTCACCGACGCCCTCGACGTGCAACGGCGCGCGCTGGAGCAGCACGACCTCGCGAACGCGGCCACCGCGGGGGCGCTGACCGAGGTCGCCCGCCTGCGGTTGGGCGACACCCGGCGCGGGTCCGACGTCGACCGCTACATCACGTGGGCCCGGCGTGGCGGTGACGTCCGGGTGGAGGCGGTGCTCGGGGCGGTGCGCACGTCGTTCGCGTTGGCGACGGCGCCGATGGACGAGGCGGACCGGATCAGTCTGGAGGCGCAGGAGCAGACGCCGCCCACGGCGGTGGCGTTCGCCGCTGCGGCTCGCCTCGTGCAGCTGAGCGTGATCCGACGCGAGCAGCTCCGGCTCCGTGAGCTCGAGGGCGTGATCGACGCGGTCCTGTCGGTGGCGCCACGCAGCGGTCTCGACGGGCTGCGCGCCGCGGTGCAGCTCGAGCTGGGTGACGAGGAGGCGGCGCGCAGGTCCCTCGCGCAGTTCCGCCTCGCGCTGCCCACGCTCAATCGGGACTGGGGTCACGACGCCGCGCTGGTGTTCGCGGTCGACGTCGCGTACGACCTGGGCGAACCCGACGGCGTCGGCGAGATCGCGCGCCGGCTCGAGCGCGCGACCGGTCGCGTCCTGGTCGCCGTGAACGGGCTCGCCGTGTTCGGCCGGGCCGACCGCTACCTCGGGCGGGCCGCCCAGCTCCAGGGCGACCTCGACGGCGCGGTCGACTGGTTCGTCCGGGCGCGCGACCTCGACGAGGCGAGCGGGTGCGCGCTGTGGGCCGCCTGGGCCCGGCACGACGAGGCACGTGCACGCCTCGCGCGCGACCACGACGACGACCGGGCGCTGGGTCGGCGGCTGGCGGCGGAGGCCGCGCCAATTGCCCGGCAGTACGGCTCGCGGCGGCTGGTCCAGGCGCTGCGCCGGCTCGGCTGAGGTCGTTTGTCCGGCGTTTGCCGGTCGTCGTCAGGATCCGGGCGAGAGCGCGTGGGGTCCCCAGCCTCACGCGCGGCGTGCACGCCTCCGGTGGGCTCGCGATGACCCGAGTGGTCGTCGCACGAAGGGCAGGGTTCCCACCGGAGGCGTGCCCTCGCCGCCGGTGGGAGACCGGCCGCGACGCCTCAGCCGGCGCCGATCCCGCCGCCGCCTCCGCCGCCACCCCCACCGCCCGAGAAGCCGCCGCCGCCCCCGGAGCTGCTCGACGGCGGAGTGAACGCGCCGGTCGAGGCGCCGAGGCCGGACGCGAAGTTGCCGATCGAGCCGAACGAAGCGGTCGTGCCCGGATCATGGGCGATGTACCAGGGCGCGAACGCGGCGCGCTCCTCGGGCGGCAGGTGCACCGCCAGGCCCTCGGCGAGCTGCTCGCTCACGCCGAGCGCGGCGGCGTAGACGAGGTAGCGCTCCCAGAGCACGAGGTGGCCGACGGGCGCGTCGGCGAGCTGACTGAAGTCGTGCAGGTAGTTCCGCACGCCCCGCCACTGGAGGTAGCGCACCTGGCCCTCGGGGCTGCGCTGGCGGAGCAGCGGCGTCAGCGCGATCTGCACCGCGGCCCAAACGACCGCGATGCCGCCGATCGCCCAGAGGCGGAGTCCGAGGGCGCCGACGCCGGCCAGCCCGACGACGATCGCGGCGAGGACGTTGAGCACGAACGGCTTCGAGCGGTGGCCGTTGATGTACTTCCGCCCGCGCAGGCTCGAGGCGGCGTCGGCCTTGAAGTCGTTCCACCGTCGGAGCGACTCGGTCTGGTGGCTGCGGGCATTGTGTGCGATCTCGGACTGCAGGACGGGGGACCCGTCGGCGAAGACCTGGTCGAGCGCGCTGCGCTCGAAGCCCTTGAGCGGGTCGCGGGGCTGATCGTTCAGCGTCAACTCGTAGTCGACCTTGTCGGCGAGCAGCACACGGTCCTCGCGCACCTCGTGCACCTTCAGGAAGCCTCGCTGCGCGAGGTCGAGGATCGTCGCCGAGAACGCGGTGGGTCCGATGGCGCCCCAGTGCATGAGCCCGCTGACGACGGCCGGCGGGTCGTCGGGGAGATCACGCACGTACTCGCCGATCTCGACCGCGGGCGTCGGCTCCTTGCCGAAGCGGCGCCACAGGACGAAGAACACGATCAGACCGGCGAGGGTCACGAGCGGCACCACGACGGTGAGCGCGGAGCGTGCGTCGCGCTCTCGTTGCGCGTCCTGCGCGGCGCGCGCCCGCTCGTCGTTCGCGGCACGTGCCCACGACCGTTCCTCCCGCAGGATCTGCTGGAGCTTCGGCGGCTGGGTGACCGGCAGCGCGGGCAGCCGGGCCGGGGGGATCGCGACGCGCCCCTCCACGAAGGTCCCCTGCGGCACGTCCGGCGCCCGCCAGCGCACCGTGTCGGGCCCGACGCGCACCACACCGGTCAGCGGCCCGTGGCCCCAGGCCCGCAGCCGGTCCGGGCCGGGCGGCACGTGCAGGGTCGCGGTGACGAGCCCGATGGTCGGGTGGTCCTCGCCGACCCACTTCCAGTACAGCTCGGCGACGTCCGGGGTCCCGATGGTGGCGCCGGTCACGGTGTAGGAGATGTCGAACGTGCGCGTCTCGTCCTCGGCGGTGAAGAACCACTGCAGGTTGTACGGCGCGCCCGACGTGAGCAGCTCCTGCCCGTGCTCGGTGACGTGCACGTCGCTGATCGTGTACGCGCCGACCGGGATCGGCCGGGTGCCGTAGTGGAACTGCCCGGTGAAGTCGTAGGTGATGTGCTCCACGACGCGCATCGAGCCGTCGGTGGCGAGAGTCGCGTCGACGGCGACGCGCGGCAGCGTGAACTGCTTCTTCGGGAAGAGGAGCGCCGCCGCGAGGATGCCGCCGGTGAGCAGGACGGCGAAGACGATCGAGGCGACGATGCGGAACGTGCGCCGCACGCGTGCCGGCTACTCCCCGGGTGCGGCCGGGTTCGACACCTCGACGTACGCGAGCCGCAGCTGGGCGAGCACCTGCCGCAGCGGCTCGTCGTTCGGGGCGAGCCGCTCGCCGAGCCCCTCGACGAGGGTGGCGAGGGCGTCGATCGCGAGCGCGGCCTGGCCGAGGGACTCGGGCCGCTCCGCCGCGATGCCGAGGTGCAGCACGCCGAGCTCCTGGAGCTGGACCGCGAACTGCGCCACGATCAGCTCGACCGGCGTCGCCGCGAGCCGGGCGAGCATCTCCCGCATCTCCTCGGGGTCGAGCTCCTCCTCGGGCCCGGGACCGCCGCCCGTGGGGCCGCCGGGACCGCCCGCGCCGGGTTCGCCCGGGCGGTCCGGTTCGACGGGTTGTTCACCGTATGGAGTCCAGAGGCTGCTCATGTGCCTGGTATGGTGCCACGGCAATCCAACAGGGAAGTGGGACCGCACGCATCTCGTGGTCCCCACCCGGCCGGTCACCATCCGAGACGGTCTCGCCTCGGCGGTCTCCGCGTCCGGGTCGTCCTTCGAATCGGTCGACCCCGTTCCGGCGACGGATCGGTGGCCGCGCGGCGGAGCTTCCTCGTGAATCAGCCGTCGGCGTGGCCCGGCGGGTCCCGAATCGGAGAGGTGATGCCAACATCGCTGCTGTAGACGAAGCCCGGATCAACGACCGCATCCGCGCCCGCGAGGTGCTCCTGATCGGTGAGGACGGCGCCAAGCTCGGCATCAAGCCGTTGCCGCAGGCCCTCGCCATCGCCCGCGAGGCGGAGTTGGACCTCGTGGAGGTCGGTCCCGGCAAGGACGATCGTCCGCCCGTGTGCCGGATCATGGACTACCGGCGTTGGCAGTACGAGCAGCAGCAGCGGCGCAAGGAGTCGCGCAAGAAGGCGACGAACGTCGTCATCAAGGAGATGAAGTACCGCCCGAAGATCGACATCCACGACTACACGACCAAGACCAAGAAGGTCGTGCAGTTCCTGGGCGAGGGCCACAAGGTGAAGGTCACGATCATGTTCCGTGGCCGGGAGATGGCCCACCCGGAGCTCGGGCGCAAGATCCTCGACCAGCTCGCCACCGACGTCGCCGAGATCGCCATGGTCGAGTCGGCGCCCCGCCAGGACGGACGCAACATGACGATGGTGTTGCACCCGACCAAGAAGCCGAAGCCCACCAAGAAGGACGAGCGCCAGGGCGCACCCGCCGACGCGGCGGCCGCGACCGAGGCCGGAGGAGCCTGAACCATGCCGAAGATGAAGACCCACCGGGGCGCCGCGAAGCGGTTCAAGGTGACCGGCTCCGGCAAGATCCGCCGGCGCAAGGCGTTCCGCGCCCACCTCCTCGAGCACAAGGCCACCAAGCGCACGCGGCGCCTCAAGCGCGGTGCCGAGGTGACCGGCGGCGACAAGAAGCACGTCGAGCGGCTGCTCGGCCGCGCCTGACCGACCCCACCCGACCGCCCTCCCGGCGGCTGCCGTGCCGGCGCCGCCCCGATGAAGGAGTCCGTTCCATGGCACGCGTGAAGCGCGCAGTCCAGAGCAAGAAGCATCGCCGCGCGATCCTCGAGCGCGCCGAGGGGTACTCGGGTTCGCGCAGCCGCCACCTGCGGGCCGCGAACGAGCAGGTGATGCACTCCGGCCAGTACGCGTTCCGCGACCGCCGGGCCCGCAAGGGTGAGTTCCGCAAGCTCTGGATCGTCCGTATCAACGCCGCGTGCCGGGAAGAGGGCATCTCGTACTCGCGCTTCATCGCCGGGCTGAAGGCCGCGGAGGTCGAGGTCGACCGCAAGGTCCTCGCCGACCTCGCCGTGCGGGACCGTGGCGCGTTCGGCGCGCTCGTGTCGACCGCGCGCGAGGCGCTCGACGCCGCGTAGCGCATCACCGTGGCCGCCGGAGGGATCGGCCACCGCCACCCGCAGGCGCGCCGTCTGCGCGAGCTGCTGCACGACCCCGCGGCGCGGCGGGCCGAATCGGCCTTCGTCCTCGAGGGGCCGCGCCTCGTCGCCGACGCGCTGGACCGTGGCGTCGAGCTCGAGTCCGTCTGGATCGGCGCCAACGCCCGCCGTGCGTTCGCCGACCTGCTGGCGCGGGTCGACGCGAGCGGCGTCGACGTGCACGAGCTCAAGGAAGGCGTGCTCGAGAAGCTCGGGTCGACCCGGACGCCCCAACCCGTGCTCGCGGTGGCGGCGATCCCGAGCCCGGTCGCACTCGACGCGCTGCCGGACGGCGTGGTGGTGGTCACGGACGCGATCCAGGACCCCGGCAACCTCGGCACGATCGTCCGCAGCGCCGAGGCCGCCGGTGCGGTCGCGGTCGTCGTGGGACGGGGGAGTCAGGGCGTGGATCCGTGGAACCCCAAGGTCGTGCGCGGCTCGGCCGGTGCGATCCTCGGGCTGCCGGTCCTCGTGGTCGACGACCCGGTGGACGCGCTCGGCGTGCTGCGCCGCAACGGCGCCCGCCTCGTCGGCGCCGACGGCGGGGCATCGACCGCGTACACCGACGCCGACCTCACCGGGCGGGTGGCGCTCGTCATCGGGAGCGAGGCGCACGGACTCGCCCCGGAGGTCGCGAGCCGTGCTCGACGCGACGGTCGTGATCCCGATGGCGGGGCCCACCGAGAGCCTCAACGCCGCGGTGGCCGCGAGCATCCTGCTGTTCGAGGTGGCCCGCCAGGTGCGCCGCTGAGCCGCGGCCGTTCGCGAACCAGCGCCGGTCACGCACCCCATGGGGTGCGTTTCGCGCGTCGGTTCGGCGTCGCGACGAATGGCCCGAGCCGGCGGAGGGGCCTTCCCTAGAATCCGGGCCACTCATGGACCTCTCGGAGCTCGACCTCGACGCGGCGCGAGCCGCCATCGCCGCGGCCGCGTCGGCCGACGACCTGGCCGAGCTGCGCCGGCGCCTCGTCGGCAAGGGGGGAGTGGCGGCCCGGGCCCGGGAGTCGATCAAGGACCTGGATGCGGCCGATCGACCGGCTTTCGGTCGGGGGGTCACCGACTTCACCAAGGCGGTCGAGGCCGCGCTCGCCGAGGCCGAGCTCGCGCTCGCACCCGCGTCGCCCACCGAGCCGCCGCTCGACCTCACGCTCGGCGGCCACGGACGCGTCCGCGGGCACCTGAACCTCGTCACCCAGGCGACGCGCGAGCTCCAGGACATCTTCGTCAGCCTCGGGTACCAGGTGGCCGAGGGTCCCGAGGTCGAGGACGACTGGCACAACTTCGAGGCGCTGAACTTCCCGCCCGGCCACCCGGCGCGCGCGATGCAGGACACGTTGTACGTGGATCTCGGCGAGCCCGAGCAGGTGCTGCTGCGCACGCACACGTCGCCCGTGCAGATCCGCCTCATGGAGTCGACGCCCCCTCCGATCTACGCGGTCATCACCGGGCGGACCTACCGCAACGAGACCGTCGACGCCCGCCACTCCGCGGTGTTCCACCAGATCGAGGGTCTCGCGGTCGACCGCGGGCTCACGTTCGGCGACCTCGCCGGGACGATCGAGGCGTTCATCTCCGCGTACTTCCGCAAGAAGGTGACGTCGCGCCTGCTGCCGAGCTTCTTCCCGTTCACCGAGCCGTCGGCCGAGTTCGCGATCAGCTGCGTGTTCTGCGACGGCGCCGGTTGCCGGGTCTGCTCGAAGACGGGCTGGATCGAGCTGGGCGGCTGCGGGATGGTCGACCCGAACGTGTTCCTCGCCGTCGGCATCGACCCCGAGGAGTACACCGGCTTCGCGTTCGGCTTCGGGATCGAGCGCATGCCGATGCTCCGCTACAACGTCCAGCCCATCAAGACGTTCTTCGACAACGACGACCGCTTCCTCTCCCGGTACTGATCGGATCCGATCGCCATGCGTGTCCCCCTGTCCTGGTTGACCGACTTCGTGCCGCTCACGGCCGAGCCGCGCGCGATCGCCGAGGCGCTGGACCGACTCGGGCTCGAGGTCGAGGGGCTGGAGGCACCGGGGGAGGAGATCACCGGCGTCCGCGTCGCCCGCATCCTCGCGGTTCGTCCGCACCCGAACGCCGACAAGCTCCAGCTCTGCGACATCGAGTTCGGCGACGGCACCACCACGGTCGTGTGCGGCGCGCCGAACGTCGCCGACGGCATGGTCGTGGCGTACGCGCCGGCGGGCGCCACGCTCCCGGGCGGGTTCACGCTCGAGCGGCGCACGATTCGCGGTGAGGTCAGCGACGGCATGCTCTGCTCGGCCCGGGAGCTCGGCCTCGGCGACGACCACGACGGAATCCTCCCGTTGCGACCCGACGCCGAGCTCGGCACCGACGTGCGCGACGAGCTGGGCCTGCACGAGGTCGTCTTCGACGTGTCGGTCACGCCGAACCGCTCCGACGCGATGTCGGTCGTCGGCGTGGCGCGTGATCTCGCCGCGCACTTCGGACTGCCGTGCTCGGTGCCGGAGCCGTCGGTCGACGTGTCGGGCGACGCCGACGACATCACCGTCGTCGTCGACGCGCCGGACCGCGCGCCGCGCTTCACCGCGCGCCGGGTCGGCGTCGCGATGGGGCCGTCGCCGGAGTGGATGCAGCGCCGGCTCACCCTCGCGGGGATGCGACCCATCTCGAACGTCGTCGACGTCACCAACTACGTGATGCTCGAGCGCGGTCAGCCGTCGCACGCATTCGACCTCGATCGGCTGCGCGGCCCGGGCCTGGTGGTGCGGGCCGCCACCGACGGCGAGACCGTCACGACCCTCGACGACGTCGAGCGGAGGTTGCTGCCGTCCGACCTGCTGATCTGCGACGCCGACCGGCGGCCGCAGGCGATCGCCGGGATCATGGGCGGCGCCGAGGCCGAGGTGCACGACGGCACCACCGGCATCGTCCTCGAGGTCGCGTACTTCACGCCGATGGGGATCTCGATGACCTCGAAGCGACTGGGCCTGCGGTCCGAGGCGAGCGCGCGATTCGAGCGCGGTGTGGATCCGAACGGCGTCCTCCGCGCATCGGATCGCGTCGTCGAGCTGCTCACCGAGGTGGCCGCGGCGCCCGTCGGGCCGCCGCCGGTCGACGCGTACCCGGTACCGGTCGCGCGGGAGCGGATCCGGGTCCGCCCGAGCCGGGTCGGGGCCGTGCTCGGGCTCGAGCTCGACGGCACGCAGGTGCGCGACGCGCTGCGACCCCTCGGCATCGAGGTCACCGAGATCGGCGAGGACGACGCGTTCGTCGCGGTCGCGCCGACGTTCCGGCCCGACCTGACGCGCGAGATCGACATCGTCGAGGAGGTCGGTCGCCGGGTCGGTCTCGACTCGATCCCGCGCACCTTGCCGCACACCACCGAGCAATCTGGCGGTCTGACGCCGGACCAGCAGGCGCGCCGGCGCGTCGCCGACGTGCTGGTCGGCCTGGGGCTGCGCGAGGCGCTGACGATCCCGTTGATCTCCGAGGCCGACCTCACCCGGTGCGGTCGGGGCGTCGAGGGGACGGTCCGCGCCACCAACGCGCTCAACGCCGAGGAGCCGATCCTGCGGCCGGCGATCCTGCCCGGGCTGCTGAAGTCCGTGGCCCGCAACGCCGGGTACGGCATCACCGATCTCGCGCTTCTTCGAGCTCGGCCACGTCTTCGCCGCGCCGCCGGCCGGGCAGCTGCTCCCGGACGAGCGCGACCACGTCGCCGTCGTGCTCACCGGCTCGGTGCGGCGGGCGCCCGTCGAGCCCGACCGCGCGGTCGACGTTTACGACGCGACCGACGCGCTGCGGGCCGTCGTCGACGAGCTGCAGCTCGTCGCCTTCGAGCTGCGGGCGGCCGATCACCCCGGGTACCTGCCGGGTCGGAGCGCGTCGGTCGTCGTCGACGGCGCGACCATCGGCGCGGTGGGGGAGCTGGACCCAGCCGTGCGCGCGGCGTTCGGTGCGGCCGGAACCGCGGTCGCCTTCGAGGTGGACCTCGCGCCGCTCATCGGCGGCACCCGCCGTGAGCTCGACTTCGTCGCGCTCTCCACGTACCCGGCCGCCACGATGGACCTCGCGTTCGTGCTCGACGAGGCCGTGCCCGCCGCGGCCGTGGTCGCCACCGTGCGCGCCGCCGGTGGCGAGCTGGTCGAGGACGCACGCGTGTTCGACGAGTTCCGGGCCGATGCGCTCGGCGCGGGGAAGCGCAGCCTCGCGATTGCGATCCGGTTGCGCGCGCCCGACCGCACGCTGAAGGACAAGGAGCTGGCGAAGGTCCGGCAGGCGTGCATCGACGCCGTCGTCCGCGACCATGCCGCGGTGCTGCGCGGCTGATGTTCGTCCATCGCGTCCGGCCCCGGTACGCCGAGGTCGACCTCCAGGGCGTGGTGTTCAATGCCCACTGGCTCACGTACTTCGACGAGGCGTGCACCCGGTTCTTCGAGCACCTCGGGTTCGACGCGGCCACGGACTTCTTCGAGACCTTCGACGTGATGCTCGTCAAGGCGGTGCTGGAGTGGCAGGGCCCGGCCGGCTTCGACGACCTCGTCGACATCGGCGTGGCGGTCGCGCGGCTGGGCACGAAGTCGTTCGACGTGCGGTACTCGGCCGCGGTCGGCGACCGCGCCGCCTGCACCGGCGTGATCACGTACGTGTCGGTGGCGCCCGGCACCCACGACTCCACCCCCATTCCCGACGTCCTGCGCGTGCGCCTCGAGACGGAGCTGGTCGGCGCGCCGTGAGTACGCTCGGCCGCCGCCGGATCGCGGATCCGAGCGCGCAGACGGTGCGAACGAGACACGAGGGCGGCATGGGGCGAGGTCCGAACATCCTGATGATCACGACCGACGAGGAGCGCTTCCGCCTCCCTCGCCCGGCCGGTTTCAGTCTCCCCGCGCGTGAGCGGATCGCGGCGGCGGGGACCACCTTCGAGCGCTTCTACGCCGCGTCGACGCAGTGCAGCTCGGCCCGGTCGGTGATGTACACCGGCCAGCACGTGCCGATCACCCAGATCTACGACAACGACAACATGCCGTACGTCCGGCCGCTCGACCCGGCCCTCGGCACGATCGGCACGCGCCTGCGGGCGGCGGGCTACTACTGCACCTACCAGGGGAAGTGGCACCTCTCCAACGCGTACCTCGATCCCGCGCAGCCGAGCTCGACGGTCGACGCGCTCGAGCCGTACGGCTTCTCGGAGTGGAACGACTGGGGGGACATCGACGGTGGCGCGTGGGCCGGCCTGCGCGTCGATCCCGTCGTCGCCGGCCAGGCGGTGAAGTGGCTGCGCCAGCGCGCCGCAGACGTCGCGCAGGACCAGCCGTGGTTCATGGCGGTCAACTTCGTGAACCCGCACGACATCATGAGCTTCGAGTACGGCGCGTCGTCGTCGGTCGAGCTCCCGCTCGGTCTCGCCCACGCCGTGAGGATGCTGCCGCCGGCCGACGTGCCGCTCTACCGCCGGCAGTGGGACGTCGACCTGCCCGCGAGCCTGCACGACGACCTGTCGGGCGCGGCGCCGGCCGTGCGCGAGTACGCGCGGATGCTCGACCTCGTGTTCGGCAAGGTCGGCGGCGACGAGCACTGGCGCGCCGGCATCAACTTCTACCTGAACTGCATCCGCGACGTGGACCGCAGCATCGAGCTCGTCCTCGACGCGCTCGTCGCCTCCGGCCAGGCCGACGGAACCGTCGTGATCCTGACCGCCGACCACGGCGAGATGGCCGGCGCGCACGGACTGCGCCAGAAGGCCAACTTCGTCTACGACGAGAACTTCCACGTGCCGCTCGTCATCGCGCATCCCGACGTCTCCGGTGGGGGGACGACCGACGTGATGGCCTCGGCCGTCGATCTCGTCCCGACGATGCTCGCGTTCGCCGGCGCCGACGACGTCGACGGCACGGGTGCGCCGTCGTTGCCCGGTCACTCCCTGGCGCCGGCGCTCGACGGCGAGCCGGTCCGGGAGGGTGTGCTGACCGCGGTGGAGTCCGTGATCGGGCTCGACGCCGACTTCTGGTCCGAGTTCTCCGATCCGAAGGCGGCCGAGCGCCTCATGGCGGGCGACCTCCGGCCGGACTTCCGCAAGCGCGGGTTCCTGCGCGGCTACACGGACGACCGGTACACGTTCGGTCGGTATTTCGCACCGATCGCGCCCAACCGCCCGTCGGATCTCGAGTCGTTGCACGCGCGAGAACGACGTCGTGCTCTACGACCGTGCGGCGGACCCGGACGAGCTGCACAACCTCGCGGCCGACCCGTCGCAGCAGGCGCTCGTCGAGCAGTTCGCGCGCGGCTCGAGACGCTGATCTCCGACGAGGTCGGCGACGACACGAGCACGTGGGTGCTCGACCGTCCGAACCTCGTCGGGTGGCCCAGCTGGCGGGGCGACGCCGCCGCCTGAGTCGGAGGACCACCCGGCTGGCAGACTCCGGACGTGTCGTGGCACCTCCGGCGCCGGAGACCCGCTGAGTTGCAGGCGCTCCTCGAGCGCGGCCGGGACCAGGCGCTGACGTACGCGCCGATCGGCGGCTCGCTGAGTGGTCCGGTCCCGACCGGCATGGTCCGGCGGAGCTGGGAGTGCGACCTCGCCGGCACCGCCGCCTACGAGCGCGGCGTCGCCGCGATCGAGGAGTGGGCGGTCCATCGAGGCTCCGGGCTCTCCGTCGAGGTCGACGGCCCGCTGCAGACAGGGACCGGGGTCGCGCTCGACGCGCCGCTCCCCGTCGGCTGGGTCACGGCGATGTGTCGGATCGTCGCGGTGGTCGACGACACGGATCGCTTCGGCTTCGCCTACGGCACGCTGCCGGTGCATCCCGAACGCGGCGAGGAGTCCTTCGTGGTTCGACGCGATGACGGCGGACGGGTGACCTTTCGCGTCGTCGCCGTGTCCCGACCTGCGCACCCGCTGGCTCGCGCGGTGCCGCCGGTCGCGGACCGTCTCCAGGATGCGGCGGTCCGGCGGTACCTGCGGGCGATGACTGACATCGCGCGCGTTTCGTGACCTCGACCGCGATCGGGCCGGGCGCGTCCGTTGCGCTGGGCGAGGCAACGCGCTCGCGAGGACGCAGGGTTCGCAGCCTGGGTACTGGCCGCGGTCCGTCGACAGGTCGGGGTCGAGGACGGCTACGTCGACACGATCGGCTGGCTCGCGTGGAAGACCGGGAAGTCACGGGCCGAGCTCCGCAAGGTTGTCCGCATGGCGGAGCTCTGCGAGCTCCTGCCCACGACCGGGCAGGCGTGGCGGGAAGGTCGGATCACGACGACTGCGGTCGAGATGATCGCCAATGCGCGGGTCGCGAACTTCGACGACGAGCTCGTCGCAGTCGAGGACGAGTTCCTCGACCGCGCGCAGCGTGGTGATCACAAGAGCTTGCAGCGCTTGACCCAGCACTTCCGCGCGTGCGCCCGGGCTGACGGGTCGAAACCCGAACAGCCCGACGGGGTGACGATCGCCGATGTCGGTGATCGGATCGCGCTGCACGGTGACTTCGGCACGGGCGGCGGTCAGACGGTCCGCGACGCGCTCGAGAAGTTCACCCGTGCACCGACGCTGAACGACGAGTCGACCCTGGCGCACCGGCAGGGCGAGGCATTCGTGCGGATCTGTGAGATCGCCCTCGCCCGCGGCACCGACGCCGAGGGATCACGTCCGGTCGTGTCGTATCTCACCCAGGAACGCAGCGACGAGTCCCGTCCGATGATGATGGGCGTGTTCTCCGGGGTGATCGATCCCCGCGAGCGGGAGCGGATCCTGTGCGACGCGGTGATCGTGCCGGTGACGACCGACCGGTGGGGTGAGATCCTCGACCAGGGCCGGGCGACCAGCGTCTGGAACCGGGCCACCCGCCGGGCGTCCGCGCCGACGTGCACCGAAGTCCACCCCGACGCGTGGTCCGGCATGAACCTGGCCGTACTCGACCAACACGTCCGCGTACCGCGCCGACGGTCCGAGTCCA
The DNA here is from genome assembly GCA_963756815.1 of uncultured Acidimicrobiia bacterium. Lineage (GTDB taxonomy): Bacteria > Actinomycetota > Acidimicrobiia > IMCC26256 > JAENVU01 > JAENVU01. The sequence continues at coordinate 102,617 of CAVWPR010000038.1, forward strand.
GGTACGATCGAGCGGTGCCTCCGTACCGTTACGTGTCGTCGGACGAGGACAGCGCGCGGTGGGACGGGTTCGAGCTCCGCGACGGTGACATCGTCATCAGCACCCGCACCAAGCACGGCACCACGTGGATGCAGAACATCTGTGGGCTGCTGATCTTCGGGACGCCCGACCTGCCCGCCCCCATCGCGGAGCTGTCCCCGTGGCTCGACTGGACGACACGGCCGCGCGACGAGGTGGTGGCGCAGCTCGACGCACAGGCCCACCGGCGATTCATCAAGACGCACACGCCGCTCGACGGCATCCCGCTCGACGACCGGGTCACCTACGTGGTGGTGGCCCGCCATCCGCTCGACGCCGCGGTGTCCCTGTACCACCAGCAGCTCAACCTCGATCGCGTGCGCTGGGCCGCGCTCACCGGCAATGCGCCGCCGGACCCCGCCCGCCGTACCGCGCCGCTCCACGACTCGCTGCTGGCCTGGATCGAGATGGACGTCGACCCGCACGAGTATCTCGACAGCCGGCCCGGCGTCGCGCATCACCTCGTCGACGCGTGGAGCCGGCGGGACGACCCGAACGTCGTGCTCGTGCACTACGACGACCTGCAGCAGGATCTCGACCGGTCGATCCGCGTGCTCGCGAGTCGCCTCGGGGTCGCGGTCGACGAGTCGGTGTGGCCGACCCTGGTCGACGCGGCCCGGTTCGAGTCGATGAAGGCCCGCGCGAGCGACGCGGTGCCCGAGCGCGACGGTGTGATCCGCGACCACGACCGCTTCTTCCGCGCCGGGGTCTCCGGTGCGCGTTTCGCCGAGCTCACCGCCACCGAGATCGCCGACTACGAGGAACGCATGGCTGCGCTCGCGCCGCGGACCTGCTGCGCTGGTTGCACCGCTGACGGCCGGCCGGGGCCGCGGTCAGGCCTCCGACGGCTCCGGCTGCTCGGTGCCCTCACCC
>CAVWPR010000039.1:0-17862 GCA_963756815.1 uncultured Acidimicrobiia bacterium
GGCTGACACGTCCAGGCCGCGTCGACGCCGGATCCTCGAGCGTTCCGCCGCAGCATTTGGTGAGATCTCGGGCAATTGTGCTCCGGTCGTCGTCGATGCTTGGATGGGCGCTTCTTCTCGGGGGGACATCATGCGGTCGAAGTCGGTCATGTGCGCGGTCCTGGTCGCGGTGGCGCTGGCGGGATGCCGGTTCTTCCCCGGCGGGTTTCCCACCTCGGGCCCGCGCCGTGCAGTGCCGTCGTCGGGTTGCGCGGCCCGGAGGGCGATGGCGGCCGGGACCACGACCGTGAACACGACCTCGGGCGGGGTGCCGCGCCTCTACCTGCAGCGCATCCCGGTGGGGTACGACGGCACGACGCCGATCCCGGTGGTGTTCGACATCCACGGCTTCATCGAGACTGCGGCGATCCAGCAGGTCATGTCGGAGATGGGACCGATCGCAGACGCGAACAAGTTCATCGTGATCTACCCGCAGGCGCTCGGGAACCCCACGGTGTGGGACACCCGCATCGGGGGGCCGGACCTCGCCTACATCGGGCACGTCCTCGACGAGGTCGAGGGTCGCCTGTGCGTGGATCAGCGTCGGGTGTTCGCACAGGGTCTGTCCATGGGCGCGTTCATGTCCTCGGCGATCGCGTGTCAGTACGCGGACCGGTTCGCCGCGGTGGCTCCCGTCGCCGGCATTCGCGACCCCGCCGGTTGTGCGCCCAGCCGACCGGTTCCCGTCGTCACGTTCCACGGGACGGCGGACACCTGGGTCGACTTCGCTCCGATCCCGGGGATCGTGACGGCGTGGGCCGCGCGGAACCACTGCGCGCCCCGTCCGAAGGAGACCACGATCGCGTCGGACGTCACGTTGGTCCGGTACCTGTGTCCCATCGGTGACGAAGTGGGCTTCTACCGCATCACCGGAGGCGGCCACGCGTGGCCCGGGAGCGCGTTCTCGCGATCGATCGCCGCCGCGGTCGGGTTCACCACGTTCTCGATCTCGGCGTCGCCGATCATCTGGGACTTCTTCACCCACCATCCGATGCCGATGCATCGCAGAGGGCCGCTCGCTTCGTAGCTCGCTGCGGGGAGTGCACGCCAGGGTGACCACGAGGAGCGGCGCGACGAGGAACGCCGGCTACTCCGAGCCCGGCGGCCCGGCGACGTCGGCCGCATCGAGGCACTGCAACCGTCGCGGACGCGGCCAGACTGCGTGCCATGCGCGAGTACGACCTGATCGTCGTCGGTGGCGGCAGCGGCAACATGATCTTCGGCCCGGAGCTCGACGGCTGGACGTCGGCGATCATCGAGGAGAACAAGTTCGGCGGGACCTGCCTGCACCGCGGTTGCGTCCCGTCGAAGATGTACGTCGTCGCCGCCGACGTCGCCCGGACCGTGCGGGACGCTGCGCACCTCGACGTGCGGGCCACCTACGAGGGCGTCGACTGGGGGGCGTTGCGCGACCGGATCTTCGGTCGGCTCGACCCCACCGACGAGCGGGCGGTGCGCTACCGCGAGCGCAGCGGCGTCGACGTCATCCGGTCCCACACCCGGTTCACGGCGCCGAAGGTGCTCGAGGTCGACGGCGAGCCGCTCACGGCCCGGCACATCGTGGTCGCCGCGGGATCGCGCCCGTACGTCCCCGACATCCCCGGGACTCGACACGGTGCCGTTCCACACGTCGGACACGATCATGCGGATCGACGATCTCCCGGCCTCCCTGATCATCGTCGGCGGCGGGTTCGTCGCCGCGGAGCTGGGTCACGTGTTCGCGAGCTTCGGCACCGACGTCACGATCCTGCAACGCGGCGAGCGCATGCTGATGGGCGAGGACGTCGACGTGTCGACGCGGTTCACCGAGCTGTTCCGTCACCGGATGCACGTGCAGACCGACGTCACCGTCGAGCGCGTCGCGCCGTCGGGTGCCGGTGCGCAGGTCACGTGGCGTGACGGCGCGGGCCACGAGACGGTGCGGGACGCCGAGCTGGTCCTGGTGGCCACGGGCCGGGTGCCGAATCACGACCGCATCGACGCGGCCGCCGGTGGGCTCGCCGTCGACGAGCACGGACATCTTGTCGTCGACGAGCACTTCCGCACGACCGTCGACGGCGTGTGGGCGCTCGGCGACATCGCGAACCACAGCCAGCTCAAGCACATGGCGAACGCCGAGATGCGGGTCGTGCGCCACAACCTGGTCCACCCGGACGATCTGCGCACGCTGGGGCACGACCTCGTGCCGCACGCGGTGTTCTCGTCCCCGCAGATCGCGGCCGTCGGCATGACCGAGGCGGAGGCGCGCGACATCGGACCGCGATGTCGTGGTGGCGTCGCGCGCGTACTCGGCCACGGCCTACGGGTGGGCGCTCGAGGACACGACGAGCTTCCTCAAGGTGATCGCCGACGCGCACGACCGGACGATCCTCGGTGCCCATGTCATCGGCCCCGACGCGGTGCTGCTCCTGCAGCCGCTCCTGCAGGCGATGATGCTCGGCCAGACCGCCGACCAGGTCGCGCGCGATGTCCTCTACGTCCACCCCGCGCTCACCGAGGTCGTCGAGCAGGCCCTCCTCGAGCTCTGAGCGCCCCACGCATGCGGCCAACCGGAAGTGGGTACTCCGCTGCACATGACCGACCGCCAGACCGCCGAGATCGAGGACCAGCCCGCCCGCCGCGTCGACGAGGTGCTCGACGGTGTCCGCGTCGCCATGCTCACGACCGAGAGCGCCGACGGGCTCGAGGCCCGTCCCCTCACCATCGTGGCGCAGGACGTCGACACCCTCTGGTTCCTGGTGTCGCGTCGCGCGCACTGGGTCGACGTCGCCACCGCCAGCCACCGCGACTCGCTCCTCGCCTTCGAGGACACGCGCCACGCGAGCTACGTCTGTCTCGTCGGTCGCCTCCGCCTCGATGACGACCCCGAGCGTGTCCGCGACCTCTGGACCGCGCCCGCTCGCGCCTACTTCGACGGACCCGAGGATCCCGACGTCGTCGCCCTGGCGTTCGACGTGACCGGCGGTCGCTGGTGGGACGGACCCGACAGCCGTATCGCCCAATCGCTCGCGTTGGCGCGTGCGATCGTGACGCACGACTCCTCGAAGGTCGGCGAGGTGGGACCGGTCGCGACCGACGGCCGGTACGACACCACGCCGCCCCCCGCCGCCGAGGCACCACCGGCCTGAGCTCCCGGCGTACCCGCCTGCGGTGACCCGAGCCGTACCATGACGCCCGTCCGACGTCACGACCGGGGAGCGCAATGACGGCCGACGGTGGAGCCGCGGCCGATCGCCGGCGGCGGGCGCAGCGTGCGGTCGACCCCGATCTGCCCGCCGAGGCGCTGCGCGAGCCGCATCACCGGCACGCCCCCGGCGTCCTCCTCGCCGTCTCCGCCGGCGGCATCCTCGGGACGCTCGCGCGCTACGGCGTCGGTCGCGCGTTCGACGTCTCCTCCGGCCCGTTCCCCTGGGCGACGTTCGCGGTCAATGTCACCGGGAGCTTCGTCCTCGGCGTGGTGCTGACCCTGCTGCTCGTCCGGTGGCCGACCGACCGCTACGTGCGTCCCTTCGTCGCGATCGGGTTCGTCGGCGCCTTCACGACGTTCTCCACGTTCATGGTCGACACCGACCTGCTCGTCAAGGACGGGCACGTCGCGACCGCGCTCGTGTACCTGTTCGCCACCCTGGCCGCTGGGCTCGCGTCGGTCGCCGCCGGGGTCGGGCTCACGCGCGCTGCGCTCACGCGAGGTGCCTGATGCTCCTCGCCTGGCTCGTCGTGGGCGGTGCGGTGGGTGCACCCGCGCGGTACGTCCTGGACGGCGTCGTCCAGAACCGCGTCTCCGGGGTGTTCCCCTGGGGCACCGTCGTCGTCAACGTGTCGGGTTCGCTCGTGCTCGGCCTCCTCACCGGTCTGGCGCTCTACCACGGACTCGGCGACGTCCCGAGGACAGCGGTGGGCACCGGCTTCTGCGGCGCCTACACCACCTTCTCGACCTTCTCGTACGAGACGCTCCGACTCGTGGAGGACGGTGCCGCCCGGATGGCGGTCGCGTACGTGCTCCTCAGCGTCGTCGTCGGGTTGGCGGCGGCGGCGGTCGGGCTCGCGGTCGCGGCCGCCGTGTGAACGTGCGGCTCCGACCCGCGACGGTGGCCGACCTCGACGTCCTCTCGCACTGGGACCGCCAACCGCACGTCGTGGCCGCGCTCGGCGACGACGCAGGCATCGACTGGGCCGACGAGCTCACGCGCGACGACGGCGACACGCAGCAGACCCTCGTCGCCGAGCTCGACGGTCGCCCACTCGGCGTCGTGCAGATCATCGACCCGGCACGGGAGGCGACCCACTACTGGGGCGACGTCGAGCCCGGTCTGCGCGCGATCGACATCTGGATCGGTGACGCCGACGATCTCGGACGCGGCCACGGGACCGCGATGATGACCGAGGCGCTCGATCGCTGCTTCTCGTTGCCCGGCGTGACGGCGGTCGTCATCGATCCCCTGGCCCGCAACACCGCAGCACACCGGTTCTACCGCCGGCTCGGGTTCGTGGCGTCGGGGCGACGGACGTTCGGCACGGACGACTGCCTCGTGCACCGCCTCGAACGCACCGCGTGGGTCCGGTAGGCGCGAGCAGGCCGAACACACGTTCGCTATTCTCGGCGGGTGGCGCCCCGGACCGACCCCCCGTCCCCGAGGGCCGCGACGATCCTGCACGCCGACCTCGACGCCTTCTACGCGTCGGTGGAGCAGCTGCTCGACCCGAGCCTGCGGGGACTGCCCATCGCGGTGGGAGGCGGTGTCGTGCTCGCCGCGTCCTACGAGGCCAAGGCGTTCGGCGTGCGCGCCGGGATGGCGGGCTGGCGGGCGCGCCAGCTCTGCCCCGATCTGCGCACCACCGGCGGTCACTTCCGGGAGTACCAGCGCCTCGGGGACGCCGTGATGGAGGTGCTCGACGATTTCACGCCGCTGGTGGAGCGGATCTCGATCGACGAGGCGTTCCTCGACGTCACCGGGTCGGTGCACCTGTTCGGTCCCCCGGCTGCGATGGCGACCGAGATCCGTGACCGAGTGCGCGCCGAGCTCGGGCTCCCGATCTCGGTCGGCGTCGCGACCACCAAGCACCTGGCGAAGGTGGCGTCGCAGGTCGCGAAGCCGGACGGGCTCGTGGTCGTCGAGGCCGGCACGGAGGACGAGTTCCTCGATCCGCTGCCGGTCGGGCTGCTCTGGGGGGTCGGACCGGTCACTCGCGAGCAGCTCGCGTCGCGCGGGATCGAGACGATCGGCGCGCTCGCCGCGGCGTCGCCGTCGATGTTGCGCCACCTGCTCGGCCGGGCGAACGGCGCCAAGCTCGGCGCGCTCGCGCTCAACGCCGACCCCCGCGGGATCGAGACCACCCGTCGCGCCCGCTCCGTGGGCGCGCAGTCGGCCCTGGGTCGGCGGCCGGTGGACGACGAGGTCCTCCGCGTCGAGCTCGGCTTCCTCGCCGACCGGGTCGCGACCCGGTTGCGCGCGAAGGAGCGGGCCGGACGCACGATCACCGTGCGGGTCCGGTTTCTCGGGATGCGTTCGGTCACCCGCTCGGTCACGCTGCCGGCGGCCATCTCCGCGACCCGCTCCCTGGCCGAGATCGGCGTGACCCTCGCGCAGTCGGCGCTCGCCGACCATCCCGCCGAGCGTGAGATCACGCTCCTTGCGATCTCCGTCGGGAACCTCGTCCCCGACGTGCCCCTCCAGCTCGAGCTGCCGCTGGACCTCGGCGACGGGATGGCGCGTCCGGGCACCGAGGCCGGCGCAGCGCGCTGGGCGCTCGACCGCGCCATGGACCGTGTGCGCGCCCGTTTCGGACGCGACGCCGTCGGCCACGCCGCGCTGATGCTGCGGGAGGGCGGGGTCCCCGACGAGTTCCGCGAGCTCGCTCAGGCCGATCGCGACGACCCATGACGCGCGGGCGCGTCGGAGCGGCGGTCAGTGTCCGAGGATCGTGACGTCGAGCTCGGCGCGGTGGGAGTCGGCGACCACCTCGTCCGCGGGCGGCGGCCCCGGTGGGGACCCGTCGCCGAACGGCCGCCCGCCGAGCGCGCCCCGGTCGTGGGGCAGCAACCAGCCGGCGAGGTCCGGGCCCGCGGGCACGATGCCGGTCGGATTGATGTCGCGGTGCACGCAGTAGTAGTGGCGCTTGATGTGCACGAAGTCGATCGTGTCGCCGAAGCCCGGCGTCTGGAACAGGTCGCGTGCGTACGCCCAGAGCGCACCGAACTCGGTGAGCTTCTGCCGGTTGCACTTGAAGTGCCCGTGGTACACGGCGTCGAAGCGCACGAGCGTGGTGAAGAGGCGCACGTCGGCCTCGGTGATCGTGTCGCCCACGAGGTACCGCTGACCCGCGAGACGGGCCTCCAGCCGGTCGAGGCGGTGGAACAGGCGGGCGTACGCGGCGTCGTAGGCCTCCTGGGTCCCTGCGAACCCGCAGCGGTACACGCCGTTGTTCACGTCGGCGTACACGTCGGCGGCGATCGCGTCGATCTCGTCGCGCCGGTCCTCCGGGTACAGGTCGGGCGCGCCGGCGCGGTGGAACGCGCGCCACTCGGTGGACAGGTCGAGCGTGAGCTGCGCGAAGTCGTTGACCACCACCTGGCCGGTCGGGATGTCCACGAGCGCGGGCACGGTGACGCCCTTCGTGTACGCGGGGTCGCGTGCGAGGTAGGCCTCCTCGAGCCGCTCGATGCCGAGCACCGGGTCGCGACCGCCGGGGGTGGTCTCGGCGAAGTTCCAGCTGTGATCGTCGTGCACCGGTCCCGTGATGGCCATGGAGATCGCGCCCTCGAGACCCAGGAGGCGGCGCACGATGATCGCCCGGTTCGCCCACGGGCACGCGCGCGCCACGACCAAGCGGTAGCGGTCCGCTTCCGCCGGCCAGCCGTCGCGCGCGTCCGCCGTCACCCGCGTGGGGAAGTACGCAGTGTCGCGTTCGTAGTCGCCGTCGGAGAGGTACATGCGGGCCCGGTACCCGCAGGGTGCGTGGTCAACCGCCGTGCTCCGGCGGCCGCGGAGCTCAGGCCTCGACCGTGTCCCGGAGCCCCTCGAGCACCTGCTGCCAGTTCTGCTCGAACTGCTCGCGTGACGCCCGATCCTCGTCGCTCACCCCGCCGGTGAGGTTCGACTGCTCCAGGGTCACGCTGGTGCGCTCGGATCCCCCGTCGAGGGTGATGTCGACCCGGTGATAATTCTCGGGCGCGTCCGGCTTGCCCGTCATCGGGCTGAAGTGCGAGTACGCGAGCGCTCGCTCGGGCTCGAACGTGACGATCTCGCCCTTGTCCTCGAACGTCTGACCGTTCCACTCGCCGCGGAACACGATGGGACTCCCCACCTGCCAGTCGGTCTGCACCTCGGCGTTGCCCATGAAGTAGCGCTTGATCTGCTCGGGATCCGTGAGCGCGCGCCACACGGCGTCGGGCGACGCCTTGATGTCGATGGTGGCGCGAGCAGTGGTCTCGGACATCGTCGGGCTCCTCGGTCGGGGGCGTTCCCCTCGGCCTACCCGGCCGGTCCGCGGGTCATGCGGGCCGGCCGGGTGTGCGCTCGTCTACGTGGTCGGCGACGAGAGGTCGTAGACCGTCACCCCGCCCATCGTCGTCGCGGTGAAGTGGGACGAGACCCACGTGGAGATCGCGCTCGACGTGCCCGAGCTCCCACCCGGTCCGCCGAGACGTCCACCGCCGCCGCCACCGAGGAAGTAGTGGATGCGATGGTGGCGGACGTAGGACTGGAACTGCGCGAGCGTCGGTGCCGGGTCGCTGCCGTTGAAGCCGCCGATGGCCATGATCGCCCGCCCCGAGGCGAGCTGGTAGCTCGCCGCGTTGTTGGCGCCGACCGCGGCTGCAGCCCACCGATAGCCGTCACTCCCCTGCTCCAACAGGTGCGTGAGCTGGGTCGAGACGGTCGTGCCGCCGAGCAGTCCCCCGAGGCCGCCGGGTGCGCCGCCGGGGAACCCGCCGGTGCCGCCGCGACCCGTGCCGCCCGGGAGCCCGCCGGGTGCGCCGCCCGGGAACCCGCCGGGACCACCGGTGGTGCCGCCCGCGTTCGGGCCGGCGAATCCCGGGGGTCCGAACGCGCCGTTCGCGGCTCCGGGGACGGCGCCGGGTGGCAAGCCGCCCGCACCCTGCGGACCGCCGCCCGGCGGTCCACCGCCGCCGGGCCCGAAGCCGCGTCCGGCACTCGCCGGTCCGGCCGTCGGCAACGCGCCGGTGTGCGCGCTCCGGACCGTCGACACCGCGTACGCCGTCGGCGCGGCGAGGGCCACGACGAGCGCGGCGCCGAGCACGGCGAGCGCGACGCGACCGCGTGTGGGGACGAGCAGCGCGCCGGACACCGCGAGCCCGAGCACCAGGAGCATCGGCCGGAGCGCGGGTGCCCAGTCCGGCGTGCGGCCGAGGAGCGTGAACGCCCAGATGGTGGTGGCGAGGACGGCGACCGCGAGCGTGGCTCGGGCGAACCACGTGTCGCGGCGTCGCCACATCACTGCGCCGCCGAGGCCCACGAGCGCGCCGATCGCCGGGACGAGCGCGACCGTGTAGTACTCGTGGATGATGCCCTTGCCGAGGCTGATGGCGATGCCGGTGACGAGGAGCCAACCGCCCCACAGCACGAGCGCGGCGCGGGTGCGGTCGGTGCGGCTACGGCGCCACGTGACGATCAACCCGCCCGCGAGCAGGATCAGCGCGCCGGGGACGAGCCACGACGCCTGGCCGCCGAACGCCTGGTTGAACAAGCGGGTCCATCCCGTCGGGCCCCACTGGCCGCCCGGCGCCGCGCCCCCACCGACGCTCCCGGTCTCGCTGCCCGTGAGGCGCCCGAAGCCGTTGTAACCGAAGAGCACGTTCCAGAAGCTGTTGTTCTGCGAACCGCCGATGTACGGGCGCGCCGACGCCGGCGTGAGCTGCACGATCGCGACCCACCAGCCACCGGCGACGATCGTCGTGACGCCGAGGAGGAACAGCTGCCCGATGCGTCGTCCGAGTCGCGGCGGTCCGGCGATCAGGTACGCGAGTCCGAAGCCGGGGAGCACCAGGAACGCCTGCAGCTCCTTCGTGAGGAACGCGAAGCCGACGAGCGTGCCGCACAGGACGAGCCAACGGGTCCGTCCGCCCTCCAGCGCGTGGGTCAACGCCCAGGCTGCGCCCACCAGGAGCAGCACCAGCAGCGCGTCCGGGTTGTTGAACCGGAACATCAGCACCGCGACCGGAGTGAGCGCGGCCACGGCGCCGGCGACGAGTGCCGCAGCCGGCCCGAACCACCGCTTGACGGTCGCGTGGAGCAGGGCGACCATCGCCACCCCTTCGAGCGCCTGGGGCACGAGGATCGACCACGAGTTGACGCCGAAGACCCGCGCCGAGATCGCCATCGGCCAGATCGACATCGGCGTCTTGTCGATCGTGATGAAGTTCGACGCGTCGGTCGAGCCGTAGAAGAAGGCCTTCCAGCTCTTCGTCGCGGCCTGCACCGCGCCCGAGTAGTACGAGTTCGCCCACCCCGATGCGCCGAGGCCCCAGAGGTAGAGCACCGCGGTCGTGGCGAGCAGCGCGAGCAGTGCCGGTCGCGCCCAGCTCGGATCGGTCTCAGGGCCGCGCCACATGCGCTCGAGGCGCGTCCGGGCCGTCGGGCCCGCGTCGGGGGCGCCGGTGGAGCCGTCGCCCCCGACGGGATCGGGCGCGGGCGGTGACGACGGCGGGGTCAGCGTGGTGCTCGACATGTCGGGTCCTGTCGGGTCGGGCGGCGCAGGCTCAGGCTGCGTGCCGGTCGGGGTGCGGGTGGGAGCGCACGAGCGCGAAGCGGCCGACGGCGACGGCCATCCAGGTGACGAGCAGCACGGCCACCTCGGCCGCGCGACTCCCGCCGTTCGCGATGACGACGAGCAGTGCCGCGCTCGTGACCGCGAGTGAGCCGACGTACACCGCGCCGGCGAGCCGCCACCGCGGTCGTCGGACGCCGGCCGTGAAGCGCGCGTTGGCCCAGGTGTTGCCCACGAACGTCGCGCTGACCGCGACGAAGTTCGCGCCGATCGCGCCGAGCGCATCCCGGGTGGCGAGGTAGAGCACGAGCGAGACGACGGTGCTGATCCCACCGATGGCCGCGAAGCTCACGATGCTGCGTCCGAAGTCGTCCCCGATCGGCGGGCGCGCCGTGGCTCCCAGCTCCAGGCGCCCACCGCCGGTGGCGAACGCGCGAGCCAACCGCGCCGTGCCGCGCAGGTCCTCGAGCGCGGTGCGGGTCACGTCGACCCGGCTGTCGGTGTCGTCGACCCAGTCGACCGGCACCTCGTGGATGCGGAGTCCGTTGTGCTCGGCGAGCACGAGCAGCTCGGTGTCGAAGAACCAGCCGTCGTCCTCGACCGCGGGGAGGAGCCGGCGGGCGACGTCGGCGCGCACGGCCTTGAAGCCACACTGCGCATCACGCACCCGGGTGGCGAGCACGGTGCGCAGGATCAGGTTGTACGTACGGGAGATGAGCTCGCGCTTCGGGCCACGCGCCACCGACGAACCCGGGGCGAGCCGCGAGCCGATGGCGATGTCGGAGTGGCCGGACACCAGCGGCGCGACCAACGGGAGCAGGGCATCGAGGTCGGTCGAGAGGTCGACGTCCATGTACGCGACCACGGTCGCGTCGGACGCGGTCCACGCCGCGCGCAGGGCCCGGCCCCGTCCCTTCTCGCGCAGGTGACGCACGCTGACGTTCGGCAGCTCGCGCCCGAGCCGGCGCGCGACGACCCAGGTGCCGTCGGTGGAGGCGTTGTCGACGATCGTGATGCGCCACGAGAGCGGGAAGTGCCGAGACAGGTACGCGTGGAGGCGCTCGATGCTCGGTCCGAGGACGTGCTCCTCGTTGTGGACCGGGACCGCGATCTCGACGACCGGCGGTGCGGTCGGCCGGGTCGCAGGGTGCGGCGTCGGGATCGGGATCGTGTCGGGGTCGGGGCGGAGGTCCTGCATGGCGTCACCGTGGCGGACGCCGGTAAGACGCAGCTGGTGCGAATGCAAGAACCGTTCAAGAACCCGGCCAGTGCACGGGCCGTTCGGACCGGTCAGCCGCGGCGCCGGACCCCGTTCACGGTGAAGCGCTCGACGCTCCGGACGTGGCCGCCGGTGGACGCGGCGACCATCAGGATCGGATCGTCGGGAGCCGAGAACGTCACCTGCCCGGACCAGGGGCTGTCGTCACCGCCGGCCGCGAGACAGCACTGCTCGCCGAGCGGGGCATCGCCGTGCAGCTGTCGCACCTGGACGCGGATGCTCTCGTCGACTCCGGTGATCCGGCCACCCACGGCGAGCGGGGACTCCACCGCGCGCGCCGTATGCGGGCTCGGTGAGCGAGAACGTGGTGTCGTCGGTGCCGACGACCTCCCAGGGCGCGTCCACGCGCGGGAGGTACCGGACGAGGTGCACGACGGCGGCCGTGCTCGCCTGCTGCGTCTCGGGAACGAGGGATCCGACCGAGACGTGCGCGCCCTTCGCGTCGGTCGTGGTCGCGGTGACCCGGTCGACCTCGGTGTACCCGAGGAACCGTGCGAACGCGAGCGCGGTCGGGCCGGGATCCGCGAACTCCGGCCGGGCCCCCTTCGCGCGGTACGCGGTCATCCAGGCCCGGGCCTCGCCCGCCGTCTGGAAGGGGAAGAGCGGGAGCAACGGCGCCGCGAGCACGGTGTCGCCGCCCGGCGCGTCGGGCATGGTCGTGCTCGTCGTCGTGCTCGACGTCGTGGTGCGCCGCGTGGTGCTGGACGTCGAGGACGTGACGTTCGAGCCGCTCGACCCGCACGCGACGAGCAGCATCGTCGAGATCGCACCGATTGTCCGGATCACGCGACGCGCCGGGCGTCGACCGACGACGACCCTGCGGGACGGCTTCGACATCTCGGTCTCCTCCGCGAGCGGGCGCACGCGTGTCGCGGTGCCCGCGCTCGGTGGTGAGTATCCCGGGCCCTCCGTCACATTCCCGGGTGCGCCTCGGTCGCAGCCCCCGCGACGCGGAGGACCGCGGCGCCGTCGACGCGATCGTGGGCGAGGTCGCGCAGGGCGGTCGGCGCGTCGTCGAGGCGGTACGGCGTCGTGGTGACGCGGACCGGGATCTCGGCGGCGAGGGCGAGGAAGTCCTCGCCGTCCTGTCGGGTGTTCGCGGTGACGCTGCGCAGCTGGCGCTCCTCGAAGAGGTGGTCCGCGTACCGCAGCGGCGGGATGTCGGTGAGGTGGATGCCGGCGACGGCCGCGATCCCGCCGCGGTCGAGCGCGGCGAGCGCGGCCGGGACGATCTCGCCCGCCGGCGCGAAGAGGACGGCGGCGTCGAGCGGCTCGGGCGGCGCGTCGAACGTGTCCCCCGCCGAGGTCGCGCCGAGCTCGAGCGCGAGGCGGCGGGCCTCGGCGGAACGGGTCATCACGTGCACCCGACAGTCCTGGGCGATGGCGACCTGTGCCGCGAGGTGCGCCGAGGCGCCGAACCCGTAGATGCCCAGGCGGCTGCCCGGGGCGCAGCTCGGCGCGTCGCAGGGCGCGGTAGCCGATGATCCCCGCGCAGAGGAGCGGCGCCGCCTCGTCGTCGTCGAACCGGTCCGGGAGCCGGTACGCGTAGCGCTCGTCGACCACGGCCGCCTCCGCGTAGCCGCCGTCGGCGTCCCATCCGGTGAAGCGGGGGTCGACGCAGAGGTTCTCGTCGCCGCGGGTGCAGAAGCGGCACACCCCGCAGGTGTGACGCAACCAGGCGATGCCGACACGCTCCCCGATCTCGAAGCGTCCGGCGCCGGCGCCGAGCGCATCGACGGTGCCGACGATCTCGTGCCCGGGCACGACGTCCGGCGCGTGTGGTGCGAGGTCGCCCTCGGCGAGGTGCAGATCGGTGCGGCAGACCCCGCAGGTGTGGACGCGGACGCGGAGCTCGCCCGGCCCGGGGGTCGGCTCGGCGCGCTCGACGAGCGCGAGCGGACCCTGGTCGATGGGTGCCGGCGTGCGCACGACCCAAGCTCGCACGTGCCCTCCTGTGTGGCCGAGTCCGCCGACGGTAACGCCCGGACGCGGGGTAGCGTGCTGGCGCTCCGGACACTCCGTCCGGGACGCTGTCCCCCGACCCCGGACAGCCATGCACCGGGGGCAGACCCGTGAGCGATCCTCGTTCGAACCTCGAACAGCTCGGCGCTGCGCACCTCGGCCTCGAGGAGCTCGTGGCCGAGCTGCAGCGCCGGACCAGCGCCGCCATGGAGGCGGCCGACCGCTTCCGGGTGCTCCTCGAGGCGGTGTTCGCCGCCGGGACCGGCCTGAGCCTTCCGGAGGTGCTGCGGGCCATCGTCGAGGGCGCGACCCGGCTCGCGGATGCGCAGTACGGCGCCCTCGGCGTGATCGGCCCCGACCGGCGGCTCTCGGAGTTCGTGACCGTGGGCATCGACGACGACACCCGAGCCGAGATCGGTGCCGAGCCCCGCGGGCACGGCATCCTCGGCCTGCTCGTCCGCGATCCGCAGCCCCTGATGCTCCACGACCTCGGCGAGCACCCGGCGTCGGTCGGGTTCCCGGCGAACCATCCGCCGATGCGCAGCTTCCTCGGCGTACCGGTGCGGGTGCGCGACACCGTGTTCGGCAATCTCTATCTCTGCGAGAAGCGGAATGCCGACGCGTTCACCGACACCGACCAGGAGCTCGTGTCCGCCCTCGCCATCGCCGCCGGTCTGGCGATCGAGAACGCGACGCTCTTCGCCGAGGAGCGGCGGCGCGAGGAGTGGCTCGACGCCATCGGTGAGATCTCGCGCTCGCTGCTCTCCGGTGTGGCCGTCGACGACGTCCTCGAGGAGATCGCGGAACGCGCGCGGAGCATCGCGCGGGCCGACGACGTGCGGGTGCTCCTCGGCGGCCGGGACGACGCCGACCTGCGGATCGTCGCGGCCCGCGGGATGCACGCCGAGGAGATCGTGGGCATGCGCGTTCCGATCGACGGCACCGTCGCCGGCGATGCGTTCCGCTCGGGCCGGACGCTCGTGGTCGAGGACGCCACGAGCGATCCACGGATGCATCTCCCGGCGATCGAGCCGCTGCGACCCGGGCCGGTCGTCTATGCGCCGCTCCTCGCGGTCGACGAGACGCTCGGCGTGCTCTCGGTCGACAACGCCAAGGGCGGCCGCGCGTTCGAGTCACTCGACATCGAGGTGATCACGAGCTTCGCCCGGCAGGCCGCGCTCGCGATGGACCTGGCCCGCAGCCGGGGCCACCAGGACACGATCCGGATGCTCGAGGACCGTGAGCGCATCGGGCGCAATCTCCACGACACCGTCATCCAGCGTCTCTTCGCGGTCGGCATGCAGCTCCAGGGCACGCTCCTGGCGGACCCGAGCCACCCATCGGGAGCGGATCGGCCAGGCGATCGACGAGATCGACACCACGATCAAGGAGATCCGCACGAGCATCTTCCTCCTCTCCACCCCGCCGGCCCGCGGCGTGCGCCAGGAGGTGACGTCGATCGTCGACGGGTACGCCGAGCGCGGCGGGCTGGCTGGCGCGCGTGGGATTCGACGGCCCGGTCGACAGCGCCATTCCCGACGCGCTCATCCAGCACGTCGAGGCGGTCATCCGGGAGGCGGTGTCGAACATCGCCCGCCACGCCAACGCCCACCGCGTCGACGTCACGGTCGACGTGGGTCCCGACCTCGTCGTCGTCGGTCGCCGACGACGGCGACGGCATACCGGCCGACCAGACCCGCCGCAGTGGCCTGGCGAACCTCGAGCGGAGGGCCACGGAGCTGGGCGGGCACTTCACGGTCGATTCCGGACCGGACGGCACGAAGCTCACCTGGGCGGTCCCCCTGCCCACGTGATGGGGGCTTTCGGCCCTACCTGCCGGAGGGACGGAACCGGCACCCTCGCGAGGGTGCAGACGACGACCCGTGCTCCGAGAGCTCTCCCGCTCCGAGTGCCTCGAGCGGCTCCGCGACGCCGGGTTCGGCCGGGTGGGCGTCAGCGTCGGTGCCCTGCCGGCGATCTTGCCGGTGTTCCTCGCCGTGGTCGACGACGTCGTGGTGTTCCGGTCCGAACCCGGCGCCGAGCCGGAGGCCGCAGGCGGCGGTGCGATCGTCGCGCTCGAGGTGGACACGATCGACGGGACGACCGGCGCGGGCTGGAGCGTCCTGGTCCGCGGTGTCGCCCACGAGCTGACCTCGGGTCCGAGGCTCGAAGCCGCGCGCGCCCGGCTCGGTTCGACCTGGCTCGCCGGCGCGCGCGATCACCTCGTCGAGGTGAGCACCGACCTCGTGACCGGCCGTCAGCTCGGCTGAGAGAGGGACCACCATGCCTGCCGCCGTCGACTCCGTCATCGTGCCGCTCGACGGCTCGGACCTCGCCGCCACCGCGCTCAGCGTCGCCACCCGTATCGCCGATCGGCTCGACGTGCGGCTCCACCTCGTCGCGGTCGGCGCCGACGATCGCGGGAAGGACCTGCGGGCGTACCTGGACACCAAGGTCGAGGAGCTGTCACGAAGCGACGTGGACGCGGTCGTCATCCACTCGTGGGACGCCGCGGCCGGCATCCGCGAGTTCTGCGCGCGGCACCGTGACGCCGTCGTGTGCATGACCAGCCACGGGCGCGGTGGCCTCCGGTGGGCGATGCTCGGCAGCGTGGCCGAGTCCGTCGTCGCGGCGGTGCCGACGCCGGTCGTGGTCGTCGGCCCTCGGTGTGCACACGACTGGCGGCCCGGCTCCGGTCCCGTCGTGCTGGCCCACGACGGCGGCGAGCTCCCCGACACCGTCGTCGACGCGACCTGCGACTGGGCGCAGCGGCTCGGTGTCGACGTCGTCGTGACCACCGTGATCCATCCGCTCGACGTGGAGGACGCGGAGCGGCCCGGGCGGCTCTTCGCCGACCTGGAGGCGCGCATCCGTGCGCACGGTGTGACCGTGAGTCACCGGATCGAGCAGCGGCACTATCCCAGCGGTGTGATCGTGGACGTCGCCGACGAGCTCGAAGCGAGTCTCGTGGTCACGTCGTCGCACGAACGCGGCGCCGTGGAGCGGGTGTTGCTCGGCAGCGTGACGATGGGCGTGGTGAACCTGGCCGGCTGTCCCGTCGTCGTGGCGCGCCGGGACGGGTGCCCCGCGGGGCGGTAGCGCCGCGTTCGGGTCTCAGCTCGCGTCGGCCTCGAGCATCGCGAGTCGCCGCTCGAAGAGGCGCCGCTCGGCCTCGTCGCGCACGAGCTCGAGCGCGCGCCGGTACTCGGCGCGAGCGTCGTCGGTGCGGCCGAGGCGTTGCAGGAGCTCGGCGCGGGTCGAGTGCAGGTAGCGGTAGTCGGCGAGCTCGATGCCGTCGACGATGCGGAGCGCGGCCTCCGGGCCTTCGGCCTCGGCGATCGCGGCGGCGCGGTTGAGCTCGACCACGGGCGAGTCGGTGAGGCGGGCCAGCTCGCCGTAGAGCACGGCGATGTGACGCCAGTCCCGGTGCTCGTCGGCATGACGCGATGCGATCGCCGCCTGGATCACGTAGGGGCCGCGCCCACCGAGGGCGAACGCCCGCGCCAGCTCGGCCCGCCCCCGCTCGACCTGGTCCCAGTCCCACCGCGACCGGTCCTGGTCGGCCAGCAGCACGAGCTCGCCGCCGTCGAGCCGCGCCTCCCGCCGGGAGTCGTGGAGCAACATCATCGCGAGGAGCCCGCGGGGTTCCGGCTCCTCGGGCAGGAGCTCGACGAGCGCCCGACCGAGCCACAACGCCTCCGTCGCGAGGTCGCTCCGCCCGCCGTAGCCCTCGTTGAAGATCAGGTAGACGACGGCCAGGACGGCGGCGAGCCGTTCGGGGAGCAGATGCGGGGGCGGCACGCGGAACGGAATGCCGGCGACCTTGATCTTGCGCTTCGCGCGCACGAGTCGCTGGGCCATCGTGGCCTCCGGGACGAGGAACGCGCGGGCGATCTCGTCGGTCGACAGCCCGCCGAGCGAGCGCAACGTGAGGGCGACCTGCGCCTCGATGGCGAGCGCCGGGTGGCAACACGTGAAGACCAGCTCGAGCCGCTCGTCGGGGAAGGTGCTCGGGGACATCTCGTCGTGCACCTCCTCGTCGACGCGCAGGAGCGCGGTCTTCGCCTGCAGCGTCCGATCACGGCGGACCCGGTCGATCGCGCGGTTGCGGGCGGTCGTGATCAGCCACGCACGTGGGTTGTCCGGAGGGCCTGCCACCGGCCACCGCTCGGCCGCGATCGTGAACGCGTCCTGCGTGGCTTCCTCGGCGAGGTCGAAGTCGCCGAGGAAGCCCACGAGAACCGCGAGCACGCCGCCCCACTGCTCGCGGAAGGCCTGGTCGGGAGTGGTCACCACTCCATGACGGGGCGGACCTCGATCGCGCCACCCAGGCGGGCAGCCGGGATCTTGGCCGCGAGCTCGATCGCGGCATCGAGGTCGTCCGCCTCGTAGATCAGGTAGCCGTTCAGCGATTCCTTCGTGTCCACGAACGGGCCGTCGGTCGTGACCGTCCGCCCGTCCTGCACGCGCACGGTCGTGGCGGTCTCGGGCAGCTGCAGGCCCACGCCCGGGGTCACGCCGGGCGTCGCGTTCACGGTGTTGTAGGCCTCGTAGACCTCCCGCTGCTGCTCCTCGGAGAGCGTGGCCCACGCCTCCGGGTCGAGCGGAGTGGGCGTGGTGCCCTGGTGGATCATCAGCATGTACTTCATCGTGTGCTCCTCCGGTTGCGGATTGTCCCCCAGGAGACGAACGGCGATGCGCCACATCGACACTCGTCCGCGAAAATTCTCTCCCGTTCCGTATCTCGCCCGGGCGGCAGTGCGCCGCCTGGCAGCATCGTGGCGTGCCGTCACCCATCGCGTGCCGTCACCGGGGCCCCGGCGTCCTAGCGTCGCGATGATCGAGCCGAACCCGAA
>CAVWPR010000040.1:0-22945 GCA_963756815.1 uncultured Acidimicrobiia bacterium
CGGTGGAGACGATGGGACTCGAACCCACGACCCCCTGCTTGCAAAGCAGGTGCTCTAGCCAGCTGAGCTACGTCCCCGTGGGTCCCGATCGTAGAGCAGCGGTGCGGCGCCGCCCGGCCCGCTACTTCGGGTCGAGCTTGGCCGCATAGACGGCGGCCTGCGTCCGGCGCTCCATGCCGAGCTTGCCGAGCAGGTTCGAGACGTAGTTCTTGATCGTCTTCTCGGCGAGGTGCAGCTGCTCGCCGATCTGGCGGTTGGTCATCCCCTCGGCGATCAGCTCGAGCACGCGCCGCTCCTGATCGGTGAGCGCGGCCAGCCGCTCGTCCTCGGCGGGAGGCGTGCGCAGCCGCTCGAGCACGCGCGCCGTGACCGCGGGGTCGAGCAAGGACTGCCCGGTGGCCACGCGCTTGATGGCGTCGACGATGTCCGGGCCCTTGATCTGCTTCAGGAGGTATCCCGCGGCGCCGGCCATGATCGCCTGGAACAGCGCCTCGTCGTCCGAGAAGGACGTGAGCATCAGGCACTGGATCTCCGGATGACGGGAGCGCACCTCGCGGCAGACCTCGACGCCGTTGCCGTCGGGGAGCCGCACGTCGAGCAGTGCCACGTCGGGACGGGTCGGCGGAATTCGCGCCAGCGCGTCGGCCGCGGTCCCGGCCTCGCCGACCACCACGATCTCGCCCGAGTCCTCCAGCAGCTGGCGGACACCGCGCCGCACGATCTCGTGGTCGTCGAGCAGGAACACCCGCACCTGCCCACTGTCGGGTTCGAAGGTCATGGCACTCGTCATCGGTTGGCGGACCTCCACGGAGGAGAACCAGACTCCGGTCCGTGCCGGAACCCGCCGAGGATGCCGGATACCGGTTCGAACCGATGCTCGACGCGGTCATCGCCGTCGCATCGGACCTGAGCCTACCGGTCGTGCTCCAGCGGATCGTCGAGTGCGCCGCATCGCTCGTGGGGGCCCGCTACGGGGCGCTCGGGGTGCTCGGGGACACGGGTGGGCTGTCCGATTTCGTGACCGTCGGGCATCGACGACGCCACGGTGGCGTCCATCGGCCCGCTCCCGGAGGGCAAGGGGCTCCTCGGCCGACTCATCGTGGACCCCCGCCCGCTGCGCCTCGCCGACCTGTCCGCGCACCCCGACTCATCCGGGTTCCCGCCCAACCATCCACCGATGCACTCGTTCCTGGGCGTACCGATCCTCGTGCGGGGCGAGGCGTTCGGGAACCTGTACCTCTGCGAGAAGCGCGGGGCACCCGAGTTCAGCGACGAGGACGAGAGGCTCGCCGTCGCGCTCGCCGTCGTGGCCGGGGTCGCGGTCGACAACGCCCGTCTGCACGCTCGGCTCCAGGAGCTCGTGGTGCTCGAGGACCGCGAGCGCATCGCGCGTGATCTCCACGACAAGGTGATCCAGCGGCTCTTCGCCACGGGAATGTCGTTGCAGGCGATGGGCCCGCGCGTGGACGACGCCGACACGGCCCGCCGGCTCGCGGAGGCGATCGACGAGCTCGACGTCACGATCCGCGAGATCCGCAACACGATCTTCGCCCTGCACACGCCGACGGCAGGGTTGCTGGCCGACCTCACCGCGCTCGTGGCGGAGCTGGGCGAGCGGCTCGGCATCACGATCGACTTCCACGTGGCCGGACCACTCGATCTCGCGGTGCCCGCCTCGGTCGCCGAGCACCTCGCACCGGTCGTTCGCGAGGCGATCACGAACGTCGCCCGTCATGCCGAGGCGTCGCGGGTGGACGTCGACGTCGACGTCGGCGCCGACGTCGTCGTACGGGTGACGGACGACGGCATCGGGATGTCGGGATCCGCGTCCGAGGGCGGCGAAGGTCTCGCGAACCTCGCGCACCGTGCCGCCGCCGCGCAGGGGACCTTCGGCGTCGAGGCGCACCCCGACGGCGGAACCGTGCTCACCTGGCGGGCGCCGCTCGACGTCTGACGTCGCGGGAACGTACGGCGCCGCGGCTCAGCGCGGTCGCGCCGAGCGCTCGTCGTACTCGGCCGCCTCGGCGCCGACCACGCCGATGTCGATGCCCGCGGCGTGCGTGTCGAACTCTCGGAGGCGACCGACCACGCGCACGGCGACGATCTCCCGCGCCCGCTCGGGCACCTCCTCCGGGACCATCACCCGCACCCGCAGGCGACCGCCGATGCGTTGCACCGCGACGTCGGACGGCTCGGTGGGGTGCCCCTCGACGGCCAGCGTGTCGCGCACCACCGCGATCGCCGCCTCCTCGTGCCCGGTGCGGCGCGAGCTCGCGACCCGCTCGCACGCGGCGACGAGGTCGTCGGCGTCGACCGCCTCGGCGCCGAACTCCTCGAACGGGTTCATCATCGTCTGACCGGTCACCGCCACGGGGACGCGATATCGGAGCCCGCACGTGACCCCGTCCTCGGTCGGCGCGGGAGTCGTGCGCACGTGGCCACGAACGGTCAGCACGAGATCGATCGCGCCGGCTTCGAGCGGGCACTCGCCCGTGAGTCCCGCACACGGGAACGTGGGCGACGACGTGTCGTGACAGCGATGCACGCGATGACCCGCGGCCTCGAGCTCACGGGCGGCCGCCTCGGCGGCGCCGGACGCGGATTCGGTCACGAGGATGTCCATGGGACTGCTCACTCTCGTCGGGACGGGTGCTCCCGACGAGTGTGCGGCCGACGAGGCCCTCCCAGGGAGGGCCGTCCCGCCCGTGCCGGCGGGACCTTCGGCCCTGGGAAACGGCCACCGGTCACCGAGAGGATCCGAACCGACCACCCCGACCAGCACGTGGAGGAATCGTGAAGTTGCGGCGCAGTGACCGTGAGGTCTTCGGAATGGGCGCATGGATGTTCGCGCTGCTCGCCCTGCTGCTGGCGTTCGGCGCACTCGGCGTCGCCGCCGGCGCGAACAGCAAGAGCAACGACGCCAAGGAGGCCGCGGCGACGGGCGGCGGCGGCGGCACGAAGGTGACGCTGTCCGAGTTCAAGCTCGACCCGTCGATGATCTCGGCGGCCGTCGACAGCTCGCTCACCGTCACCAACGGCGGCACCGTCGCCCACAACTTCGCGGTGAAGGACACGAACATCCGCACCAAGATGCTGAACCCCGGCGAGAGCGCCACCGTCTCGCTCAAGGGTTTGAAGGCCGGCAACTACACCGCGATCTGCGAGGTCCCCGGTCACGCCGACTCGGGCATGAAGGCGATGCTCATGATCGGTGGCAGCGGAGGCGGCTCGGGCGCCGCGACCGACGCGAACGCCGCGCTCACCGCAGCCGACCCGTCGAACAACAAGGCGATGGAACAGCAGATCAACGACTACGTCGCGCAGCTCAAGAACGGCATGAACACCAAGGGCGTCGGCAACCAGGTGCTCCCGCCGACGGTGCTCCCCGACGGCACGAAGCAGTTCGACCTGACGGCGAAGATCGTCGACTGGGAGGTCGAGCCGGGCAAGACGGTCAAGGCCTGGACCTACAACGGTCAGGTGCCGGGTCCGGTGATCAAGGTCGACGACGGCGACAAGGTCGCCATCGTGGTGAAGAACGACCTGCCGCAGTCGACGAGCGTCCACTGGCACGGCATCGAGGTCCCGAACGCGATGGACGGCGTGCCGTACATCACGGGGGACCCGATCACGCCGGGGAAGACGTTCACGTACTCGTTCGTCGCCCACGGCCCGGCCGTCGGCATGTACCACTCGCACGACTACGCCCTGAACCAGGTCACCAACGGCATGGCGGGTCTCTTCCTCATCGGCAACGAGCCGATCCCCGCCGGCTACGGACCGGTGAGCCAGGAGATCCCCATGGTGCTGAACGACGCCGGGGTCATCGGCTACTCGCTCAACGGCAAGTCGTTCCCGGCCACCGCACCGATCGTCGCCAACGTCGGCGAGACGGTGGAGGTCCACTACGTCAACGAGGGCCAGCAGATCCACCCGATGCACCTGCACGGCGTGCCGCAGCTGGTCATCGCGAAGGACGGTTTCCCGCTACCGAATCCCTACCTGGCCGACACCGTGTTGGTCGCTCCCGGTGAGCGCTACACGGTCCTCATGAAGCCGACGGCGGCCGAGAAGGGCGTGTGGGCGTACCACTGCCACATCCTCAGCCACGCCGAGAAAGAGGACGGGATGATGTACGGGATGGTCACTGCCTTCATCGTGCAGTGACGGAGTCCGCCGGCTCGCGGCGTGTCAGTCGGGGCGCGCCGCGAGCTCGGCGAGTTTGAGCGTCGAGCGCCAGTTGCGGGTGGTGCCGGCCAGACCGAGCTTCCTGGCCACGGCCGGCACCAGCTTCGTCCTCCCCATGCCGTTCGGCGTGTGCAGGTACGCCTCCCGGCCGATCACCTGCACCTCGTCCGGGGCGTAGACCTCGGGTGCCACCGCCGACAGCGTCGGGATCACGCCCTCGAAGAGGAACGTGACCGACAGCTTCGTCGGGTCGTCACTGCGGTCGAGGAACGGGTTCCGCCCGACGACCTCCTGCAGCTGCGCCGCCGTGCGCGTCGCGACGCGCGTGTCGATCCCGGAGTCCTCGAGGATCGCGTCGTGCAGTGCGGCGGTCACGGCCTTCGCGCCCTTGCGGGAGCGGAAGATCACGTTGCCGCTCTGGATGAAGGTCGACACGTCCTCGAAGCCACAGCGCTCGGCCGTGGTACGGAGTGCGTCCATCCGCAACGTGCGGCCGCCGACGTTGATGCCGCCGAGCAACGCGACGTAGACGGTCACCGCGTCACTTGTAGCCGACCATGATGTGCTCGACCCACGCCGCCGGCGCCGCGGCCATGAGCGTGTTGAGGTCCAGGTAGTCGTGCCAGCGGACGATCTTGCCGTCACGGATCTCCTGCACCGAGACGAACGGCAGGTGCACGTGCTCGCCGCTCTCCCAGAACCACTCCTCACTGTGCTCGGTGATCACCATGTCGCCGTCGGCGACGATCGGGCCGTCGTGCAGCACGTACTTCGCGAGCGGTCCGAGCCCGAGCCGGAGCCGGGCGGCGACCTCCGCGGGCCCGAACGCGCCCTCCTCGGGCGCGGGGACGTCGGTGTAGTGCCCGTCGGGGGCGAAGTACGCGCCGACGGCGTCGAAGTCGCGGCGGGCGAGGTCCGCCCAGAAGCGCTCGACGAGGGCCTTGTTCTCTGCCGGCGTGCTCACGGGCCGGAGATTACGGCCCACGCGGCGTGGCGGCCGTCAAGCGCAGAGCCGATCCGGCCGACAAACTGACGCATGATGCGTACCGACGCGCGCCCCGACGCGGACCTCGCCATCTCCCACCGGCTCGCCGCCGAGCTGCGCGACGGCCTCGGCCGGGTGCTGCGGGGCAAGCCCGAACCGGTGCGCCTGGCGGTGGTGACGCTCCTCTCCGGCGGGCACCTGCTGCTCGACGACGTCCCCGGTGTGGGCAAGACCCTCCTGGCCAAGGCGCTGGCCCGCACCGCCGGCGGGTCCTTCCGTCGGATCCAGGCCACGCCCGACCTCCTGCCGTCCGAGCTCACCGGCGTCTCGGTCTTCCACCTGGCCGGCAACGAGTGGGAGTTCCGGCCGGGACCGCTGTTCGCCAACGTCGTGCTCGTCGACGAGCTGAACCGGGCCACGCCCCGCACGCAGTCGGCGCTCCTCGAGGCGATGGAGGAGCATCAGGTGACGGTCGACGGGGTGACCCGTCCGCTGCCGCGACCCTTCTTCCTGATCGCGACGCAGAACCCGTTCGAGACCGCCGGCACCTTCCCGCTCGTCGAGGGACAGCTCGACCGGTTCACGCTCGTCACCGAGATCGGGCCGCCGGACGCCACGACCGAGCGCGAGCTCCTCTTGGGCACCGGCGGCGAGTCCGCGCTCGACGTCCTCGAACCGCTCACCGACCCTGCCGAGCTCACTGTCGCGATCGCCGCCGTGCGGTCGGTCTACTGCGCCGTCGAGGTGGCCGACTACGCCGTCGCCATCTCGAACGCGACGCGAGTGCACAACGACACTGCCATCGGCGCGAGCCCGCGTGCCTCGCTCGCGCTCCTCCATGCCGCGCAGGCGCACGCGGTGCTGGAAGGTCGCACGTACGTGGTGCCCGACGACGTCGCGCGGCTCGCGATCCCGGTGCTCGCCCACCGCCTGGTCCTGCGCGATCCCGGCCGACTGTCCGATCAACGGACGCTCGTGCAGACGGTCCTCGACGCGGTCCCCGCGCCGCGCCCCTGACCGGGCCACCCGCCGGTATGCCGCGTCCCATTCTCGTCCCGAAGGCCGCGGTCATCCTCGAGCTCGTCGGGCTCGCACTGTTCATCGTGGCCCGCACCACCGGCGCGGGATGGGACATCGTGCTGCTCTGCGCCGTCATCGCCGTGATGCTCACGGGCTCGCTGCTCCCGGCGATCGTCCTCTCCCGGGTGACCGTGACCGCGACGGCCCCGCCCGACGCCACCGTGGGCCGGCCCCTCCCGATCGAGCTCACCGTCCGCGCCCACTTCGTCAAGCTGCAGGTCCTGACCTTCGACTCCGACTGGGTCCGGATCGACGCACCGTCGAGCGGTCCCCTGGTGGTGACGCCGGCCCGGCGGGGCGTGCTGCACCGCCTACGCGTCGAGGTCGTCACCGCCGCGCCACTCGGCCTGGCCCGTTGGCGTCGCCGGATCGCGGTCGACCTCCCCGCGGCGGTCGACGTGGCCCCGCGACGGGAGCCCGACGCGCTGTCCGATCGTGGTCGGCGACACCCAGACCCCGTCCGAGCTCGCCCACCTGGCATCCGGCGGCACCGAGCTCACCCGCGGCGTGCGGGAGTACCTCGACGGCGATCCGATCCGCTCGGTCCACTGGCCCGCGACCGCACGGACGGGCACGGTCATGGTGCGCGAGTACGAGGGTCCGCGCCGACCGGTCGTGATCCTGGTCGTCGATCTGCGCGGCCCGGACCCCGAGCTCGTCGCGTCGCGTGCGGCGGGGATGGCCGACGACGCGCTGCGCGCCGGTGCGCGCGTTGAGCTCTCCACCGCCGAGGTCGACGGGCCGCGTCTCGGCGTGGTCCCGACACCGCTGCACGTCGGGCGGCGGCTCGCGCGTGCCGTCGTCGGCAGTCCGGCCCAGGGCCCCTTCCCGGCCGGCGCGACCGTGCACCGCCTCGGTGGAGCGTCCGCATGAGCAAGGCGGAGGACGTCGTCGCGCTCCGCGTGTTCACCTGCATCGCGGTGATGGCGGCGGCCGTCGCGGCGTTGCGAGAAGGCGCGGGCGGCGGCGCGCTGTGGGTCGCGGTGCTCGTCGGCCTGCCGATCGCGTTCGCGATCGGGTACGCCACCCGCCGGACGCGCCCGTTGCCCATGCGCATCGTGCAGTCGGCGCTCGCAATCGCGATCATGGTGAGCTTCCTGTCCGGGATCCACCAGCTGTCGGATCTCGCCGGTCTCCAGGTCCCGCTCGCGCAGGCGTTCCTCTGGCTCCTGGTGCTGCACGCGCTCGACACGCCGAACCGGCACGGGCTGCTGGTGCTGCTCGTTGCCAGCCTGGTGCTCGTCTCGCTCGCCGGCGTGCTCTCGATCTCCATGGCGATCGCGCCGTGGCTGTTGATCTGGGGCTTCGCCGCGCTCGTCGCCCTCGGCCTCGCGTACCGCGCCGAGCTCGAGGAGCTCCCCGGACTGAGCGGCAGCGCGCCGCCCCGATTCGGTCGCGCCGCCCTCGCCGTCCCCGCCGCGATCCTCGCCGCGGTCCTGCTCGTCGGCTTCGGCGTGTTCATGCTCGTGCCGGTCGCCGGCACCAACCGCGCCCTCACCTTCCCGTCCCAGCTCCCCGACGACACCCCGGTGCGCTCCGGCGGACAGCTCACGAACCCGTCGCTCGGCGCCGGCGATCCCGCGTCCGACGGGAAGTCGGGCGCCTCGGCACCTCGGGCGTCGTTCGGCTACTTCGGATTCTCCAAGCAGCTCGACACGTCGCTGCGCGGCCGGCCCGACGACACGCTCGTCATGCGGGTGCGCGCCTCGTCGCCCGACTTCTGGCGCGGCCAGACGTTCGACCGCTGGAACGGACGGGTCTGGACGGTCTCGGAGGACCAGCCGCATCTCATCCGCGGCGCGTCCCCCATCGGCATCCCGCGCGTCCCGGCCGACGGTCCGGTGCAGACCGCGCTCGACGTCGACGAGCTCGTCCAGACCTACTACCTCGCGCAGCCCGGCCCGAACGCGATCTTCGCCGCGAGCCAGGCGACCAAGGTGTACTTCCCCGACCGCAGCCTGTTCCAGAACCAGGACGGCACCCTGCGCGCCGGCGTGCGACTCGATCCCGGCGCGGTCTACACCGTCGTGAGCCAACGGGCGCTCACCACGCCCGAGGCCCTCCGCCGCCCGCCGCTCGGCGCGGTGCCCGCCGACATCGCCGGCCAGTACGCCGCGTCGCCGGTCACGACCGATCGCGTCCGTGCGCTCGCCCACACGATCACGGCCGGCGCCCCCACCACCTACGACAAGGTGCTCGCGCTCGAGCAATGGCTCGGTGAGCACACCCGCTACTCGCTCGACATCCCGCGGCTGCCGAAGGGCGCCGACGCAGTGGACCAGTACGTGTTCGTCGACCGCAAGGGATTCTGCGAGCAGATCGGCACCGCGCTCGTGGTGATGCTCAGGGAGCTCGGGGTCCCCGCGCGACTGGCCGTGGGCTACGCGCCCGGCGAGCGCAACCCGTTCACGGGTCTCTACGAGGTCAAGGCGAGCGACGCGCACGCGTGGGCCGAGGTGTACTTCCCGGGCGTCGGGTGGCAGGGCTTCGACCCCACCGCCAACGTGCCGCTCGCGGGTGACTCGCAGATCGACGCGGCCGGCGACGGCGCGCTCGAGCTACCTGAGCGCGCGGCTGCACGTCCCGAGTGAGCTGCTCGTGGCATTCTCCGTCGCCGCCGGGCTCGTGGGCCTCGGCTTCGCCCTGCGCTCCGTTCGGCGGCGCCCGGCGCGCGTGGCGGTGTCACGGTCGTGGGCCTCGCAGCGCCTGGCGCGCCTGGAGTCGCTCGGCGCCACCCGGGGTCGACCGCGTGCGCCGAGTGAGTCGACGCCCACCTACGTGCGCGCGTTGGGTGCGATCGCGCCGGGTCAGGACGACGCGCTGAGCCGCGTGGGTGCGACGATCGACGCGGCGATGTTCGCGCCCGACCCGCCGGACCGGTCGGAGCTCGACGCGGTCGACGCGCTCCTGCGCTCGATCGAGACGAGTTGGGCCGACGCGACGAACCCGGGCGACCTCGTCCCTTCGCACTGACGGGCCGCGCGAGGCTCAGGAGATCGGCACGCCCTCGAAGACCGCGACCTTCACGCCGCGCTGCGCGAGCTCGGCCAGGAAGGCGCGCGGTCGCACGACGCGGCCCAGGCCGTGCACCCCGGGTTCGCGCGCCACCAGCCCGGGCAGTGCGCCGCACAACGCGGCGGCGGTCAGGGCGAGCACCGTGCCGGCGGCGATCTCGGTGCGCTCGATCGCCCCGTAGACCACGGGCTCGTGCGTCGGGCCACGTGTCCCCCAGACCTCCACCCGGATGGCGCCCCAGTCGTTCACCGGGTCGGCCCGACGCGGGAAGGTCCATCCCGTGCGCTCCGCGCGCGCGAAGCGCACACCGGCGCGGTCGAGCCCGGGAACGGCGTCGAGCAGGAGCTCGAGCCCGTTGCTCACGGGCTCGCAACCCCGCGCGTCGACCGGGTTCGGGAACCAGATCAGCTCCTGGCCCCCGCGCTTCAGGAGCGGGACGATCTCGCCGCCGCGCAGCTCGGCGCCGCGGTCGGCGAGCGCGACGCGCACCGTGCTCGCACTGGCGTCGCCGGCCGCGCCCCAGCGGGCCACGTTCACGTCGTCGACCTTGTCGAGTCCATCGGCGGCGTGGCGGACCAGCACGTCCGAGAGGCCCGGCGCGAGGCCCGCGCCGATGACGACCGGTACGCCGGTCTCACGTGCGGCGTCGTCGAGCTCGAGGAGGGTCTGGATCGCGGCGGTGTCGTCGGTCGCCGACACGCAGGGCACCCCGGCCTCGAGCGCATCGCGCACGATCGTGACGTCGTCGCCGGACGGCACCGCGCACGCCACCGCGTCGACCCCGTCGGGCAGCGGCGTCCCGGGCTGCCACTCGATCGACGACGCCCGCTCGCCCATGAGCTCGGCCACCTGACTCGCCCGCTTGGGCCGCGCGTCGGCCAGGAGGAGCTCGTCGACGCCCGGGGTCTCCACGAGCTGGCGCGCCGCCCGGCCGCCCACCGCGCCGACGCCGACGAGCAGGACCCGGGTCACCCGGCGCCGCCCGGACGCGCCGTCGTCGCGGCTCACCGGAAGTCGGGGGCTTCGAGCTCGCGCCAGCCGCCCGACGTCGGCGGGACGCCGCCCTTGCCCCGGAGTCGCACGACGGCACCCGCGATGGCGGCCACGAACACCACGATCAAGCCCCGCCGGAACGCCCGCATCGCCGGAGTGTACCGAGCGCCGTGACGCCCGACCCGGGCGCCGGTCAGACGACGGCGCCGTCGCCGAACTCGGCGTCCCCGCTCGCATCGGCCTGGGCGGCCAGCTCCGCGTCGTCGACCTCGCGCCCCGGGCGCGCCCCACTGTGCGAGCAGGGCCGCGGCCGCGTCGAACGCATCGCGTCGCACCATCACGCGTGAGCCGTGCGAGAACTGGATGGCCACGAGATCGGCGGCCGAGCCGGACGCGAAGACCTGCGCGTCGATCCCCTCGTCACGGAGCCGGCTCGCCACGATCTGCGCCTCCGTGTCCGGCAGACCCGACGAGCTCGATCACCTCGTCCGGTGGGCCGTCCTTGCGCCGTCGTGCCATGCACACGAAGGCTAGGCGGGTGCCGCCGGACGTACGCCCGGCGAGTGCGCCCGGCGAGTGCGCCTCGCGGTCCGGGAGTGGGGCTAGCAAGAATCGAACTTGCGACCTCATCCTTATCAGGGATGCGCTCTAACCGACTGAGCTATAGCCCCGCGAAGCGGTCGAGGTTAGCCGCCGGGCCCGCCGACGAGCCCTTCGAAACCGCCGGTTCAGTCGGTCTCGGTGAGCGTGACCTCGATGCCGCCGACGAGGTCCGCGAACACGTTGTAGAGCGCGGCGGCGATCACCGTGAGGATCGACATCGAGCGCGACGAGCACGAGGCCGACGAGCACCGAGCCGAGCAGGATCTGGGGCGCCACGAAGTGGAAGTCCTTGGCGCTCAGGATGTCGCCCATGAACTTCTCGAAGTCACGGATGCCGCCCGACGCGTCGAGCAGGAGCCAGACCACCAGTCCGGTGACGATGAGCAGCGCGAGCCCGGCGAGGTAGAAGCAGAGCGAGATCTTCAGCGCCGACCACAGATCGACCTTGGACATCTCGACGCGCGACTGACGCAGGGTGGCCTGGGCGCCGGTGGCCGTCCGGGTGTCGCCGGGGACGGCCGCGACCGGACCGGGCCCGGTGGAGTGTCCCGTGACCGTCACCGCGGGATCCATCCCTATTCCTCCCCTTCACCACCCTCGAGCACGGGGGCGACGGCGACCACACTCTCCCCCTTGCCGAGGGCGGCGACCTTGACGCCGGTGGCGTCACGGCCCTGTGAGGAGATGTCACGAACGCCGGTCCGAATGATATTGCCGGCGGAGGAGAAGACGAGGACCTCGTCGTCGGGCTGCACCATGAACGCCGCGACGATGCCCACCCGGCTCGCGGTCACCTTCATGCCCCGCACGCCCTGACCACCCCGGCCCTGACGGTTGAACTTGTCGAGCTTGGTGCGCTTCCCGTGCCCGCTCGCGCTCACGAACAGCATGACCGCGTCGTCCTTCGCCAGGTCGCAGGACACCACGCCGTCCTCCGCGTTCTTCAGCTTCATCCCGCGGACGCCCGCGGCTGCCCGTCCCATCGGCCGGACGTCGGCCTCACTGAAGCGGATCGTCATCCCGTTGCGCGAGACCATGAAGATGTCGGCGTCCCCGGTCGTCTGGATCACCCGGACGAGCTCGTCGTTCTCCTTGAGGTTGATCGCGATGAGACCGGTGCGCAGCGACGAGTCGTACTCGCCCATCTTCGTCTTCTTGACCTGACCGAGCTTCGTCGCGAAGAAGAGGTACGCGCCGTCCTCGTAGGTGCGCGTGTCGATGATCGCCTCGATGGTCTCCTCGGGCCCGAGCGCGAGCAGGTTCACGATCGCGGTCCCGCGCGCGGTCCGCTCCTTCATCGGGATCTCGTGCGCGCGCAGCCGGTAGACGCGACCACGGTTCGAGAAGAACAGCAGGTACGAGTGCATCGTGGTGGTGAGGAGGTGCGCGACATAGTCCTCGTCCTTGAGGCTCGAGCCGCGCACGCCCTTGCCGCCGCGGCCCTGCTTGCGGAACGCGTCGGACGCGACGGTCTTCACGTAGCCCTTCGACGACAGGACGACCACGACCTCCTCGTCCTCGATGAGGTCGAGGTCGGCGATGTCGCCGGTGTCGAGCGTGATCTCGGTCCGCCGGCCCTCGGCGTACTTCTCGCGCACCTCGGCGAGCTCGTCCTTGATGACCGTGCGGAGCTTCGAGTCGCTCGCAAGGATCGACTGCAGCTCCTTGATCGTCTTCTGGAGCTCGTCGAACTCGTCCTTCAGCTTCTGGTGCTCGAGCTGCGCGAGGCGGCGGAGCTGCAGGTCGAGGATGTGGTTGGCCTGGATCTCGCTGAAGCCGTAGCGCTCGCTCATCAGCTCCTGGCGCGCCGCGTCGGCGCTCTCGGAGGCCCGGATGAGGGCGATGATGTCGTCGATCCGGTCGATCGCCTTGAGCAGGCCCTCGACGATGTGCGCTCGGTCCTGCGCCTTCTGCAACCGGTGCTGGGTGCGGCGGGTGATGATCTCGACCTGGTGGTCGATGTACACCTGCAGCGCGTCGCGCAGGTTCAGCAGGCGCGGTGCACCGTCGACCAACGCGAGCATGTGCACCGCGAAGTTCGTCTGCATGGGCGTGTGCTTGTAGAGCTGGTTGAGCACGACCTGCGCGTTCGCGTCGCGCTTGAGCTCGACGACGAGGCGGACCGAGTCACCGGCCGACTCGTTGCGCACGTCGCGGATGCCCTCGATCTTGCGCTCGTTCACGAGGTCGGCGATCTTGGAGCCGATCACCTCGACCGAGGTCTGGTACGGCACCTGACTGACGACGATGCGCTGCTCGCCCTTGCGGCCCTCGTCGATCTCGGCGACGGCGCGCATCTTGATGGAGCCGCGCCCGGTCCGGTACGCGTCGCGCGCGCCGGCCTGGCCGAGGATCAACGCGCCGGTCGGGAAGTCGGGCGCCTTCACGAACTGCATGAGGTCGTCGCTCGTGGACTCGGGGTTGTCGATGAGGTGCAGCACCGCGTCGACGACCTCGGCGAGGTTGTGCGGCGGGATGTTCGTGGCCATCCCGACCGCGATGCCGCCGCCGCCGTTGACGAGCAGGTTCGGGAACCGCGCCGGGAGGACGATCGGCTCCTCGTTGTTGCCGTCGTAGGTCTCCTGGAAGTCGACCGTGTCCTCGTCGATCTCGCCGAGCAGCTGCATCGCGAGCGGCGCCAGCTTCGACTCGGTGTTGTGATTGACGAACCCGTCGGCGAGGAACGAGTGGTCCTCGGAGTCGACGCGCACGGAGTAGACGGGCTGCACGCCGGCGTCGTCGACCGATGCGACCTCGGCGTAGTACCAGCCGCCGCTCACGAGCGGCGCGATCACGCGCTCGACCTCGGGGTTCCGGATCCGGTCCAGCACCTCGCGGCCCCGGCCGCGGTCCCAGCGCTCCAGCGCCGCGAGGTCGTGCTTCTCCAGCCACTTCCGGTCGTCGCCGCGCGAGCCACTCTCGGCCCGCAGGTACTCGGCGAGGAACGGCACTCGATCGTGCGTGCGCGTGGTCGTCGTGCCGGGAAGCGCCGCGATGAGCGCCTCGAGCTTGTGCTGCTTCGCGCCCCAGAACCCGACCCGGTGAGCGAAGCGCGCCGCATCTCGCCGGTTGCCGATGACCACCTTGATCTCGCCGTTCTCGTAGCGGCACTGCCGCGAGATCACGCCGAACTCGAGCAGGAGCCGCTGCACGTCACGGGCGAGTTGCTCGCTGCGCGTGGAGTACGAGATCTGGACCGAGTTGCTGCCGCAGCGTCCGAGCAGGAGCCGTCGCCCTCGAAGAGGGCCTGGAGGAAGACCTGCTTCGCGTCGCGCGGCGTGCGCCACACGAACTCGGGGACGCGCTTCTCCGCGCTCTTCAGGCCGACGAGCTCGGCCGAGCGGCGACGCGGCGAGATCGCTCGTGTCGTGCACGTCGAGCTCGTGGATCCGGCGACCCGACGCGAGTCGTCGGTCGTTGAGATACCGACGACCGCCCACCACCGTGTCCCAGGCCGCGACCACGGCGTCGAAGTACTCGACGTCGACGTTGTTGAAGCCGGCACGGGCGGTCGACGCCCATCCCTCCGCCACCATCGCCCCGGCCAGGAACGCGGCCTCGACGATCCGCCGCGGTGGCGTCGCGTTGGTCGTCCGTCGAGATACGCGCGATGAGGATCGACGGTGCCGGGCTCGATCTCCTCGAGCAGCTTCCACTGGAGCACCGGCACACCGGCGATCCGCTCGAGGCACAGCACCGGGTGGTTGTGGGTGCCCGTCGACTCGTAGCCCTCGCGGGTGCGCAGCCGCCGCGTCGGGTGATCCCCCGAGTGGAAGAACTTCGACGCCCGCACCGGGTTGCCGTCGCGGTCGAGCACCTTCAGGTCGATCGGTGTCTCCGAGCTCGGCTCGGCGTCGGCGATCGCATCGATCCGCACGGTTCCGGCGCCGGTCAGCACACGCGACGCGCCCGAGATGCAGTAGCGCATCGCCGCCGGGCGGTCGTTGGGGTCGGGGGAGCCGAAGTTCCCGTGACCGTCGACGAGCGGGTAGCGCAGCGAGAAGTCCTGCGCCATCCGCGCGAGCGCGTCGTAGATCGACTGGTCGCCGTGCGGGTGGTACTTGCCCATCACGTCGCCGACCGCGGACGCGCACTTCTTGTAGTTGCGCTCCGGGCGCAGCCCGCCCTCGTACATGCCGTAGAGGATCCGGCGCTGGACGGGCTTCAGGCCGTCGCGCGCGTCGGGCAGCGCGCGCGACGTGATGACCGACATCGCGTAATCGAGGAAGGAGCGTTCCATCTCCTCCTGGATCTCGATCGGTTCGATGTTGGATTCGAGCTGGGGCTGGGTGCCGTCGGGCACGCCGACCTCCTCCGGGGGTGGTTGGGGCGGGAGCCGGTGCTGCTAGATGTCGAGGAAGCGGACGTCCTTGGCGTTCTGCTGGATGAAGTGCTTGCGCGACTCGACGTCGTCGCCCATGAGGGTGGAGAACACCTCGTCGGCGATCGCGGCCTCCTCGACCGACACCTGCAACAGCGAGCGTGTCTCGCGGTTCATCGTCGTCTCGCCGAGCTCCTGCCAGTCCATCTCGCCGAGACCCTTGAACCGGCTGACCTCGATCTTGCGGCCCTCGTGCTCGCCCTCGAACACGCGGAGCGCGGCCTCGTCCTTCAGGTACGTGCGCGTCCTTGCCGACGTCGGCGCGGAAGAGCGGCGGCTGCGCGACGTACACGTAGCCGGCCTGCACGAGCTCCTTCATCTGCCGGTAGAAGAACGTGAGCAGCAGCGTGCGGATGTGCGAGCCGTCGACGTCGGCGTCGCTCATCAGGATGATCTTGTGGTAGCGGAGCTTCTCGACGTCGAACTCCTCGCCGATGCTCGTGCCCGCGGCGGTGATGAGCGCCTGCACCTCTTCGTTCTTCAGCATCTTGTCGATGCGGGACCGCTCGACGTTCAGGATCTTGCCGCGGATCGGCAGGATCGCCTGGTACTCCGGGTTGCGCGCCTTCTTGGCCGAGCCGCCGGCGCTGTCGCCCTCGACGATGAACAGCTCGCAGTCGGCCGGGTTCTTCGACGAGCAGTCGGCGAGCTTGCCCGGCATGGCGGACGACTCGAGCAGGCTCTTGCGGCGCGTGAGGTCGCGCGCCTGGCGCGGCCGCGACCCGGCGCGCGCTGGGCCTGCGTCGCCTTCGCCATCACCTGCTTCGCCTCGGCCGGGTGCTCCTCGAGCCACTCGGCGAGCTTCTCGTTCGTGACCTTCTCGACCATCGAGCGCATCTCGGTGTTGCCGAGCTTGGTCTTGGTCTGGCCCTCGAACTGCGGGTTGCGCAGCTTCACCGAGAGGATCGCGGTGAGCCCCTCGCGGATGTCCTCGCCGAGGAGGTTGTCCTCCTTCTCCTTCAGCAGGTTCTTGCCGCGGCCGTACTTGTTCACGACGTTGGTGAGGGCCTTCTTGAAGCCCTCCTCGTGCATCCCGCCCTCGGTGGTGGCGATGTTGTTCGCGAACGAGTGGATGCCCTCGTGGTAGCCGGTGTTCCACTGCAGCGCGACGTCGACCTCGGAGTCGTCGGTCGCCGTCCTCGAAGGCGACGACGCGCTTGAAGATCGGCTCCTTCGACGCGTTCAGGTGCTTCACGAAGTCGGTGATGCCGCCCGCGAACCGGAACGTCTGCTCCATCGGCTCGTCCCGCGCTCGTCGCGGAAGCGGATCTCGAGGCCCTTGTTGAGGAACGCCATCTCGCGCAGGCGCTCGAGCAGCGTCTGCGCGCGGAACTCGGTCTCCTCGAAGACCGTGGGGTCGGGCCAGAACGTGACGATGGTGCCGGTCCGCTTCGACGGGCCCTTGTTCTCGAGCTTGCCCTGCGGCTTGCCGCCCTTGGCGAAGCTCATCTCCCACTTGCTGCCGTCGCGGTGGATCTCGAGGTCGAGCCGGCTCGACAGCGCGTTCACGACCGACACGCCGACGCCGTGGAGACCGCCGGAGATCTTGTAGCCCTCGCCGCCGAACTTCCCGCCCGCGTGCAGGACGGTGAGCACGACCTCGGCCGCGGACTTGTTCTTGTAGTCGGCGTGGTTGTCGACCGGGATCCCCCGGCCGTTGTCGTCGACGCGGCACCGCCGTCGGCGAGCAGCGTGACCAGGATCCGGGTCGCGTGGCCGGCCATGGCCTCGTCGACCGCGTTGTCGAC
Organism: uncultured Acidimicrobiia bacterium; assembly: GCA_963756815.1. GTDB lineage: Bacteria > Actinomycetota > Acidimicrobiia > IMCC26256 > JAENVU01 > JAENVU01. The sequence continues at coordinate 16,994 of CAVWPR010000040.1, forward strand.
CACCTCGTAGACCAGGTGGTGCAGACCGGACAGACCGGTCGAACCGATGTACATCCCGGGGCGCTCGCGGACGGGCTCGAGGCCCTTGAGCACCGTGATGTCTTTTGCGCCGTAGGCCACTCGCGCCGTACCTCTCGTGGGTCGGATGCATCTCGTCGGAGATCTCGGGTGTCGCCGGGGACGGCCACGACCGGACCGGGCCCGGTGGTGTGTCCCGTGACCGTCACCGCGGGATCCATCCCTATTCCTCCCCTTCACCACCCTCGAGCACGGGGGCGACGGCGACCACACTCTCCCCCTTGCCGAGGGCGGCGACCTTGACGCCGGTGGCGTCACGGCCCTGTGAGGAGATGCACGAACGCCGGTCCGAATGATATTGCCGGCGGAGGAGAAGACGAGGACCTCGTCGTCGGGCTGCACCATGAACGCCGCGACGACGCCCACCCGGCTCGCGGTCACCTTCATGCCCCGCACGCCCTGACCACCCCGGCCCTGACGTTGAATTTGTCGAGCTTGGTGCGCTTCCCGTGCCCGCTCGCGCTCACGAACAGCATGACCGCGTCGTCCTTCGCCAGGTCGCAGGACACCACGCCGTCCTCCGCGTTCTTCAGCTTCATCCCGCGGACGCCCGCGGCTGCCCGTCCCATCGGCCGGACGTCGGCCTCACTGAAGCGGATCGTCATCCCGTTGCGCGAGACCATGAAGATGTCGGCGTCCCCGGTCGTCTGGATCACCCGGACGAGCTCGTCGTTCTCCTTGAGGTTGATCGCGATGAGACCGGTGCGCAGGGACGAGTCGTACTCGCCCATCTTCGTCTTCTTGACCTGACCGAGCTTCGTCGCGAAGAAGAGGTACGCGCCGTCCTCGTAGGTGCGCGTGTCGATGATCGCCTCGATGGTCTCCTCGGGCCCGAGCGCGAGCAGGTTCACGATCGCGGTCCCGCGCGCGGTCCGCTCCTTCATCGGGATCTCGTGCGCGCGCAGCCGGTAGACGCGACCACGGTTCGAGAAGAACAGCAGGTACGAGTGCATCGTGGTGGTGAGGAGGTGCGCGACATAGTCCTCGTCCTTGAGGCTCGAGCCGCGCACGCCCTTGCCGCCGCGGCCCTGCTTGCGGAACGTGTCGGACGCGACGGTCTTCACGTAGCCCTTCGACGACAGGACGACCACGACCTCCTCGTCCTCGATGAGGTCGAGGTCGGCGATGTCGCCGGTGTCGAGCGTGATCTCGGTCCGCCGGCCCTCGGCGTACTTCTCGCGCACGTCGGCGAGCTCGTCCTTGATGACCGTGCGGAGCTTCGCGTCGCTCGCAAGGATCGACTGCAGCTCCTTGATCGTCTTCTGGAGCTCGTCGAACTCGTCCTTCAGCTTCTGGTGCTCGAGCTGCGCGAGGCGGCGCAGCTGCAGGTCGAGGATGTGGTTGGCCTGGATCTCGCTGAAGCCGTAGCGCTCGCTCATCAGCTCCTGGCGCGCTGCGTCGGCGCTCTCGGAGGCCCGGATGAGGGCGATGATGTCGTCGATCCGGTCGATCGCCTTGAGCAGGCCCTCGACGATGTGCGCTCGGTCCTGCGCCTTCTGCAACCGGTGCTGGGTGCGGCGGGTGATGATCTCGACCTGGTGGTCGATGTACACCTGCAGCGCGTCGCGCAGGTTCAGCAGGCGCGGTGCACCGTCGACCAACGCGAGCATGTGCACCGCGAAGTTCGTCTGCATGGGCGTGTGCTTGTAGAGCTGGTTGAGCACGACCTGTGCGTTCGCGTCGCGCTTGAGCTCGACGACGAGGCGGACCGAGTCACCGGCCGACTCGTTGCGGACGTCGCGGATGCCCTCGATCTTGCGTTCGTTCACGAGGTCGGCGATCTTGGAGCCGATCACCTCGACCGAGGTCTGGTACGGCACCTGACTGACGACGATGCGCTGCTCGCCCTTGCGACCCTCGTCGATCTCGGCAACGGCGCGCATCTTGATGGACCCGCGCCCGGTCCGGTACGCGTCGCGCGCGCCGGCCTGGCCGAGGATGAGCGCGCCGGTCGGGAAGTCGGGCGCCTTCACGAACTGCATCAGGTCGTCGCTCGTGGACTCGGGGTTGTCGATGAGGTGCAACACCGCGTCCACCACCTCGGCGAGGTTGTGTGGCGGGATGTTCGTGGCCATCCCGACCGCGATGCCACCGCCGCCGTTGACGAGCAGGTTCGGGAATCGCGCCGGGAGGACCTTCGGCTCCTCGTTGTTGCCGTCGTAGGTCTCCTCGAAGTCGACGGTGTCCTCGTCGATCTCGCCGAGCAGCTGCATCGCGAGCGGCGCCAGCTTCGACTCGGTGTTGTGATTGACGAACCCGTCGGCGAGGAACGAGTGGTCCTCGGAGTCGACGCGCACGGAGTAGACGGGCTGCACGCCGGCGTCGTCGACCGATGCGACCTCGGCGTAGTACCAGCCGCCGCTCACGAGCGGCGCGATCACGCGCTCGACCTCGGGGTTCCGGATCCGGTCCAGCACCTCGCGGCCCCGGCCACGGTCCCAGCGCTCCATCGCCGCGAGGTCGTGCTTCTCCAGCCACTTCCGGTCGTCGCCGCGCGAGCCACTCTCGGCCCGCAGGTACTCGGCGAGGAACGGCACTCGATCGTGCGTGCGCGTGGTCGTCGTGCCGGGAAGCGCCGCGATGAGCGCCTCGAGCTTGTGCTGCTTCGCGCCCCAGAACCCGACCCGGTGAGCGAAGCGCGCCGCATCTCGCCGGTTGCCGATGACCACCTTGATCTCGCCGTTCTCGTAGCGGCACTGCCGCGAGATCACGCCGAACTCGAGCAGGAGCCGCTGCACGTCACGGCGAGTTGCGCGCTGCGCGTGGAGTACGAGACCTGCACCGAGTTGCTGCGGCAGGTCCGAGCAGGAGCCGTCGCCCTCGTAGAGCGCCTGGAGGAAGACCTGCTTCGCGTCTCGCGGCGCGCGCCACACGAACTCCGGGACGCGCTTCTCCGCGCTCTTCGGGCCGACCAGCTCGCCGAGCGGGGACGCGGCGAGATCCTTCGTGTCGTGCACGTCGAGCTCGTGGATCCGGCGACCCGACGCGAGTCGTCGGTCGTTGTGATACCGACGACCGCCCACCATGCGTGTCCAAGGCCGCGACCACGGCGAAGAAGAAGTCGCCGTCGGCGTTGTTGAAAACGGCACGGGCAGGTCGACGTCCATCCCTCCGCCACCATCGCCCCGGCCAGGAACGCGGCCTCGACGCTCCTCCGCGGTGGCCTCAACGTTGGACGTCCGTCGAGGCACGCGAGATGACGATCACGGTCGCCCGGCTCGATCTCCTCGAGCAGCTTCCACTGGAGCACCGGCACACCGGCGACCCGCTCGAGGCACAGCACCGGGTGGTTGTGCGTGCCCGTCAACTCGTAGCCCTCGCGGGTGCGCAACCGCAGCGTCGGGTGATCCCCCGAGTGGAAGAACTTCGTCGCCCGCACCGGGTTGCCGTCGCGGTCGAGCACCTTCAGATCGATCGGTGTCTCCGAGCTCGGCTCAGCGTCAGCGATCGCATCGATCCGCACGGTCCCGGCGCCGGTCGACACACGCGACGTCGCCAGAGAAACAGTAGCGCATCGCCGCCGGGCGGTCGTTGGGGTCGGGGGAGCCGAAGTTCCCGTGACCGTCGACGAGCGGGTACCGCAGCGAGAAGTCCTGTGCCATGCGCGCGAGCGTGTCGTAGATCGACTGGTCACCGTGCGGGTGGTACTTGCCCATCACGTCGCCCACCGCGGACGCGCACTTCTTGTAGTTGCGCTCCGGGCGCAGCCCACCCTCGTACATGCCGTAGAGGATCCGGCGCTGGACGGGCTTCAGGCCGTCGCGCGCGTCGGGCAGCGCGCGCGACGTGATGACCGACATCGCGTAATCGAGGAAGGAGCGTTCCATCTCCTCCTGGATCTCGATCGGTTCGATGTTGGATTCGAGCTGGGGCTGGGTGCCGTCGGGCACGCCGACCTCCTCCGGGGGTGGTTGGGGCGGGAGCCGGTGCTGCTAGATGTCGAGGAAGCGGACGTCCTTGGCGTTCTGCTGGATGAAGTGCTTGCGCGACTCGACGTCGTCGCCCATGAGGGTGGAGAACACCTCGTCGGCGATCGCGGCCTCCTCGACCGACACCTGCAACAGCGAGCGCGTCTCGCGGTTCATCGTCGTCTCGCCGAGCTCCTGCCAGTCCATCTCGCCGAGACCCTTGAAGCGACTGACCTCGATCTTGCGGTTCTCGTGCTCACCCTCGAACGTGCGGAGCGCGGCCTCGTCCTTGAGGTACGTGCGGTCCTTGCCGACGTCGGCGCGGAACAGCGGCGGCTGCGCGACGTAGACGTAGCCGGCCTGCACGAGCTCCTTCATCTGCCGGTAGAAGAACGTGAGGAGCAACGTGCGGATGTGCGAGCCGTCGACGTCGGCGTCGCTCATCAGGATGATCTTGTGGTAGCGGAGCTTCTCGACGTCGAACTCCTCGCCGATGCTCGTGCCCGCGGCGGTGATGAGCGCCTGCACCTCTTCGTTCTTCAGCATCTTGTCGAGGCGCGAGCGCTCGACATTCAGGATCTTCCCCCGGATGGGCAGGATCGCCTGGTACTCCGGGTTGCGGGCCTTCTTCGCCGAGCCGCCGGCGCTGTCACCCTCCACGATGAACAGCTCGCAGTCGGCCGGGTTCTTCGACGAGCAGTCGGCGAGCTTGCCCGGCATGGCGGACGACTCGAGCAGGCTCTTGCGCCGCGTGAGGTCGCGCGCCTGGCGGGCCGCGACCCGGGCGCGCTGGGCCTGCATGGCCTTCGCCATCACCTGCTTCGCCTCGGCCGGGTGCTCCTCGAGCCACTCGGCCAGCTTCTCGTTCGTGACCTTCTCGACCATCGAGCGCATCTCGGTGTTCCCGAGCTTGGTCTTGGTCTGACCCTCGAACTGGGGGTTGCGCAGCTTCACCGAGAGGATCGCGGTGAGCCCTTCGCGGATGTCCTCGCCGAGGAGGTTGTCCTCCTTCTCCTTCAGCAGGTTCTTGCCGCGGCCGTACTTGTTCACGACGTTGGTGAGGGCCTTCTTGAAGCCCTCCTCGTGCATGCCGCCCTCGGTGGTGGCGATGTTGTTCGCGAACGAGTGGATGCCCTCGTGGTAGCCCGTGTTCCACTGCAGCGCGACGTCGACCTCGGAGTCGTCGTTGCGGTCCTCGAAGGCGACGACGCGCTTGAAGATCGGCTCCTTCGACGCGTTGAGGTGCTTCACGAAGTCGGTGATGCCACCGGCGAACCGGAAGGTCTGCTCGACGGGCTCCTCCGGGCGCTCGTCACGAAAGCGGATCTCGAGACCCTTGTTGAGGAAGGCCATCTCGCGGAGACGCTCGAGCAGCGTCTGCGCGCGGAACTCGGTCTCCTCGAAGATCGTGGGATCCGGCCAGAACGTGACGATGGTGCCGGTCCGCTTCGACGGGGCCTTCTTCTCGAGCTTGCCCTGCGGCTTGCCGCCCTTGGCGAAGCTCATCTCCACCGGCTGCCGTCCCGGTGGATCTCGAGGTCCAGCCGGCTGGACAGCGCGTTCACGACCGACACGCCGACGCCGTGGAGGCCGCCGGAGATCTTGTAGCCCTCACCGCCGAACTTCCCGCCCGCGTGCAGGACGGTGAGCACGACCTCGGCCGCGGACTTGTTCTTGTAGTCGGCGTGGTTGTCGACGGGGATGCCCGCCCGTTGTCGTCGACGCGGCAGCCGCCGTCGGCCAGCAGCGTGACGAGGATGCGGGTGGCGTGACCCGCCATCGCCTCGTCGACCGCGTTGTCGACCACCTCGTAGACCAGGTGGTGCAGACCGGACAGACCGGTCGAACCGATGTACATCCCGGGGCGCTCACAAACGGGCTCGAGCCCCTTGAGCACGGTGATGTCTTTTGCGCCGTAGGCCGCTCGCCGCCGTACCTCTCGTGGGTCGGATGCATCTCGTCGGAG
>CAVWPR010000041.1:0-240544 GCA_963756815.1 uncultured Acidimicrobiia bacterium
GACTTCGACATCTATGGGACCCGCGTCCACCCCGGCCGGCGCAATCCTCGACGGCACGGGTATACCGATCGGCGTGGGGGACTCGAACCAAACCGGCCCCGACCTTGCCTTCGACGGGGTCAACTACCTCGTGGTGTGGCAGGGCTTCGCAACCGATGCCGATGTCCGCGGGGCTCGCGTGAGCGCCACAGGAGCGATCCTTAAGGTGATTTCCGCATCAGCCCTTCGTTGGAACCGGGCAGTCAAGAGACACCGTCGGTCGCCTTCAACGGGGTGAATTACTGCGTGGCGTGGCGGTATGTCGAGAGCACCGCCCTCGCACGCAGGTTGATTCAAGGAGTTTCGCGTCACGACCAGCGGTTCGATCATCGACACTGGATCCCTGTTGCTCTCGAGCAACCCAGGTACAGGCGTCGAAGCACCCGACGTCGCTGCCAGGGGCACCGACGTCCTCGTCGTATGGCAAGAGCTGCGGTCTGGGACCGGCTTCGACGTGTCCGCGACGCGCGTGACGTCGGGAGGCAGCGTGCTCGATCCGGGTGGCTTTGTCATCGCGAACGGCGCCGACGACGAGTTCGCACCGTCGGTCGGCGCTGACCGAGCAACTGGCTCGTCGCGTGGAGCGTGGTCAACGGCCAGCAGCTCGACGTGCGGGGCAAGCGGGTCGACGGCTCGGGTGCGGTGCTCGACGGCTCGCCCGGCATCGCGATCTCCACCGGCACCGGCGATCAGGATCAGCCGGCGGTCGCGTACAACGGCGCGTTCCTCGTGCTGTGGCGCGATCGTCGCAACGGCAACGCCGACATCTACGGCGGGCGGGTCACAGCGGCGGAGCCACCCAGGACGGCACCGGGTTCGTCGTGTCGTCGGGACCGGGTGAGGACGCCCGACCGGCCGTCACGAAGGGGCCGGCACCAAATGGGGCGCCGGATACGACCGGGCGAACAACGCGTTCTTCCGGACGGTCTCGTCGAAGTAGGTCGCACCGTTACCGTCCCCTTCCTCTCCGAAGCTGGTTCGCGGCGGCCGAGCGACTGTTCCTCGGCGTCGAGTCGGACATGCTCCGACCCGGCTCGCGTGCCGGATCCAGCACGAAGTCGACGGGACGCGGTGGCACCAGATCGTCGACCGGCGCCGTGCGAGTGGGCGCGGGCGAGATCGACAACCCGACGTCGTGCTGCGCTGGACCGCCGACCATGCCCTCGCGGTCGCGCCGTCGGGAGGTCGACGGGACCGAAGCGCTGCGACAGTCGCGGTCGCACGCCGATGGGCATCGCGCCGCCGTCGCCGATGGACCTGATGGTCAGGAGGGAGACTCGCCGACCTCCCGCGAGTCCCGGGCGCGAACCATCACCGTGCAGTACGAGTACCCAGACGGGCCGTTCGGCCACGTGTCGTTCGTGATCGGGTTCGTCGACGGTCGGGTCGAGTCGATGAAGCTCGGGCGGGTCCGAGGCGCCGACGTCACGGTGGAGGTGCCGTTCCTCGTGATGGCGCTGGTGCGGCAGCGGTGAGCTCACGATCCTCGAGGCCCTCGAGCACGGGCGCGTCGACGGAGACATCGGCTACCTCGGGCTCGTCGCCGGGATCAGCGAGAGCCCGGAGTTCCACCGCGCGGAGCTGGCGTGCGGACCGTCGGGCGTGGCGCTCGGGGTGCTCGGCGCGTGCCTTGCCGATCCCGCTTAACAGATTGCGCTCGACGAGCTCGCCGCGCTCACCGGCCGCCCGGCGTGACCGCGACCGGCGACTTCCTCCAACGGGAGCTCGACGAGCAGCTCTTCACCCGGGGCGCCCAGGTGAACGTCGCGGTGCACGGCGTGGAGGTGCTCGACCTCGCGCTCGGCGATGCCGGGCTCGGCCGGGCCACGACGACCGACACGCTGTTCAAGGTGTACTGCAGCATCAAGCCGGTCACGACGCTCCTGGTCGCGCGGCTCGTCGACACCGGCGACGCTCGGACTCGACGAGCCGCTGTCGATGTGGCTGCGGCGGCTTCGCGGCGCTCGAGCGGGGCATCACCCTCCGACACCTGCTCACCCACACCGCAGGGCTGCAGTACCCGTCGGCGGTGTTCATGGAGATGACTCCGCCGGAGCAGCGGCGTCCGCTGCTCGAGGAGTACCCCGGCGAGATCCCGTGGCGCATCGGGCGCGACGCGGCGTACAGCGAGTACTTCGCCTGGCACCTCCTGCGCTGGCTCGTCGAGACCGTCACCGGACGAGCGCTTCGAGGACCACGTCCGTGGACGCTGCTGGTCCCGCTCGGGCTCGACGACACGTACATCGGGATGACCGCCCGCGAGTACCAGGCGAACCTCGAACGGTTGGGCGTCAACCACGACATGAAGCGCGGCTGGCCCGGAGTGCCCATGCTGTGGGAACGCACCGAGCGCGTCTGCCGCGAGATCAACCCGGCCTACGGCGGTTACTCCACCGCGCGCGACCTGCAACGGCTGTACTCCACGCTCCTCGACCAGCTCGCCGGCGTCCGCGCCGCACCGGCGCTCCCGTCGGCCGAGACCCTCCGCACGTTCTGCTCGACGGCCCGGCCCTGCACCTACGACACGGTGCTCGAACGTGAGTGCGAGTTCGGCCTCGGCTTCATGACCGGCCTCGAGGCACACCGCTTCGGCGATCGTTGCTCCGACGTCGGCGTTCGGGCACTCCGGCAACGTCGGGTCTTCGTTCGGCTTCGCCGATCCAGCGCGCGGTCTGGCGGTCGGTGTGATCCTCAACGGGATCGCCGGCACCGACGTCGCGTTCCTCCGCCGGCCAGCCCTCGTCCGTGCGATCTACCAGGACATCGCCTCGTCCGGCCATGACGTGATTGCTCCGACTTCTCCCGCTCCGTAGTGTGGAAGCGCGGCCGGGCAGGCCGCGCCGGGCAGGGGGGTCATGGAGCACTTCGTCGGACGGCGAGAGGAACTCCGGACGCTCGTTCGAGCCGTGCGTGGCGAGCAGGGCGCGGCGCTGGTGGTCGGGCCGGCCGGCGTCGGCAAGACCGCACTGGTCGGCGTGGTCACCGACGAGCTGGCCCACGATGGTTGGATCATCGAGCGCACCGTGGCGACCTCCGACGAGCGCCGGCGTGCCCTTCGCCCCGTTCCTGCATCTCCAGAACCCCGATGTACCTCCGGCGCAGAGCCCGGCCGAGCAGCTCGTACGTCTGGGGGCGGCGTTGCGCGTGCGGGCCGGCGAGCAGCCGTTGCTCCTCGTCGTGGATGACGCCCACCTTCTTGATCCCGCCTCCGTGCTGCTCGTGCACCAGCTCGTGACCCGCCGCGAGGCTGCGGTGCTGCTCGCGGCACACGTGGCCGAGCCCGTTCCCGATGACATCGGCAGCCTGGTCAAGGACGGCCACGTGCACCGGCTCGAGCTCCGACCGCTCGCCCGCGAGCACTGCGACGAGATGGTCGCCTCGCTGCTCGGCGGGACGATCGAGCCGAGCGTCACCGACGAGGTGTGGCGGATCTCGGAAGGCAACCCCCTGTTCGTTGCGCGAGCTCGTGGGGGCCGGAGACAAAGCGGCACGTTGGTGTGCGAGCTCGGCCGGTGGAGCCTGGTGAGCCCACCCGGGCCGTCGCCGCTGCTGCGCGACGTGATCGGCGGCCGCCTTCGAGATCCTCGACGACGATCAACGCCGGCTCCTCGAAGCGCTCGCGGTCGCCGGGCCGCTGCGTCTCCCCATCGTCGAACAGCTCCTGCCCCTCGACCGCGTCACCGCGCCCTCGAGAACGCCGGGCTCGTCCGTTCCGTCCGACAGGACGAACGCGAGGTCATCAGCCCCGCCCATCCCCTCCACTCGGAGGTCGCGCTCGACCTCGGGTCCGCGACACGACTGCAGCTCGTCCGCCGCCACGTCGCCGACGCCCTCGACGCCGGCTCCCCCGCACCCGGCGATCTCCTGCTGCGCGCCCGACTGCGACTCGACGCCGGCGACACGGCGCCACAGCTCTACCTCGCCGCCGCCCTGGGCGCGCTCCAGTGGCTCGACGGTGACTTCGCCCTCCGCTGCGCCGAGGCCGCCGCCACAGACGCGGATGCGGTGGACACGCACCTGCTCAGAGCGAGCACGCGCTGGGCATGGTCGGTCGCCACGATGAGGCAACGGACACGTTCGCTGCACTGAGCGTGAGCGTCGACGACCCGAGCGAGCGTGCCGGGGTTCTTCTCCAGCACGCCCAACACGTCCTCTACCACGTTGGAAGTGTTGGTGAAGCCTCGGCGATTCTGTGCAACGGGATCGATCTGCTTCCGCCGGCGGTGGCGGTGCAACTGCGGTCCTTCTCGCGTGGGTGACGTTCCTGGGCGGACGATCCGACGCGGCCGTCGAGATCGCCGCACCCCTGCTCGAGGACGACGACGTTTCCCGTCGCGTTCGGCGCCGGCGCCGCGTTCACGAGCGCACAAGCAATGCTCGGCAATGCGGAACGAGAGGATCGCGGTAGCGGACCAGACCGTTCGCCGAGCTCCACAGGGCTCGAGATCGGCGCGACGACCGACGTGACCGTTGCGGTCAACTTCGCCTGGATTCGGATCCTCTGCCTCTGGCAGCTGGGCCACCACGACCGAGGCTGACGATCCGTTTGCCCCGCTCCGGAGCACGTCGATCGAGAGCCTCACGAAGAGCACGATCCACGCCTCGGGATGCCCGCAACGCAGGCGTTCGTCCGCGGGCACCTCGACGATGCGATCGCGACCTACGAGGAGCTCGGAGCAACGATCCGCACCGGACCGCTACCAATCTCCTCGTTCAACACGATGCTGCTCGCAGCGACGTACAGCGCTCAGCGGAAGCGCAGCGGCGGGCACGCGATCAGCTCACGTTCGTCGACGAAGTACTGCCAGGAGGCCTGGCGATCTACCGCTGGTGGACGGAGCGTGCGCGTGTCCTGATCGGTGTCGCCGATGGCGACATCGCCGCCGGGATCGAGCGGTCGTTGCGGCTGGCGGACGAGTACGGCGTCGAGTGCTTCGCGGCGACCACGAGTCTGCACGACGTCGTGCGCCTCGGACGGGCTGACCTCGTTGTCGACCGTCTCGCGGCGCAGACCGAACGCGGGGCGCGACCTGGTGGGACCACGTCTGTGCAGAGCACGCCCGTGCCGCCGGCCGATCGCGACGGAGCCGCGCTCAACGACGTCGCCCGACGCTTCGAGGCCGGCGGTCTCGACCTCCAGGCCGCGGAGGCCCTCGCCCACACAATGGACCACGCTCGGCCCGGGTCACGCCCGCGCCGCGGCCCAGACCCGCCTCGGCGAGGTGCTCGAGCGCTGCGGCCAGGTCCGCACGCCCGCGCTCGAGACCGTCCCGCCGCTGCTCACCGCACGCGAGCTCGATGTCGCTCGTCTCGCCGCCGCAGGCCTGACGAATCGAGAGATCGCCGCTCGGCTGGGTACCGCGGGTCGCACCGTCGGCAACCAGCTCCAGAGCGTGTACACCAAGCTCGATGTCCACGGAGTCGCGGCGCGCTGGTAGCCATCCTGACGTCGAGCTCGCCAAAGCGGCGCGTCCCCGACGCTTCCCGGGCGGTGATCGCGCTCGCAGCGGTCGTGGCGGCGTACGGCGCGGTCGGGATCGCGGAAGACGTCGCCGACCTCATGAGCTGACGACGATGACGGAACGATCGTGAAGACTCCTCCGCTGCTCGGGCGGGCGCAGGATCCGCAAGGCCGCGAGCATCCTCGAACCTCATGGGCCGAGCGCGCTCCTCGTGACCGGACCGGCGGGCGTCGGAAGACGCGACTCCTCGCAGAGCTCGCCGAGTTCGCACGGACCAAGTCGCGGTCGGTGGAGCCGATCTTCGCAACCCCGACGACCGAGGCGTTCTCGCTGGCGCCCTTTGCCCACCTCGAGCCAACCGACGCGGCTCCGGCGCAAGACCCCGGCGAACGAATCGCAAGGATCGCCAGCGCGATCCGGAGCCGCTCAGGGTGGTGTGCCGTTCATCCTCGTCGACGACGTGGACAAGCTGGACGAAGCATCCGTGGTGCTGATCCACCAGCTCGTCGTGCAGCATGCGGGGCGCGTCGCGTGAGCGCCCGAGAGGCCGCGTCGTTACCGAGGCATGCGACGTGCTCGTCCGGCAGGACGGCGGGGCGGTCCTCACTCTCGCTCCGCTCGAACGTCCTGCGTCGGACCGACTCGTCGAGGCGATCCTCGACGGCCCGGCGGCGACCTCGGTGACGCACACGATCTGGCGGCTCGCGCTCGGCAACCCGTTGTTCACCCGTGAAGTCACGGTGAACGGGCACGCCGACGGTGCGATCACCTTCAGCACGACCGGCTGGGAGCTCGACGGCCCGCTCGGAACTTCTGTGGTGCTGCGCACGGCGGTCGAACACCGCCTCCGGTCCATCGGCGACGACGGCGCGAGATCATGAGGTGCCTGACCGTCGCCGAGGACCTCCCCCAAGGAGTCGCCGAGGCGCTCGTGTCCGACGCAACATTCGGGGAGCTGGAGCGTCACGGATTGATCACCGTGGCTCGTCCAAGATCCACTCCGTACGCGTCGGACACCCCCTGTATGGCGAAGTGCTGCTCGACGTGAGTTCGACGATGCAGCTCGGACGCGCCCGGCGGCGCGTCCGCACGAGGGCTGCTGAACCAGACGTCGCCGGAGCGTGACGACGTCCTGCGTGCCGCGATCCTCGAGCTCGACGCAGGATCCGACCGCCCTGATCTCTATCGCCAGGCCGCCGACCTCGCGGTGGAACGCTTCGACGCATTACAGGCTCTGCGCCTCCTTGCGCCGATCATCGACTCGTCGTCCGACCTGTCGACCCGACTGGCGCACGCCAGTGCCTTGAGCATGGCCGGGCGCACCGCCGAGGCCGGCGAAGAGTTCGCTCGTGCGACCGTCCAGGCGCGGCAACGAGGAGAGCCGGACGACTGTCACGCTCCTCTTCGCGCAGCATCTCGCGTTCCCGAGCGGTGACGTGAATGCGGCCATCGAGCTGCTGCGCGATCGGATCGCGAGCGTCGACCTCAGCGCACAGGCGCCCCTCCGCGGGCTCCTCAGCTTCATCTGTTTCTTCGCCGGGTTCCACGACGAAGCTCTCGAGGCCGCGCTCCCCTGATCGAGCTCGACCCTCCTCCTGTCGACGGCGCGGAGGGCGTCACCGCGGTCTGGTCGATCACCGGAGCGGCGAGGCTCGTGCTCGACACCGCCGACCGCTGCATTGCGGGGCTGCGGGCCGGCGCCGTACCGGCGAATGTCCGACAGTCCGGGCTGAGCGTCGCGAACCTGATGTTCGGGCGCCTCCTGGCCCTGTGGCAGCTCGGCCGAGCCGCCGAGGGCGACGATCCGCTGGCCCAGGCCCGGGGCCTCGGACTCCACTACCTGGAGAACCGCGAAGACGAGCCGGGACTGGGCGCGGTCCAGTCGTTCTTCCGGGGCCACCTCGACGACGCCGCCGGGGATACGCCGAGCTCGGTGAACGACTCCTGCTTGTCGCGATGCAGGCCTTCACCTTCAACCTCACTGCTCGCGCCACGATTGCTGCGCAACGTGGCGAGATCGGCGATGCGCGTCGTTGGATCGACGCGGTGGAGGCGACCCCACCGCCGCAACGTCTCGGCTTCGACTGGTGGGTCCAACGAGCCCGAGCCTGGATCGCGGCGGCGGAAGGCGATCTGTCGGGAGCGATCGACACGTCGCTCCGACTCGTCGACGCTCACGCCAATGAGCTGTTCCATGTGGTGATGGGTTGTCACGATGTCGTCCGGTTCGGTGCGCCGCAGTTGGTGGTCGACCGACTCGCCGTGCAGCGCAGCCGACCGGGGGCGACATGGTGGGACAACGTCTGCGCCGACCACGCCGACGCAGCCGTCGACTCCGACGGCGACGCGCTGTTCGAGGTCGCGGCTCGATTCGAAGAAGGTGGGCTGGACCTGCACACGGCCGAGGCGCTGGCGCAAGGCATCGCGGTCCTGCGCCACGATGATCCGGGTGGCGCCGTCGCCCGTGAGCTCCATCTGTCCGACCTGATGCACCGTTGTGGCGGGTGCGCACACCGGCGTTAACCGACGCGCCGCCGCTCGTCACCGTGCGCGAGCTCGAGGTGGCGCGGCTCGCCGCGGGGGGTTGCTCCAACCGGCAGATCGCGACTCGGCTGGGGAAATCCACCAGGACGGTGGGGAACCAGCTGCAAGCGGTCTTTCACAAGCTCGGCATCCATGACCAGCCGCGCTCCGCGACGTCCTCTAGAGGGCGAACGACGCGGTCACGGCGGTGGAGATCTGGTGCATGACCTCGGCGACGTCATCGGCGGCCTCGAGCGCACCGGACGCGGGCACGCCGTGGCAGGGTCCGTGGCATGGAAACTGCCTGGACGGTGCAGACCCGGCACCCCCGCATAGACGCCCGTACGCTCTGACCAGGAAGAACGCGACCACATCGCACCGACGTGGACGCCGGCTGCAGCTCTTGAAAACCGTTGAGGCGCAAGTCTCCGTGGGTTCGAATCCCACTCCCTCCGCCAAGAACGTGAAGGTCAGTGCCCTCGGTTCCACGTCGTGGCGGACTCCCTGGGCGCGCGATCGCGTCGGCCCTACGGTGTTGACGTGCAGCTCGACGGCAGGACCCCGGATCGGTTCGCCGCAGCTCTGCTCGATCGTCTGCGCGACCGCTTCGGCGCATCCGAACTCGGATATCGCCGCGGACCGTCGCCTCTCTCGGGCGGCAAGTTTTCTTCGGTGTTCGCGTTCGAGGTGGTCCCGCCGCCAGACGGATGGGCGGGCCGCTTCGTCCTTCGCGTCGTGCAGTCGGCTGCACAGGCACGGTTGGAGGCCGGTCTGCACAACGCGGCAAGTGCCGGGGCGCGATTGGCGCCGCGCATCGCGCTCTGCGTCGAGCACCCGAGTGACATCGGACCGGCATATCTGGTCATCGAGCGCGTCTCCGGCCGGTCGTACCTGCGAGGCGTCGAGCCGGCGCGGTTCGCGCTCGATCTCCCGAAGCTCCTCGCCGCCTGGCCCCGGCAGCTGCCCAGGCTCCTCGAGGCGCTCGCCCGTGTCGATCCCGCGGACGTTGTCGCGGAACTTCGACATCAGCACGTGGAGGATCTGGCTCGACCGGGCCGGCATGTCCGATCGGTGACGACGACCCTTGCCAACGAGGCCACGCTCGCGGGCGTCATCGACTGGCTCCACGAGCACGAGCCGAGCCCCCCGCCACGTTGGACCCTCGTCCACGGCGACCTCTGGCCAGGGAACGCCTTCATCGACGACAAGCATGTTCAGCTCATCGACTGGACCAGAGGCGGCCTCGATGATCCAGCACTCGACGTTGGCTTCGCCAAGGTTGGCCTTGCCCTCATGCCCGAGCCGTTTCCTCCCGCGGCGCCGATCGCCCGCTTGGTCCACCTGGCCGGCGCGTCGATCGCTGCACGGATCTCTTCGCAGTGCGATCCACTCGTGGGCGGCTCCGCCCGTACCCGTTACTACGAGGCATTGCGGTGCGCCCTCGAGCTCGCGGACATCGTCGCGGTCCGAAGGTCCGGCGACCGATCGATGTGGGAACACGGAGTCCCGGCCCTCGTCAGGCATCTCGAAGGCATCATTGGTCAGCCCATTGCGTTCACCTGAGGAAGGCGCGTACCGAAGGCCGCCCTGATCGCCGGTGGTATTCAGCGACGGCGCTCGTCGGGTCTCGACTCGGAGCGGGAACGTTTCGTCGTTCACGCACTGCGAACCTCTGCAAAGGGCGTCCACGGGTCAGTGGGTCTCTTGGTTCCTCCGGACGAACCAGGCCGCGATCGCGGCGCGGGAGGGGACGTCGAGCTTGCGCAGGACACTGCTCACGTGGGACTCGACGGTACGCTCGGAGACGAACAGGGTCCGCGCGATCTGGCCGTTTGTCTCGCCCCGCGCCACCAGTTCGGCGATCTCCGTCTCGCGCGGAGTGAGTCCCGAGCCCGAGCCCGCCAATCGAGCCAAGGCGCCCCGGGCATCTGCCGCGAAGTCGATCGCGAGATCTGCATTCGCCTGTGCTTCGGCTCGCTCGAGGTGCGAGCGCTCGGCTGCTGCGTCTCCGAGGAGCGCGGCAAGACGACCGAGGTGCAAGGCGACTGGGCCGTGACCCGGTGTATGCACCGGCCCGGTCGCGTAGAGGCCGTCCACCGGGCGCAGCAGCTCGAGCAGTCCCGCCGCCGCGGATCGGTCGCCCACGTAGACGGCCAGCGAGGCGTGGCCGGCCGTGGCGATCGCCCATTCGGGGGCGCGGGGTGGTATCGACGCGACGTGTGGCGCCAGGGCTCGCCACACGACCTCGACCTCAGCACGCTTGCCCTGCGCGGCCAGGAGCTGCGCGTGCCATCCCCGCGCCTGGAGGGGTGCGGCGCGCACGAGCGCACCGACCTGCGCTTCGACCTCCTCGAGGCGTTCTCCGGTCCGGAGTGCGACCCACGTCTGCAAGACCAGGTGGACGAACCTCGCCTCGGCGATACCGTGCCCGAGGCCGAACTCCGCTGCCGCGTCGCCCTCGCGCAGCGCTTCGACGTGGGCGCCGTCGAGGTGGGCAAGTGACGCCCTGACCGACTGGAACCACCAGGTCCACCACGGACGGTGCATGCGCTCGACAAGACCCGCAGCGTCGAGCAGCTCGGCTTCGAGATCGGACCGGTGGCCCAGTTGCGAAAGGGCGTCGAGCCGCCAGCTGCGGCCGGTCGCGACGACGTCGTCGTCGGCCACGCGACCGCCGAGCGCGATCATCTCGTCGGCCAGCGCGAGGCGCCGTTCCACATCGCCGAGGTACAGCAGCTCGGAGTGGCGAGCCCGGAGCTCGACAGGCGTCGGTGTCCGGCGGTCATCCTCGGAGTGGTCTCCGTTCCTGCCGGACCCCACGGCGGGCACCCATGGGTTGGCGGCGTGCTCGAGCACGGCGCGCAGTTGGCCGACGGCGAACAGGTCTTCGTCGCCGATCGTTCGCAATGCCTCCTCCGCCAACGCCCGCTGACGCGCTGCGGTGGACCAGAGCCCGGGGCCGGGGCTCGGGAGCAACGTGGCCGCGTCGACCACCACCGCCACCTCCCCGCAGCGGGCGCCGACGTTCACCGCTCGTTCACACCAGGTCAGCGCCACGTCGAGGCGACCCGCCTCGAGTGCCCGGCGGGCGGCCGCGAGGGCACCCTTCGCCTCTTCTGGCGAGTCCACTACCCCTGTCGCTCCCTCGATGCCGACCGAGCCATGGTCGACGGCGTCCTGGATTGCTCAGTCACCCTGGTGCTCCCGAATTCAGTGGTTCCACGGATGAAAGCGGCTCCGCGCGAACTTACCGTCGGCACATGGACCGACTCCTCTCCTCGCTGACCCGTCCGAGGGCCCGGCGCACGATCGGCTGGGCGTGCGTGGTCGCGGCCGTCGTCGGCATTGCGGTCGCCGCCGTGGCGCTCGCCGTTGAACCGGTCGTCGCGAGCGACCGGTACTCGCATCCGTTGTCCGCCGGGGGGTTCGCAGTCTGCCAGGTCCTCCTCGCGGTGCAGCACGTGCCGTTGCTCGTGGCATTGCTGGCGCTCGCGGGGGTCGCGCCGCGGCGGGTTGCGCGGCGTGGCCTCGAGGGCGCAAGCGTCGGAATGGCACTGCTCGCACTGGCCGAGCTCGCCGCGATCAGCGCTGCGCACGCGAAGATGGGGAGCGACGTGGCAAACGTCGTCGACACGTTCTACGGCCTCGCCAGCGCCGTCATCGGCATCGCGCTGGTCGTCGCCGGTGTGTCTCTCGTACGGGCAAGGTGGCAGGTGCCGCGCTGGCTCCGGTGGTTGCCCTTGGCGACCGGTGCCTACGTCTTCGTGGTCATCACCCCAGCCACCAACGGCGGCGACGCCGCCCTGCACTGGGCGTTGGTCGGCTGGATGGTGCTGTTCCTGCTGCTCGGGGTCGCGCTGGTCTCCCAGGTCCTCGCGCCGACCCCCGAACAACTTCTCCGTGCGCCCGTGACGGACGCGCCGACGCTCACGTAGGGGCCCTGCCCGGCCGACCTGTTGTGTCACGCCGTGGCCGACGAGGCCGATCGCGGGTACGACGCCGATCGGCTCGTCACTCGGCGAGGCACGCATGGACGGCCGCGGCTGGGAGCCGAGCCGTCGAGCGTCCTTGATCGTCCGTCGAGCCGAGTCCGAGGGACTTCCCGTCTTCGAGGTGGTTCGCGCAGCACCCCGGGAGCATCTCCGCGCGCGCTGAGCCCGCCAGCGGGTTCGCCGATCGACATCTGGCGTTGCCTGGAGGTCAGTCCGCGGCGGCGAAGGCCGCGATGTACGCCGCGAACCGCTCGCGGACCTGCTCGGCGTCGATGCCGAAGTCCGTGAGCTCGTAGTGGTGCGAGCCGTGCGAACCCGGCTCGTGGCTCGACGCCCACCCGGAGACGGCCCGGCGCGATTCCTCGGAGAGCTCCAGGCCGACGCGCTCGTAGCGCGGTCGGCGATCGTGTCCACGGGGTCTCGCTGCAGCGCGGCGAAGGGCACATCGGCGAACCGGTCGTCGCCGACTCGCGCACGGAACGCCATCGCCCGATCGACCGCGACTGCCCAGCGCTCGACCATCTCGGGGCCGAGCTCGAGCGCGTCGTCGCGGTCGCTGCTCCAGCTGCGCGTGTAGTGCACGAGGCTGCACACCGAGCCGAGCACCCGGGCGGGGTCGCGATGGCTCCACAGGAATCGGGCGTTCGGGTACGCCGTCGACGAGCGCGTCCAACGCGAACATGTGGACCGGCGTCTTGAGGTGCCACAGCCGGGGCGGGCAGTGCCACTGCAGCAGCCGCAGCACGCGCCGGTGGTACTCGTACGTGCCGCGCATGTCGCAGTCGATGACCCATGTCATGTAGGACGGCACGCGCGCGGAGCCGTCGAAGTGCGCAGTGCGGAAGCTCATGCCCATGAGGTCCTGACACTCGGTCGCGGTGGTGGCCTCGGAGTGGTACATGGTCTGCATGAGCGGGAACGCCTCGTTCATCATCGCCAGGCCGGCCTCGGCCTCGGCGATGCGCGGGTCCGTGTGCTGGGTGGCGGCCTCCGGTGGTGGCACGGGCGCGGCCGACTCCCAGAGCCGCAGCGACCGGAACTGGGGATCGGCCGCGACGAGCTGGCTCAGCGCGGTCGTTCCCGTGCGGGGTAGGCCGATGACGAACACGGGGCCCTCGACGACCTGCTCGGAGATCTCGGGGTGCTCCTTGTAGGTCTGCTCGACGCGGAGCCGGGCGGTGAGGTGGGCGCCGAGCCGGATGCGTTGCATCATCTCGCCCGTCTCGGTGAGGTCGCCCTCCTCGTTCATCGACGCGACGAGGCGCTCCAACCCCTCGCGGTGCAGACCGTCGCCGAAGTCGGTCAGGCCCGTCTCCTCGCACGCCGCCTGCTCCAGCTCGTCGGCCGAGAGCGTCATCGGACGAACCGCCGCGCGACGCCGCGCGCGGGCGTCCATCGTCGTCGCCCGCTCCGCCGGCGTGCACCGCTGGGCACCGGCCGGCATTGCCGCCGCGACCTCGGCGAACGGCACGACGCGCGTGGTCGGGACCGGTGCGGTCTCGGTGCGCACGCAACGCAGGATCACCGGACCCTCGCCGTGGCCGGCGGTGTCGAGCCAGTTCGTGTACCCGGGATCCTCGTGCGCGATCACGACGCGCAGCACGCCGTCGGCGTCGATCACGGCCTGGTGTCCGTTGAGGCTCGACTGGTGACGGGCGTAGTCGATCGTCTCCCACCACGGGTTCCCGATCGAGTAGCTCCAGTAGAGGCCCTGCGGTGGTTCGACCTCGACGACGAGTGCTTCGTCGGGACCGAGGCGGAACGACCCGATCACGGGGCGGTTCTCCGCGGCGGCGCCCATCGCGGTGCCGTCGAACGGCGGGTTGAACGTGTTGGGGTTCTCGGGTCGAGCGAACTGCAGGAAGAAATCGAGGTTCGCCTCGACGAAGTCGCCGAGCGCGACGAGCTGGCGCGCCATCGCGGCCTGCGGGTCGACCGGTTCCGGGCGCGCGGCCGTCGGCGCGGGACCGGAGAGCCGCTCGATCGCAAGGGAGGACGCGACCTCGGTGTCCCAGTCGTAGAAGAAGTGCCGCACGACGAGCTGCGTGGCGTCGTCGGCGATCTGCATCCAGTTGCCGGGGTGCTCCTCCGCCGAGAGGATGATCTCGAAGTCGCCGTTCGCCGCGAGCTCGATCTCGTCGAGCAGGACGTTCGCAGTGCTCGCCATGCCGGCCATCGTCTGCAGCCCGACGTAGCGCGCCGTGCCGCGGTTGCCCCAGAGCCGGTACGTGTCACCGCCGCGGAGACCGGACGCCGGTGTAGAGGCAGTCGGGGCAGTCCATGCCCCACTTGAAGACCGCGTCGGTGTTGGACGGTCGGATGGCGAGCACCGAGCCCGAGTCCCGGCGCAGCGCGTCGTCGATGCCGATCCACAGCAGGACGAGCAGGTGGCGCAGGCCGGCGGCCATGTCGACCGGGTTCCGGGACGCCGGGTCGGAGAGCACGGTCGTCGACGCGGCCTGCAGCTTGGCGAGCAGGTGCGCCAGCGCCGCGCCCGACGAGAGGTCGTCCGCCGTCGCGTCCCCGGCTCGCGCCGCCTCTCGCAGGGACGATGGCATCCACGCCGGACTCACGAACTCGGGCACCAGGCCGCTCCGAAGGACTCGTGCACGAGGTTTCGTCGTGCGGTCGCCCGAGCATAAGACGCACCCCGCACCGACGCGGCTCGCAACCCCGTGGTCGGAGTCCGAACCTGGACACCGCGACGGGCCACCGCGAGACTGCGCCGACCCGAGCGGAAGGACCCGCGCAGTGAGCGACTTCTTCGACAAGGCCAAGGACCTGCTCGCCGAGCACGCCGACACCGTCGACGACGTGGTCGACAAGATCGCCGGCGTCGTCGACGACACGACCGGGGGCAAGCACAAGCAGCAGGTGCAGCAGGGCGCCGCGAAGGCCAAGGAGGCGATCGCCGGGCTCGTCGACGACGCACCGAAGAACAAGCACAAGAAGGCGACGCCGCCGGACGCATCGGATCCGGAGCCGAGCAGCCGAAGCCGAAGCCCGCGTAGCCGGACGGTGAGGTTCCGCAGGGGCGCGCGCCTCGACACGGGCCAGGTCGAGGATCGCCGCGGCTCCGGATCCGGCGGCATGCCGGACCTCGGTGCCGTCATCGGCGGCATCGGTGGCGCCGGCTCGGGCGGGCGGGGCAAGGCGCTCGGCGGCGGCGGCATCCTCGGCGCCATCGTGATCGTGATCGTCCTGTTCCTCGCCGTGCGCGGCGGGGGCGGGACGTCGTCGACCGCGCCGCAGGTCGCGGGCGACGACACGAGCATCTCGCAGGACTGCCGCACCGGCGCCGACGCGAACCAGCGCCAGGACTGCCGGCTCGTCGCGGTCGTGAACTCGGTGCAGGACTACTGGCGGACGCAGGTGCAGGGGTACGCCGACGCCTCGACGGTCCTGTTCACCGGTCGGACCCAGACCGGCTGCGGCCCGGCATCGGCCGACACCGGGCCCTTCTACTGTCCGGCCGACGAGCACGTG
Organism: uncultured Acidimicrobiia bacterium; assembly: GCA_963756815.1. Classification (GTDB taxonomy): domain Bacteria; phylum Actinomycetota; class Acidimicrobiia; order IMCC26256; family JAENVU01; genus JAENVU01. Next base: position 15,503 of record CAVWPR010000041.1, read on the forward strand.
TACATCGACCTCGGGTTCTACTCCGAGCTCACCGGTCGCTTCGGCGCGCAGGGCGGGCCGTTCGCGGAGGCCTACGTCGTCGCGCACGAGTACGGCCACCACGTGCAGGACCTGCTCGGCACCGAGGCACGCGTCGGCAACGACCGCGAGGGACCGAAATCGGCATCGGTGCGGCTCGAGCTGCAGGCCGACTGTTACGCCGGTGTGTGGGCGAAGCACGCGGTCGACACCGGTCTCGTCGAGAGCATCACCAACGACGACATCGCGCGTGGGCTCGACGCGGCCGCGGCCGTCGGCGACGACCGCATCCAGCAGGCGGCGACGGGCACCGTCGACAAGGAGTCCTGGACGCACGGCTCGGCCCGCCAGCGCCAGAAGTGGTTCACGATCGGCTACCGCACCGGCGACCCGCGCCGCTGCGACACGTTCGCGCCCGACGCGCTCTGACCCTCCCCTCGTCGGCCGCTAGAACGCGTTCTCGCCCGCTCGGCTACAGTCCCGGGGCGCCTCGGAGGGAGAGAGCCACATGTACATCGGACTCACACCGGAGCTCCAGGGGCTGCGTGACGAGCTGCGCGACTACTACGCGCGGCTCCTCACGCCCGAGGTCGAGGACGAGCTGTCGCACAGCGAGGGCGTCGGACCCGTCGCCCGTCGCATCTGGAAGCAGATGGCGAGCGACGGGTGGGCCGGCATCGGCTGGCCGCCCGAGTACGGCGGTCAGGGCCGGAGCCAGATCGAGCAGTTCATCTTCTTCGACGAGTCGATGCGCGCCGGTGCGCCGGTGCCGATGCTCACGATCAACTCGGTCGCGCCCACGATCATGCGGTACGGCTCGCAGGAGCAGAAGGACTTCTTCCTGCCGAAGATCCTCGAGGGCGAGATCCACTTCTGCATCGGGTACACCGAGCCCGACTCCGGCACCGACCTCGCGTCGTTGCGCACGCAGCGCCGAACGCGACGGCGACGAGTACGTGATCAACGGCCAGAAGATCTTCACGAGCCTCGCGACCGATGCCGACTACGTGTGGCTGGCCGTGCGCACCGACCCGAACGTGAAGAAGCACAAGGGCATCTCGATCATCATCGTCCCGACCGACACGCCCGGCTTCAAGTGCGAGCCGATCTCGAACATGGGTGGCTTCAACACCAACGCCACGTTCTACGAGGACGTCCGCGTTCCCGTCGGCAACCTCGTGGGCGAGGAGAACCAGGGATGGAACCTCATCACCAACCAGCTCAACCACGAGCGGGTCACGCTGTGTGCGAGCGGGATCGTCGAGCGCCAGCTCGAGGACACGATCGAGTGGGCGAAGCTCACCCGCCTCGCCGACGGCTCCCGGGTCATCGACCAGGAGTGGGTGCAGCTCAACCTCGCCCGGGTGCACGCGCGCCTCGACTACCTCCGCCTGGCGAACTGGAAGATCGCCGACGGCGCCACGCGCGGTGAGCCGCTGGACCCGGCCGCCGCCTCGGCCATCAAGGTCTTCGGCACCGAGTTCTACCTGGAGGCCTTCCGGCTGCTCATGGAGATCCTCGGTCCCGTCGCGGCGGTGAAGGGCAACTCGCCCGAGTCCGTCCTGCGGGGCCGGCTCGAGGCGCGGACCCGCAGCATGCACATCCTCACCTTCGGGGGAGGCACGAACGAGATGCAGCGTGACCTGATCGCCATCTTCGGCCTGGGCATGCCCGGGTCCCCCCGCTAGGAGACGACATGGACTTCACCCTCACCGAGGAGCAGGAGGAGCTGCGCGGGCTCGCCCGCCAGATCCTGTCCGACCGCATGGACCTGGGTCGGCTCCGCTCGTTCGACGAGAGCACCGACTGGTTCGACCGCGAGACGTACGCGGAGCTGGCCAAGGCCGGGCTGCTCGGCGTCGCGCTCCCGGAGTCGGCCGGCGGCCTGGGCTTCGGCTTCCTCGAGCTCTGCCTGATCCTGCAGGAGCAGGGGCGGGCGGTGGCACCGATGCCGATCCTCCACTCGATGGTCACGTGCGCGCTGACCGTCGCGCGGTTCGGCACCGACGCGCAGCGTGCCGACCTCGGCGCGCAGATCGCGGGTGAGACCGTCGTCGTCGCCGCGCTCAACGAGCTCGGCACGGGCCCGGAGGCGCCGCAGACGAGCGCGACCCGCGAGGGCAACGAGTGGCGCCTCGAGGGCAAGAAGGTGTGCGTGCCGATGGCGCACGTCGCCGAGCGGATCCTCGTGCCCGCCCGCGTCGGTGACGACATCGGCCTCTTCCTCGTGTCCGCCGACCAGCCCGCGGTCACGCTCGAGCGCCAGGACGTCACCAACCACGAGCCGCAGTTCGTGATGCACCTCGACGGCGCGCTCGTGGGCGACGAGCACCGCGTCGGTGAGCTCGCCGACGGTCGGGCGGCGCTGCGGTTCGCGGTGCAGCACACGATCGTGGGCATCTGCGCGATCGTCGCCGGCGCGTGCCAGGAGGCGCTGCGCATCACCGCCGAGTACACGACCGAGCGCAAGCAGTTCGACCGCGCCATCGGGACGTTCCAGGCGGTCGGGCAGCGGATGGCCGACGCCTACATCGACACCCAGGCGATCGAGCTCACGATGCTCCAGGCCGCGCACGAAGCTGGCCGGGGGCGAGGACGCGGGCATGGAGGTGGCCACCGCCAAGTTCTGGGCCTCCGAGGGCGGCAGCCGCGTGGGCCACGCCGCGCTCCACGTGCACGGCGGGATCTGCATCGACCTCGACTACCCGATCCACCGCTACTTCCAGTGGATCAAGCAGCTCGAGTTCACCCTGGGGTCGGAGACGGAGCAGCTTCGGGAGCTCGGTCGGCTGATCGCCGCGTCCTGACCGCCTGCGCCACCGACTCGCGGTCCCCGCTCACCACGAGGTACTCCGTGTTGCGCAGGTGCGACACCTCGCCGACCCGGCGTCCGTCGGGCGCGTGGATGCCGATCTGCGCGCCGACGTACCGCTTCGAGTCGTAGGCGAGGATCTCGACCGCACCGCGCGTCCGGCACATCTCGACGAGCTCGTCGAGCCCGAGCCACGACTCGTCGTTGTACGACAGCACCATCACGCGCGCGTCGACACCTTCGATGCAGGCGCGCAGCGCGTCGGGCATCGCGCGACGGCGGTTGAACGCGCTGGTGCGGTCCCGGTCGGCCAGCTCGCTGCGCTTGCACGCGACGCCGTAGTGCTCGGGCGCGTCCCACGCGACGATCGTCTCCCAGACGTGGTAGTTGGCCTCGTAGCGGTGCTGGTTGTACGGCGGATCGAGGTACGCGAAGTCGTAGGTGCCCAGGTCGGCGAGCAACGCCACCGCGTCGCCCCGCCGCGCGATGCCGGGGCCGGCGAGCAGATCGGGGCGGCGGAGGGCGAGCGGTTGGTGGGCCCGGGGGGCCCACGCCTTGAGGTACGCCATCTGGACCCCGGTCGTGGAGTCGACGCGGTCGGCCGCCTCGATGAGGCTCGTGAGCAGGATCGGGAAGTGCGGATGGTCACGCCGGCGCTCGATGGCGTCGCGGATCGCGTCGATGCGGCTGCCGTTCTCGGGCCGGAAGAACCGTGCGGCCCGGCAGAACGTCTCGGTCACGTAGCCGGGTGCGCCCGGCAGGGCATCGAGCGTCGCGAGCTCGGCGTCGAGCGCGTCGAGGTCGAGCGTGGTCGCGTCGGTGGCGATGGCGCTCTCGGCGAAGACCGTCGCGTAGCGCGCCCGGTCGACCGCGGTCACGTTCCCGCCCCGGCGCTTCAGCTCCTGGGCGACGCGCGTCGTCCCCGTGAACAGGTCGAGGGCGGTGCCGCCGCCCGTCGCGGTGAAGAGGGAGCCGATCTCGTCGACGAGGCGCCGCTTGGACCCCAGGTACTTGATCGGCACGGACGCCGACGGTAGTGGCCGGGGCTCGCTACCCTGCGCCGCCGTGAGCGACGACGCGACGCCGGCCGGGCCGCAGTGGTGGGACGGCGAGGTGCTGTACCAGATCTATCCGCGCTCGTACCAGGACTCCGACGGTGACGGCGTCGGCGACCTGCGCGGGATCATCGACCGGCTCGACCACCTCGCGTGGCTCGGCGTGCGTGCGATCTGGCTGAGCCCGGTCACGGTCTCCCCGAACGCCGACTTCGGCTACGACGTCGCCGACTACTACGACGTCGACCCGAGTCTCGGCACGCTGCGGGACCTCGACGCGCTCGTGCAGGCCGCCGACGCGCGCGGCATCGGCGTGCTCATGGACCTCGTGCCGAACCACACGAGCGATCAGCACCCGTGGTTCGAGATGTCGCGGTCGTCGCGCGACAACCCCAAGCGCGACTGGTACGTGTGGGCCGACCCCGCGTCCGACGGCGGTCCGCCCAACAACTGGGTCAGCGTCTTCGGTGGGTCGGCCTGGACCCTGGACGACACGACCGGCCAGTACTACCTGCACAACTTCCTCGACACCCAGCCCGACCTCAACTGGTGGAGCGAGGAGGTGCGCGACCAGTTCGACCGCATCTTCCGGTACTGGTTCGACGCCGGCGTGATGGGGTTCCGGATCGACGTCGCCCACATGGTCGTCAAGGACCGCGACCTGCGCGACAACCCGCTGATCGGCGCCGACGACCCGACCGCGTCGTTCATGGAGCGGATGCGCGGGCAGCGGCAGGAGTTCAACTCGCTGCGGCCCGAGGTCCACGACATCCACCGCCGCTGGCGCGAGGTCGCCGACTCGTACGACCCGCCGCGCCTGCTCGTCGGCGAGACGTTCGTCGAGCGGCTCGACGACCTCTTTCCCTTCCTCACCGGCGACCAGTTGCACCTCGACTTCAACATCCCGTTCGCCCACGCGCCGTTCGAGGCGGCGGCACTCGCCGAGACGATCGCGCGCACCGAGGCCGTCCTCGACGGCGGAACGCCGGTCTGGACCGGCAGCAACCACGACATCTCACGGTTCCCCACGCGGTGGGCCGAGGGCGATCCGGACCGCGCTCGTTGCGCGCTCCTGATGCTGCTCACGCTGCGGGGCACGGTCTTCCTCTACGAGGGCGACGAGATCGGCATGACCGACGTCGACGTGCCGCGTGACGAGCTCGTCGACCCGGTCGGCATCCGCTTCCACCCGTACGCGGGACGCGACCCGGTGCGCACGCCGATGCAGTGGACCGGCGAGCCGGGCGCCGGGTTCACCGAGGCCGGGGTCACGCCGTGGCTCCGGTTCGGGGACCTCACGTGCAACGTCGCCGACCAGACCGGCGACCCCGACTCCTTCCTGACCTTGACGCGCGACCTGATCGCGTACCGGCACGCCCAGGAGGACCTGCGCGCCGGTGCCTGGACCGCGCTCGACGCACCAGCCGGCGTGCTCGCCTACCGCCGCGGCGACCACCACACGGTCGCGCTCAACCTGGGCGATGCCGATGCGACCGTCGCCGGTGTCGACGGCACGGTGGCGATCGGTACCCGGCGGTCACGCGACGGCGAGGCGGTCGCCGGCTCGCTGACCTTGAGCCCCGGCGAAGGCGCGATCGTCCGCCACTGAACCGAATTGGCTCGCAGAAGACCGTGAGAACCCCGTGATCTGCGCGTCGGTTCGCCCGGCGGCGGGCGGCTCGATCAGGCCGCGAGCTCGTGCGACGGCGGTCCAGGCGAGGAGGTCGTCGAGCGCCCAGGCATTGACGATCCGGTCGGGGCGGATCGCGGTGTCGGCGACGCGCGCGCAGCCGTAGCCGTGCCAGGCGAGCTGGCCGCGTGCGTGGGCGTCGGTGTCGATCGCCACCTTGAGGCCCATGTCGTCGACCATCGCGAGCATGCGACGAGGCGGGTCCAGGCGCTCGGGTCGGCAGTTCACCTCGACGGCCTTGTCGAGCTCGCGGCACGCGGCGAAGACGAGCTCCGCGTCGAACGTGCTCTCGGGACGGCCACGACCCTTGATGAGCCGGCCGGTGCAGTGCCCGAGGATGTCCATGTGCGGGTTCGCGATCGCGGTGATCATGCGCGCCGTCATCGAGCGCTCCTCCATGCGGAGCTTGGAGTGCACGCTCGCGACGACCACGTCGAGTCGCGCAAGGAGCTCGTCCTCCTGGTCGAGCGCGCCGTCGTCGAGGATGTCGACCTCGATGCCGGTGAGGATGCGGAACGGCGCGAGCTCGGCGTTGAGGTCGTCGATGACGTCGAGCTGGTCGCGGAGGCGCTCCGGCTCGAGCCCGCGTGCGACGGTGAGCTGAGGCGAGTGATCGGTGATCGCGAGATACTCGTGACCGAGCTCCATGGCGGTCTCGACCATCGCCTTGATCTCGGCCCCACCATCGGACCACTTCGTGTGCAGGTGCAGATCGCCGCGGAGCCAACCGCGCACCTCGTCGCCGGCGCCGAGCTCGTCGCTGGTCGAGTCGAGCTCGAGCCGTTCGAGGTAGCTCGGCACCTTGCCCGCGAGCGCCTCCTCGATCACCCGCGCGGTCGTGTCACCGATGCCCGAGAGGTCCTTCAGCCGACCGGTCCGGGCGCGGTCGGCCAGATCGGTCGGCTCCGCGGTGGCCACGACGTCGGCGGCCTTGCGGAACGCCTCCACCTTGTATCTCGGGTCGCCGCGGAGCTCCAGCAGGTAGGCGATGCGCTCCAGCGCCAGCAGGGGTTCCACACCGGGCACGGTACCCTGCGATCCATGCCCGACGACCCGTACGTCCTGTCCGTGGAGCGCACGATCGCGGCCCCGCCGGAGCGCATCTTCCCCATCGTCGCCGACCCGTCCCGACACCACGAGATCGACGGCTCGGGCACGGTGCGCGACGCGAAGAACGTCCCGTCCGAGCCGCTGCACGTCGGCTCGACGTTCGGCATGTCGATGAAGGCCGGCATCCCGTACTCGATGGTCAACACGGTCATCGAGTACGAGCCGGACCGTCGCATCGCGTGGCAGACGCGCCCGCCCGGCGTGTTCGGCAAGCTCTTCGGCGGCCGCATCTGGCGCTACGAGCTCGAGCCCACCGACGGCGGCACGCTCGTGCGCGAGACGTGGGACATCACCCAGGAGCGCGGCAAGCAGGTGGTGCGGGGCGCGGCGAAGCACACCCGCCAGTCGATGGAGCAGACGTTGGAGCGCATCGACGCCCTCGTGACGGGATGACCGCGCCGGGCACCGGCGGTCGGTGACCGGAGAGGGAGCGCGTGCGCCGCATCTATGCCTGTCTGCTCGAGCTCGCCGACGCCTCCGGCCGTGACCCGCTGACCGCGCGCGCGATCACGAAGCGCTGGATCGGCGCGCAGCGCGGCGGGTGGCCGCCCGATGCCGTCGAGCGTTGGGAGCCTGCGCCCGACGAGCGCGTGCAGTGGCGCACGGTCGAGCACGACGGTGCGGTCGCGTTCGAGCTCACGTGGACCCGCCCGCACGTCCAGGACCGCACGCTCTGGCGCCGGACGCTCGTGCAGATCGTGACCACGAACGCGGCCGACGGCCGGATCGTGGTGGCCGAGCGGCTGGAGTCGCACGACCCGAAGGTCCGCGGGCACCCGGCCGACGATCCGAGCGCCCCGAGCCTGGTCCGGGAGCTCGTGGAGGCGGTGCACTGCGTGGACGGGGGCTGGGCGGTACGGGGCGTGGCGCACCGGGCCGATGCCTCGCGTGCCGCCGAGGTCGACGCGTTCGTGCGGGGCGGCCGTCGCCTCCCCGTGGTGCTCGTCGGCGCCGACCGCACGGACCGGGTGCCGGCCGACGCGTCGGGGTTCGCCGCCGCGCTCGCCGGTCTCGCGCACGTCGTGGTCCTCGTCGATGCGGCTGCCGTGCGCGCGGTGGCAGCCGAGCTCGGCACTGCACGCGCGGTGGAGCCCGGAGGCGTGAGGCTGCTGTGGCCCGACTGGCGGTCGGCGGATCCTCCGGGCCGCCATCCGCACTGGCGGGCCGAGGAGGTGGTGGGTCCCGACGGCCCGCGCGCGGGTGTTGGGCGCGCTCCGGGATGCCGTGGTGGACGCGGCGACGCTGCGCATCGACGACGACGCGTTCGTCGCGCGCCTGGCGCGTGCCGACAGCGCGCAGGAGCTCGCGCACCGGCGTGCGGAGCTGGCGCGTCGTCAGCAGGCGGCGCTCGACGACCGGGCCGCCGCGCACGAGCTCGTCGACGAGTACCAGCGCGAGCTCACGCTCGCCGACGACGAGGTGTTCCGGCTCGAGGCCGCGCTCGAACGCGAGCACGAGCTGCGCCTGCGGGCCGAGCACGCGTACCTGCACCTCGCGACCCGGGACGAGGGCGCCGCCGGTGCGGACCCCGAGATCCGCACGCTCGGTGATGCGGTGCGGCTCGCCAAGACGCGGCTCGAGCACCTCGTCATCCTCCCGGAGGCGGAGCGCTCGGCGCGCGCGTGGGCCTACGACCGCGCCGACCTCGCCTGGGCCGACCTGGTGCGGCTCGACTCGGTCGCCGCCGACTGGGCCGCCGGCCGGCTGCCGGCCGACTTCGCGCTCGAGGCGCGTGCGCGCGGGCTCGACTGGGCACGCGACGTCTCCGATCCCGCTCGCCAGAAGTTCCCGGCCGACTACCAGCGCCGGTACGACGGCCGCACGGTCGAGCTCGGGCCGCACATCCGGCGGACCGGGCGCCAGCTGCTGCGGATCTACTGCTACCTGGACGCAACGCGACGGGTCGTGGTGGTGGGCCACGTGGGCGGCCATCTCGGTGACAGCACCGTGTGAGCCCGGCCCTCGGGAGCGCGCCGCCCGTTCCGTATACTTCGGTGCTCTCGGAGGGATGACTGAGCGGCCGAAAGTGCTCGCCTGCTAAGCGAGTAGGGGGTGTCAAGCCTCCTCGAGGGTTCAAATCCCTCTCCCTCCGCCAATCGGCAGACGACCAGAAGGCCGAAGGACACACATGCCGAGTGACGGCGAGATCCGGGCGCAGCTGCGTGAGTTCGGTGCCGCCACGCTCGGCGAGTCCGGAGCGCGCGTCATGGCGCCCCGCATCGCGCCGGCATGGCCCGGTGCCCGCGTCGCGGTGCCGGCGTACCCCGTGCGCTGCACCGCCGGCGACAACCTCGCGATCCACGTGGCGGTGGCGAACGCGCCGAGCGGAAGCGCGCTCGTCGTCGACGTCGGCGATCTCGCCGACTACGGCTATTGGGGCGAGGTGCTCACCACTGCCGCGCTGGCACGCGGCCTCGAGGGCCTCGTCATCGACGGCGGAGTCCGCGACATCGGATCCATCGAGCGGCTCGGGTTCCCGGTGTTCGCGAGCGCGATCGCGCTGCGCGGTGCCACGAAGAGCCAGGTCGGTGCGGTCGACGTCCCGATCCGGTGTGGCGGCGCGCCGGTGACGCCCGGAGACTGGGTGGTCGGCGACGCCGACGGCGTGGTCGTCGTGCCCGGCGATCGTCGCGACGAGGTGCTGGACGCCGCGGCCGAGCGCACGACGAAGGAGGCGGGGCTCTTCGAGGCGCTCCGCACCGGCGAGACGTCGACCCTCGAGTTGCTGAGTCTCGACCCGTCGCCCGTGCGCGTCGGCGACGTCGGCTGACCGTGCGGAGCTTCGCCTCCGACAACGCGTCCGGTGTCCATCCCGCGGTCATGGACGCGCTGGTCGCCGCGAACGTCGATCACGCGCTCGCGTACGGCGACGATGCGTGGACCGAGCAGGCCACCCGACGCTTCCGTGACGTGTTCGGCGCGCCGGTGGAGGTCTCGTTCGTCTGGGGCGGCACCGGCGCGAACGTCGTGTCGCTGCAGTCGTTGGTCCGGCCGTGGAGCGCGGTGGTGTGCACCGCGAACGCCCACATCGCGGTCGACGAGTGCGGCGCGCCGGAGCGCATCACGGGGGCGAAGCTGCTCACGTTCCCGTCGCCCGACGGCAAGCTCACGCCCGCCGACGTCGAGGCGGCCCAGGTGGGTCGCGGCGACGAGCACCACTCCCAGGCGACGGTGGTGTCGGTGACGCAGTCGACCGAGTGCGGGACGCTCTACACGGCAGCCGAGCTCGGTGCGATCTGCGAGACCGCGCACGGGTTCGGCATGCGGGTGCATCTCGACGGCGCCCGGCTCGCGAACGCAGTGGCCGCGCTGGGCTGCGACGTGCGCGCCCTCACCATCGACGCCGGCGTGGACGTCGTGAGCTTCGGCGGCACGAAGAACGGGATGATGTACGGCGAGGCGGTGGTGTTCTGCGATCCCGCGCTCGGCGTCGACGCGAAGTTCATTCGCAAGCAGGCGACGCAGCTGCCGTCGAAGATGCGGTTCGTCGCCGCGCAGTTCGACGCGCTGCTCACCGACGAGCTGTGGATCCGCAACGCGGCGCACGCCAACGCGATGGCGCAGCGGCTCGCAGCCGCGGTCCGCGACATCCCGGGCGTGCAGCTCGCGCGCGAGCCCGAGGTGAACAGCGTCTTCGTCCGGCTCCCGGCCGACGCGATCGCCCGCCTCCAGACCGAGTCCTTCTTCTGGACGTGGGACGAAGCGGTCGACGAGGTGCGCTGGATGACGTCGTTCGACACCACCGAGGCCGACATCGACGAGTTCGCCACCACCGTCCGCCGCGTCCTCTCCTGAACCGAACTGGCTCGCAGAAGAAGCGGAAAATGCGCAGATCTGCGCGTCGGTTCGCCGGGTGCGGCTCCTAGGACGGGGTCACGAGGTTGGACGGCGTCCGGCCCGCGAGGACCTCGACCACACCGTCGCAGGCGACTCGCGCCATGCGGGTGCGGGTCGCGACCGACGCCGAGCCGATGTGCGGGAGCAGCACCGCACGCGGCGCCGCGAGCAGCTCGGGATGGACCTCGGGCTCGCGCTCGAACACGTCGATCCCCGCCGCGAAGATCGTGCCGGCGGTGAGCGCGTCGGCCAGCGCCTTCTCGTCGACCACCGGACCGCGCGAGGTGTTCACCAGCACCGCGTGGGACCGCATCGCCTCGAGCTCGGCGCGGCCGATGAGCCCGCGGGTCGCGTCGGTGAGCGGGACGTGGATCGACACGATGTCGGCATCCGCGAGCAGGCGGTGGAGGCCGGGTACGTAGCCGGGCTCACCCGTGTCGGTGCGCGTGTGGTGCAGGACGCTCATGCCGAACCCGGTGGCGCGCCGCGCGACGGCGCGGCCGATCCGCCCGTAGCCCACGAGGCCGAGGGTGGCGCCGTGCACATCCCGTCCGAGGTACTGGTTGATGCCCCACCCGTGCCAGCGGTCCTCGCGAAGATCCGACTCGGCCTCGTGCGCCAGACGCGCGGCCGCGAGCATCAAGAGGAACGCGAGGTCGGCGGTGGTCTCGTCGAGCACTCCCGGCGTGTTGCACACTGCGATGCCGCGTCGCTGCGCGGCGGCGACGTCCACGTTGTCGTACCCGACCGCCACGTTCGCGACGACGCGCAGTCGAGCACCGCCGGCGGCGAGCACGGCATCGTCGATGCGGTCGGTCAGCAGGCACACGACGGCGTCGACGCCGCGCGCCGCGTCGGTCAGCTCTGCCGGCGTGAGCGGCGAGTCGTCGTCGCGTGCGACGATCTCGTGGCCCGCCGCGAGCAGCGGATCCGTTCCTCCGTCGGGCAGTCGGCGGGTGACGAGGACGCGCGCCACTCGTGGCTCAGTGCGTGTAGTCGACGGGGCCGGCGTCCTTGACGCCGACCGCGAAGCAGAAGCAGTGGATCGGCGCGTGATCGCTGACGGGTCGGAGGCTGTGGACCTCGTTCGGTGGGATGTGCACGAGGTCGCCCTGGGTGATCTCTCGCTCCTCGCCCGCGATCGTCATGATCCCCTTGCCGGACGTGACGTAATAGAACTCGTGGGTCGGGTGACTGTGGGGGTCGACGAGGCCGCCGCCGGCCACCTCGAACTCGCTGACGAGCTCCAGGTGCCCGCCGGCGGTGATGTCGTGCATCTCCCGTGGGCTGACCAGCCACCACACGGGCACGGTGCCGTTGTGCTCGACGACGGGAGCGACGGCTTCGATGGATCGGACGTCCACGACGGCCTCCGGTTGGCAAAGATTCGCGAGGTGTCCCGTACCATGGGACGGTTCTGGGGCAGCGTAGACCGGTGAAATCGAGGCGCAACGCGTGAGACCGTCCGTCCGGCACACCGTCACTGCCGGTGCCCTCACCGACGAAGCGTGGGCGCCGTTCGGCTGGTTGCCGGCCGCCGACACCGATCCCGCCGACGCGACCCACACCTACGAGTTCGCGTGGGGCGATCCGCACGTGAACGTCATCGCGCACGCTCCCGACGAGATCGAGCACACCGCGAGTGGAGTGGTCTGCGATCGGTTCTACCGGCACGACACGCACACCCAGGTGCTGCTGCCGCTCGACGTCGACTCCGTCATCGCGGTCGCACCGCGCGACGCCGACTTCTCGGCCGCCGGCGACCTCGACGCCGTGCGCGCGTTCGCGCTCGCGCCGCTCACCGGGTTCGCGCTGTTCCGCGGCACGTGGCACTGGGGACCGTTCCCGGTGGGGGATGCCCCGGTGCATCTCTGGAACGTCCAGGGCAAGCGCTACGCAGAGGACAACGCGTGCGCCAGCCTCGTCGAGCTCCTGAGTGCCACCATCGAGATCACGAGGTGAACGTGCCGATCCCGTCCCTCCCGCGCCCGTCGGCGCGGACCCGTCTGGTCGCGGCGCCGGTGATCGCGGCGGTGACGCTCGCACTCGTGGCGACGCCAGCGTTCGCCGACGGCGTCCTCGCGGTCGTCCATGCGTCGCTCAGTCTCGGACAGGCGATCGTGCTCGGCCTCGTGGAGGGGCTCACCGAGTACCTGCCGATCTCCTCGACCGGGCACCTGATCGTCACGTCGCGAATCCTCGGGTTGCCGGACTCGGGGAAGGCGGGCGACGCGCTCGAAGTCGTACGAGATCGCGATCCAGGGCGGTGCGATCCTCGCGGTGCTCGTCCTCTACCGCCACCGGTTCGGCACGATGGTCGACGGGCTCAGGAACCGCAGCGCGGAGGGTCGGCGACTGCTCATAGCGCTCGTCACCGCGTTCGTGCCCGCCGCGGTCCTCGGCCTGATCGGCGAGAAGGTCATCAAGGACTACCTGTTCGGGGTCCCGCCCGTGATCGCGGCGTGGATCGTCGGCGGTGTGCTCCTCCTCGTGCTCGTCGCGAAGGGTGTGATCGATCGACCCGGTGGCCGGCCGCTCGAGTCGCTCACGACGCGCGATGCGCTCGTCATCGGGTTCGCCCAGGTGGTGGCGATGTGGCCGGGCACGAGCCGGAGCATGGTGACGATCGTCGCCGCGCTGCTCCTCGGCTATTCCATCCTCGCCGCGGTCGAGTTCTCCTTCCTCCTCGGTGTGGTGACGCTCGGCGCCGCGACCGCGTACTCCGTCCTGAAGGACGGGAAGCTGATGGTGGACTCGTTCGGGCTGTTCACCCCGCTGGTCGGGTTCGTCGTCGCCTTCCTCGCCGCCGTCGTGTCGGTGCGTTGGATGGTCACCTATCTGCAGCGCCACACCCTCGCCGTGTTCGGTTGGTACCGGCTCGCCGTGGCGGCCCTCGCGCTGATCCTGCTCGCGACGCACGCGATCTGACCCTTCGTACACTGCCGACGTGGAGCGGGCCGACGGCATCATCGCGGGCGTCAACAAGGCGGGGACCACGTCCCTGTTCGTGTCGCTGTCGGAACACCCCGACGTCGTGCCGTCGGCGATCAAGGAGACGCGCTACTTCCTTCCCGCGCGCTACGGCGAGCCGGTCGAGCCGCCGAGCGTGTGGGCGCGGTACTTCGCCGCCACGCCGGACCGGCCGGTGCGCCTCGAGGCGACGCCGTCGTACTTCTACGGTGGCGCCGCAGTGGCGCGGGCGATGCTCGAGGTGCTCGACCGACCGCGCATCGTGCTCGTGCTGCGCGAGCCCGTCGCGCGTGCGATCTCGTTCTTCGAGTACCAGAAGGTCAGGCTCCGGTTCCCGCCCGAGCTCACGATCGACGAGTACCTCGCCGGAGCCGACGCGCTCGGCGACGCGGTCGGCCGGACCCCGGAGACCGAGAAGTACATGGCGGTGCCGGGTGGCCGCTACGCCGACTGGTTGCCCGAATGGTGGGAGGTGCTCGGACGGGACGCGGTGCACCTCGTGTGGTTCGAGGAGCTGGTGACCGACGGCGCCGGGGTGGTGCGCGACGTCGCGACGTTCCTGGGTCTCGATCCGCTGCGGCTGCCCGACACCGGCCTGCGGTCGGAGAACCGCACCGTCGCCTTCCGCCACGCGCGCCTGCAGCGCGTGGCGCTCTGGGGCAACGACACCGCCGAGCGCTGGTTGCGCCGGGTGCCGGGGGTCAAGCGGGGATTGCGATCGATGTACTTCCGCATCAACGGGACGAAGAACTCCGGACCCGCGATCTCCGACGCGACCCGCGCCGTGCTCGCGCAGCGCTTCGAGGAACCCAACGCGCGACTTGCGGATCTGCTCGACGACGCGGGGCTCGATCGGCCCGTGTGGTTGCGCTGACGGAGCACCGACGTCAGTCCTCGCGCGCGAGGTCGGGATCCTCCAGGTCCTCGAGCAGATGGTCGGCGGCCGCATCCGGGACTCGAGCGGCGCGGAGCTCGCGCATCTTCGTACGCGTACGGCGCCAGATCACGAGGTAGCCCACGGCGGCCACCGCGCCGACCGCGATGACGAAGACGAGGGCCTGGCCGCGCTTCGACGGCTCGATCTCCTGGTGCACGATCCATGCGGCCAGCGCGTAGGCGCCGGCGATCAGCGTGGTCGGGAGGAGCGCACGCGGGAAGATCGCGTGGCCCAGGCGCCGGCGGATGACGAGCGCGAGCACGAGCGAGCCGAGGGTGTAGGCGATGGTGTGGCCGAGGCCGGTCGCGGCGACGACGGCGTTGCCGTGGACCAGTGCCCCGATCACGAACATCGACCCTGCGCCCGCGATCGCGGTGACGAGCGCGACGACGGCAGGGGTGCGGCTGTCGTCGAGCGCGTAGAGGGCGCGGGCGAAGAGGAGGAACGCGCTGTAGGGGTAGAGCCCGAGCGCGAGGGAGGCGAGCGCGGCGGCGAGCACCCCTGCGCCGCCCTTGCTCTGGCCCACGGCGATGACCCGCATCATCGGGAGCGCGAGCGCGACGGCGAGCGCGGAGACCGGGACGATGAGCAGTGCCATGTTGTCGAGCGCCCACCGGAGCTGGGTCGCGAACCGACCACGGTCCCCGGCGGCGGCGTCGTGGCTGAGCTCGGGGAGGATCGTGGTGTGCACCGGCTCGGCGAGAATGCCGTAGGGCGCCATGATCGCGACGAACGCGAATTGGTACGCGACGACCCCGCCCTCGACGCGGTTGCCGATCACGATCGCAGCCGCGAGCAGGATGCCGATGCCGCCGTGCTGGAGCACCGCCCAGGTGGAGAGCTTGAGCAGCCGTCGCAGCTCGGCGTCGATGCGACCGATGCGGGGCCGGAGCCGGAACCCGGTGCGCGCGAGCGCGACGGTCGGTACCGCGACGAACCCGAGGACGCCGAGCATGCCGCCCATCGCGAGGACGAACCGCTCGGTGCCGTCGAGGTGCAGGGTGGGGTTCGGGCCGGTGAGGATCCGGAACACCACGAGCGCGGCGACGACGGCCACGGTGTTCGCGATCGGCGCCATCGCGAACGCGACGAACCGGCGCTTGGCGAACAGCACCGCCGTCGACACCGTCCCGATCGCGTAGAGCAGTACCTGGAACACGAAGAAGCGGGTCAGGTACGTGGCGAGCGATTGCTGCTCGGCCTTGAGATCGGCGGGTGCGCCGCTGGCGATCACGTGGGCGATCTGCGGGGCGAAGACGAAGCCGATGAGCGCGATCACGCCCAGGACGACGAGCGCGAGGCCGAGCACGCCGGAGGCGAGCCGCTCGGCCTCGGCGTGGTCCTCGCGCTCGAGGTGGCGCACGAAGGTGGGCACCAGGACCGCCGACAGCGCGCCGGCGGCGAGCAGCTCGAAGAGGACGTTCGAGACCGCACTCGACGACTGGTAGGTGTTGCCCAGGAACGTGGTGCCGAGGATCGTGGCGATGGCCCAGATCCGGATGAATCCGATGCCGCGCGACGCGGCGGTGGCCGCGCCCATCACGGTGGCGGCCCGGGTCGGCGGTCGGACGTCCCCGGAGGCCTCGGTCACCGGCGCATGCTCGCACGCGCCCCGTCGGACGGGGCGCGACCGGGGCCGTGCCCCGGCGAGTCCTCGACGCCTCGCCCCGAGGCGGATGTGCCTCCGTGTCCTACACTCGTCGCTCCGTCGTCTGCTCCCGCAGGGGCGTCGGTCTGCGCTCGTAGCTCAACGGATAGAGCATCTGACTACGGATCAGAAGGTTGGGGGTTCGAATCCCTCCGAGCGCGCTGAAGAAGTCCTGGTCAGGGTGGTGCAGCTCCCTGACCAGTGACTTCGAAGCCCGCTTGCTAACGGTTGCTAACAACCGGGTCCGCAGCGGTCCGTCTCGTCGGTCGTTCGCAGTGCGCATAGCGCACGGAGAGCGACATGCGAGGCAGCGTGGTGAAGCGAGGGCGGACGTGGTCCTACGTCCTGGACGTGGGACGCGATCCGGTGACGGGCCGGCGCCGCCAGCGGTGGCGCGGCGGCTTCGCGACGAAGGCCGAGGCCGAGCGAGCGCTGGCGCGGACAGGTCAGCGGCACAGGCCGGACGCGACAGCGTCGAGGACAGCGCACTGCGCGTCGACGCCTACCTCGATCAGTGGTTCGAGGGTGTGCGGCCGGCGCTGCGACCGTCGACGGCGAAGAGCTACGGCGAGATCGTCCGCTGGTACCTGCGTCCTCGTCTCGGTGCGGTCCGTCTGTGCGATCTCAACGCGATCCAGGTGCGGGCGCTGTACGCGGACCTGTCACGCGCGGGTTCGGTGAGGTCCGGTGGTCCGCTCGCGCCGGCGACGATCGCAGCGGTGCACCGCGTGTTGCGGAAGGCGTGCAACGACGCGGTCGATGCCGGGCTGCTCACGCGCAGCCCGCTCGTCGGCGTGCGGCCACACGACATCGACCTCGACCCGACCGCGTGCTCGCGGTTCGACGTAGCCGTGTGGAGCGTCGGACACGAAGTCGCACGAGGGCGAGCCGAAGACGCGGTCCGTTCGCCGCACGGTGGGTCTCGACGATCGAATCGTCGACGTGCTGCGGGCCTCCGTGCGCGGCCCCTTGTAGCCCTGCGACGACGTCACGCGGGGCCTAGCGGGTGCCCGTCCTCACGGTGGGAGAATCAGCTCCCGCTGCGCAACGACGAGTGCACGTCGGATCGGGGCCACGCCGGTCTCCGAGCAGTCAGCGGAGCGGCCATTCGCGTGGACCTCTCATGCCGGTGTGGCGCGATCCAACTCTTCCATGCCGTCGACGGCCGCGTCGGCCGTGCCGAGGAGCGAGCGGCCCGCAGTGCCTGCCGGGCGCTGGACGCGTAGCGTGACGGCCCCGCCGCGCAGGGGAGGGGGATCGGTGGTAGCGACGGCGCAGGCACCGGGGACGGGGTATCGGCCGCACCTGGACGGCCTGCGGGCGATCGCGGTCTACCTCGTGGTCGCGTACCACGCCGGCGGAGACCGCCTCGCGGACGGGTTCATCGGCGTGGACGTGTTCTTCGTCCTCTCCGGCTACCTCGTCACCCAGATCCTCCTCCGCGACGTGACCACGACGGGACGCGATCCGCTTCGCCCGTTTCTACGCGCGGCGGTTCCGCCGGCTGCTCCCGGCGTCGCTGATCACGCTCGTGATCACCGCGCGTCGTCTACACCGCGCTCGCCAGCCCGGCCGCGGTCACCGTCGGCCGTCGGCTCGTTCAAGGCCGCGTTCCTCTACGTCGCGAACTGGTACTTCATCCGCCACTCGACGGACTACTTCGACGTCGACCATCGACCACTGAACCCGGTCGTCCACTTCTGGTCGCTCGCGGTCGAGGAGCAGTTCTACCTGCTGTGGCCGCTGCCTTCTCGCGACGCGCTGCTCGCCGCGACGCGTCGGTGCGGCACGCCCGCCGCGTCCGGCAGGCGGTGGTGGCGCTCGGCGCGCGTCGGCCTCGATGCTCTGGGCACTCCACCTCGCAGGCCCGAACCTCGACCGCGCCTACTACGGCACCGACAGCCGCGCGTACCAGCTGCTCGCCGGGGCGCTGATCGCCCTGAGCCCGGGCCTGCTCCGGCGCGGCCGGCTTCCGGCGCCTCGGACACGCTCGCCGCCATCGTCGCGATGGCCGCGTTGCTCGTCCTCGCGACGACCGCGGTCGACATGGGTCCGATCGGGCGCGGCATCGCGACGATGGTGGTCACCGTCGTGCTCATCGTCGCGATGGAGCGGACCCGTTCCGGACCGATCGTGCGCGCGCTGTCCTGGAACCCGGTCGTCTACCTCGGGCGGATCTCCTACGGCACCTACCTCTGGCACTGGCCGATCATCGTGTTCGCGGTGCTGCTCACGAACCACCGGATCACGCCCGTGTCGACGTTCGCGATCTCCGCGCTCCTCGCCACCGCGCTCGCGTCGCTGAGCTACACGCTCGTCGAGCAGCCGATCCGCGTCCCGCGCATCGCCGACCGTCTCAACCCGGTCGTCGTCGTGGCCGGCCTCACCGCGAGCGTCGTCCTGGCGTTGGCCGTCGTGCCGAACATCATGACGCCGTCGCGACATTCGCGTGGCGTGACGGCGACCGGATCGGCGAACGGGTCCGCCGTCCCCCCCGCGATGCTCGACTACGACACTGTTCGCAACGCAGTGCCCGATGATCTGCGCGGCGTCCCGCTCCGGCCAGACTGGGGCTGCAAGGACGCCGGCCCTGACCGGTGCACGATCATCCACGGTGGCCGCCCGCACATCCTCGTCATCGGCGACAGCATGGCCGGCACGATGTTCTCCATGTTCGCCGAGATCGCCCGGCAGCAGCATCTGACGATGTCCGCCGATGTCGCGCCCGGATGTCCCTGGCAACGCAACGTCTTCTACGACACGACCGACGCCGCGCACGCGGTGGACCGCCAATTGCTCCAACGTCAAACGGGATCTCTACGGTCGGGTCCTGTCAGCGCTGCGACCCGACGTCGTCTTCGTGGCGTCGCTCGACTACCTGAGCAACCCGGCGATCTACGGCGACATGCACAACGCCGCAGATCGCCGGGTCGATTCCAGCCGGGCCGAGTTCCGCCGGCAGCTCGTCCGCGACACCCGCCGGTCGCTCACCCAGCTGACGCGATTCGGCGCCAAGGTGGTCATCGTCGAGCCACCTCCCGTCACCACCGCCAAGAAGGACCCGTTCGTGTGTCTGCAGAAGGCCGACAACCCGGACCAGTGCCGCTACGTCGCCGATCAGGGGATCTCCAACGACGTGAACCGGATCTACCGATCCGTGGCCGACGGCCGGACCGTCTTCAGTCTCGACCTCGACCGCATCATCTGCCCGGCGCTGCCGGTCTGCGATGCCGTGATCGGCGGCGAGGTGACCCACTTCGACTACGAGCACCTCGCGCCGCGTTATGCCGCCACGCTCGCACCGTCGGTGACCGCCCTGCTCCAGCGCATGGGCCTGCTGGAGCGGTGAGCCGCGCGGGCGAGCGCGTCGAGGGCACGGCGTGGTTAGGGTTGCGTTCGTGGGGCGTGGATCGACGGACCCGGGCAGACTCGGCTGGATGCGGATCGCCGTCGTCACGGTCGTGGCGATCGCGACGACATCATGTGGGTTCGGGGGGACCGGACCGTCGGTCGAGCTCGCCGACACGAGCGCCCGGCTCACCGGTGAGGTCCACAGCACCATCGCCGGGACCACCGAGTACTGGTTCGAGTACGGCGAGACCACCGGCTACGGCGCCACCACGACCCACCGGACCGTCGACGTCGTCGACGCGGCGGCCGCGGTTCCGGTGAACGAGCCGGTGACGGGGCTGCGGCCCGGCACGCTGCACCACGACCGGCTGTGCGCCGTTGCGCCGACCGGCAAGGGCATCTGTGGCGCCGACCGGACCTTCGTCACGACCGGCGACCGCGACTCGGTGCGCGGCGAGGGCACCGCGGTCTCGATCCCCGAGATCTTCACCGAGGGCGCATTGATCGACACGAGCGCAGATCCCGACGGCACCGATGCCACCGGCACCGTCTCGGTGCTCCCCGGCACGTTCGACATCCGCTTCCCCGACATCGGGCCGGTGACCTGCCTGCGCGTCGACGGCAACCGGGCGACGATCGGGGTGCTGGGCACGCCGACGGACACCGCCGATCCACCCGGTCCGGTCCCCCGGCTGGTGTTCGTCGAGGACAACGGTGCCACCGGCGACCGGTTCGGGACCCGGACGGTCGCGTCGGCGGTGACGAACTGCCCCGCGGCGACCGATGCCGACTTCCCGAACATCGTCGTCGGGCGCTTCGTCTACCCGCCGGTGCTCGTCTCGGGTGACTTCGTCGTGCACGACGCCGTCGCGCCCTGACGTCGATCGTCGGCGGCGGCCTCGGGCAAGCCGGTCTCGGACCAGATCATCGGTGTGAACCCATCGTGGGTGTTGATCCCCGGCGACGTCGTCTACCCCGACGGGCAACCGAGTGGCTACACACCGGCTTCTTCAACCCGACGTGGGGTCGCTTCAGGTCGAAGATCATCGCGACGCCGGGGAACCACGACTACGGCACGGCACACGCCACCGGCTTCTCCGGGTACTTCCGTCAGGCCGACTCCTTCGGCCAAGGACCTCGGCCTCGGGTGGCGGGTCGAGGTCGTCACGGTTCCGGGTGTGCCCGGATCGGCGCGGGTTCACGCACTCGGGGCCGGCGGTCACCTCGCAACCGGTCCTTGTCTCGCACCGTCGTGAGGGTCCGCGCCTTCCCGCCGGTGCTGTGTCGCTACTATCCGCCACTCTCAGTGACCACAGGAGTCGGATCGTGCGCCGAACCAGCGCTGCCCTCGTCGCATTGCTCACGATCGTCGTCGTCGCGACGGCGACCGGGTGCTCGTCCGAGAGCACCAGCCCCTCGGCGCGCCTGGTCAAGCAGGCGAACATCGACTTCCCGACGTCGATGGCGCAGCGACCGGGTACGGACGAGTTCTGGGTCGCCGAACGCGCCGGACGCGTCCACCGACTCGTACGCGACGGCGACAAGATGCGCGACGAGGGAGTCGTGCTCGACGTCTCGAAGACGGTCGGCACCGACCCGGGACTCGAGGGCGGCTTTCTCAATCTGACGTTCTCTCCCGACGGCTCCCATCTCTACGCCAACATGACCAGCTTGGTGACGAACGGCGGCGGCAACCGCTTGGTTGTCGAGTGGGCCGTCAAGGACGGAAAGGTCGACGAGGCTTCGCGACGTGAGCTGATCAATCTTCCCGTCGCTTCGTTCATTCACATGGGCGGTTCGCTGGCGTTCGGGCCGGACGGGTACCTCTATGTCGGCTTCGGGGATGCAGCACCCTTCTTGGACGCGCGGAACACCGGCCAGAACCCGTCGGACTTCTTCGCCTCGATCCTCCGCATCGATCCGAGCAAACCGAGCGCGACCAAGCCGTATGGCATCCCCAGCGACAATCCGTTCGTGAACGGCGGCGGTGCACCCGAGGTCTGGATGTACGGCGTCCGTAACCCTTGGCGCATCTCCTTCGATCGTGCCACGGGCGACCTGTGGATCGGGGACGTGGGCGACGACGAGTGGGAAGAGGTCGACTACCTGCCGGCGACGCACGGGACGAGCGCCGGTCGGGGTGGCAACCTCGGGTGGAGCATCTTCGAAGGCGCGCATCGCGACAAGTTCAGGCGTGCTCTTCCTGCGCCGAAGAACGCGATTCCACCCATCTATGAGTGGTCGCACGCAAAGGGCTGTGCCGTGATCGGTGGCTTCGTGTACCGGGGAAAGCGGATCAAGGGACTGCAGGGTCAGTATCTGTTCGGCGACCTCTGCAACGGCATGGTGCGCCGGTTGAAGCGCACCGGGAAGAGCGTCAAGGTCGCGAAGCTCGTCGCCAGTTCGAAGCCCGTGTCATTCGCGCAGGACTCGTCCGGGGAGATCTACGTACTCTCCGAGAAGGCTCTCTTTCGCCTGGTCCCAACGAGCTAGGCGTCGTGCCCCGCCAGGTTGGTGACGCGCTGGCGCGTGCGTGTCGCCGTCAAGCAGTTCCACCCACGCTCAGGGAGCTCGTCACTCCGCGGAGGTCGACAACGGCACAGGGCGTGCGCCCAGGTCATCGAGAGGCGTTCTCCACGGAACGAGCTCGAAGGGGTTTCGGCGACGATGTCGAGAAGTCGGCATCGGCTCCGTCCCAGGGGTGTACACCGACCGACACCCGAGGAGAAGCACGATGGCCAAGTACCTGTTGCTGAAGCACTACCGGGGCGCGCCGGCGCCCGTGAACAACGTCCCGATGGACCAGTGGGCGCCCGACGAGGTGGAGACCCACATCCGGTTCATGCAGGACTTCGCGGCCCGCCTCGAGCGCAGCGGCGAGTTCGTCGACGCCCAGGCGCTGTCCCCCGACGGCTTCTGGGTCCGGTCCGACGGCGAGGGGCGTCCGCCGGTGACCGACGGGCCGTTCGCCGAGACCAAGGACCTGATCGCGGGCTGGATGCTGATCGACGTCGACAGCCAGGAGCGGGCCGTGGAGCTCGCCGGTGAGCTGTCGGCCGCACCCGGGCGCCAACGGCGAGCCGATCCACGAGTGGCTCGAGGTCCGGCCCTTCATGGCCGAGCCGCCCACCGTCACGGAGTGACGGTGGACGACGTCGAGCTCCGTGGGCTCGTCCCCCACGTCCTGAGCGTCCTCGTCCGTCGCGGAGCAGACTTCGCGACGGCCGAGGACGCCGTCCAGGAGGCGCTCATCCGGGCCCTCACCGCGTGGCCGCAGGAGCGCGCCCGCCGATCCGACCGGATGGCTGATCACGGTCGCGTGGCGATCGTTCCTCGACATGACACGGTCGGAGGCCGCGCGCCGCGACCGTGAGGTCCGGTTCGACGCCGAGCCACCGTCCGGCGCGATCCCGGGCGGCGACGACACGTTGGCGCTCTACTTCCTGTGCGCGCACCCCGACCTGTCGCCGTCCTCCGCGGTCGCACTGACCCTCCGGGCGGTCGGCGGTCTCACGACCGCGCAGATCGCGCGGGCGTACCTCGTGCCCGAGGCGACCATGGCGCAGCGCATCAGCCGGGCGAAGCGCACGGTCGCTCGGGCCGGCGTTGACCGTCCCGGCGACGTGCGCACCGTGATGCGGGTGCTCTACCTCGTCTTCAACGAGGGCTACTCGGGCGACGTCGACCTCGCGGCCGAGGCCATCCGGCTGACCCGGCAGCTGGCGGCGTTGGCGGACGAGCCGGAGGTCGACGGGTTGCTCGCCCTGATGCTCCTCCACCACGCGCGGCGCGACAGCCGCACCGGACCGGACGGGAGCCTCGTCCCGCTCGCCGAGCAGGACCGCAGCCAGTGGGACACCGCGCTCATCGTCGAGGGGATCGACATCGCCCAGGCCGCGCTCGCGCGCGAGCGGCTGGGTGAGTACCAGGCGCAGGCCGCGATCGCCGCGCTCCACGCCGACGCGACGCACGTCGAGGAGACCGACTGGGTCCAGATCGTCGAGTGGTACGACGAGCTGCTCCGCTTCGCCGACACCCCGGTGGTCCGTCTGAACCGCGCGGTCGCGGTCGGCGAGGCCGACGGCGCGCCGGCAGGTCTGGCGGAGCTGGCCGAGGATCGACGAGCAGGTCCCGCGTCGCGACGCCGTCGCGGCGTACCTCCACGAGAAGAACGGCGATCTCGCGCTCGCCGCCCGGCTGTACGCCGAGGCGGCACGGCACGCGCCCAACCTCGCCGAACGTGACCACCAGATGCGCCAGGCCGTGAGACTCAACCAGCGGCTGCAGCACCACCGGTGAGCGCCCGGTGACTCATCAGCGGCGTCGGAGTCGCAGTCGCGTCGTGCCCGTGCCGCTCGTGCGCCGAGCGGCATCGTGACCGGTGCGGGCGCGCAGCGCGGCCGCGAGGCCACCGCCGGCGGCGACGAGGGCGAACAGGCATTCCTCGACCGGGACGCCGCCGACGTGGGCGAGCATCACCGGTAGGTCCCGTCGTAGGTGTCGTGGCGCGCGAACCACGAGAAGTCGCCCTCGTTCCGACCCCGCGGCGCCCGGTCCAGCCACTGCCACATGCCCCAGAGGGCGTCGACGCCGCGCGAGTACGCGGAGTACGTGTGGAAGACGTCGCCGTCCTCGCGCACGAAGGCGCTCATGCCCGGGCCCTCGTACGGGAGGTTCTTCGGGTCGACCTGCCATCCGTCGAGGGCGCGGAAGTTGTAGGTCTGTCCCGTTCGCGATCGACTCCTCGGTGAAGGACACGTTGAAGTCGAAGTTGAAGTCGCTCGCGGCGGAGGACGCCCACGGGAAGCTCCAGCCCATGCGGTCGCGGTAGGCGAGCAGCTTGTCGAGCGGGGCGCGCGACACCGCGGTGAAGGCCACGTCGTGGTGCTGGAGGTGCAGGTGCGTCTCGTCGAAGCCGTCGGCCACGCCGGAGCAGCTCGGGCACCCTTCGGTCCAGTCGGGTCCGTACATGAAGTGGTACACGACGAGTTGCGACCGGCCGCGGAAGAGATCCGCGAGCGTCGCCTCGCCGTCGGCGGTGTCGAAGACGTAGTCCTTCTCGATGCGGACCCAGGGCAGCTCCCGGCGCTGCCGGGCGAGCTCGTCGTTCCTCCGGGTGTGCTCCTTCTCGGCCTGCAGCAGCTCCGCGCGTGCGGCGAGGTGCTCCTCGGCGGTGCCGACGGTGTGGGTGGTCATCGGTGCTCCTTCGTCATCGGTGGCTCGGTGGCCTCGGGGACGGTGAGGCTCAGGACTCCGGCGGCGAGACGTCGGGCCCGGCATCGCCGCCGGTCGCGACGACGTCGAGTCGCGCGAGGTAGTGATCCCAGCCGCGGGTGTGGTCGGACACGGCGTCGGCGGGGATGTCGCGGTGGACGAGACGGACGCGCGTCTTGTCGCCTTCGGGATGGAGCGTGATCTCCACGGTGCTCGAGCCCGGGGTGATCGGGTTGCCCGTCCTGCTCCCAGCCGAACGTGAACGCGACCTTCTCGTTCGGGACCACTTCCACGTACTCGCCCGACGACTGGTTGCGTCCGCCGACGAGCACGCGGAAGGTCCCGCCGGGCCGCGGGTCGATGTCGGCGACGGTCCCGAGCCACTCGACGTGCCTGTCGGGTTCCACGAGGAACGGCCAGATGGTCTCCGGCGAGGCGGCGATCACGATCTCACGGACGAGCTCGGCCATCAGTGGTGTCCTTTCGACTGTCGCTTGCGGGTCTCGTCGGCCTCGGCGGCGTCGCGCAGCCGCTCGAGCCCGGACGTCCAGTAGTCGTCGAGGAACGCGCGCAGCTCGGCCATCGTCTGCGGGTTCGCTCGGTAGAGGCGACGGGTGCCGTCGCGGCGCTCGGTCACGAGATCGGCGTCCCTGAGCACGGCGAGGTGCTGGGAGATCGCCGGCCGCGTGACCTCGGGGAACCGCTCGGCGATGGCGCTCGCCGGGAGCTCCTCGGACCACACGAGGCGGAGGATCGCCCGCCGGCGGGGCTCGGCGATGGCCTTGAGCGCAGCGTCCACCCGGTGAGTGTAAGTCAGAGCTTACGTAAGTGTCAAGTGACACTCACGGACGGCCGGGGTCGCCCGGGCCGGGTCGGGACGCGACGAGGGCGTGCAACCCCTTCGCGGGCCCCGAGCGTGATGCGCCCGAGACCGGCGAAGACGGCGCACGCCCTCGCGGTGGTTCGTGGTTCGGAGGGGGTCAGCCCTCGAAGTCGTAGGTGACGGTGCCGTTCACTCCGCCGAGGTCGACGGCCGCGGTCAGCGAGTCGACGTTGTACGTGCCGGCGCTCCAGCTGGACGCCGGCCTTGAAGTACACGCCGCCGCCGATCGGCTCACCGCCGTTCTGTCCGGTGACGGGGCGGACCGACGCATCCGGGTAGGCCGCCAGGAGCTGCGCGAACGAGCACGGGCTCGCCTGGGTGCACGCCTTGCCGACGTTGCCGCCGTTCGACGATGGCGTTGCCGGTCTGCCACCACCCCGACGGGGCGGTCAGCGGGTTCCACGTCTGCCACGTCTCGTTCGTGACCGTCTGCTGGCCCGACATGCTCGGCTCGAACACGAGTCGACCCTGGAAGGCGGTCGAGGCGTCGGTCGAGTCGTAGTCGGCGTCCATCTGGAGGGTCGCGGCGTTGGTCCCGGGGTTCTTCTGGTACGTCTTGTACGACAGGAACCGGAAGCTGTCGAGCGCGGTGGCGGAGAACACGCCGGTCCCGTAGAGCTCGCCACCCGTGGCGTCGACCGTGAGCGCGACGCTGCCCGAACCGTCCGCACCGTTCGGTCCGGTGACGTACGCACCGGTGCCGGTGGCGGTCTCCTGGCCGAAGCCGAAGCCGAGGCTCGTGTCGTTGGCGCTGGTGACGGCGACGTGGCCGTCACCGGGCTCGAAGTTGTTCTCGACGACCAGGCCGCCGATGCCGATGACCAGGTTGTCGGTCGCCGCGACGAGGCCACCCGTGCTCGGGCCACCGGCCCGGACCAGGAGCGCGCCGATCCCGGACGGATCTCGGCGTTCGGGTAGTCGCTGAGCACGGACGCCCACGTGCAGAACGTGGTCTGGTTGCAGGGCGGGTTCGCCTGGGTCACGCCGCCGACGATCGGCCGGTACGCCGAGCGCGTCGCTGGCCGAGGAGTACCACCCGGCCGCGCCGGTCATCGTGTTCCAGGTCTGCCAGACCTTGGGGAGGACGGTGCCCGCCACGGACGGCACGTACACGAGCCGACCCTGGTAGGCGGTGCTGGCGTCGGTCGAGTCGTAGTCGACGTCGAACGCCAGCGTGAGCGGCTCGTTCGGCGAGCCGGAGAACGCCTGGTACGTCGAGTACTTGAGCTGGGTGAGCCCGCTGAGCCCGATGCCCGCGTACTGCGTCGATCGCGATCGCCTCGCGACCGTTTCCGTCGACGGTGAGCAGCGCGCTGCCGCGACCGGCGGGCGGTGTGCCCGGTCCGTTCACGAAGTGTCCGCTCCCGTTGGCGCCTTCGTTGATGAAGGTCCAGCCGTTGGGCGCCGACGGCGTCACGACGACCTTGCATCCTGCGGCGACGAGCGCGATGAGCGCGACGCCGACGAACAACTTGCGCATTGTGTTCCCCCTACCCCTGATGGGCCCGATCACGTTTGCGGCGAATGCCTACACCGTGAGAACGCCGATGACAAGTACGTGAGCACTGCGTCGGCGCCGCCGCGACCACTTGACCGCGAATTCACCATCGAGTAACCATCCGGACACTTCGGGGAGCGCGCGCCGGCGCGCGGAGTTGGGGGGAATCGTGAAGCGACTCGGATTCGTGCTCGCGTGTGTCGTGATGGTGGCGTCGGCGTGCTCGTTGCCGTCGATCACACCCGGCACGGCAGGGTTCCCGAACGGCGTGGCCGCCGGTGACGTGACCGCCTCGGGGGCGACGCTCTGGACGCGCACCTCGGCCGAGGCGTCGGTCGACGTCAACGTCTACGACGCGGTGCTGCCGGCGAACAGCCTGCTCGCCGTGCCCGGCGACACGCCGGTCTTCACCGCGTCGTCGTCGACCACCGCCGACACCGACTTCACGACCAAGGTGCAGGTCGGAGGACTCCAGCCCCACCACACCTACTTCTACCGCTTCACCAACGGCTCGGAGCAGAGCCAGCTCGGTCGGTTCGTGACCGCGCCCGCCGCCGACCAGGCCGCGTCGTTCCGCTTCGTCGTCGCGGCCGACGCCGACGGCTTCCCCGTCGGCGGCCCGCCCGCGTTCAACAACTTCGAGGTCCTCGGTCGGGCGCGCCTCGACCAGCCCGACTTCTTCTCGTTCCTCGGGGACACGATCTACTCCGACTCGAGCTACGCGCCGGGACCGATCACGACGGTCGACCAGTACCGCGACGCGCACGAGCAGAACCGCAAGTTCGAGAACCTGCGCAACCTCATGAGCGCGACCGGGACGTACGCGCAGATCGACGACCACGAGGTCTACAACGACTTCGACGGGCAGACGGTCGACCCCGCCCGGTACGCCGCCGGGCTCCAGGCGTTCAACGACTGGATGCCCACCAACTCGGCGAACGTGCTCGCCGACCCCACCTGCGCCGGCGGGCACCCGCGGTACTTCCACCAGAAGTGGGGCACGCAGGTGGAGCTGTTCCAGCTGGACGAGCGCTCGTGCCGCAGCTCCCAGGACCCCGTGAAGGCCGTGTGCACGCCGCCGGACTCGGCGCTCGACCTCGCGCCGACCGCGCCGGCCGCTGCTGCGCGCGTTCGCCGGCCTCCCGGCCTCGCCGCCGGCCGGTTGCGTCGACGCGATCAACGACCCGGCGCGCACCTTGCTCGGTCCGGTGCAGAAGGCGGCGTTCGAGTCGGACCTCGCCGCGTCGACGGCGAAGTTCAAGATCGTCCTGAGCGAGGACGCGATCCAGCAGTTCTACGCGCTGCCCGTACGACCGCTGGGAGGGCTACGGCGGAGACCGGAGCGAGATCCTGAACTTCATCCGGTCGAACGGCATCGCCAACGTCGTGTTCCTCACCACCGACCTGCACGCCAACATCGCGAACAACGTGTTCATCGACAAGACGACGGACTCGACGCCGATCGCCTACGAGGCCATCAGCGGTCCGATCGCGACGAACACCTACCAGCACGAGATCCTCAACTCGTTCCCGACGAGCGGCGAGGCGCTCGTCAGCTCGCTGCAGGCGGTGCTCAGCCTCCAGGGCGTCGAGTGCCGCGCCATCGACACGTACTCGTACCAACTCGTCGAGGTGAACGCGTCCACGGGCAAGCTGACGATCAGCTCGCGCGATCAGAACGGTCAGGTCCTGAGCGACGACCTGACGCCGACGACGAAGTGCACGAAGACGCTCGGGTAGGTCACCGGCGGACCGGATCAGCGCAGGCGCGAGGCGGGTTGGTAGTTCGGCCCGGCGGTGACGTCGACGCGTGCGAGCAACGCCTCGCACGGGGGTTCGAGATCGCGCGCGAAGGCCACCGACGCGTCCCGGCCGAGCAGGCGCCACGGGAGGGTGCCGACCCGATCGGTCTCGTCCTCGATGCGCTGGCGGAGCGCGACGCCGGCGGCGGTCACCTCGTCGCCGGCGGCGAGCCCCTTCGCCTCGAGCGACGCCCAGGCCGTCAGCGATCTCGTCGGGACTGCTCCCGCGCGAGCGCGCCAGCCAGTCCCGCTCGTAGCCGAGCCAGGCGTTGTGCACGATCGAGGCCTCCGTGCCGTCGAGGCCGGCGGCGGCGACGATCGCCCAGTGGGTGTCGCCGCGCCACTCACGGAGGCAGTTGACGGCGTGCCAGCCGCTCAACAGGGGATCGTCCGGGCGTTCCATGCGGCGGTGGGCCGCGAAGAACACCCGCCCGACGGTGGGCAGCGCGTCGACGACCGACCAGAGCTCGGGCCCGATCCGGCGGAGCGGTTCGATGATGGCCGGTGCGTGGGTCTCGAGGCCACGGACGACCGCCTCGTCGCGTGCGTGCCAGCACGCGTCGAAGGTCGTGTGCTGCGCGACGAGCTCGAACGCGATGCCGATCCCGATCGGGCTGATCGACCCGAACGCGGCGACGACCGCGTCGGGACCGGCCGGCCCGAGCGGTGCGCAGCGCCCGGCGATGTAGCCGAACGGGTCGGGCACTCCGAGCGCGTCGAGGTTCGCGACCGCGACCGGGTCCCAGAAGATCCAGCCGATGGTGGTCTGGACCGAGCGTGCGTTGCGGCGCGCGATCTCGAGCCATTCGGCGGCAGGCTGTCCCGGAGGTGGACGGCTCGGTCATGCGCCGCATGGTGCCGGGGCCGTCGGCGGACGTCCAGCCGCGGTCGACCGTATGCTCCGTACGTGGGCGTGCAGCTCTGGACGATGGGGCTCCCGGAGCCCGGGAGCGCTCCGCTCCAGGCCGAGCTCGCGCTGCTCGCCGGCTGGGACGGCATCACGTTCGTCGACTCGCAGAACCTCGTCGGGGACCCGTTCGTGGCGATCGCGCTCGCGGCCAGGGCCGCCGAGGGCCTGCGGTTCGCGACCGGGGTCACGAACGCCTTCACGCGCCATCCCGCGGCCCTGGCCACGGTCGCGGCCACCGTGCAGGAGGAGTCCGGTGGTCGGTTCGTCCTCGGGATCGGCCGCGGGGACACGGCGCTCTTCCATCTCGGGCGCCCGCCCATGCCGGTGGCCGAGTTCGTCGAGCGCGTCACCGCGCTCCAGGGCTACCTCGCCGGCGACACGCTCGACTGCGACGGCACGCCGAGCCGGATCCGGTGGCTGGATCGCGCGCGGGCACCGAAGGTCCCGCTCGACATCGCGGTCTCGGGTCCTCGCATGATCGAGTTCGCGGCCGGGATCGCGGAGCAGATCACGCTGGCGGTCGGTGCGGACCCGGCTCGCGTGGAGTGGGCGCTCGGACTCGCACGCGATGCGGCGACCGCGGCCGGCCGCGACCCGGACGAGATCTCGTTCGGCATGTACGTGAACGTCGGCTGCCATCCCGAGCTCGACGCGGCCCGCGCCCTGATCGCCGGGAGCGTGGCCGCGTTCGCACACTTCTCGGCGATGCCGGGCTCCACGGGAGCGGGCCTCGACCCGGCCGACCGGGCCGTGGTCGAGGACGTCGGCCGTCGGTACGACAGCAACCATCACCTCCACAACACCGCCGAGCACACGCACGCGTTGGCGCCGGACTTCGTCGACCGCTTCGCCGTCGTCGGTCCGCCGACCACCGTGGTCGACCGGCTCGCCGAGCTGCACGCGCTCGGCGTCGACCGCTTCGTCATCACCGGTCCGAGCTTCGGGTCCGATCGCGACCACGCCCGCACCGCGAGCACGCTGCTCATCGAGGACGTGCTGCCGGCCGTGCGCGCCGCCGGTCGCTGAGTCGCCGGGGCCGGGCCCCGATCAGGAGAACTTCGTACGCGGTCGCTCGAGCCGCTCGCCGTCGACCACGAGGTCGACGCGCTCGTTGAAGAAGCACACGAGCCCGGCGACCTTCTGGCTCTCGGGCAGCGGGTGCGCGTAGGACCATGCGAGGTCGCGCTCGAGGCCGTCGCCCGCGCGCACCGACCAGTACTCCGCGATGCCCTTGTACGGGCAGCCGGACTCCGAGTCGGTCGGCTCGAGCAGGTCCATGCGGACGTCGACCTTCGGGAGGTAGTAGCGCGTCGGGAGACCGGTCTCGAAGAGCAGTCGGGGGTGGTGGCTGTCGGCGACCGTCACGCCGTTGACGATCACCTCGACGTGTCGGGAGCTGTCGAGGACGTCGATGCGGGTGTGCGGGTCACGCGGATGGATCGCGATCTCCTCGTCCTCCTCGAACCACTGCATCGCACCGAAGTCGAAGCGGACGTGGTCGTGCAGGGTCTCGATCGGCGAATCGCGGTACAGCCACGCGGCATCGACGGCTCGGGCGCGCGGCGTCGTCACCGTGAAATGCGAAGCGTCACCGCGGCTCGGCGAGTGCGTCACCGTCTCGGTGGGTGTGAGCAGATCCATGTGCACGTCGGCGACGGGGACGTAGTACTGCGGGAAGTACGGCACCTCCCAGACGAGCTTCACGTGGGTGGTGTCGGCGACGAGCTCGCCGCCGAGGTACACCCGGACCCGCTTCGGTCCGTCCTCGACGCGAACGCGCCCACGGGGTGCTTCGGCCATGGGTCTGCCAACCGGCGCGCGCGGGCCGGCATTCCGGCGGGGTCAGCCGAGCAGGGCCCGGACCTTCGCCCGGTCCACCGCGCCGGCGAACTCCACGTGACCGTCACGGAGGCCGACGGCCCGATCGGCGCGGTCGAGGAACTCGAGCTGGTGGGTCGCGACCACCACGCACGCGCCGCCGGCCGCGGTCTCCACGAGCAGCTCGGTGAGCGAACGCTGGCCGGCCGGATCGAGCCCGACGAACGGCTCGTCGACGAGGAGGACCGTGAACGGGCGGACGAGCCCGAGGACGAGCGAGGTCTTCTGGCGCAGCCCGCGACTGAAGCGACGGGGAAGGTCGGCGGCCCGGCCGCCGAGATCGAACCGCTCGATGAGCTCGTCGGCGCGCTCGGGCCAGTCCTCGACGCCGTGCAGGCGGCCGATGTACTCCACGTGCTCCTCGACCGACAGGTCGTCGTAGAGCACGGGCTCGTCGGGCACGAACGAGAGCGCCGCACGCGCGCCGACGCTGCCGGCGGGCACGCCGTCGACGCGCACCTCGCCGTCGCTCGGCTCGAGCAGCCCGGCCGCGAGCCGGAGGAAGGTGCTCTTGCCCGAGCCGTTGTGGCCGACGAGCGCGACGAGCTGTCCGCCGCGGCACGTCAGATCCAGCGGGTGGAGCGCGACCAGGTCGTCGTACTCCTTCGTGAGTCCGTCGGCGACCAGCGTGCTCATCGGTGTGCTCCAGTGATCATCGGGCCTGCCAGACGCGGGTGCGGAGGAATGCGAGGACGCCACCGGCCACGGCGATGCCGGGCCACGCGACGGCGAACGCGACCCCGGCCGGGCTCGCGGGTGGCTCGACCGCAGTGGCGGCGATGATCGGCACGAACGCGAGTGCCGTCATCACGACGGGTGCGGCCTGGAGCGCGTAGCTGACCCCGGGATGGAGCATCACCACGGCGAGGTCGCGGTCGGGGCGACCGAGGTAGATCGACAGCGCCGCGGCCGCGGGCATCGCGGCCAACGCGGCGAGCACGACGATCACGGTCACGGCGACACCACCGGCCGGTGTGTGGCCACCGACCACCGCGGTGGTGACGACGGCCGCGGCCACGCCGAGCAGCCCCGTGCCGGCGAGGATCGCGACCGGCGCGGCGAGGTGCCGGAACATCAGCGGTCCGAGCGGCTCGGGGAGACCGAGGCCGATGTCGGGATGGTCGGTCTCCTGCGCGAACCCCTCCGTGACGTCGAGGGCGATCGCGTAGGTGGCCATCGCGCACACCGCGACGAACGGCGTGGTGCCCTTCCATGCCGCGGCGGCGGCCACGCCGGTGACGACCGCGAGCGTGGCGATGCGCGCGACCCGGCTGACCGGCCAGCGGAGCGCGCCGTGCCAGTCGCGCCGCCACGCGGCGCGCCCGGTCGCGGCGCGCGGTCGCAGTCGGAACCACGGCCGCACGCGCGGCGTCTCGTGCGCGAGTTGGTGGCGCAGCACGATGACCGCGCGCAGGTCCTGGAACGTCGCCGCGAACCGCAGGGACTGCACGAGGCGGGCGCGCTGCAGAGCCGGCTCGAGGGAGACGTTGCCGGCCCGGACCAGGGCGACGACGAGCACGGCGAGCACGAGCAGCACACCGACGACGTCGACCGGTGCGATCGGCGCGAGCGCGACTGCTCCGAGCCGCGTCAGTGGCGACGTCGAGGTCCCGGCGGCGACGTCGGCGACCGACCACCCGACGAGCGCGAGGCCGAGGAGCGATGCGGTGAGCCGGGTGAGGCGCAGTCCCGACGCGAGCAGCGCGGCCGACCAGGCCAGGAGCGCGATGAGGACCGCGGCCGCCGCTCCGGCCAGCAACCACGGTGCGGCGGCGTGGGTCACGCTCGCGGGCATGCGGTCCGACACCGTGAGGCCGAGCACCGCGCCGGCGAGGGCACCCACCGCGACGACCCCGCGGAGCTGTCGGAACGCGGTGCTGCGCACCACGATCCCGCGGTCGACCGGCGCGAGCAGGACGTGTTGCACGTCGGCGGCCTCGAACACGAGCGGTCCACCGTGCGAGCCCGAGCGCAGCCCCATCGCGGCGGCGACCGCCGCGACGATGCCGACGATCGCCGGACCGTCGGCGCGCCAGGTGCCGATCGTCGAGACGGTGAGACGGGTGTCGGACACCGCGTACGCGAGCGCCATGAGCACCGAGATCGTCACGATGCCGATCATGTACGCCCGGTACAGCGCGTCGACCCAGTCGAGGTGACGCAGCCGCTCGGCCCGACGCCCGGCGCGCAGGCCCCTGAGGGCACGACGGTCGGCGGCGCGGTCGGTGACACGATCGGCGACCGGTGCGGGCATTGCCCCGACGCTACCCAGCGGGCTCCGCATCGCCACCCTCGGCGGGAACGGCCGGCATCCAGACCGGGGTCGGGTCGCAGCCGGACGCCGTGTGCCCGTACGCCGTGGCGCCGCCCCGAGCGTGGTGCGCGGCGGTGAGGGCGGCGACGGCCGCGTCGATCCCGTCATGGGACCACATCGCGAAGCCCGGCGGTGGCGTGATCTCACGGGCGAGGAGCCGCCGCCGCGCCTGCAGCCCCTCCGGCGTCGCCTTCGACGGGACCCGCGCGCCGGCGAGGACTCGGAACGCGCCGGCGGGGTACACCTCGAGCGGCTCGGGGCCGGCACGCCGGCACGTGGCCCACGCCGCGAACCCGACGCGCATCCACGGCGGCGCGTCGGCGACGGCGCGCGGCGTGGGCCAGGGCACCCAGATGCGCGCGTGCTGACCCAGCGCGATCTCGCCACACCGGGCGGTGCGGAACT
The DNA here is from genome assembly GCA_963756815.1 of uncultured Acidimicrobiia bacterium. GTDB lineage: Bacteria > Actinomycetota > Acidimicrobiia > IMCC26256 > JAENVU01 > JAENVU01. Next base: position 49,835 of record CAVWPR010000041.1, read on the forward strand.
TCGGGGCCAGGCCGACGTCGTCGGTGTGGCACCCGCGGCTCGGCTCCGCCGGTGCGTCGATCGCGATCGCCGTCGCGCCGGCGGCGAGGACGTCCAGCTCGTCCGTCGCGTCGGGCGTCAGCACGCGTGCGTCGTCGACCCGCAGGCGCCGGCCGCCGCCCACGAGCGTCACGACGTGCAGCGCGCGTGCGCCGAGGTCGATGCCGACGAACCGGTCCCGTCGCGCCATTGGCCTACGATCGCGCCCGCATGGCGAGCACCGGGACGGCCCGCCGCTTCCGCTGGGCGTTGGCCGGCATCGTGCTCGCGGGCTTCGCCCTCCGGCTCACGTGGATCCTCGTCTCCCGTCGACACATCGCCTTCGGTGGCGACGCCGGCTTCTACCACCTCGGCGCGAACCTGCTCGTCGACGGCAAGGGCTTCGTCTCGCCGTACCACCCGGCGCGCCAGGCGGCGGACCACCCGCCGCTGTACATCCTGTGGTTGGCGATCCCGTCGCTGGTCGGACTGCGCAGCCAGCTCGACCATCTCATCTGGTCCGCGGTCCTCGGGGCGGGGAGCATCGCGTTGATCGGCGCCACCGGCCGCCGTCTCGCCGGCGGCCGCGCCGGCCTGATCGCGGCCGCGATCGCGGCGGTGTACCCCAACATGTGGGTCCCGGACGGCTCGCTGATGGCCGAGACCGTCGCGATCTTCACGACCGCGCTCGCGTTGTACTTCGCGTACGAGTACTGGAGCGAGCCGTCGTGGCGGAAGCTCGCGCTCGTCGGCGTCGCCGCCGGCGCCGGTGCGCTCGCGCGCTCCGAGCTCGTGCTCCTGATCCCGCTGCTGGTCGTTCCGCTCGCGGTCCTCGTGCCCGGCCCGAAACGTGCCGACCGCTGGCGCAGCGTCCTCGCGGGCGTGCTCGCGGCGATGGCCGTGATGGCGCCGTGGGTCGGGTACAACCTCACTCGCTTCGAGAAGCCGGAGCTGCTGAGCACGCAGTTCGGTCTCGGGCTGTCGTCGACCGATTGCGGCCCCGTCTGGAACGGCTCGCACAAGAGCTACTTCGACATCGGGTGCTCACAGCGCGTCGAGGACACCTTGCCGAAGGGGCTCGATGCCTCCGAGCAGGACGCCCGGCACCGTGCCGCGGGGTTGCGGTACATCCGCCGCCACCTCGACGACCTGCCGGAGGTGGTGCTCGACCGCGTCGGTGCGATCGTCGGTCTCTACCAGCCGCAGCTGCAGATCACACTCGACGGCATCTTCGAGGGTCGGGGCTTGGCCCAGGCGCGCGCGGGGATGTACTCGTTCTATGCGCTGGCCCTGCTGTCGGTCGCCGGCGCGCTGCTCCTGCGCAGGCGTCGAACGGCTCCGGTGTTCCCGCTCCTCGTGCCGCCCGTGGTCGTGCTCGTCACCGTCGTCACGCTCTACTCGAGCACGCGTTTCCGCTCGTCGGCAGAGGTGTCGCTCTGCCTGCTCGCGGCGGTCGCGCTCGACGGTGCGATCGCACGGGTGTCACGCGCGCGTCGCGACCGCGTGCCCGTGCCGGCGGCTCAGGGCACCGAGATCTGACTGGTCGGCGGCCCCAGCGCGGGGTGGGCGTCGAGTCCCATCGACCACACGTCGTACACGCCCGACCCGGGCTCCGTGCCCCGCCACCGCTCGTACGAGGAGAACGCACCGCGGTAGTGGATGCGACGGCCGGCGCGCAGGAGCTGGGAGCACTCGACGAAGGTGGAGCAGTCGATGCTGGCCGCGGAGCAGCGGGGCGATGTGCGTGCGGATCGCGTCGGCGTCGTCCGACTTCGCCGCCACCGCCGCGAGTCCGATCAGGATCGTGCAGTCGTACGCGCTGGCGGAGAAGAACGGCTCGACACCCGCCGCGAACATGCGGGCGGTGAACGGGTGCTCGACACCGGCCGGCGCACCGGCGGGGGTCGTCCCCGAGAGGCCGGCCACCACGGCCGGGTTCGCGGGGTCGACGAGCCCGCCGAGGTCCGCGGTCTGCAGGGCGTCGGTGCCGTAGACCGGGAACTGGATCGGTCCCTTCCCGGCGGCGACGAGCGCGCGGAGCACCGGCGCCATGCTGTCAGGGAAGCCGACGAGCACCACCGCGTCGGGGTTGCCGGCGAGCGCGCGGGTGACGACCGCCGTGGCGTCCCCGCCGCCGGTGGCGGGCACGAGGCGCGGGGTCGTGTGCTCGCGGCGCAGTGCCGCGACCAGGCCGCGGCCGAAGGTCGTGCCGTAGGAGTCGGTGGCGGCGATCACGACCGGGCGGCGGCGACCGGCCGTGGCGACGAGCCGCGCGAGGGCGAGCTGCTGCAAGCGGTCCGGTGGCGCGGTGCGGAAGTAGAACCCGCCCGAGGGCAGGCTCGAGAGGGCGCCGGCGCTGTTCGAGCCCGAGCACATCACCACGTGGTCGCGCGGCAGGTCGGGCATCAGGCTCGCGGCGACCTCGGAGCTCGACGGTCCGATCGACCGCGTCGACGTGGTGCGCGTCGCGGAGCTGGTCGAGCGCGGTGCGCGCCGTCGGCACCGCCGACGCGTCGTCCGCGACCGTCACCGTCACCGGCTTGCCGTTGACGCCGCCGGAGATGTTCATCTCGTCGACCGCGAGCTGCACGGGCACGGTGAACGAGCTCGCGATCGTCGACACCGGACCGGTGAGCGGTGCGAGCTCACCGATCGCGAGCGCGCCGTCGACGGCGGGTCGCGTCGTGCTGGTGCTCGTCGCCGCCGGGCGGGCCCGAGCGGATCCGCCGCCGCTGTCGCACGCCGCCACCCCGAGCACCGTGACCGCGAGGAGCGCGCCGACGCCCCGGGCGCGACGTGACCGGCCGGCGAAGACGGAGGGGGCCATGGGTCGAGGGTATCGACGCGGCGCTCGCTTGCCACCGGTTTCAGATTCCGCGGCATTCGTGCCGACAATCCCGGGAGTGCGCAGAGCGCCCGAGATGGAGGAATGATCACGAATCGTCACCGGCTCGGCCCGATCGCCGGCACGGCGCTCGCGCTGGTCCTCGCGACCGCGACCGTGACCGCCACCGCCGGCGCGTGGCCGGGCGATCCCGACGGCAGCTACGGCAGCTGTGGCGTGCGTCGGTTCGACGTGGTCGCCGGCGCACCGAGCGGGTTTCGGGCCGCCGCCGGCGCGAGCAGCGGTGCCGTGCTGGCGGCCGGCTCCGCCAAGGGCGGTGGCCTCGTCATGCGCCTTGTCGACGGTGCTCCGGACCCGACCTTCGGCACCGCGGGCTGGACCCGGATCGGCTACGGAACCGCGGACGCGCGGTACGACGCCGTCGACGCCACCGCGGGCGGCGGTGCCGTCGCGGTGGGTCGGCGGGTGACGACGGCGGGCGTGAGCGACTCGGTCATCGTGGTGCTGTCCCCGGACGGGAAGCCGGACACCGCGTTCCACTCGACCGGTCGGCTCATCGTCAACGCAGGGGGGACGGACGCGGCGACCGCGGTCGCGGTCGCGGGTGACGGCAGCGTCTACGTCGGCGGCAATGCCGACTCCGGCGGGTACGTCGCGCACTACTCGGCCGCCGGCGTTCCCGATGCCGCATGGGACGGCGACGGCCGGCGCGGCGGCCTCGCGATGTCGGTGTCGTCGATCGCGCTGCGTCCCGACGGCGCGGTGTACGTCGGCGGTGCGACCCGCAGCGCGCCGTCGGACGGGAAGATCCTCCGGCTCGCGAGCGACGGCAGCACCGACGGCGGATTCGGCGGGTCCGGCGGCGTGACCGTCGACGCCGGTGGCCACGACGCGATCACCGCCGTCGCGCTGCAGCCCGACGGCCGGCTCGTCGCGACCGGCTTCGGCGTCGGCGCGACCGGGCACGGCCAGACGATCGTGCGTCGATTCCTCTCCGACGGCAGCGCGGATCCTGCCTTCACGCCGTACCGCGAGGCGTTCGGGGTGGACGACACGCCCGTCGGCGTCGTGGCGCAGGGCAGCGGTGCCGTCGTCGTCGCGGCGAACTCGAGGGTCGGCAGCGACAACGACATCGTCCTGCTCCGGCTCGCGGACGACGGGACACCGGACCCCGACTTCGGGATCGACGGGGCCTCCGTCTCCGACGTCGGTCGGAGCTCGGCCGCTCGTGGTGTCGTCGCGCCCTCCGGCGGTCGCCCGCTCGTGGTGGGCAGCACGCACGTCGGTGCACGTGACGTCGCGTCGGCCTTCCGGTTCCGGGAGGACGGGTCGTCCGGACCGTCGCCGACGGAGGGGTTCGTGCTCGACGCCTTCGGCGGTCTCTCCGGCTGGAGCGCGGGTTGTCTCGGCGCGCCCACGGGCGTGATCGGCAACCCCTTCTGGCCCGGCTGGGACATCGCACGCGGGGTCGCGGCGTTGCCGGGCGGACGCGGTGTGGTCGTCGACGGGTGGGGCGGCGTGCACGGGTTCACGTTCGACGACGGCTCGGGTGCCCCGGTCGCGCACGGCTCGCCCTACTGGAAGGGCTGGGACATCGCCCGCGGGATCGCGGTCCTGCCGACCGGGACCGGCGGCTACGTGCTCGACGGCTGGGGCGGCGTCCATGCGTTCGCGATCGGCAACGCGCCGATGCCGGCGGCGGTCACCGGCGTGCCCTACTGGAAGGGCTTCGACATCGCGCGCGGGATCGCGCTCGAGCCCGACGGTCGGGGCGGCTACCTGGTCGACCAGTGGGGCGGGATCCACCGGTTCGGAGGTGCGCCGGTACCGAACGCCGGGGGCCCGTTCTGGCCCGGCCAGGACATGGTGCGCGGCATCGTGATCTCGCCCGACGGGAGCGGCGGTTGGCTGCTCGACCGCTCGGGCGGGATGCACCCGTTCGGGACCGGCGGCGACCCGCCACCACCGGCGACGGTCGGCGGTCCGTACTGGCCGGGCGCGGCCTTCGCACGTGGCGCGGCGGCGCTGCCGTAGCTTGCCGCGGTGACGACGCGACGCAACGTCCTGCTGATCACGGTCGACCAGTGGCGCGGCGACTGCCTCGGCGCGGTCGGTCACCCCGTGGTGCGCACCCCGAACCTGGACCGGCTCGCATCCGAGGGCGTGCTGTTCCGCCGCCACTACGCCCAGGCGGCGCCGTGTGGTCCGTCCCGCGCCTCGCTGCACACCGGCCAGTACCTCATGAAGCACCGCTCGGCGCTCAACGGCACGCCGCTCGACGCTCGCTTCACGAACCTCGCGCTGGAGGCACGCGCGGCCGGCTACGACCCCGTGCTCTTCGGCTACACCGACGCGTCCCCCGATCCGCGCACGCTCGCAGCCGACGACGAGCGTCTCCTCTCCTACGAGGGGGTGCTGCCCGGCTACCGCGCCGTCGTCGATCTCCCCGAGCACCTCCTCGCCTGGGGGGAGTGGCTCCGTACGCAGGGCTACGACGTGCCCCGTGACGTCCGGGCGATGTACGAGCCCGTGTCGGACGCCCCGGGCGCACCGGTCGCATACGCCGCGGAGCACACCGAGGCCGCCTTCCTCACCGGCGCGGTGCTCGACCACGTCGACCTGGTCACCGAGCCGTGGTTCGTCCACGCCGCGTACATCCGGCCGCACCCACCGTTCGTGGCGCCCGAGCCGTACGCGTCGATGTACGACCCGGCCGACGTCCCCGATCCGGTCCGCGCCGAGACCCACGAGGCGGAGGGCGCGGTCCACCCGGTCCTCGCCGGTGCGGTCGCGATCCCGGGGGTGCGGCTCGGCGACGATCTCGACGAGCTCCGGCAGACGCGCGCCACCTACTACGGGATGATGTCCGAGGTCGACGCGCAGCTCGGCCGTCTCTTCGACGGGCTCCGGGCGCGCGGCCAGTGGGAGGACACGCTGGTGGTGCTCACCTCGGATCACGGCGAGCAGCTCGGCGATCACTGGCTGACCGAGAAGCTCGGGTGGTTCGACGAGAGCTACCACATCCCCTGCATCGTGCGTGACCCGAGCGCGCCCGAGTCGCACGGCCGGACGGTCGATCGCTTCACCGAGAACGTCGACGTGATGCCCACGGTGCTCGACTGGCTCGCGCTCCCGGTGCCGCTGCAGTGCGACGGGCGGTCGCTCCTCACGCTCGTTCGCGGTGACGCAGATGTGCCGTGGCGCGACGCGGCGTTCTGGGAGTGGGAGTTCCGCGACCCGATGGGCGGATGGGCCGAGAGGATGCTCGGCCTCACGATGGACCAGTGCGCGATCTCGGTGCTGCGCGACGAGCACGGCAAGTACGTGCACTTCACCGGGCTGCCGGCGCTGTTCTACGACCTCGACGCCGATCCGCACGAGCTCGTCGACCGGTCCGGCGACCCGGCGTACGCGGCCACGGTGCTCGACTACGCCCAGCGGATGCTCTCGCTCCGGATGGAGCACGCGGACCAGACGCTGACCGGTCTGGTGGTCACCGCCGCCGGCGTGCTCGACGGCCGCCGCTGACCGGCGCTCGCGGTGTTCGTCCGGGTTTGCTGAACGTCGCGAATGGGTCGGAACCACCCCATGTGATGCGGGTCACAAGATTTTCGCTCAAGGTCGCCCCCACGCCTCTCGGTGGTGCCGAGGAGCATGCGCCGCCGACGACGCGACGGCGATTTTCTTCCAGGTCCTGACATTCGGGTGGGTGGTGGTCCCTACCCACGGGTAACCTTGGAGTCCAGAAAGCCCGTCGGTTCACCTTCTGCGGCTTTCGCTCCCTCTCAAACCCGCCCGGGCGCCGTCGCGCGCCCGAGCGGCTCCGCGAGGGAGGCGGAGTGAAAGGAGCACCACCATGAACGGTCGCGTCCGTGCGATCGGATCGGGCCTGCTCGTCACCGCGACGAGCGTGGCCCTCGTCGGCGTCGCCACCGCGGCCGCCGACGACGCACCAACCCGTCCCGAGGCGGCGCACGCCGCCGCCTCTCGCGCCGAGGGATCCGGCGGCGCGCTCGCAGCGGTCCGCGCCGCGCTCCCCACGGTCGACCCGGCCGTACGGGCGAAGAACGACCAGGTGGCGATCCGCCGGTACACCGAGGCGGTCAACGCGGCCCGGTGGTACGCGGCGGCGACCGCGAATCTCGAGCGCGAGCGCGCCGCCGCTGCGGCCGCTGCGTCGGCGCGCGCCGCGCGCACGGCGCGTCCCAGCACGACCGGCAGCTCGGGCAACGTCCTCGACTGCATCAGGCACCGAGAGAGCCGCGGGCAGTACGACGTCGTGAACCGGTCGTCGGGTGCCGCGGGCGCCTACCAGTTCATGCCCGGCACGTGGAACACGAACGCGGCGTCCGCCGGTCGCACCGACCTCGTCGGCGTGAATCCCGCCGACGCGAGTCCGGCCGACCAGGACGCGATGGCGCAGCACCTGCTCGCCACTCAGGGGCTCGGACCTTGGGGAGGCAGCTGTGGGTGAGCACCACTTTCTTCCGGCGCGCGCCAGGATCGCGGCTGCGATCGCGACGATCGTCGGCGTCACCGGTGTCGCCGTCGCGTTCGGTACCGAGCCGACGGCGGGCGCGTTCCAAAGCGCGCGTCGCCACGTCGTGAGCCCGAAGGCGCCACCGGAGCGCATCCCGCTCGACGCCGCGGTTGCGGCGCGTGCACGCGCGCAGGCCGAGCAGACCATGCGCGACTTCCAGGCCGCGCAAGAGGCACAGCAGCGCGCTGCGTACCTCGCGGCGGTCGCGGAGTACTACCGGCCGAAGACGGGTGTGAACTGGGACGGCATCGCACGGTGCGAGACCGGTGGCAACTGGTCGATGCGTGGCGCGAGCTTCTCGGGAGGGCTCGGCTTCTACAACGGCACGTGGAACGCGTTCGGCGGCCGTGAGTTCGCGTCGAACGCAGGCCTCGCGTCGCGTGAGCAGCAGATCGTGGTGGCCGAGCGCGTGTACGCCCGCTACGGCCTCAGCGGCTGGGGTTGCAAGGCCTACGGCTGAACCGGTTCCGGCGCCCGCACGCGGTCACCGCGTGCGGGCGCCGTCGAACCGTCGGGTTAGCGTCGGCCATCGAATCAGCAGCCCCCCAGCCGGTTCCCGCGGACCTCGCGGAGTACGCGTTCAGCGACGCACCGCCCTGGATCGTCGATCCCGAGGATCTGCCCTGGCGACGGGGCCTCGCCGGCGTCCGCGTCCGCACCCAGGCGTCGACCGGCCCCCTCACGACGCCACCTCGCGTCCCGCCGCTGGGCCGAGCCGTGCGCGTGGTCGGGTCGGTGGGCTGGGCTCTCGGATGCTGGTACGTCCGGGAGCGGGGCACCGAGCAGTCCCGCGCCGGGCTCTCGGCCCGGCTGCGCCGCAGCTTCGAGCAGCTCGGCTCCACCTACATCAAGCTCGGTCAGATCGTCTCCGGGGGCGACGGCCTCTTCCCCGAGGAGCTCGTCCGCGAGTTCAAGCGACTGCGCGACCGCGTCCCGGCCGAGCCCTTCGGCGTGGTGCGGGCGATCGTCGAGGAGGATCTCGGTCGTCCGTTGCCCGAGGTCTTCGCCGAGTTCGACGAGCAGCCGCTCGCGGCGGCGTCGATCGCGCAGGTCCACGCCGCAGTGCTCTGCACCGGTGAGTCCGTCGTCGTCAAGGTGCAGCGGCCGACGGTCGCCCGCCGCGTGCGCGACGACCTGCGCGCGCTGGCGTGGCTCGGCCCGCGCATGGTGGGCCGCATCCCCGTCGCCGCGCTCGCCAATCCGCCCGCGCTCGTGGAGCTGTTCGCGGAGACGATCGTCGAGGAGCTCGACTTCCGACTCGAGGCCGAGAACATGCTCGACGTCGCGCACGCGCTCGCACAGTTGGGTGTGCGCAGCACGGTGGTCCCACGGCCGCACCCGCGGCTGGTGACGCGGCGCGTGCTCGTGATGGAGCGTCTCTCCGGGTTCGAGTTCGAGGACGCGGAGGGGATGCAGGCGGCGGGGATCGACACGAACGCGCTCCTGCGCGCCGGACTCATCTCGTTCCTCGAGGGCGCGCTCGTGCACGGTGTGTTCCACGGCGACCTGCACGGGGGCAACCTCTTCGTGCTGCCCGACGGCCGCACCGCCCTCCTCGACTTCGGGATCACCGGTCGACTCGACGAGCGCAAGCGGCTCGCGTTCCTTCGCCTGCTCGTGCTCGGGAGCTCGGGCGACGTCCGCGGTCAGCTCGAGGCGCTGCGGGACCTCGGAGCGTTCCCCGTGGACACCGACCTCGACGCGGTGATCGCCGACCTCGGACTCGACCAGCCGGTCAAGGACCCGACGCTGATGTCGGCCGACGAGCTGGTCGGCGAGCTGCGCGACCTCACCAAGAAGCTCCTCGAGTACGGCGCCCGCGCGCCGAAGGAGCTCATGCTCTTCGTGAAGAACATGATGTTCCTCGACGGTGCCACCGCCACGCTCGCGCCCGACCTCGACATCATCGGCGAGATCGCACACGTGTACCTCTACTTCCAGGAGCACTACGGCGACCAGATCGCGGCCGACCTCGGTCTCGAGACCGCGCCGGAGCTCGACCTCGTCTCGGTGAAGGCGAGCTTCGGCCTCGGCGCCGAAGCCGAGGACCGGCTCACCTACGCCGAGGTCCGGGAACGGCGGGAGCTCATCCGTACGCGGATGCAGGCCCAGCAGCAGCGCAAGCGCCGCCGCGGGCGGCGCACCGGCTGAACGGCGTCAGCAATACTGGGTGAAACAGCAACCCGTACCGGTCTTCCCGGTCGTCGGGCCCGAGTCCGGGCCGTTCAGGATGTGCAATGCCCGAGCTGCCGGAGATGCAGGCGCTGGCCGAGCGGATCGAGGAATTCCTCCAGGGCGCCACCTTCACCGGCGTCGACGCCCTCGGCTTCTCCGCGCTGAAGACGGTGGTGCCGGCGCCCGAGACGCTCGTCGGACGCCGTCTCGACGCGGTGCGGCGCCGGGGCAAGTACCTGCGGTTCGTCACCGACGGCGACGTCGCGGTGGTCCTCCACCTCTCCCAGGCCGGACGGCTCGACACCGAGACGCCCGCGAAGCGCACGAAGCCCAAGGGTGCGGCGGTGCGCTTCCGGTTCGACGGCGACCGGGCGCTGCTCGTGCGCGAGCACGGCCACGAGCGCAAGGTGTCGTGGTGGGTCGTCGCGGCCGACGATCCCGGTCCGACCGAAGGGCTCGGGCCCGAGCCCGACTCGCCTGAGTTCGAGACGCTGCTGCGCACCGGTGCCGACAAGCGGCGGATCCACACGATGCTCCGCGATCAGCGGACCGTCGCCGGCATCGGGCGGGGCTACGCCGACGACGCGCTGCAGCGGGCGCACGTGTCGCCGTACGCGACGCTGGCGAAGCTCACGCCCGACGAGCGGGGCCGGCTGCTCGACGCCGTCCGCACGACGATGGCCGAGGCCCTCGACGCGGAGCGCCGGCGCACCGGTGGGCTCTCGGCTCCGAAGCTCGGGGACCGCTTCCGGATTCACAACCGGCACGGGTTGCCGTGCCCCGAGTGCGGGACCCCGATGCGCCGGGTCTCGTTCGAGAGCCACGAGATCACCTACTGCCCCACGTGCCAGACGAACGGCAAGATCCTCGCGGACCGGCGCCTCTCACGCCTCGTGAAGTGAGCGGGCGGCGATCGCGGCCCTAGGGTCTCGCCCGATGCTCGATCAACTGGTCGCGGGTCCACTCGCGTCGATCCCGAGCCCGTCGGACGGCGTGCTCCACCTGGGGCCGATCCCGCTGCACATGTACGGGCTGATGATCGCCCTCGGCGTGCTCGTCGCAGCGCGCGTCGGCCGGACGCGGTACATCCGCAAGGGAGGGACCGACGATCCGGAGATCCACAAGCGACGCGGCGAGGACTTCGACAGCGTCGCGTTCTGGGCGGTGATCGCCGGGATCATCGGTGCGCGCCTCTACCACGTGATCACCGACTACCAGCTGTTCGAAGGTCACTGGGAGCGCACGGTCCAGATCTGGAGGGGCGGCCTCGGCATCTGGGGCGCGGTCGTCGGCGGCGCGATCGCGGTGTGGGTCGTCGGTCGCCGGCGGGGACTGAGCTTCGCCGACATCGCCGACGCGATCGTTCCGGGACTCGCGTTCGCGCAGGGGATCGGGCGATGGGGCAACTACTTCAACCAGGAGCTGTTCGGTGGCCCCACGTCGCTGCCGTGGGCGGTCGAGATCGACGCCGCGCACCGTCCGGCCGGATACGCGCGGTACGCGACGTTCCAACCGACCTTCTTGTACGAATCGCTCTGGTGCCTGGCGCTCGGATTCGCGCTGCTCGCGGTGGACCGGAAGTTCAAGCTCGTGCGGGGTCAGCTCACCGCGCTGTACATCGCGGGGTACACGGCGTTCCGGTTGCCGATGGAGGAGATGCGCATCGACCCGGCGCACACCATCGGACCGCTGCGCATCAACGCCTGGGTGAGCATCGGCGTGTTCATCTTCGCCGTCCTTCTCTTCCTCTTTCTCGGACGGCGCGCGCGCAACCGCGACGGGATCGACGACGGCCCGACCGACGGCTCGACGGCGGGCTCGACCGTGGCCGACGAGCGCGCGGCGCCGTAGGCTGGGAGCTCCCCCCGCCAGGAGTGCCTTGTATGAGCATGCCCGCTGCATCCGTCGCGACCACGGCCGTCGCCGCCCGAGCTGTCGACGCGTCGAAGGTCTACGGCCAGGGCGAGGCAGAGGTGCGTGCGCTCGATCACATCTCGGTCGAGTTCGCGACGAACCGGTTCACCGCGATCATGGGTCCGTCCGGATCGGGCAAGTCGACGCTGCTCCACTGCCTCGCGGGCCTCGACCGCGTCACGTCGGGTCAGGTGTTCATCGGCGACGTCGACATCAGCGCTGCGAGCGAGAAGCAGCTCACGCTGATCCGTCGTGATCGCATCGGATTCGTGTTCCAGTCGTTCAACCTCATTCCCACCCTCGACGGGCGCGAGAACATCACGTTGCCGATGTCGCTCGCGGGCCGGAAACCCGACTCCGCGTGGTTCGACCAGATCGTCTCCACGCTCCGACTCGGCGACCGCCTCTCGCACCGGCCGAGCGAGCTCTCCGGCGGCCAGCAGCAACGGGTCGCGGTCGCACGCGCGCTCGTGTCGCGCCCGGACCTGATCTTCGCCGACGAGCCCACCGGCAACCTGGACTCGCGCGCGAGCGCCGAGATCCTGAAGTTCATGCGCAACGCCGTCGACGACCTCGGCCAGACGATCGTCATGGTCACCCACGATCCCAGCGCCGCCAGCTACGCCGACCGAGTGGTGTTCCTCGCTGACGGAACGATCGTCGACGAGATGAACGAGCCCACCGCCGACCGCGTCCTGGACCGCCTCAAGCACTTCGGGGGCTGACGTGTTCAAGCTCACCCTGCGCGGCCTCGTCGCGCACAAGCTCCGGTTCCTGCTCACGGGCATCGCCGTCGTGCTCGGTGTGGCGTTCGTCAGCGGGACCCTCGTGTTCACCGACACGGTCAAGAAGACCTTCGACTCGCTCTTCGCGAGCGTGTACGACGGCACGGACGCCTACGTCCGGAGCTCGAGCGTGGTGAAGGGCCAGTTCGGGCCCAACCAGCGCGGGCGGATCCCGGAGACGCTCCTGCCGCAGGTCCGGGCGGTTCCCGGCGCGGCCGCGGCCGAGGGCCAGGTCAACATCCAGCGCGCGCAGTTCCTCGACCGCAAGGGGAAGGGCATCGGCGACCCCGGGCAGGGCGCGCCCACGCTCGGGTTCAACTGGAACACGGTCCGCCGACTGAACCCGTTCACCCTCGTGTCGTACGGCGGCGAGCTGTCCCGTCCGCCGAAGGCGCCCCACGAGGTGGTGATGGACCTCGGCACCGCCAAGGACGACCACTTCCGGGTCGGCGACACGGTGACGATCAGCTTCAACAACGCCACGCTGCCCAAGGACGACTTCAAGATCGTCGGGGTGGCGAAATTCGGCGACGCCGACCGTCCGGCCGGGGCGACCGTCGCGCTGTTCACGCTCGCGGAAGCGCAACGCGTCAACGGCACGCCCGGGGAGCTCGACGGGATCTCGGTCGCGGCCAAGCCGGGCGTCGGTCAGGCGGAGCTGGTCGGCCAGATCAAGGACGTCGTCCCGCAGCGCGGCGTCCAGGTCATCACCGGCGCCAAGCTCGTCAAGGAGCAGCAGAACCAGATCGAGCAGAACCTCGGGTTCTTCACGACGTTCCTGCTCATCTTCGCGATCATCGCCCTGTTCGTCGGATCCTTCATCATCGTCAACACCTTCTCCATCGTCATCGCCCAGCGGACACGCGAGCTGGCGCTGCTGCGCGCGCTCGGAGCATCTGGACGCCAGGTGCGGACGTCGGTGCTCGGCGAGGCCTTGCTCGTCGGCGGATTGTCATCGCTGGTCGGAGTCGCGCTGGGCCTCGCGCTCGCGATCGGCCTGCGCGCGGTGATGGGCGCGTTCGGGTTCGAGGTACCGACGTCGGACCTCGTGGTGAAGCCGTCGACGTTCGTGATCTCCATCGTCCTCGGCGTGGTGGTCACGTTCGCCGCGGCGCTGCTCCCAGCGCGTCGCGCGGCACGGATCGCACCCATGGCGGCGCTCCGCGACTCCGCGGTCGAGTCCCGTCAGCTCGGGCGGCGGACGATCATCGGCGCCGTGATCGCGGTGCTCGGCGCGGTGCTCCTGCTGCTCGGTCTCTTCGGTGCGAACGACATCAAGCTCGTCGGCGCCGGTGTCTTCGGCCTGTTCATCGGCGTCGCGGTGCTCGGCCCGGTGATCGCCCGCCCCGTCGGGCGGGCCATCGGGTCCCCGCTGCCGCGCTGGCGAGGCATGCCGGGTCGCCTCGCGCGCGAGAACGCGGTGCGCAACCCGAGGCGGACGGCGTCGACGGCGGCGGCGCTGATGATCGGCGTCGCTCTCGTCGGGCTCATCACGATCTTCGCCAGCTCGCTCAAGCTGTCGATCAGCGGGCAGATCGACCAGGCCTTCCGCGGTGACCTCGTCGTCGTGGGCGACGCGGGGCCCGGTTCCAGCTTCAGCCCCGCCATGGCGGAGCGCATCGCCAAGGTCCCCGGCGTCGCGGTGGCCAACCCGCTGCGCTTCGGTGCGTTCGAGGTCAACGGCTCGGGCCAGTTCCTGATCGCGTCGCGCCCGAACGAGCTCGACCGCGTGTTCGACCTCGACCCCCGCAAGGGCGACCTCACCACCCTTCAGCCCAACCAGATCGCGGTGTCGAAGAAGGTCTTCGACGACAAGCACTGGAAGCTCGGCCAGCAGCTGCGGACGAAGTTCCCCGAGCAGGGCGGCGGCCCGGTGACGATCGGCGCGGTCTTCGGTCGTGGACAGCGCGAGGGGCTCTCCGACTACTTCATGTCGCTCGACGGCTACGACAAGCGCTTCAGCCAGATCGCCGACAGCCAGGTGTACATCGCGCTCGACCGTGGTGCCTCCATCAAGGAGGTTCGGCCGAAGATCGAGGCCATCGCCAAGCAGTTCCCCGGCGCCAAGGTGAATGACGTCAGCGGCTTGAAGCAGCAGTTCGAGACGCAGATCGACCAGATCCTCGGGCTCGTGTTCGCACTGCTGTTCCTCGCGATCTTCATCGCACTGCTCGGCATCATGAACACGCTGCTGCTGTCGATCGTGGAACGGACGCGCGAGATCGGCTTGCTCCGCGCCGTCGGGATGACGCGCAAGCAGGTACGCATCTCCGTGCGGTGGGAGTCGATCATCGTCGCCGTGTTCGGTGCGCTGCTCGGTCTCGTGCTCGGGATCTTCTTCGGATGGGCGATGGTCACGGCGCTCCACGACCAGGGCTTCACCCAGCTGTCGATCCCGGCGATCCAGCTCGTGTTCGTGGTGGTGCTCGCCGGATTCGCCGGTGTCGTGGCGGCGGCATACCCGGCGCGCCGGGCGTCGCGCTTCGACGTCCTCGACGCGATCAGCACGGAGTAACCAGGGTCCCGACGGTTTGCCCCGGTACGCGCACCTTGCTGAGTGGGCGTCAAGGACCGGTCCGGGATTGCCGAGGATTCTGGGGCCGGCCCACCGACCTCGCGAACCCGGCCTCCTGCCATGCGCACGATCCTCGCCACCGGAATCCCGCTCCTGCTCATCCTCTGGGCCGGCCCGCTCGGTGCCGCCTGGCGGGCGAGCGCAGCCGGATCGGGCGACGCCGCGGCCCGCACGCTCGGCGGCCCGGTCGCGATCACGGCGGTGGCTCCGTCGTCGTCGACGGTCATGGTCGGCTGGTCTGCTCCCACGTCCGGACCCGTACCCGGCGGCTACACGGTGCGCCGGGTCGCGCCGACGGCAGCCGCGGTGTGCTCCGTCGGCGCCACGACGTTCGCGTGCGCGGACAGTGGTCTGGCCGCGTCCACGTCGTACTCGTACACCGTGCAGGCCACCCTCGGGTCCTGGGCGTCGGGTCCCAGCGGACCGGTCTCGGTCACGACCCCCGCACCCGGGCCGTATCTGGTCTCGGTCGGGACCCCGGCGACCGCCGGCACCGCGTTCAGTGCGACGATCACGGCGACCACGAACGGGACGACCGTCGACACCACCTACACCGGCACGAAGGTGGTGGCGTTCAGTGGTCCGGCGGCGAGTCCGTCCGGCCAGAGTCCGAGCTACCCCGCGACCGTCACGTTCACCGCCGGCGTCGGTCACGCGACGATGACCCTCTTCGACGCCGAGAGCACCACGCTGGTCGCGACCGAAGGCAGCCGCAGCGGGTCGACGCCGGTGGTCGTGCAGGCCGGTGCAGCGGCCCAGCTGGCCTTCACGTCCTCGACGCCGTCGTGCGCGAGTGGTGCGGTCGCGGTGGGCAACGGGGGTACGTTCCGCAGCCGGGTGAGCCAGTTCGACACGTGGCTGAATCCGGTGACCCAGAGCGGCGGGAGTCGCTCCGTGGCGATCACCCGCAGCCCGACCTCGGGAACCCTGAACCGCTCGTCGCTCAACATCACGAACGGCAACGTCGAAACCTCCCAGCAGTTCCAGTTCAGGATGCAGAGGGGCAATCGGCCGCCGGTGACGGTCACGGCCGCGGCGTCCGGGCTGGTCGGCGCGTCATGCGTGGTCAGCCGCTGACACCACCGCGCGATCAGGTCGTGAACGGACTCCAGGTCGACACCGACGCGCGGAGCGCGGCCGTCACGCCTGCGAGGAAGTCGTCGTCGGTCACCGTCGTCGCGCCACCCACGTGGTGCAGCGCCGGGCTGAGCGAGTCGACGCCGTCGGAGACCCAACGACCGGGCCCGCCGTCGGCCGCGGTGAGCTCGTCGGCGAGCCCGGTGAGGTCGACGCGCGGGTCGGGGGCGGCGACTCACGAGGTGCACCCAGGTCTCGTAGCGGTACCGCAGCTCCGGGGCCGGGCCCCCGAGCGTCACCACCACGAACCGGTCCGTCGCGTTGTGCACCGCGTACGGATGCGCCACGCCCTCGCCGGTCATCGTGAAGCGGTGCACGGCCCGCGTCCGCCACGACTCGGGCACGTGCACGACGGCGAGGTCGAGCGCCGGGTCCTCGGTGATCGTGATGGTGCCGTCGGCGATGGCCGCCTCGGTGAGGGAGATGTGCTCGTCCTCGTCGGCCCAGTGCTCGCGGTACCGGTCCGGGTGGTCGGCGAGCTCGGGGAGCCGGCCGAGGAGCTCCGGGTACGGGTCACCGTCGATCGCGTCCTCGAGGTTGGCGATCGCGATCGCGGCCCGGGCCGCGTCGCGATCATGGAAGCAGCCGAAGTCGCCGGCGCGCGCGATGTCGATCAGGCGGTCTCGCGGCGCGCGTTCGCGTCGTCGGGGCGGGTGAGGGCGAACACGCTCACGAGCCCGTCCTGGTCGCAGTGGTTGTTGGTGACGAACTCGGCGTCGGCGCGCAGCTCGGGGTGGTCGAGGTAGCGGAACGCGATCTCGGCCGACAGGTCGGCACGCACGGCGTCGGGGGTCGGCATGCCCGGCCAGTGCGAGAGCACGAGCACGGTGCCGGGCTGACCGGAGCCGTCGACCACCACGTGCGGGACGTCGCGGAGCTCGCCGTAGGCGCGGTAGCGGTGCACGGCGGGCAACGTAGGACGTGAACCCGACTTCAGGTCAAGAACCTCGCTGCGCCGACCGGACGGGGTGATCGTCACGCGCACCGCCCGGACCCACGACTCCGGCTCGGGAGCCGCAGCGCTCGGCGCAGATTCATCGCGTGAGGCGAGCGTCCTTCTCCCGCACCGTCGCGGCGAGGCTCTGTTGGTACTCGACCATGCGCTCGCGCAGGGCGCGGTCCGACGCGGCGAGGATCCGCACCGCGAGCAGGCCCGCGTTGGTGGCGTTGCCGACGGCGACGGTCGCGACCGGGATGCCCTTGGGCATCTGCACGATCGACAGGAGCGAGTCCATGCCGTCGAGGTGGGCGAGGGGGACCGGCACGCCGATCACGGGCAGCGGCGTCATCGAGGCGGTCATCCCGGGCAGGTGGGCGGCTCCCCCGGCCCCGGCCACGATGACCTCGAGCCCCCGGTCGGCGGCGGTGCGGGCGTACTCGGTCATGACGTCCGGGGTCCGGTGGGCGGAGACGATCCGCACCTCGTGGGGGACGCCGAACTCCGCGAGCACGTCGATCGCGGCCTGCATGGTGGGGAGGTCGCTGTCGCTGCCCATGATCACGCCGACCCGCGGAGCCGGCCCGCGCTCTTCCCCGTTCACGGGTCCGGACGTTACTCTCGCCCGCCCGTCGTCCTGGGAGGACCCACGCCATGCACACGCGACTCACCGACGTCCTCGGCATCGAGCATCCGGTGATGCTCGCCGGCATGGGCGGGGTGTCGTACTCCGCGCTCGTGGCCGCGGTCTCGGAGGCCGGTGGCTTCGGATGCTTCGGTGCGTCGACGATGTCGGGCGACGAGATGGTCGCGGAGATCCGCGCCGCCAAGGCCCTCACCGACAAGCCGCTCGGGGTCGATCTGCTCACCGCGATGCCCGACCGTCTGATGACCGACGTCGAGGCCCTCATCCGCGAGGGCGCGGCGGTGTTCGCGGCCGGGCTCGGCGTCCCGCGTGACGTCATCACCCTGTGTCACGAGCACAACGTGCTGGTGCTGTCGATGTGCGGCAAGGTCCGTCACGCGATCGCGGCGGTCGAGGCCGGGTGCGACATCGTCGTCGCGCAGGGCACCGAGGCGGGCGGCCACACGGGACAGGTCGCGACGATGCCGCTGGTCCCGCAGGTGGTCGACGCAGTCGGCGACCGCGTGCCGGTCGTAGCCGCCGGGGGCATCTTCGACGGCCGCGGACTCGCGGCCGCGCTCGCGCTCGGTGCCGACGGCGTGTGGATCGGGACGCGGTTCATCGCGACGCCCGAAGCGCGCTCCGCGCCCGGCTACAAGGATGCGCTCCTGCGCACCGCCGAGGACGGCACGGTCATCTCTCGTGCGTTCACCGGCAAGACGCTGCGCGCCGTCGCCAACGACACGACCCGGCACTTCGAGGCCCACCCCGAGGAGCTGGTGCCGTTCCCGGAGATGCTCATGAAGTCGATGAGCGGCGGGTGGATGCACCTCGGGGCGCACGAGGGCACGGAGGGCGTCGACCCCGACCGCGAGTGCTACCCGGCGGGCCAGGGCGTGGGCGCGATCGACGCGCTCGAGCCCGCGGGCGACGTCGTGCGCAGGATCGTGGCCGAGGCCGAGACCGCGCTGGACCGGCTCACGACGCTCAGGTAGCGCGCGGGCCCCGGTCCGCGAGCGCCGCACCTCAGGCACGTGCTGAGGTGTCCGGACGTTCCGTCGCCTGCGCGCGACCCAGCGGTCCACGACTCCGGCCCCGGTCCGCGAGCGCCGCACCTCAGTCGAGGGGCTTCATGAACGACCAGAGGTGGCCCTCGGGGTCGACGGCGCTGTACTCGCGGTAGCCGTAGTCCTGGTCGACGGGCGCGTACCTGATGGTGGCGCCCTGCTCGACGGCGAAGCGGTGGTGCGCGTCGACGTCGTCGACCATCACCGCCATCGTGCCGGTAGCGCCGCCGAGGTGCTTGGGCGACTTCAGCGCGAACGCCTCAGACTCCATGTGGAGCCAGAACTCTCCGTCGCCCGCCTGGATCTCGGCGTGGACCACGTTGCCGGCCGGGTCGCGCATCAGCTCACCGGGCCCGAAGCCGTACACGCGAATGAGATAGTCGAAGGCCGCCTCGAGGTCCTCGTACACGAGGATCGCGATCCGACGGTCGACGGTCGTCTCCAGCATGGTCATGTCCTCCAGGACACTCAGGAGGTCACCGGTGGTGTCCTCGTTCGATTCGAGGGTGCCGACGAGCATGACCAGCCGACCGCGGAGTCGTTGCTCGGCCGCGAGGCGCGCGTCGATCGTCGCGAGATGATCGGTCATGAGCGATCGCAGGCCGGTGCCGCCGTCCGCGAGGCTCGCCCGGATCCCGTCGATCGGCATGCCGAGCTGGCGCAGCAGGGCGATCCGGTACAGGCGCTCGACCGCGTCGGCTCCGTACAGCCGATGGCCGGCGTCGGTGCGCGCGGTCGGCGCGAGCAGCCCGACCTCTTCGTAGTAGCGGAGCGCCCGGATCGTCATCCCGGTGGTGTCGGCGATCTCGCCGATCTTGCGCAGTCGGTCGGTGTCCGTCGGACTCATGCGCTCGACGGTACGGCCTCACGTCACGTCAGGTGCAAGGCCCGAAGCGGAGAAGTCTCGACGTTCGGCGTCACCGTGCTCGGGCGCAGATGCGAGCGCTCGCCCCTCGGCTACCGCCGGCCGGAGTCCAGCTGGGCCTGCTCGGCCTTCAGGTCCGACTCGTACATGCGGGCCACGAGCTCCTCGAAGTTCACCTTCGGCGACCATCCGAGCTTGGAGCGGGCCTTCGTGGCGTCGCCGAGCAGGAGGTCCACCTCGGCCGGCCGGTCGAAGCGCTGGTCGTGGGTGACGTAGGGCGACCAGTCGTCGTAGCCGGCGATCCGGAACGCGACGTCGAGGAACTCGCGCACGGTGTGCGTCTCGCCGGTGGCGATCACGTAGTCGTCCGGCTCGGGCTGCTGCAGCATCATCCACATCGCCTCGACGTAGTCGCCCGCGTAGCCCCAGTCGCGCGCGGAGTCGATGTTGCCGAGACTGATGCCCTCCTGCAGACCCGAGCTTGATGCGCGCGAGGGAGTTGGTGATCTTGCGGGTGACGAACTCGAGGCCGCGCCGCTCGCTCTCGTGGTTGAACAGGATGCCGCTCGACGCGTGCAGGCCGTACGACTCGCGGTAGTTCACCGTCATGTCGTGTCCGAACACCTTGGCGACGCCGTACGGCGACCGCGGGTGGAACGGTGTGCGCTCCGTCTGCGGCGTCTCGCGCACCTTGCCGAACATCTCCGACGAGCTCGCCTGGTAGAAGCGGATCGGGTTGTTCTGCGATCCGCCGACGATCCGCACCGCCTCGAGCATGCGCAGCACGCCGAGTCCCGGTGATCTCGGCGGTGAGCTCGGCCTGCTTGAACGAGAGCTGCACGAAGCTGATCGCACCGAGGTTGTAGACCTCGTCGGGCTGCACCTGCTCGACCGCGGCGATCAGCGACGGCAGGTCGCGCAGGTCACCGCCGACGAGCTCGAGGCCGGGGCACTCCTCCTGCACGAGCTTGGCCTTCGGGTTCGCCTGCCCGGCGATGAGGCCGAAGACCTGGTACCCCTTCGAGGTCAGGAGCTGGCTCAGGTACCGGCCGTCCTGGCCGGTGATACCGGTGACGAGCGCGCGCTTCATGCGTTCCTCTCGGCGTGATGATCGGCCCGCCCGCACGACCTGCGGGGGATGACCGTCGAGGTTACCCCGGGGGGGTGGAATCGCGCGATCCCTCCGGGTGCGGATCGAGCTGGACGAGGAATTCGGCGCACCGGTCCGCCTCGTCGGTCTCGCCGATCGTCGCGGCCGTCCGCCGCAGGCCGTCGAGCGCGGCGAGGAAGCCGCGGTTCTCCGGATGACTCGACCGTACGTAGCCGGAGCCGCGCCAGCCGGACTGCCGCAACTGGTCGAGCCCGCGGTGATAGCCGACGCGGAAGTACGCGTAGGCCTCGACGTCGTCGCGCGCGACCTCGCCGAGGCGCGCCCACGCGGTGACGCACCGGGGGTGGGCGCGTGCGACGACCCGCAGCCGCTCCCGGCGCGACTCGACGTCGTCGTCGCGACGGGCGGCATCGAGCGCGGCGAGCACGTCCGGCGGATCGGCGGGGAGGACGGTCTCGGGCGGGCCGCCGCGATGGAGCCCGATGGGTTGGTCGCTCACCGGCGGTTCCCGTCACTCATGCGTCGGAAGGTACTGCCCCGAGCTCGCCGGAACCGGAGCCGGGTGTGCCCGGTACCATCCGCCACGTGACCACCGCGCCCACCGCGCCGAGCCGCGACACCACCGAGACCGCCACCGCGACTGCTCCCGACGCCGCCGTCGGCGCGCCCGAGGCTCCGGCACCCCCGAAGCCGACGACCCTCGTCCTGGTGCGGCACGCGGTGACGCCCCAGACCGGACCCATGCTCTCCGGCCGGATGCCGGGCATCGACCTCTCCGAGCTCGGGCACGAGCAGGCCGCGAACGCGGGTCGGCGGCTCGCCGAGCTGCCCATCGCCGCGGTGTACGCGAGCCCGATCGACCGGACGCGCCAGACCGCCGAGCACATCGCCGGGCACCACCAGCTGGAGGTCCGCACGCTCGACGGTGTCATCGAGGCCGACTACGGCGAGTGGACCGGTGGCCAGCTCGCCGACCTCGCGAAGACCGACCTCTGGAAGACGGTGCAACGCACGCCGTCACGGGCCCGCTTCCCCGACGGCGAGTCGATCGCGGAGATGCAGACGCGCACGGTCGCCGCGCTGGAGGCCGTCGTCGCGGATCATCCCGGCGAGATGATCGTGGTGGTGTCGCACGCGGACCCCATCAAGTCGGTCATCGCGCACTTCACCGGGGTGCATCTGGATCTGTTCCAGCGAATCGCGGTCTCGCCCGCATCGGTGACGGTGTTCGTGCTCGGCCTGCACGGTGTGACCCTCGTCAAGTGCAACGACACGGGGTCGCTGTCCGAGCTCGTGCCCGAGCCGCCGGCGAGCGCGAACGGTGATGCCGAGACGAGCGGCGCCGACGGCGGGGAATCCTCGACGGCGGAGTCTGGTTCACCGTGAGCATGATCGAGCTCGACGGCGTCGACGCGCTGGGCGCGGGTGCGATCGGCGAGCCCGGCGCGCGCGCCTTCTACATCCAGGCCGACAAGCGCGGCAGCCGGCTCACGGTGCTCGTCGAGAAGGAGCAGGTGGCGCTGCTCGCGCAGGAGGCCGTCGCGTTCCTCGACCGTATCGCCGACGACCACCCCGAGCCGCCGGCCGAGTCGAACCTGCTGCACCCGAGCGTCGCGCAGGTCACCGAGCCGGCCGTCCCGTTGTTCCGGGCGCGCATGATCGGTCTCGGGTTCGAGCCCGACCGGGGGCTGGTGCTCATCGAGCTCCGCGAGCGCTCGGAGGACGACGAGACGGAAGAGGAGGACGACGACGCCGACGACGGCTACGTCGCCCGGATCTTCGCGACACGCGCGCAGGTGCGGGCGATGGCCGCACGCGGCTCGGAGGCCGTGCAGGGCGGCCGGCCCACGTGTCCGCTGTGCGAGTTCCCGATGGACCCGGCCGGTCACATCTGCCCCCGGTGGAACTGACACCCCCCGCCGAGCGCACGTTGCTCGCGCGCGGCGCCATCGAGGTCGTCGGGCGCGTGGCGTGGTCGTCGAACGCCGCGCTCCTCGTGACCGTGGCCGCCGGCGAGGGCGAGATGCTCGCCGTCTACAAGCCCCAGCGCGGCGAGCGTCCGCTCTGGGACTTCCCGGACGGCACGCTGTGCCGGCGGGAGACCGCGTCGTACGTCATCAGCGAGGCGCTCGGCTGGGACATCGTTCCCACGACCGTGCTCCGCGACGGTCCGTACGGCGTCGGGATGGTGCAGCGCTTCGTCGAGCACGATCCCGACGACCACTACTTCACGCTGTTGGAGGCGCACCCCGACGAGTTCCGCCGGTTCGCGGCGTTCGACGTCGTGGTGAACAACGCCGACCGCAAGGGTGGCCACTGCCTCCAGGAGCTCGCGACGGGTCACGTCTACGGGATCGACCACGGGCTCACGTTCCACGTCGGTCCGAAGCTGCGGACCGTGATCTGGGACTTCGCCTCCGAGCCTGTCCCCGAGGACCTGGTGGCCGACCTGGAAGGGCTCCGGGGGGTGCTCGGCGGCGCGCTCGGCGACGAGCTGTGCGGCCTCCTGCACCCGGCCGAGCTGGATGCGATGCGCCGGCGGGTCGACGAACTCCTCGTCACCGGCCGCTACCCGGAGCCCGACGAGGGGTACCACTCGGTTCCCTGGCCGATGATCTAGATAGGGCGTGTCGGCGCGCTCGACGCGGGATCGTGCGATGTTCCGATGTCGCCCATCCCGAGGGCGGGTAGACGGGTTCGAGGACGTCGCTCAGGTAGCGGTCCTTGCAGAGCGCACGCTGGAGCTTGCCGGACGACGTCTTCGGGAGTGTCCCCGGCGCGACGAGCACGATCTCGCTCGGCGGGATCCCGATCGCGTCGGTGATGCGCTCGGCGACGGCGGCGCGGACCGGCGCGGTGCCGTCGTCGTCGGCCTTGGTCTCGGCGACGACCACGATGGCCTCGCGCCCCTTCCTGCCGGTGGTGCCGAACGCGATCACGTTCCCGGCGCGCACGCCGTCGACGCCCGCGGCGGCCCGCTCGATGTCCTCGGGGAACACGTTGCGGCCCCCCACGATGATGACGTCCTTGCGCCGGCCGCAGATCACGAGCTCGCCGTCGACGACGTAGCCGAGGTCGCCGGTGCGCAGCCACCCGTCGCGGAAGCTGATCGCGGTGGCGTCCGGGTTACGGAAGTACCCCGGCGTGATCGACGCCCCGCGCAGCTCCACCTCGCCGACCTCGCGGTCGAGACGGCCCGCACCGGTGTCGGGGTCGACCACGCGCAGCTCGAGGCCGTCGAGGACGCGCCCGAGTCGCGGCAGGCGCCGGGTGCCGTCGCGGGGACCGTCCACCGGTGCGGCGTACCGGTCGGTCTCGAGTACGCGGCGGTCGACCGCGTCGACGGTCATGCCGGCGCCGGGCTCGGGGAAGGTGATGGCGAGCGTCGCCTCGGCCATGCCGTAGACGCAGAACGCGGCGCCGGCGTCGAGACCGAACGGCGCACCCGCCGTGAGGAACTCGTCGACCGCATCGGGGTCGATCGGCTCGGCGCCGTTGAGCGCGAGCCGCCACGGCCGGAGGTCGAGGTCACCGGCGCGCCGCAGCGCGCGGGCCGCGAGCGCGTACGCGAAGTTCGGTCCGCCCGTCACCGTGCACCCGAACGTCGACATCCAGTCGAGCCAGCGCACCGGTGCCGCGAGGAAGTCCTGCGGTCCGGCGAGCACGAGGTCGGCGCCGGTGGTCATGGGCACGCCGAGCAACCCGATCAGGCCCATGTCGTGGTAGAGCGGCAACCACGACGCCACGCGCTCGCGGTCGTCGTCGAACGCTGCGCCGCGCCGGATCGCGTCGAGGTTCGCGGTGACGCAGCGGTGCGGGAGCATCACGCCCTTGGGATCGGCGGTGCTGCCGCTCGTGAACTGCAGGATCGCGAGCGCGTCGGGGTCGACGGTGGGCGCGACGAAGCGCCGCGCGTCGCCGGTGAGTGCGTCGAGGCTGGTGGCCGGCATCCCATCGGGCACGAAGGCCGCGAGCTGGGGGTCGACGAGGACGATCGTGGCGTCGGCGCTCTCCACCCGCCGCCGGGTGGCCTCCACGAACTCCTCGATCGAGCCGAGCCGCATCGGCAGCGGGAGCATGGCGACGGTCGCGCCGGTGAGCCACGTCGCCTGGATCGCGGTGACGAGCGCTCGCGACGTCGGTCCGAGCAGACCGACGGTCACTCCGGGTCCGGCACCACGCGATTGCAGCGCGGCGGCCACGGCGCGCGCCTCGTCGTGCAGCTGGGACCACGGCACGGTCTCGGTGCGGTACGCCGGCCCGTCGGTGGCGCCGGTGACGAAGGTGATGGTCCCGGCCCGGTCGGCGGCCGCCTCGAGCCGCGCGGGCAACGTGTCCGGAGGAGTCATGGGGCCTGCTTCGACTCGGCGATGGCCGCCGAGGTTACGCAACGCCGTCCGGAACGGGTCGGATCGTCCGGAGTACACCGGCCGCGGCGACGGCGGCGGCCGTCGACGCCACGAGGATGGCCAGCTTCGCGGCGTCGAGCGTGGTCCCCGAGTAGCTGAGCCCGGCGATGAAGAGGGACACGGTCAGGCCGATCCCGCCGAGCAGCCCGAGCGCGACCAGCGAGCGACCGGTGAGCCCGGCCGGCACCCGACCGCCGAACAGCATCGCGACCCGGATCCCGAGGTTGATCCCGACGAACTTCCCGACCAGGAGGCCGAGGACGATGCCGATCGCCGCCGGGCTGGTGAACGCGTCCTGCACGGCGGACGCCGACAACGGGATCCCGACGTTCGCGAGCGCGAACAGTGGGAGGACGACGAGGTTGCTCCACGGTTGGAGGGCATGTTCGAGCGTCGTGAGGATCTGCCGGCCGTTGCGGGCGACCAGTGGGGTCGCGAGGCCGAGCACCACACCTGCGAGGGTCGCATGAATCCCCGAGCGCAGCATCTCGACCCAGAGCACGACGGCGGGAACGACATACCAGAGTGGGTGGGCCAAGGTGCGGCCGGCGAGCCGGATGATCACGAGGAGTCCGAGGACGCCGAGCAGCCACCCGAAGGAGATGCCGGCCGAATAGAACAGCGCGATCACGAGGATCGCGCCCACGTCGTCGACGATCGCGAGGGTGAGAAGTGTGACGCCGAGCGACGAGGGCGCTCGGGGTGCGACGAGACGGAGCACGCCGACGGCGAACGCGATGTCGGTCGCCATCGGGATGCCCCAACCGTTCCCGAGTGTCGAGCCGATCGTGACCACGGCGAAGATCGCGGCGGGCACGATCATGCCGCCGACCGCGGCGGCGATCGGCACCATCGCCGCCCGCGGGTCGCGCAGCTCCCCGATCACGATCTCGCGCTTGATCTCGAGTCCGACGACGAAGAAGAAGACCGCCATCAGGCCCTCGTTGACCCACTGTTCGAGACTCAGCCCGTGGTCCGGGCCCGGCAGGGTCAGGGTCGCGGACCACACGTCGTGGTAGAGGCCCGGAGCGACGTTGGCCCACACCAGCGCGACGACCGACGCGACGATGAGGGCGACGCCGGCGGCGGCGTCAGTGCGCATCAGTGCCATCACGCGCTGGTGCGGGTTGGGCGTGGGCATCGGGCTCCGGGCGTCGACGGTCAGGGTGCCGACCAGACTTCCCGGCGCGCCGGGAATCCAGCCTAGATGCTCTCGCGAGGCAGCTGATAGGCGGTCACGCACTCGCGTCCCATGACGAGGTCCGCGGCGACGGCGGCGAGCAGCGCCGGGACGACGAACGTCGCGCGTCCGGTGGTCTCGGCGACGAACATCACCGCGCACAGCGGCACGCGGTAGCCCGCGCCGAGGAACGCGGCAACGCCCACGATGAGGAACAGCGTGTCGTCCACGCGTCCGACGAGCCCGCCGGCGGCGCGTCCCACCAGCGCACCGGCCACCACGAGCGGGATGAACAGACCCCCGGCGCCTCCACCGGCCGTCGTGACCGCGGTCGCGAGGCATCGCAGGACGAGGACGAGCAATAACAGCAGCACGGCGCGATCGGGGCGGGTCGCCCACGTGATGCAGTCGTAGCCGGGGCCCAGCATCAGGTTGCGGCCGGTCGCCGCGAGCGAGACGACGATGAGCAGCGCGAACGCGACGGCCGAGCCTGCGATGCGCACCGGGAGCGAGATCCGCGTGGAGAGCTGCTTGGCGAAGCGCAGCATCATTGCGAAGATCCGCGCACCGAGCCCGGCGACGACGCCGACGCCGACGGCCCCGATGAGATGGACCGCGTCGAAGCCGTTGCCGCCGTGCGCGGCGAAGAGGGGGACGGTTCCGTTGATCGCGGCGAAGCCGAGGTATCCGGTCGCGGCGGCGACGAGACAGGGGAGCAGCTTGCGGCGCGCGAAGTCGTCCTGGAACGGGACCTCGATCGCGAACAGGGCGCCGGTCGCGGGCGCCTTGAAGATCGCGGCGACGCCGGCCGCGGCCCCGGCGGTCATCAGCACCTTGGAGTCGACCGGGCGGAACAGCCAGCCCATCCTGCGTTGGACCCAGGTGCCGATCGAGCCGCCGGCGAAGATCGAGAGTCCCTCGAGACCCATCGCCCCACCGAGCCCGATCGTGAGCATCGACGCGAGCACACCACCCGGCGCCGCCGCGACGTCCATGTCCTTGTCGGGCGCGTGAAATGCCTTGAGCCAGGTGTCGGCGAGGCTCGGTGGTGTCCGGCGCGCCAGGTACCGGAGCGTGAACGCCGCCAGCACCAGTCCGACGCCGGGAACCACGACCACGAGCCAATTGGGCAGCTCGCGGACGGCGTCGAGGAGCGTGACGGTCAGTCGCTCGGCTCCGGCGAGCAGGAGGCCGGTCGCGAAGCCGACGAGGGCCGACGCGAGCATGACGTCGCGGGATCGCTGCGCGAACCCTCGGAGTCCGGAGGGCGGGCGCAGGCTCATGTGCGCGTCACGAGGTCGGCGCGAGTCGCGTCACGTGGTGGGGAGCAGGCGCGGTGCGTCGACCGCGAACTCGGGCCACCGTTTGCGTGAACGGGCGGCGAGCTTGTGCATCAGCGCGATCGCATCGGGGTCGTCGTCGCCGGGCCGGACCTCGATCCAGCCCTCGGCGAGCATGCCGTCCATGATCTCGCGGCCGATGTCGGTCCGGACGATGGTCAACGTCCAGTCGTTGAACTTGCCGATGCCGCCGGTGGAGATGTCGGCATGCTCGGCCGCGAAGTCGGGACAGGCCTTGCAGCCCTCACGCGTCCATGCGTGGCACTCCTTGAGGGGCACCTCGTGGTAGTCGCCGTTCTTCATCCAGATCTGGAAGACGCCCTTGATGTTCATCTTCTTCATCTCGGACTTCTTGAGGCCGTACTTCGCCTCGAACAGCTCCTCGAAGATCGCGTCGTCGAAGGTCTTCGAGCAGAGGAGCCCGATGTTCAGCGAGAGGCGGCGCGCGACCTTGCCCGCCTTCCGCTGCTTCATCACCGGCGGCACCGAGCTCTGGCAGCTCATCCCGACGAGGGCGATGCGCTCGGCGCCGCCCTCGACCGCTTCCGCGTAGGCCATCGTGTTGGCGCTGTAGGTGTAGCGGCTGCCGGCCGAGGCGATGATCTCCTCGCGGGTGCGGGCGACGCCCGGGATCGCCTTCCAGCTCGTGCCGTCGCCCTCGAGGTAGCTGACGAGCGCGGCGTCGATGATGTCCTTCTCGAGGCAGTAGAGGAGGATGGCACCGACGAGGCCGCCGTCCTGTCCGACCTCGTGGATGACCGGATCGGCGGCCCGGGCCAGCACGATGTCCTTGTAGATGCCCGAGATCTCGTCGGGTGTTCGGACCCGGCCGAAGAGGTGCTCGTCGATGTCGGGCTCCCAGGCCCGGAACCGGGGGCAGGCGCGGGTGCACGACGTGCAGCCCTTGTCGCCGTGGGAGCAGTCGGCCGGTCCGCCGTAGTCCTCGAGCTGGAACGGCTTGTAGACGCCCTCGTCGTCGTTGTAGCCGAGCACGTCGTGCGGGCACGCGATGACACAACCCGCGCAACCCGTGCAGAGACCCGACGTCACGACCTCGTCGTAGAGGTGCTTCCACTGGAGCTTCTCGGGCGGCATGCTCTTCCCCTCTTGGCCCTCGGGCCGGGTGGCCACGCTCGGCGCACCGCATCATGGACGTGGTCGCGCCGTGGCGCCTCGCTCTCGCCGAGTCTGTCATCGGCGGGGTGGCCGGGTCGAAGACATGTCCCGGGGCCTCCCGACGCGTCCGTAGGCTGGACCGATGGTCGACCAGCCGTCCGGTCCGACGTGGGGCGCGCCACCGCCGCCCTCGGCGCCACCACCACCCCCGCCGCCGTACCCGGCCGCGGGCGCCCCGTGGCCGGCTCCGGTCCCGCAGCCGTTCCGGAGCCTGCGCGGGCTCGCCGTCGCCATGACCGTGCTCCTCGCGATCGACGCCGTGGTGGCCGCGATCCTCGTGCCGCTCGCGCTCCACGAGCGCCAGGTCGCCCACGACGCGACGAGCTTCGGCGTGCTCTTCGTCACCGAGAAGGTGCGCACCGCGGTGGACGCGGTGAACGGCGTCGCCGGAATCCACTTCCTGCTGTTCCTGGCGATCGCGGTCCTGTGGATGATCTGGATGTGGCGCGCCGCGACCAACACGGCGCTCCTGCGCCGGTTCAAGCCGCGGTTCGCGAGCGGCTTCGCGATCGGCGGATGGTTCATCCCGATCGCGTTCTGGATCATCCCGGGCATGCACATGTACGACATCGACAAGGGTTCGGGCCCGCCGGCCGGGCCCGGTGAGCGACCCCGAGGATCCGGACTGCTCGTGGTGTGGTGGATCCTGTTCGTGATCGGCTGGGCCGGCTCGGGCTTCGGTCAGGTCACGCTGAAGCGGGGGCACCGCTACGACGCGTCGTCGTTCGACGTCCGCAACGCGGTGTTCGTGATCGCGATGGTGGCGATGCTCGCGGCCGCGGTCCTCGCGATCCTCGTCGTGCGGTCGATCACGCGGGCGCAGCACTCGGCCTGGGACGCGATCGCCGCCGCCGGTGCTCCGCCGGATCCGTTCGCGCCGAGTGCTCCGCCGGCCGCACCGTGGACGCCGGCGGCACCTCGCCGCCGCCGGTCGCCGAGCCCCGGCCACCCGCGAGCGATCCTGCGGGACCGCCGCCGCCGTGGCCCGGATCGCCGCCGTCAGACCCGTAGCAGTCGCTCGACGGCGTGCATCGCCTCGTCGAGCTTCTCGGCGCCGGACCCCTGGTCCGCGGCTTCCATCACGCAGTGGCGCATGTGCTGGTCGAGCAGTCCGAGGCCGACGTTCTGCAGCGCCTTCGTGACGGACGCGATCTGCGTGAGCACGTCGATGCAGTACTGGTCCTCGTCGATCATCCGCGCCAGGCCGCGGACCTGACCCTCGATGCGGGCCAGCCGCCGGGCGTACTCGTCCTTCTGGAGGGTGTAGCCGCGCACGTCGGGCTCCTCGCTGGTCGGGAATGATCCGGTGTTGCGCAGTATACCCTACGGGGGTACCCTGTGAATCAGGAGGTCCGACGATGACACCGCACCGCACCCTGGAGCACGCCACCGACCGGGTCGACCTGCCCATCGGCGGGATGTCGTGTGCGTCCTGCGCGGCGCGCGTCGAGAAGGCGATCGCCGGCGTCCCCGGCGTCGACGACTGCAACGTCAACTTCGCGACCGAGACCGCGACGGTTCGGTACGACGCGCAGCGGGTCGGCCCCGACGCCATGCGCGCCGCGGTGACCGGCCTCGGCTACACGGCTGCCGCGCCGATGGACCACGGCGCGGCCGGTGCGCACGACCACATGCACCACGACGAGGACCCTCTCGACATCCGGCGGCGCCTGGTCGTCGCGGTCGTCCTGGGCGTGCCCGTGGTGCTCATCTCGATGGTCCCGGCGCTGATGTTCGACGGGTGGGAATGGGTCGCGGGCGCGCTGGCGACGCCCGTCGTCTTCTGGTCGGGTTGGCCGTACCACCGCGCGACCTGGTTGAACCTGCGCCACCGCGCGGTCACGATGGACACGCTCGTGACGGTCGGCACCGTGGCGGCGTGGCTCTGGTCCGTGGTCGCGCTCGGTGTTCCTCGGCGCCGGGTCCGGCGGGTCGTCGGGCATGGCGGAGATGGCGGGGACCGACACCGGGACCGGCCCACACGTCTACTTCGAGACCGCGGCCGTGGTCACCGCGCTGCTGCTCCTCGGCAAGTACTTCGAGACCCGCGCCACGCGCCGTTCGTCGAGCGCGCTGCGCGCGCTGCTCGAGCTCGGCGCCCACACCGCCCGCCTGGAGTCGGGCGAGGACGTGCCGATCGAGGAGCTTCAGTCCGGGCAGCGGTTCGTGGTCCGACCCGGTGAGAAGATCGCGACGGACGGAGTGGTCGTCGCGGGATCGTCCGCCGTCGACGTGTCGATGCTCACCGGCGAGTCGGTGCCGGTGGAGGTGGACGTCGGCGACGCGGTGTTCGGCGCCACGGTGAACGCGTCCGGTCGCCTCGTGGTCGAGGCCACGCGCGTGGGCAGCGAGACCGCGCTCGCGCAGATCGCGCGCCTCGTGAGCGAGGCCCAGGGATCGAAGGCACCGGTGCAGCGCCTGGCCGACCGCGTGTCGGCGATCTTCGTGCCGATCGTGTTCGCGATCGCGCTCGTGACGCTCGCCGTCTGGCTCCTCACCGGACACGCGGCCGACGACGCGTTCACCGCTGCGGTCGCCGTCCTCATCATCGCCTGCCCCTGCGCACTCGGACTCGCGACGCCCACCGCGATCATGGTGGGAACCGGGCGCGGGGCCCAGCTCGGCATCGTCATCAAGGGCGGCGAGGTGCTCGAGGCGACGCGGCGCGTCGACGTCGCCGTGCTCGACAAGACCGGCACCGTCACGACCGGCCGGATGACGCTCGTGGGTACGGAGGTCGCGCCGGGCGTCGATGCCGCCGCGCTCGGCCGAATCGTCGCGTCCGCCGAGGACGCGTCGGAGCATCCCATCGCCCGGGCCGTCGTGGCGGGGCTGCGCGCCGACGGCGCCCGGCCGGTCGCGCCGACCTCCTTCACCAACGAGGCAGGACTCGGCGTCGAGGCCGTGGTGGAGGGTGAGACGATCAGGGTCGGCCGGGCCACGTTCGTGGGCACGGTGCCCGACCCGGTCGACGCGGCCGCGCGCGCCGCGGCCGAGCAGGGCCGTACGCCCGTGTTCGCCGGCCGCAACGGCGCGGTCGAGGCCGTCTACCTCGTGGCCGACACTCCCAAGCCGGGCGCCGACGCCGCGATCGCCGCCCTGCACGGACTCGGAGTCGAGACCGTGATGGTGACCGGCGACCGGACCGAGACGGCGCGCGCGGTGGCCGACGCGGTCGGCATCGACCGCGTCGTTGCCGAGGTGCTGCCCCAGGAGAAGGTGGACGTGGTGGTCGCGCTCCAGGCCGAGGGCCGGACGGTCGCGGTCGTCGGGGACGGCGTGAACGATGCCCCCGCGCTCGCGCAGGCCGACCTCGGCATCGCGATCGGCACGGGCACCGACGTCGCGATCGAGGCGAGCGACCTCACGCTCGTCTCCGGCGACCTCCGCGGCGCCGCCGATGCGATCGCGCTCTCCCGCGCGACGCTCCGCACCATCCGCGGCAACCTGTTCTGGGCGTTCGCCTACAACGTGGCCGCGATCCCGCTCGCCGCGTTCGGGTTGCTCAACCCTGTGATCGCCGCGGGTGCGATGGGCTTCTCGTCGGTGTTCGTCGTGACGAACTCACTGCGGCTGCGCCGGTTCCGCGGTGCCCGCACGCCGGCCTGAACTCAGCCGGCGAGGAAGGACTCGAGGAGCGTCGTCTGCGCCGCGGCGTTCTCCTCGAGGCCGCCGACGATCGCTCGCTCGACCTTGCCCCCGACGAGCGGCATCTTGACCTTGAGGTCGCCGGTGAGCGTACGGCGGGCACCGTCACCGACGGCGACGATCACCGCGTCGTAGCGACCGGCGAGCAGGCCGCCGTAGTTGTCGGGACGGATCTCGCACTCGGTCCGGTGCGCGACGAGGTCGCACACCGAGCGTTCGACCCACGTGAGCTTCTTCGGGTCCACGACGCGGGTCACCGCCGATGACAGCTCGGCCTGGAAGAGGTAGCGCACGTCCTGGCGCACCACGTCGCCGTCGCGCTCCTGGGTGAGCACCTCGGCCGATCCGAGCTTGGGCAGCTCCACCATCCGCACGAGGAACGCCGGGTCGACGAGCGCGGCGTCGAGCGCCTCGGGGGTCGCGGCCAGCTCCTGGACGATCTCGAACCTCACGCGCTCCCGCTCCCGTCGTCGCCGTGCCCGGTGGTCCTCATGGCCACAGAAGGTAGGCAATCGGGAGCAGCGCGCCGCCGATGGCGGTCAGGAGCAGCAGGCTCGACGACAGCCGGCCGCTCCGCCGGTCGCCCAGCACCTCCCTGCGCCGGGCGAGCAGCAGCATCACGAGAACGAGCGGGGCGCGGTGATGCCGTTGAGGACGGCGGCGTAGAACAGGCCGCGAATGGGGTCGAGACCGAGCACGTCGAGGCCGAGGCCGAGCACCATCGAGCCCGCGATCACGAGGTAGAAGCCGCGGGCCTCCCGGAAGTGTCGTGAGAGCCCCTCCGGTCGACCGATCGCCTCGGCGATGGCGTAGCCGGTCGATCCCGCGAGCACGGGCACCGCCAGCAGGCCGAGGCCGACGATGCCGATCGTGAAGAGGAGCTTGGCGCCCGACCCGGCGAGCGGCTCGAGCGCGCGCGCGGCCTGATCGGCCGTCCCGATGGTGGTGATGCCGTGAACGTGCAGCGTGAACGCGGTCGAGACGCAGATCGCTGTCGCGACGAGCACGGCCGAGAACATCCCGCCGATCACGTCCACGCGCATCGCGGTGAGGTGCGCGCCGGTCAGTGCGGTGTGCTCGGCTCGGTGCTCCTCGGCCTCTTCGACCTCCTCCGACGCCTGCCAGAAGAACAGGTACGGCGTCACCGTCGTCCCGAAGACGGCGAGGAGGGCGGCGATCCCGCCGCGCCCTCCCGGGATGGACGGGGTGACCAGACCTCTCGCGACCGCGGCCCAGTCGACGTCGATCGTGAAGACGACGACGAGGTACGCGCCGAGCGAGATCGCGAGGATGCGCAGGACCTTCGCGTAGCGGTGATACGGGATTGCGAGCTCGAGCGCCACCATGCCCACGGCGAGGGCCACGGTCCCGACCCCGAGCGGCACCGGGATCACGAGGCGCAGTGCGGCTCCCATCGCCGCGAGGTCCGCCGCGATGTTGAAGGTGTTCGCGATCGCGACCAGCGCGACGCACACGAGCAGGGTCCGGCGCCCGAGGTGCCGCCGGATCAAGGTCGACAGGCCCACCCCGGTACCGAGTCCGAGCCGGGCCGCGGTCTCCTGCACCGCCGCCGCCATCACGCCGACGACCGGCATCGACCACAGGAGCGCGACCCCGTAGGCGGCGCCGACCTGGGAGTAGGTCCCGATGCCGGACGGATCGTCGTCGGCGGCGCCGGTGACGATGCCCGGCCCGAGCCGCTTGAAGTAGCCGTGGCCGCGCAGGCGGCGCCGGTGCGGGTGATGGCGGCGGCGGGACGGATTCTCCGTTCCCGGGCTCACGGCGTCGGAGTCTCGCGTACCCTTCCGCCACCATGAAGATCACCGAGATCCTCGCGGCCGGGCCGTCGTACAGCTTCGAGTTCTTCCCGCCGAAGACCCCGGAGGCCGCCGAGAGCCTGGCGTCGGCGCTCGCGGACCTCGAGCCCCTCGCGCCCTCCTTCGCGTCCGTCACCTACGGCGCCGGCGGCGGCACCCGGGAGATGACCCACGAGATCGTCACTCGACTCCACCGTGAGTCGAGCGTCACGGCCATGGCGCACCTCACGTGCGTGTGCCACACGCGCGCCGAGCTCGTCGACATCGTCGGTCGCTACCGCGACGCGGGGATCGAGAACATCCTGGCGCTCGGGGGCGATCCGCCGAAGAACCAGGACCTACCGCCCGGCGAGCTCGACCATGCGATCGATCTCGTCCGGCTGGTACGCGGCGAGGGCGACTTCGCGGTCGGGGTGGCCGCGTTCCCCGAGCCGCACCCGAAGGCGGCGAGCCTGGCCGACGACCGCGTGCGCACCGCCGAGAAGCTCGCCGAGGCCGACTTCGCGATCACGCAGTTCTTCTTCGACGCGCGCCACTACTTCGACCTCGTGACCACGTTGCGCGACCTCGGGGTCGACAAGCCGGTGATCCCGGGCATCATGCCCGCGACCGCGATCTCGAGCATCAAGCGGATGACGGAGCTGCAGGGCTCGGAGTTCCCTGCGTGGCTCGCAGAGAAGCTCTACGCGGTGCAGGACGATCCGGACGCGGTGTTCCGGATCGGCGTCGAGGAGGCCACGAAGCTCTCGCGCGAGCTGCTCGACGGCGGCGCACCGGGCCTGCATTTCATCACGCTGAACCGATCGCGGGCCACGCAGATGATCTACGCCGACCTCGGGCTCACGCCGGCGAGCTGACCGTCGCGTCCACCGGTGCCCGCCGGGTGCGGAACCAGGCCTCGAAGGTCTCGGCCGGCGCCGGCCGGGCGATGGCGTAGCCCTGGGCGGTGTCGCAGCCGATCTCGGCGAGCAGCGCGAGCGTCGCGTCGTCCTCGACGCCCTCGGCGACGACGGTCATGCCGAGCCCGTGACCGAGCGACACGACGGCGCGGACGACGGCGTCGCCGTCGGCGCCGCGCGTCATGTGCGCGACGAACTCCCGGTCGATCTTCAGCTCGCTGATCGGGAGGTGGTCGAGGTGCGCGAGCGACGTGTAACCGACGCCGAAGTCGTCGATGGCCACGCCCATGCCGCGCTCCGCGAGCCGTCGGAGCGTGGCCGCGGCGCGTTCGGGGTCCGAGATGACCGCCGTCTCGGTGATCTCGATCGTGATGAGGTCGCTGGTCACGTCGTGACGCTGCAGGGCGGCCAGCATGCGGTCCGCGAACTCGTGGTCGCGCAGGCAGCGAGCCGAGATGTTCACTGCGATCGGCAGGGCCATCCCTTCCGACCGCCACGACGCGGCCTGGGCGCACGCCCGATCCACGACCCAGTCGGTGAGGCCGATGATCAGCTCGGTGGACTCGGCGGCGGGCACGAACGCGCCCGGGGGGAGCAGGCCGCGCGTGGGGTGCTGCCAGCGGACGAGCGCTTCGACGCTCGTGACCGCGCCGTCGGCGGCACCGACCTTCGGCTGGTAGTGCAACACGAGCTGCCCGTCGTCGATCGCGTGACGCAGCTCGGCCACGAGCGTGAGCCGGTCGGCGTCGAAGCCCTCCTGGCCGGCGTCGTACGTGAGGACCGGCGCGTTGGCCTGCTTCGCGGCCCGGCAGGCGACACCGGCGCGCCGGAGGAGCTCGGCGGCACCGACGGCGACGTCACCATCGACGCGACCGACCGTGATCTCGGCGGTCAACGTGACGCCGTCGAGCTCGAGCTCGGCGAGGAGCGCGCCACGGATCGCGTCGAGCACCGCGGTCATGGAGGGCTCGGCGTCGGCATCCCGCGCGATCGCGAACTGGTCGGCACCGATGCGCGCGGTGCTGCCGGTGTCGCCGACCGCGCCGTCGACGATCCCCGCGACGTGTCGCAGGAAGCGGTCGCCGTTCGCGTGCCCCAGGACCTCGTTGATCTGCGTGAACGCGTCGATGTCGATGATGGCGACGGTCGTGGTGCGTCCGGGGTCCGCGCGATCGAGACGGGCCTGGACGTCCTCGACGATCGCGAAGCGGTTGGCCATCCGGGTGAGCGGATCGCGGCGCGCGAGGAAGCGGTTGTCGGCGTTGGAGCGACGCAGCCGGCGGGTGACCGACCACGTGATCAGCCCGAGCACGAGCCACACCCCGAGCAGGCCGAGCAGGACGATCCAACGGATCTGGGAGTAGGAGCGGTCGATGCCGGCGGCGATCGGAGCGTACGGCACGTAGACCTCGACCGCGCCGACGGCGGCGCCGCCGTTGCCGGCGAAGACCGGGGTGTAGACCTCGATGGCGCTCGGGCCCTCGGCGGAGCCGGCGTCCACCTGGTCGGCGCCGACCCGCGTGAGGAGCACGACCTTCTCGCCCTTGATCGCGTCGACCACCTCGTCGTCGGGCGCGCCCACCACGCCCTGTGCCGTGTGGCGCGGGTCGAAGGCCACGCGCCCGGAGCGGTCGCGGACCCGGATGACGAGGACGTCGCCGCTCTGGAGCAGCGGCTGACTCACGCGCACGAGCGCGGTGCGCTCCTCGGGCGTGGGGCCGTCGGACAGCGTGTCCCCGCTCAGCACCGGCCCGATCGCCGAGTGGGAGATGGCCCGCGCCGTGGCGTAGCCCTGGTTCAGGCCCTGCTGCTCGAGGTCGGAGCGGATCGAGCGCGTGATCACCACGCCCAACACCAGGATCGGGACGAGGGTCACGACGACATAGAACGCGAAGAGCCGGAGGCCCGCACGCTTTCCGTTCACCCCGGGGCTATCGACGGCCGCGTGGGGCTCCTTGATCGGTGCCGCGCGAGATTTCTCGAACTTTCTCGGGGCTCCGCAGCGGCCACGACGGTGGTACCGGTCCGTCGCCCCACGATGGATCTCGAGTGCTCCACCCGCCGTCCACGTCCTGGGACGTCGTCGGGTCGTTCCTCGTCAGAGTCGCTTCGGCGTCGGGTGGGGCCGCCCCGCGAGGCAGACGGGTGCCCGTCTCCGGACTCGGGTCGCGCCCGCGAGGAGCAGCCCCAGCACGAGGAGAACCGTCCCGAAGCGCGCCAGGGGGACCGTGGACGCCGCGCCGGTGAAGGCGAAGCCCCCGGCGTCGGTCGCGTTGCTCGCAGTCTCCCCGGTCGTCTTCGCGGTCGCGGCCGGCACCGTCGCCGCGCCCGACACCACCGACGTGGCGACGACCGTGCCGCCGACCGCGCCGAGGACCTGACAGGTGTAGGGCGTGCCGGTGAGGAGTCCGGTGACGACGACCGGCGAGCCCGATCCGCTCGCCCGTGCCGATTGCCCACCACCGACCGGCGTGCACGTCACGGTGTAGGCGATCGCGTCGGCCTGCACCTGCGCCTGCACCGTTCCCGGGACCGACCCCGCCGCCTGGGCGGTGAGATGGCCGACGCGGTTGATGTCGGGCGGTGTGAACGCGACGGTCAGCGTGTTCGGCCCGGGACGCACCGACGTGATGCCGATCGCGTCGCAGCCGAAGCACGTGTCGTAACCCGACCGTGCCTGGCCCGGCGCGACCGTCACGAGATCCGCGCCCTGGGCGATCGGATCCGGTCCACCGTTGGCGCTGCCGCTGATGTCGAGCGGCACGCCGCGCCACCAGGTCGCCTGGTAGCTCACGCCGCTCACGTCGGGATCGGCCACGGTCGGACTCGGGTCGCCGCCTGGACACCCGAGGAACGCGAGCGCGTACGTACCCGACGGGACGTCCGGGATCGTGTACGAGCCGTCGGGCTGCACCAGCCCGACGATCGCGAACTGCGTCGGGAGGTAGGCGATGACGCACGAGGTGGTCATACCGGTACCGCGCGCGGTCAGCACCCGACCGGAGATCGAGCCGGCGGATCCCGGTACGAGCACCGCGTCGATTCCGGTGACCACCTGACTCTCGGCGACGTTGACGAGATCGGCGGACGCCGCGCCCGACTTCCCGCTCCACCACTGCCCGGCGTAGGTCGGCGGCTGGTTGCAGTCGACGAACTGCACTCGGTACGCGCCGGGCTTGGCGAGCACGATCGAGTAGTGCCCGCTCGAGTCGGTGCCGGCGAGCCCGCCGACGAAGGAGTCGGTCGTCGCCTGCGCGCAGATGCCCGAGAGCGGGTGCCCGCCTCCGTCGGTCACGGTCCCGGTGATCGCCCCGGCGGCGGCGAGACGGGCGTCGATGCCCGTCTGGGTCGCGCCCGGCGCGAGCGTGACCACGACGGCGTGGTCCGGGTCGGGCCGGTCGTTCCACCATTGCTCGACGTAGGGCCCGACGGTGTTGCAGTCACGAAAGTCGACCTTGACCCCCCGGGCCGGAAGGCCACCGATCGTGTAGGAGCCGTCGGGAGCTGTCGAGGCCCCCCCAACCCAGTCGACGCCCTGCGCCGTGTCGATGTTCGCGGTGACGCAGATGTTGCCGACCGGTTGACCGTCGGGCCCGGTCACGAGTCCGGAGACGCCCGCACCCGTCGCGAGGCTCGCGTCGATGCCGCTGTGGACCGGGCCGTCGCCCGGACCGATGGTGAGGATGTCGGCCGTGTTCCACGAGGGCTCGTCGTTCCAGTACTCACCGGCGAAGGCCGCCGTGCCCTGGAACTGGACGCGGTAGTTGCCGGGCGGAAGCGCGTTGGTCGTGTACTGGCCGGCGCCGTCGGTCTGGGCCCACCCGGACGCGCCGGACCCGGTCGGGTTCACGTTGACGGACACGTTCGGGATCGGGTCACCGTTCGAGTCGGTGACGGTCCCGCTGACCGACGTCCCGGCGCCCAGCGTCGCATCGACGCCCGACCGGATCTCCTCGGGCGCGAGCACGACGGGCGTGGAGCTGTTGAAGTCCGACCGACCGCTGTACCACTGGTCGACGTGGGGGCCGGCTCCACAGTCGCGGAAGTGCACCCGGACGTCACCCGGTGACAGGCCGGTCAGCGTGTACGTCCCGTCGGGCCCGGTGGTCGTTCCTCCGATGCCGTCCCATCCGTTGCCGGTGGGCACGTTCGCGTCCACGCAGATCCCCGCGAGTCCGCTCCCGTCGGTGCCGGTCACGGTGCCCTCGACCGTTGCGGACGATGACAGCTGCGCGTCGATGCCGGATCGCACGGGACCGTCGGCAACGGAGAGCGTCAGCGGATCCGCGGTGTTCCACGAGCGCTGGTCGTTCCAGAACTGCGTCGCGTGACTCGCGTCCGAGGGGGAGAACTGCACGCGGTAGCTCCCCGACGGGACAGGGGTGGTCGAATACGAGCCGTCGACGCCGGTCTGTGCCCACCCCGACGAGCCTGACCCGGTCGGGTTCACGTTCACGTTCACATCGGCGAGGGGTGCGCCGTCGCCGTCGGTCACCGTGCCCTGTACGACGACGCCGGGATCGAGCGTCACGGTCGACAGCGTCGTGTCGACGAGGTCGACGACCGTCACCGTGTTCGCGTCGGACTGGTCGGTGTGGCCGAGGTACCACTGCGACACGTAGCGCGGGCTCGGATTGCAGTCCGAGTACTGCAGGCGGTAGGCGCCGGCGGCGAGCCCGTCCAGCTGGTACGCGCCGGTCGCGTCGGTCTGGACACCCGGCCCGCCGTCGACGTTGACGCAGATCCCCGAAATCGGGTCGCCGGCCCCGTCGACGACGACACCGGAGAGTGATCCGCCGGAAGCTGCGCCGGCCGCCGATGCCGAGAGCGACACGACCATGACGGTTGCCGCGACGGTGCCGACGGCCGCAGCCCGGCGGAGTCGCGAGCATCGGGAGCGACTGCGCATCGACTTCTCTTCGGAAGGTGCGGACACCGCCTTGAGGTCGCGGGCCGCGCACACCCGCGAGCAGCCGCCATCCGCACCCTTCGGTCGTCGCGGACAGCGTGTTCGGGCAGTCGGCGTCCGAGCCCGGCCGACACGGGTCGTTCCGGCTGCCCCTCGAAGGCCACCACGGGTACGGCGACGGAGTCGCTCGAGGCGAGTCGGGAGCGGGGGGCCGATCAGGGACCGGACACGGTCCGGCCCCTGACCTGCGGTTCCTTGGCGGAGGGGGTGGGATTTGAACCCACGGTGGGTTGCCCCACAATGGTTTTCGA
Source organism: uncultured Acidimicrobiia bacterium (assembly GCA_963756815.1). Lineage (GTDB taxonomy): Bacteria > Actinomycetota > Acidimicrobiia > IMCC26256 > JAENVU01 > JAENVU01. The sequence continues at coordinate 90,118 of CAVWPR010000041.1, forward strand.
GACCATCCGATTCGGCCGCTCTCGCACCCCTCCTCGGCGTGCCGGACGTCGAGGCGAGGAGCCTCCCGGCGCACGAGGCGGTCAGTGTACCGAGCGCCTCCTCAGGCCCTGCGGCCCGAGAAGAACTCGCGCAGCAGGCCGCCGGCGGCGTCGGCGCGCACCCCCACGGTCACCGGGCACTCGTGGTTGAGCCGTGGGTCGGCGAGCAGGTGGTAGCGGCTCCCGAGCGCCCCCGCCTTGGGGTCGGCGGCGCCGTACACCACCGCGCCGATACGGGCGTTCACGAGCGCGCCGGCACACATGGCGCAGGGCTCGAGGGTGACGACGAGCACGCAGTCGTCGAGCCGCCAGCGCCCGGCCGCGGCCGCGGCGTCGCGCAGGGCGAGCAGCTCGGCGTGCGCGGTCGGGTCGCCGGTCGCGCTCGCGCTCGTTGTGGCGGCGGGCGAGCACGGTGCCGTCGGCGATCCGCGCGACCACGGCGCCCACGGGGACGTCGCCGTGCGCGAGCGCGGCGCGCGCCTCGTCGAGAGCCAGCTGCATGAGGTCGTCGGCCCGTCCCTCGGTCATTGCGTGTGCGGTTCCCACTGGAACCGACGGGCGGCGACCACGAGCGCACCGACGCCCCATGCCGCGAGCACCGCGACGTGCGACGCGACGACGCCGGTGCCGGCCGTGTTCGGGTTGAACACACCCTGGAGCAGCTGGTTGAGGTGCCAGACGGGGAGGATGGACGCGATGCGACCGAGCGTCGAGGTCGCGGCGATCCGACCGAACGTGCCCGAGATGAACAGCGCCGGGAAGAGCACGAAGTTGATGATCGCCGGCGCCGCGTCCTCGTTCGGCACGAACGTCGACACCATCGATCCGATCGCGGCGAAGCAGAACGCGCCGAACACCAGCGCCACCGCCAGCCCGAGGTAGCGGTCCGGGAACGTCACCCCGTAGGCGACGACACCGAGAGTCGTGACGAGCAGGGTGAGGATGACGCTCACCACGACGACGTTCCCACCCATGCCCGCGAGGTAGAGCGCCGGCCGCAGCGGCGTGCCACGGACGCGCTTGAGGAGGCCGTTGTCCCGTCGGGTCGACAGCGTGAACGCGAGGTTCGTGTACGACGCGCTGATGAGCCCGAACGCCACGATCGACGGCACGTAGAACTGTGCGAACGGCACCGGACCGCCCGGGAGGTGGACGGTGTCGTTGCCGTTGATCGCGATGAAGACGACGAGGAACAGCAGCGGGAACGCGAAGGTGAACGCGGCGAGGCTCGGGTTCCGCCAGAACGACTTCTGCTCCCAACCCACCTGCCGCACGAACGTGCGCGCCTCGCTCACGACTGTCCCGCTCTCGGCCTGCGGCCGGGCCGCTCGGGCCCCGCTCGGCGCACACGGCCGGAGTGGTCCATCGGTTGCGCCTCGCTCACGCGTCCCGCTCTCGGCCTGCGGCCGGGCCGCTCGGGCCCCGCTCGGCGCACGCGGCCGGAGCGTCCGTCGGTTGCGCCTCGCTCACGTCCCGCTCTCGGCCTGCGGCCGGGCCGCTCGGGCCCCGCTCGGCGCTGCGGCCGGAGCGTCCCATCGGTGCGCCTCGCTCACGCGTCACCGCCGACGAGCTCCAGGTACACGTCCTCGAGCGAGGGCCGACTCACGGTGAGCGCGTCGAGGTCGACGCCCCGGGTCACGGCCCACTCGGTGAGCGACCGCAGCGTCGTGGTGACCGCCGCGGTCTCGACGAGCGCGTCTCCCGCGTCGCGCGTCGCGGGCACCGGCAGCTCGTCGAGCCCGCGGTCCGAGGGCCAGGGGAACCGGATGGTGCTGCCGGCTGACGCGCGTCCGCCGATGGCGTCGGGGGTGCCCTCGGCGACGATCCGGCCGGCGGCGATCACCACGAGACGGTCGGCGAGCTCCTGCGCCTCCTCCATGTAGTGCGTGGTCAGGAGCACCGTCTTGCCGAGGTCGCGCAGGCGATGCACCACGCTCCACGCCTGGCGCCGGGCGGACGGGTCGAACCCCGTGGTCGGCTCGTCGAGGAACAGCAGCTCTGGGTCGCCCACGAGCCCGAGGCCCACGTCGAGGCGCCGTTGCTGACCACCCGAGAGGGTCTTGACGCGGGCGTCGCGCTTGCCGTCGAGGCCGACGAGCTCGATCGTCTCCTCCACCGATCGCGGGCTCGGGTAGTACGACGCGTACATCTGCAGCACCTCGCCGACGGTGAGGTAGCGGTCGATCCCCGTCTCCTGGAGCACGACCCCGATCCGGGCGCGGAAGGGGCTGCCACCGGTCGCGGGGTCGGTGCCGAGCACCCGCACGGTCCCGGACGTCGGGGCGCGGAAGCCCTCGAGCATCTCGATCGTGGTGGTCTTGCCCGCGCCGTTGGGGCCGAGCACCGCCACGATCTCGCCGGTGTCGACGCCGAACGAGATGCCGCGCACGGCGTGGACGTCGCCGTACGACTTGTGGAGGTCGTGCACTTCGACCGCGGCCGACACGTTCCGACCTTACCGAGTCCGCGGCCGCGGCGCGGGTCGTCAACGGTCGTCGTCGATCGAGCGCAGGAGCGCGATGGCGGCGGCCTCGTCGGGGTCCGGTTGGGTGGTGTCGAGGAACGCGTCGACGCACGCGACCGCGTCCGCCGCGGGCAGCCGCTTGAGGCTCAGCGTGAGGACGTTGGCGTCGTTCCACAGGCGGGCACCGCGGGCGATCCAGGGATCCGAGGCCTGGGCGGCTCGCACCCCGCGCACCTTGTTGGCCGCGATGGCGGTGCCGGTACCGGTCCAGCACATCAGCACGCCGAGGTCGGCGCCGCCGCTCGCGACGAGCTCGCCGACCGCGCGCGCCATGGACGGCCAGGACAGCCCCTCGGCGACGGTCACGAGCTCCGCCCGGTCGGTCGAGGCGGCGGCGGACGGCGTCCACGCACTCGTTCTCGTCGTCGGCGCCGAACGCGATCCTCACGCCGCGTCCACCGTGGGGAAGGGGCACCGGTCCGGATCGGGTTGGAGCGGGATGCCGTCGACCGCACACGTCACCCGCCGGGCCGAGCGCATCCCGCGCACCCGTGGCGCGAGACCGACGAAGCCGACGACACCGGCCGCGGCGGCGAGCACCGCGGCGATGCGCAGCGCGGTGTGCACCGCGTCGGTGATCGCGACGGCGCCGGTCGCGTCGGCGAGGCCGGCCGTCGCGGGGATGACGGCCAGCGCGGTCAGGCTCGCGGCGCGGGCGATCGCGTTGTTGACGCCCGACGCGACGCTCACGTGGCGCTGGTCGGCGGCGGCCATCACCGTCGCGGTCAGCGGCGCGACGAACGTCACCAGCCCGAGTCCGAACACGAGCGCGCCGGGGAACACGTCGCGGATCCACTCCGCGTCGGCGCCGACCCGGGTCAGCAGCAACAGGCCGGCGGCCGCGAGCAGCGGACCCACGGTCAGCTGCCACCGCGGCCCGATCCGCTGCGCGAGGGCGCCGGACGGCGCCGAACCGACGAGCATCAGCACCGTCACCGGGAGCAGCGCGACCCCGGAGGCGAGCGCGCTCCAGCCCGCGGCGACCTGCAGCTGGTAGGCGACGAGGAAGAACGCAACGCCGAGCGCGCCGTAGAGGAGGAAGGTCGCGAGGTTCGTCACGGTGAACGTCCGGTCGGCGAACAGCGCGGGCGGGACGAGGGGGTCGCGTGCGCGCAGCATCCGCACGATGAACGCCGTCGCGCCGAGCGCGGCCACCACCGCGGCGGCCACGACCGTGACGTCGCTCCAACCTCGGGGCCCGCTCTCGGTGAGCGCCCACGTGCTGGCGGCGAGCGTGACGACCGCGATCCCGGCTCCGATGACGTCGAGGTGGCGGGCGTCGGGATCGCGTGACTCCGGGATCGCCCGGGTCGCGCACAGGATCACCAGTGCCGCCACCGGCACGTTGACGAGGAACGCCCAGCGCCAGCCCGGTCCGTCCACCAGGAAGCCCCCCACGAACGGTCCGACTGGCGCCGGCGATGCCGCCGAGCCCGGACCACAGGCCGACCGCGGGCGCGCGGTCCTGCTCGCGGAAGCTCGCCTGGATGATCGCGAGGCTGCCCGGGGTCAGCAGCGCGCCGCCCACGCCCTGCAGCACCCGTGCCACGATCAGGATCTCGATGCCCGGTGCGATCCCGCAGAGCAGCGACGCGATCGCGAACCACGCGGTGCCGATCACGAAGACGCGACGCCGACCGTAGCGATCGCCGAGCGCGCCGCCCACGAGGATCAGCGACGCCAGCGCGAGCAGGTAGCCGGTGAGGACCCACTGGAGATCCGCCACACCGACGCCGAAGTCCTGCGCCGATGCGCGGCAGCGCGACGTTCACGACCGTCGCGTCGAGCATCGCCATCGCGCTCGCGCCGACCGACGCCGCCAGCGCCAGGCGGCCACGCGCCGAGCGCAATGTCAGCTCGGCCGGCGCCGCGAGCTCGGCGGTCACGCCATGACCCCGGCCCGGCCGACGAAGTACTCGCGAGGCGCCCGGGGCTCGGTGGTGCGCTCGAGCACGACGTCGGCGTCGAAGCCGGCGTCGGCCAGGAGCCGGAGCCAGGTCGTGCGCTCGAAGAGTCCGGTCCGGTGCGTCTCGTGGGCGGTCTCGACCCGGCCGTCGGCGTGCCGGAGCATGAACGCGTAGTCGGTCGTGATCCAGCTGTCGGTCGGGTCGGGGTCCACGGTCCACTCGAGGTAGCGGACCCCGCGCCCGTCGGGCGCGTCGCTCCCGCCGTGATCGGTGTAGGGCGTGAACGTGTCGGCGACGTGGTCGGGGACGAACACGGCGGTGGCCGCCGGTCCGACAGTGCGCGGCGACGGTCGCGATCGCGGTGGCGAGATCCTCCTCCGTGGTCATGTAGTCGATCGCGTCGTGGACCACCACGGCGTCGAAGGTGCGGCCGAGTCGCACCGTGCGCATGTCGCCGACCACGTGCTCGCACTCCGGGTTCAGGGCGCGGGAGACCTCCAGCATCTCCTCGGAGAGATCGACGAGCGTCAACGACAGGCCGTGCTTCAGGTACCGGGCGTTGTGGCCGCCGCCGCTGCCGAGCTCGAGGAGGTCGTGGGCATCGGCGGGCAGCAGGGTCCGGAGGAACTCGGCTTCCTCGGCGTAGTGCTCCAGGGGCGAGATGAGCGGCCACCACGGCGCGAGGTCGGCGTAGAAGCGGTACCGCGGGCCGGGATCCACGACGGCGACGTTACGCGTACGTCCCGGCGACGTATCGTCCGGGGATGCCGCGCTCGACGGCGTCGGCCGGGCGCATCGCGACGGTCGCGGTCGTACGCGGCGGTCGTGGCGCTGACCGTGTTCGGGCGGCGTGACGTCACGAGCTGACGACGCGTACCACCGCCGCCTTCTCGTGGCGCCACGAGTAGACGACCTTCGTGTGCACCGCGATGTCGTGCAGGGCGGCGTTGCGCTTGCTCACGAAGATCCAGATGAGCGAGGGCCAGAACGTCGCGCACAGCAACGCCCGGGTGAACGCGCGGCGGGGCGTCAGGGGATCGCCGTTGGCGCGCAGGACCTGCAGGCCGAGCATGATCTTGCCGATTGAGCGGCCGGTGCTCGCCCAGTTGGTCCCCAGGTACAGCACGATGATGAACCACTGCGCGACGACCGTGACCCAGACGTCCGGCGCCACGACCGAGAAGTTCTTTCGAGTGACGAGGAACCGGACGACGGCGATGCCGATCAGCACGCCGAAGTAGATCAGCTCGACGATCAGGAAGTCGACGCCGTCGGCGGCGACGCGGGAGACGAACCCGGCCCGGCCGCCCTGCAGCCGTTCGGCGTCGGACGCGCGGATCGCCCGCTCCGTGGCGCTCATGCGTCCGTTCCGTCTCGTGTCGGCCGCGGCACCGGCTCGTCCGGTACCGGCGCCGGTGGCGCCAGCCCGCTGCGGTCGTTCGCCCCTCGCAGGAGCACGCGGTCGGCGACGCGGCCGACGAACGTGTCGATCCGCATCGCGGTGACCCGCGCACCGTCCACCGCGTCGCCCGTGATCGAGCCGGTCGACTCGCGCACGATCGCGCCGATGTCCACCTCGTCGAGCACCTCGCCCACGATGCTCGAGAGATCGATGCGGTCCAGCAGCGCGGCCACGTCGACCCGCGTCATCAGGCCGTCGACGTCGACCCGCTGGATCAATCCGTCGACGTCGACCCGCTGGATCAGCCCGTCGACGTCGACGTGGGCCAGCACCTGGTTGATGTCGACCTGATCGAGGATGGCGTCGATGTCCACGGCGCCCAGGATCTCGGCCAGTGGCACGCGGCCCATCACCGCACCGATGTCGATGCGCTCGATCAGCGCGTCGACGACGGCAGGGATCATCCGGGCGACGAAGTCGGTGGTCTCGGCTCGCCGACGCGCTTGCTCGAGGTCGGCGCGAGCGGACCAACGACCGAGGAACGAGGAGAACCCGACGAGCGCGTCGCGCACGATCGGCATCTGGCTGCCGACCTCCACGGCGCGCTGCGCGCCGAGCTCCATCGCCTCCGCCACGTTCACGGCGCGTGCCTCGGCGACGAGGACCATGCCCGTCGCGGCCCGGGCCATCTCGCGGAGCACGGTCGGCTCCCGATGACGCTCCGAGGATCCGTTCGGCCGGAAGCGCTCGACGGCGTCCAACATCGCCTCGACCCCGATGCTGGCGGCGCCCATCCCGAGGTCGGAGACGCGACGGCTGATCGAGACGACGCCCTCCGGCGGCCCGGCGGGCAGCACCCGGACGCGGGAGTCGGCGGTGACGATGTCGGGCACGGCGGGGATTCTTCCAGCTTCGGGAGGACCGCGAGTCCCGCGATGATGTCGGTCGGCGGTCGCGATGGCCGTTGGGGGTATGCGACGTTCGGCGTCCGGGTCCGTGGCGACCCGCCGCCGCCGAGGAAGGACGCCCGTGTGACCCAGCAGTGGACGGACGACGGTGTCGAGCGGATCGCCGCGATCATGGACCGCCACGTGGAGCGGGGGAGCGCCGTGGGGCTCGCATGGGGCGTCGCCCGGCGGGGCGAGGTGCGGACCGGCGCGGCCGGCACCACCGACGCCACGCTCGATCGCGCCGTGGACGAGCGCACGATCTTCCGGATCTCGTCGATGACGAAGCCGGTGACCGCGGTAGCGGCCCTCGTGCTGGTGGAGGACTGCGTGCTCCGACTCGACGATCCCGTCGACGAGCTGCTCCCCGAGCTCGCGGATCGCCGGGTGCTGGTGGACCCGTCGGGCCCACTCGACCGCACCGTGCCCGCGACCCGACCGGTCACGCTGCGCGATCTGCTCACGTTCCGGTTCGGTCTGGGGATGGACTTCTCGTTCTCGTATGAACAGGCGGGTCTGCAGGCGATGGCCGAGCGCGAGCTCGGCGTCGGCCCGCCGACCCCCGTCGGGCCCCCCGAGCCCGACGAGTGGATGCGACGGCTGTCCGAGGTCCCGCTCGAGCGCCAACCTGGCGAGCGCTGGCTGTACCACACCGGCGCCGACGTGCTCGGTGTGCTCGTCGCACGCGCCGAGGGTGTCCCGTTGGAGGCGGTCCTCCGCGCGCGCGTCTTCGAGCCGCTCGGGATGGTCGACACCGGTTTCTCCGTCGCGCCCGCCGATCTCGAACGATTCGGTCCGCAGTTCGGCACCGACCCGACGACCGGTGCGCGGTCGGTGCACGACCCGGCCGACGGCGACTGGGCGGCGCCGCCGGCGTTCCCGAGTGGTGGTGGCGGGCTCGTGTCGACCCTGTCCGACTACCTCGCGTTCGCGTCGATGCTGGCCGGCGGGGGCACCCACGCCGGCGTGCGTGTGCTCGCCCGGCCCACCGTCGAGCTGATGGCCGCGAACCATCTCACCGAGGAGCAGCTGGTCACGTCGGCACCCGGCGCGCCGACCGGCTCGACCGGATGGGGGTTCGGCGTGTCGGTCCAGCTCCGCCGGCTCGACGCGCGTTCGGTCGGCACCTACGGCTGGGACGGGGGGTTCGGGACGTCGTGGGCGAACGATCCCGTCACCGACGTCGTGGGCGTGCTGCTCACGAACCAGATGTGGGCCTCGCCGCAGCCACCGCCGGTGTGTCGCGATTTCTGGACCGCCACCTACGGCGCGATCGCGGGCTGACCGCGCAGTGGCCACCGCGCGCGAGGTGTGGATGCGGCTGGAGACGCTCCACGCGGTCACGTACTTCGCGCCCGAGTCGCGCGGAGCCGCCGACGCGTGTGGGCTCCGCGGCTTCTGGATGGGCTACTTCGCGTTCCGTGCCGCGCCGCTGGGCGCGGTCGGGCCCGAGGTGGTGACGGCGGCATTCGCCAACTTCGCGCCCGCGATGGTCGAACGCTCGATACCGGACGCCTGGGCGTGTGCGGAGCCGGCCGCGCTGCTCGACGCCCGGCGGCGCGCCGCCGCGGCCGCGTTGCGCCGGATCGTGCCCGCGATCGCGCGGATCGACGCCGGCGTCGTCGCGGTGACCGACGCGGTCCTCACGGTGCCGCCGACTCCGGAGCTGCCGCTCTTCACCGCCAACCGCGCGCTCGCGACGCCGACCGACGCCGTCGAGGCGTTGTGGCAGGCGTGCACGACGCTCCGTGAGCATCGCGGCGACGCGCACGTCGTCGCACTGCGCGCCGCGGAGCTCGCCGGCTGCGAGGCCCACGTGCTGTACGCCGCGGAGCAGGGCGTCCCCGAATCGCTGTTGCGCGACAACCGCGGGTGGAGCGAACCCGAGTGGGAGGCGGCCCGCGCCGCGCTCGCCGTCCGCGGCCTGGTCACCGCGAGCGGCGAGGTGACACCGGAGGGTCGCGCGCTCCGGGCCGCCGTGGAGGCGGCCACCGACTCCCGCGCCGTCGAGGCGTTCGGCGCGCTCGACACCGACGCGCTGGTGGGCGCCCTCGATCCTCTTGCGCGCGCGGTCGTCGCCTCCGGGCTCGTCCCGTACCCCAACCCCATGGGACTGCCGCCCGTCGGAGGCGCCCGCTCGATCTGACGGGATCAGTCGTCGCGGCCGGGCCGTCGCCGACCGGCTGCGGTTCGGCGAAGATGGCGCCCGTGAGCGCACCCCGGGCGTGGATGAGCTGGAGCAGCGGCAAGGACAGCGCGTACGCGCTGCACGTCGCGCGCGCCGAGCGGACCGTCGAGGTCGAGGGACTGCTCGTGTGCGTCAACGCCGACGCAGACCGGGTCGCGATGCACGCCGTGCGGCGGACGCTGCTCGAGGTTCAAGCGGAGCGGCTCGGCCTCCCGCTCCACGTCGTCGAGATCCCGTCCCCCTGCCCGAACGACGTCTACGAGGCCCGCATGGGCGCGGCGATGGCCGAGGCGCGCGAGGCAGGCGTCGAGCGGATCGTCTTCGGCGACCTGTTCCTCGCCGATGTCCGCGAGTACCGCGAACGCAAGCTCGCCGCGACCGGCATGACCCCGGTCTTCCCGCTCTGGGGTCGCGCGACCGACGCGCTCGCTCGCGAGATGCTCGCGGCCGGCGTGCGGGCAGTGCTCACGTGCGTCGACCCGGAGGTGCTCCCGGCCGAGTTCAGCGGCCGCGCCTTCGACGCGACCCTCCTCCGGGATCTGCCCGCCGGGGTCGATCCGTGCGGTGAGCGCGGCGAGTTCCACACGTTCGTCTGGGACGCACCCGGATTCGCTGCGCCCATCGACGTCGAGATCGGTGAAGTGGTCGTCCGCGACGGCTTCGCGTTCCGCGATGTGGTTCCGTCGCATCCGGAGGCTCCGGCCGCGGCCCCGCTCCAGACCGTGAGCGTGTCGGTTGCAGCACGACCGCTCACCGGTCGAGCCGCATCGGACCGAGGCGGTGCGTCGACCTCCGGTGTCAGGCCGGACCGCCTGGGAGACAACCGACCTGCGTGCGACCAACGGCGGAGGGAGTGGGATTCGAACCCACGGTGAGTTTCCCCACACACGCTTTCCAAGCGTGCCGATTCGGCCGCTCTCGCACCCCTCCTCGGCGCCGCGTGCGGCGTCGAAGCGGACGATCGTACAGGTGGTCGCCGCGCGCGACCGCTTCCGCTCAGGGCGGCGGAGGCAGCGGCGGGGTTCGTCCGGCGATCAGGTAGTGGTCGCCGCGCCGCGCCACGGTGAGCAGATCCCGGGCGGGCACCGTACGGGAGCCGACGGCGCGGCCGTGCTCGTAGGTCGTGAGGGTCACGCGGCCACGGAGGCTCACATCGATCTCGGGCGTCCGCTGGCTCGTGGAGCGCGCGAGGATCTGGACGGACAGCGCGTCGAGGTCGTAGCGCGACGCGGCCTCGATCCTGCCGTCGGCGCCCGCTGCGCAGATCGCCGACTGCTCGCGGTCGACCCGCGGCGTCGTGGCCGCGGTCGCGAGGACCCCGACGTCGAGATCTCGCCGGGCTCGGCCGATGATCAGGAGATCCTCGACGGTGTCGCGGGCGACTGCGTCCGCCTGCCGGTCGCGTGAACCGGTCGGTGACGCGCACCGACGGCTCGTTGGCGACCGGCGGCAGCCGGCCCACGTCCACCTGCGGTCGGGACGGTACGGGGCCGGGTTCGCCCGAGCACTCGCGCACGGCACCGCCGGGGCCGACCGTCGCCCCGGGACGCCGGGTGGTCGCGCCGCCGGCCACGATCGTCACGGCCGCGAGCACCGCGAGGGTGCTGAGCGCCCGGACGGGCCGGCGTGTCGAGCGGACCCGTGGTCGCAGGTGGTCCTCGGCAGATGCCGACGAGGGGAGCGCACGCTCGACCAGGGGTCGGAGCGCACAGACGACGACGAGCGCGGCGAGGATCGCGACCTTCGTCGCGTACTCGGTCCGCTGGAACGACGCCAGCACCATCGCGAGCGCCGCGACCGCGGATCCGTACACCACGCGCGCGACGCGGCCGAGCGGTGCCGTCTTCGGGTCGGTGATCATGAAGAACAGGAAGACCAGGATCTCGGGCGACGTGAGCAGGAGGATCCAATAGTCGAGACCCTCGATCGGGCCCACGTGCCACCGGGCCGTCATCGCGTGTCCGGTCAGCGCCAGCATGCCGGAGGTCACGGCGAGGGTGATCCAGAACGAGAGCACGACCCCCACCATGCGGACGCGGAACGCGAGGGCGACGCCACCAACGACGATCACCGCCATCGCGATCGTGAGCGGGACGCCGGCGTTCGCCCACCACAGGTCGAGCGGCGATGCGTGGAGCGGCCCCAGCGTCAGGAAGCAGGCGACGAGCGCGAAGTTCGACGGGTTGAACAGCGGCCGGTTCGCGACCCGGATCAGGTACCTCGATGCCATCGCCAGTGCGGAGGTGCCGACGAAGATCCAGAGCCCGCGGGTCGACCACCAGTCACCGTGCTGGGTGCCCGGGACGCGCAGGACGAGCGCCACGCCGTTCCCCGCGAGCAGCGCGCTCGCCGGCCACGCGAGGGTCCGTCGGCGGCGGAGCACCACCACCAGCTCGATCAGCGCGCAGGTGAGCAGCGACGCCAGGATCTGGGTGAGCGACAGGTCGAAATCCAGCACGACCTGACCGAGCACCTGGACGGTGACGACGACCGCGGCCACGTGCAGGCGGGGGTCGGCGATCCGCGGTCCGACGAGCGCGATGGGGTGCCCGCCGATGTGGATCGTGCGCGGCGCACGGGCGGCCGGAGCGACCGTCGTCATGACGTGTGAGTCTCCCCGATGCGCCGGGCACCTCGACGGCGGTCCCGGCTGCGGGCGAGCGGGGCCCCTGCTACCCTGCGCCCGCGGACCGTGCTAGGTGGGGAGTCCGTGGTGCCCTGTACCCCAAATCCACGTATGGGGGGCTGAATCCCCGCCCGAGGCCCGAGCCGGAGTAGGGAAGGCGACTCGCACGCAGCGTCGAGGGCCGGGTCCTGCGCAACGAGATCTCGTGAATCGAGTCAGGTCCGGAAGGAAGCAGCTCTCAGCGGGCCCTCTCGTGTGCCGCAGGGTCGCCTGGTCTGAGCCGGCGACGAGACCCGCGCCCTACTGCGTCGGGACGACGGCGGGTGCACGGTCCGCATGTCGAGCCACAACGCGTCGCGACGCGCGCCTCCCGGTACAGTCGGGACCGTGGCGGAGCGGGGGAGCCGGAGGCGCCGTCGCGCCATCGGGACGACGGAGATCGCGACCCGTGCGCCGGTCCGGCTGATCGTGTCGGTGGTCGCGCTGCTCGCCCTCGCCAGCGTCCTCTCCTTCCCGACGATCGGTGGTGCGCAGTCCGCACCCCCGGCCGGGTTGCGGGCCGCGGTGCTCACTCCCGACGGCACCGACGGCTACGTCCTGGACGACGGCACCGACCGTGTGACCGCGTCGACCGAGCCGGCCAATCTGGGCGGCAACCTGCGGCTCGTCTTCTGGCCGGGTGCCGCGCGCCTCGAAGCCGACGAGACGTCCTGCGCCACGTGGAGCGACGCCACGAGCGATCTGGTGCAGCAGGGTGCTGCGTTGCGGATCACCGCGGATCCGGGCGGCCGGGTGCGGGCGATCACGGTGACCAAGAACGTGTTCGTGCACACCTTCTGGATGTTCAACATCCACGTCTGGGACGGCAGGAGCCTCCTGGGCCGCGAGATCGCGAGCTTCGATCTCGGCTCGGTCTTCCGCACGGGCGGCGCCGTGCCCGCGGCGCGCCCGTTGCCGTGGCGACTCTGCGCCCGGACCCGCGCCGGTCGGGTCGAGTTCAAGGTCTGGCGGTTGGAGGAGGCCGAGCCCGAGTGGGGCGATCCCGCGCACGGCGGCTCGACGGCGCTGCCGGCCGACGCACCGGCGAGCGGCGCGGCGGGGTGGTTCGTCGGCCACCTCCGTCCGGGGATGTCGGCCACGTTCTCGGACCTGCACGAGCACCCGTCGGTGGCGGCACCGGCCGGTGGGCTGGCCGCGCCCGGGCCGCGCCCGGCCCGCCCGACCGGCGCGTGAGCAGGCGCCGCTAGGGTCGGGATCGATGTCGTTCCAGGCGCTCTACCGCAAGTACCGGCCGCAGCGGTTCGGGGAGCTCGTCGGACAGGAGCACATCACCTCGGCGCTGCGCAACGCCGTCCGTGAGGACCGTGTCGGCCACGCGTACCTCTTCTCCGGCCCCCGCGGGAACGGCAAGACGACGACCGCGCGTATCCTCGCCAAGGCGTTGAACTGCCTCGACCTGGGCGCCGACGGCGAGCCGTGCGGGAAGTGCGAGAACTGTGTGTCGATCGCCGCCGGCACGTTCTCCGACCTCATCGAGATGGACGCGGCGTCCAACCGCGGGGTCGACGACGCCCGGGATCTCGTGTCTCGCATCAACCTCGGCCTCGGCGCGACGGCAAAGCGCAAGGTGTACCTGCTCGACGAGGTGCACATGCTCACGTCGGCCGCGTCGAACACCCTGCTGAAGTCGATCGAGGAGCCGCCGCCGCACGTGGTCTTCGTGCTCGCGACGACCGAGCCCGACAAGGTGCTGCCCACGATCCGGTCACGCACCCAGCACTTCGAGTTCACCTATCTGACGATCGACGAGATCAGTCGCCTGCTCGCGTCCGTCCTCGACGACGAGGGAGTGACCTACGAGCCGGAGGCGCTGGCGATCGTCGCGCGCGCCGCCGGCGGCTCGGCGCGCGACTCCGAGTCGCTGTTGGATCTCGTGCTCGCGGCGGGAGGCCCCGTCACCGTCGCAGCCGTCGAGACCGCGCTCGGCGGAGCCCCGTTCGACCTGCGCATGTCGATCCTCGACGCGATCGCGGCCTCGGACGTCGCCGGAGTGCTCACCGGCACCGCCGCGCTGCTCGACGCCGCTCACGATCCGCGCCAGATCGCGGAAGGGCTGCTGAGCTCGCTGCGCGACGCGTTCCTGCTGGTCGCCGGCGACGGTCGGATCACGCTCGACGAGCCCGACGACGTGCAGGCGCGCCTGCGCGAGATGGGCGATGCCCTCGGGACCCCTGCGCTCGTGCGCTCGATGGAGACGCTCGGCCAGGCCGTCGTCGACATGCGCGGCACCGAGGCGGCCGACCCGCGACTGGTGCTGGAGATCGCGCTGGTGCGCCTGGCCCGGCGTGAGTCGAACGTCGGGTTGCAGTCGATCGCCGATCGGCTCGACCGCGTCGAGGCCCGCCTCGCGGACGGCGGCGCGCCCGCCACATCTGGAGCGGCCACGCCTGCGGCGGCCACACCTGCGGCGGCCACGCCTGCGGCGGCCACCCCGACGCCGGGGCGCACCCGCGGCGCGGCGCGCCAGGACCCGTCGCCGATGCCCGACGCCCCGGTGTCGAAGCCGCCACCCGCCGTCGCGCCCCCGCCCACGGGGAAGCCGCCGGCGCTCGGGGCGCTGCGCAAGGCCGCCGGTCGCGGATCCGACCCGGCGCCCGTCGACCCGCCGCCGAGCGCGGCGGCCGACGTCCCGCCGGCCGCGGCGAAGGAGTCGCCGGCCGTCGTCACCTTCGAGCTCGACGACGTCATCGTCGCGTGGGCCGGTGTCCTCGACGCGCTGCCCCGCTCGCTGCGGGCGTCGATCCAAGAGGCGCAACCGGTCGCCGTCGACGGCAACGTGATCGTGTTCGGGGTGGCGCGCAGCCACATCGACACCGTGCGGCCGAAGTTCCAGCGCAACGCCGACGCCATCCGCGAGGCGTTCATCGCTCGCCTCGCGGGTCCGCCGCGGTTCAAGTTCACCCCCCACGAGTGGGGGGAGGGCGAGGGTCCCCCGCACCGGCTGCGCGCGGTGCCGGATCCCGAGCCGGAGCCCGAGGTCGAGGACGAGCCGATCGACCTGTCGGAGGTGGCGGAGCTCGATGACGCGCCGAAGAGCGCCGGCGCGGCGGTAGATTCGTTGTCCCGGCTGACCGACACCTTCGGTGCCACGGTCGTCGAGGAACAGCCCAAGTCCTAGGAGCTCCCGTGGCGAAGTCGAAGCCGCCTGCGAACAACATGATGAAGCAGGTGCAGCAGATGCAGGAGCAGATGTTCGCGGCGCAGGCCGCGCTCGCGGAGACGATCGTGGAGGGCAGCGCGGGCGGCGGCATGGTGAAGGCCACGGTGACCGGCACCGGCGACCTCGTGTCGGTCACGCTCGCGCCCGAGATCGTGGACCCGGACGACATCGAGATGCTGCAGGACCTCGTGGTGGCCGCGGTGCACGACGCCACCCGGGCCGCGCAGGAGAAGCAGTCCGAGAGCATGGGCGGACTGACCGGCGGGATCGACCTCAGCGCGTTCGGCCTCGGCTGATGCGCCGGTAAGCGGGTGGCGTCGCTCTACGAAGGTCCGGTCCAGCGACTGATCGACGAGCTCGGGCGCTTGCCCGGCATCGGTCCGAAGTCCGCGCAGCGAATCGCGTTCCACATCCTGCGCATCGCGCCGGAGGACGCGCGCCGGCTCGCGAGCGCGATCGTGGAGGCGAAGGAGAAGATCACGTGGTGCCGGCGGTGCTTCAACCTGGCCGAGGGCGAGCTGTGCCAGTTCTGTCTCGACGATCGGCGCGACCGCACCGTGCTCTGCGTGGTGGAGGAGCCGCGCGACATCGTGGCCATCGAGCGGACCCACGAGTTCCGCGGCTCGTACCACGTGCTCCAGGGGACGATCTCGCCGATCGAGGGCATCGGACCGGAGCAGCTGCGCATCCGTGAGCTGCTCACCCGGGTGCGCGACGACGACGTCGCCGAGGTGATCCTCGCCACGAACCCCAACACCGACGGTGAGGTGACCGCGATGTACCTCGCGCGCGCCCTCGCCGACGCCGATGTCCGGGTCACGCGCATCGCGAGTGGCCTGCCCGTCGGCGGTGACCTCGAGTACGCCGACGAGGTCACCCTCGGCCGCGCCCTCGAGGGCCGCCGCGCCGTCGACGCGTAAGACGGGGGCCGAGTCGCCGCATTCGCGGTCCGGAGCCGGAGTGTCGGTACCGGGTGGTGCGCGTTGGGGACGCGGAGTCCGGGCGGCTCGGGGTGTATCGCGTCAGTCGACGTTCGCGAGCGCCTTGCGGATGACGGTGCCGACCTGGTCGGTCTCGGTGAGGAAGCCGTCATGGCCGTCGAGGGACTCGATCACCGTCACGCCGGTCGCGCCGGGGATCAGCTCGTTCAGCTCGTGTTGCAGTCGGAGCGGGTACAGCCGGTCCGACGAGATGCCGGCGAGCGTGACCGAGCCGCGGATCCGCGCGAGCGCGGCGCGGACACCGCCCCGACTCCGGCCGACGTCGTGGTGGTTCATCGCCTGCGACAGCGTGACGTAGGTGTTCGCGTCGAAGCGGGCGGCGAGCTTCTCGCCGTGGTACTCGAGGTACGACTCGATCGCGTACCGCCCACCGTCGAGCGGCTCCTCGTCGCCCTGCCGACCGCGCCCGAACCGCTCCGCGAACTCCAGCTCCGAGCGGTACGACACCTGGCCGATCCCGCGTGCGATCGACATGCCGCGCCACGGGCCGTCGCCCGGCGCGGCGTCGTAGTAGTCGCCACCGCGGAAGTTGGGATCGGCGCGGATGGCGCGGATCTGCAGCGAGCTGAGCGCGATCTCCTCGGCGGTGGCCTGCGCGCCGCAGGCCATCACGACCGCGTGCGGCACGCGCTCGGGGAACGCGACCGCCCACTCGAGCGCGCGCTGGCCACCCATCGACCCGCCGACGACCGCCGCCCATCGCGCGATCCCGAGCCGATCGGCGAGGGCGGCCTCCACCACGACCTGGTCGCGGATCGTGACGGTGGGGAAGCGCGACCCGTACGGCGCACCCGTGGCCGGATCGACCGATGCGGGCCCGGTGCTGCCCTGGCAGCCGCCGAGCACGTTCGGACAGACCACGAAGAACCGATCGGTGTCGATCGGGCGGCCCGGGCCGACGACGGGATCCCACCAGCCCTCGACCCGGTGGCCCGGGCCGGCGGGTCCGGTCGCGTGGCTGTCACCGGTGAGCGCGTGCAGCAGGAGGAGCGCGTTCGACGCGTCGGCGTCGAGCGTCCCCCAGGTCTCGTACGCGATGGTCACGTGCTCGAGGCGACCGCCGGTCTCGAGGACGTGCGGGCGCGCGTCGAAGAGCGTGGCGAACCGGCGCCGACCGGGCGGGTCGCCCGGCCGCCAGGCCCCGGTGACGGGAACGGGGACCGCGTGATCCACGGGGTGGAGCTCAGGCCCCCTTGGCGGCGCGGAACCCGGCGTCGAGGTCGGCCTTGATGTCCTCGATCGACTCGATGCCCACCGACAGGCGGACGAGCTCGGGCGAGACGCCGGTCGTGACCTGCTCCTCCAGGCTCAGCTGCTGGTGGGTGGTGGACGCCGGGTGGATCGCCAGGCTGCGCACGTCACCCACGTTGGCGAGGTGGCTGAACAGCTCGAGACTGTCGATGAAGCGCTTGCCGGCCTCCATGCCGCCCTCGATGCCGAACGAGAGGATCGCGCCGAAGCCGTTCTGCAGGTACTGCTCCGCGCGTCCGTGCCACTTGCTCGACGCCAGGCCGGGGTACGCGACCCACTCCACCTCGTCGCGCGCTTCGAGCCACTGTGCGACCGCGAGCGCGTTCTCCGAGTGACGCTCCATCCGCAGGCTCAGCGTCTCGAGGCCCTGGATCATGAGGAACGCGTTGAACGGCGACATCGCGGCACCGATGTCGCGCTGATAGGTGAGGCGGGCCTTCAGGATGTAGCGCGCCGGCCAGAGCGCGTCGGGCAGCTGGGAGAACGCGAGTCCGTGGTAGCTCGGCTCCGGCTCGGTGAAGTTGGGGAAGCGGCCGCTGCCCTCGTAGTCGAACGTGCCGCCGTCGACGATGATGCCGCCGATCGACGTGCCGTGCCCGCCGATGAACTTCGTGGCCGAGTGCACGACGATGTCGACGCCGTGCGAGAGCGGCTGGCACAGGTACGGCGACGCGAGCGTGTTGTCGACGACGAACGGGATCCCGGCCGCGTGCGCGATGTCGGAGATGCCGCCGAAGTCGAGGATGTCACCCTTCGGGTTGCCGATGCTCTCGCCGTAGAACGCCTTCGTGTTCGGCCGGATCGCCGCCTTCCAGGCGTCGAGGTCGTCGGGGTCGTCGATGAAGCTGACCTCGACGCCGAGCTTCGGGAACGTGTAGTGCAGCTGGTTGTAGGTCCCTCCGTACAACGACGCACTCGACACGATGTGCCCACCGTTCTCGGCGAGGTTCAGGAGCGCGATGGTCTGCGCGGCCTGGCCGCTCGACGTCGCGAGTGCGCCGATCCCACCCTCGAGCGCGGCGACGCGCTCCTCGAACACGGCCTGGGTGGGGTTCATGATGCGTGTGTAGATGTTGCCGAGCTCGGCGAGCCCGAACAGGTTCGCGGCGTGCTCGGTGTCCCGGAACACGTAGGAGGTCGTCTGGTAGATCGGCACCGCCCGCGCCCCGGTGGTCGGGTCGGGCTCGGCGCCGGCGTGCACCTGGCGAGTCTCGAATCCCCAATCGGCCATGACGTTCTCCTCGGTGCGACGGTGATGCGTGGCGCGACGACGCTACGAGCCGAATCCCGACCGGTCAAGTAGGGATTCGGCGTCGGAGGGTCGTTGCGTTCCGGCCGGGGTCCGGCGACGATGGCCCGATGACCGATCCCGTCTCCGTCCCGCCCCCTCCGCCGCCCGCGATCACCGGCAACGTCGGCAAGCCGCGACCGGTGGGCATCACGATCCTGCTGATGATCGTGACGCTCGGCATCTACGGCGTCGTCTGGGAGTACTTCGTGTTCGAGGAGAACAAGAAGTGGTCCGGCGTCGGCGTCGGCGGACTCGTGGCCCTGCTGTTCGCGCTCGTGTGCGGGATCGTCAACATCTTCCTGCTCCCCACCGAGATCCGGGCGATCTACACCCAGGACCGCAGGGAGAGTCCGATGACGTGGAAGGTCGGGCTGTGGATCCTGCTGCCGCTGTTCGGATTCTTCATCTGGGTCTGGAAGTGCCAGGAGGCACTGAACGACTTCTGGGTGTCCAAGGGCGCGACACCCGTCTGATGTCCGCGCTCGACGCGGCTCGCGTCGTCCCGAGCCTGCCGCGTCGGTCCCGGACCGCTCCGCTGGTGGCTGCGAGCGGCTTCCTCGCCGGCTGCCTCGTGCTGCGCGCGGTCGATCCGTCGGGCGGGCCCACGATCTGCCCGTTCAAGGCGTGGACCGGGCTCGACTGTCCCGGCTGCGGCGCGACGCGTGCCGCGCACCAGCTCCTCAACGGTCACGTGCTCGCGGCCATGGACCTCAACGTCGTCTTCGTGCTCGCCGTGCCGCTCATCCTGTGGTGGCTCGGGACGTGGCTCGTGGCCGCGCTCGGAGGTCCGACGTTGCCGGGGCTCCGCCCGTCGCCGATGGTGCTCCGCGTGGCGGTGGTCGTGCTCGTGGTGTTCGGGATCGTGCGCAACCTGCCGGTGGCGCCGTTGTCCTGGCTCGGCACCGGGGCGTGAGGCGCGCGCCGCTCGTTCAGGCGCCGGTGGTGGTCTCGGCGCGGAACGTCATGATGGCGCCGACGAGCACCGCCACCGATCCGATGAGCATGAAGTAGAAGCCGAAGCCGAGATCGGCGATGCCGCGGTCCACGATGAGGAACGCGAGCGACTGCAGCGTCGCGAACCCGCCGCAGACGAGCAGCAGCTGCGCACGCGTGAAGGTGGCGATGCGATCCGGGACGCTCACGCCCGCGAGGGCGAGCCCGACGAGCACGCCGGCCGCGACCGCGAACAGCACGATCAGCGTGGCCAGCGGGAAGAGCCCGGTGCCCCACGCGTTGGTGCTGTCCGAGACGCCGCCGATCGACACGTCGTAGAACGACAGGAACGAGAAGATCAGGACCACGCCGGCACCGGCGAGCACCGTGATCTCGGCCGGGTTCGGGCTCGTGCCCGAGCGGGACCGGCCCGGTCCGGGCGACGGTGGGATCTGGGACATCGGCGCACACTCCTGTGTTGGGCGGGTGGCGGCGCCGACAGTACCGACCGGCGGCCCTCTGCGCGCGAGGTCCGGACGCGGAACGGCCGGCCACCGAGGTGGCCGGCCGTCCTCGTACGTCGTGCGGATCAGGCGGCGACGGGCTCGCCCTGCAGCCGCTTGTACATGTACCCGGTGGCGATGACCACGACCGGGACCGCCACGATCAGGCCGACACCGCAGACGATGGCGCCCGCGATCGTGGCGACGATCGTGAGCAGCCAGAAGACGATCACGGTGCCGAAGTTGTCCTTGACCAGGTTGAAGCTGGCGGTGATCGCCTCGACCGGCGACATGTCCTTGTCGACGAGGAAGTACCCCCAGAAGAGGACGAAGATCCCGACCGCGATCCCCGGCAGGATGCAGAGGACGAAGCCGATGAACGTGAGGACGCCCACGATGATCGCGCCGACGCATGTAGTTGCCGAGTCGATCGGTCGACATCACCTTCGACGCGTCGAGCGGCTCGCCCCGCATGATCATCAGCGTGGCCCGGATCACGAACAGCTGCAGGACCGAGATCCCGAGGAACACGAGGAACTGGAAGAGCGCGGCTCGCGAACAGATAGGTGAAGAAGCCCGGACCGCTGTCACCGCACCCGCCGCTCCGAATCGCAACCCGTTGTTGGTGCTGCGGACATGGCACGCGTCGGTGCTCGTGAGGGCCGACTGGATGAGGTAGCCGATCACGCCGAGCACCACGATGATCACGAAGCCGACGACCAGCGCCACGAGGACGGCCTGCCAGTGCTCCTTGAACTTGTTCCAGCCGTACGTGAACGCGGCGCCGGGCTCGGCCGGCTGGCTACCACCGCCGACGGGCATGCCACCACCGGGCGGTGGAGGAGGCGGCGGCGGGGCCGGCGGCGGTGATTCGGGCGGGAACTGCGACATGAGGTCTCCGATCGAGCGAGGACGGCGGAGACGCTAACGGTGCAGGTCAGACCGGGCGCGGATGAGGACCTGCGGGCTCACGCCGGGACGTTGGTGCGCGCGCCGGCGATCCAGACCCGCACCAGCGCGACGACGAGCGCGATCACGCACACCGTGTACAGGTAGAAGCCGATGCCGGCGTCAACGGACAGGCCGAAGCTGCTCACGCCGTTGTACTTGTCCTTGAGGTCGGCGAGATCCGACCAGTTCGTGACGACGGCGATCGCGAGGAAGCCGACGATCGGGATCAGCCCGATCCTGCGTGCCTTCGACAGCGCAGGGGACGACACGGTGGGCCACGCGATCGCAGCCACGCCCACCGCGAACAGTATGAGCACGCCCGGTCCGCCAGTCCCCGGCTGGCTCGAGATGCTCGCACCGAATCCGGACACCGACACCCACGGCAGCAGGGCCGACAACGCGACGCCGGCGCTCGCGACCATGAAGATCCAGAAGGTCGGCGACGGGTTGGGACGACGTTCGCCCGCGGGCGTGAGCCCGGACGCCGGCGCGATCGGCTCCGACTGCGCCGGCGGGGACGTCGTCGAGGGGGCCGGTGTCGCGGGGACCGGTGTCGCGGGGGCCGGTGTCGCGGGGGCCGGTGTCGCGGGGACCGGTGTCGCGGGGGCCGGTGTCGCCGGCGGGGACGTCGCTGCGATCGGACCCGCGATCGGTGTCGCACCGGGTGCGGGATCGACCGGCGTCGCCATGGCCGACGCCGGCGCGGCCGGCGGTGGGATGGGCGGCGGCTCGACCCACGCCGAGCCGTTCCAGTGTCGTTCGTGCGTGTAGCGGTCCCCGTTCCAGTACCGCGTCACGTGCGCGTTGCCCGGGTCCGGGTACCACCCCGCCGGTGCGTTCATCACGTTGCCCCTCTCCTTCGCTGTCTCCTGCCTGACAGGTCGACCGCGAGCGCCGCGGTCGACGCCGTGGCGACGACCGCGGCCAGACGCCGCGCCCGAGCCCGCGCGGGCGAGGCATCGGCTGCAGTGGTCGCGATCCATGCGAGCCCGGCCGTGAGCCCGAGCGCGACGGTGCGCCCGGCGTGCCCGATCGACCGTTCGAGATGTTGGATCGGCGTCGGTCCGTGGCGGTTCGACGCAAGGTCCTCGGTGACGCGCTCGACCGTGTAGAGCATCTTCTCGGCGCGGTAGAGCCACTGTTGGGGATCGGCGCGGCGGATCAAGCGACGCACCATGCTGCGGCCGAAGAAGCGCGTCGCCTCCTCGAGCGGGTCGACCTCGGGCGCCAGCTCGGTGACGGTGAGTTGCACCTGTCCGACCGCCTTGCCGACGAGCACCATGCTCGCCGGGAGCGGGACGCCGAAACGGAGCGAGATCTCGGCCAGCTGGTTGAACAGCTCGGCGAAGTGCAGCTCGCCGAGGGAGCGGCCCTGGATGGTGGCCGCGAGCCCGGCCAGCGCCTGTTCGTACGCGGCCCGGTCGAGATCAGGCTGGACCGCCGCCAGCGAGCTCGAGCGCGAGATCGGCGAGCAGGAACCCGTCACCCTGCGAGAACGCCAACAAGAGCAGCAGCAGCTGCTGCCGGGCGTCGTCGTCGAGCCGTCCGACCATGCCGAGGTCGAGGAGCCAGATCGATCCGTCCGACCACATGAGATTGCCCGGATGCGGGTCGGCGTGGAAGAAGCCGTCCTCGAGCACCTGCTGGTAGAAGGACTGCAGGAGCTCGCGAGCGGCGACCTCCAGGTCGGGCCCGCTCGGCGCGTCGGCGAGCGGCACGCCGTCGACCTCGTCCATGACGAGCAGCCGGCGGCTCGACAGTTCGTGATGACAACGCGGCACTGCCAGGTGCGGGAACGGTGCCAGCGTCTCCGTCATGCGGTCGAGGTTCTCGGCCTCGCGCGTGAAGTCGAGCTCCGCCCGCAGGGACTCGCCGAGCTGCTCGACGACCGACGGAAGGTCGATCACCCGGCGCATCCGGCCCGCGTGGGCGAACGGCCGCACCACTGCTTCGAGGAGGGCCAGGTCTTCGTCGATCAGCGTCGCCGCGCTGGGACGCTGCACCTTCACGACGACGCGTTGGCCGTCGGCCAGCGTCGCTCGGTGCACTTGGCCGATGGTGCCGGCGGCGAGATGGTTCGGGTCGATGGAGCCGAACACGTCCTCCCACGGGACGCCGAGCTCGTGCTCCATCACGCCGACCACCTCGGCCTCGGTCATCGGCGGGACCGACGACTGGAGGGCCTGGAGCTCGGCGATGTACTCGGGCGACACGATGTCGGGTCGCGTCGACAGCATCTGTCCGAGCTTGCCGAACGTGGGACCGAGCTGCTCGAAGGCTTCGCGCAGCCGGCGCGGGCCGTCGGCGTCGGCGCCCCGGTGCAGCACCCGTCCGGCGAGCGCGCGGAGGACGGTGGGCCCGAGGACGCGGACGATCTCCTCGGCGCGCCGATCGTGCCGGACCTTCGTCGCCTGGGGCTCGGTCTCGATCGCGCCGTCGATCGTCGTGTTCACGACCGTGACCGTGCACCGAGCGAGGTGCGTGACCCGGTTCGCGACGTTGCCGAGCAGGAACTCACGTCGGTCGCGCATGCCGTTGTTGCCGACGACGAGCACGTCGGCGTCGACGCGTTCGGCCTCGGCGACGATCAGCTCCGCGATCGTGTCGCCGCTCACGACCTCGACCGTCGCCGGATCGTGCACGTCCGCGACCCACGCGGCCAACCTGGTGGCGATCGCGTCGCGCTCGGTGTCGTGATCGTCGGGCACCACCTGCACCACGTGCAGTCGGGCGTCATGCGCTCGGGCGAGCTCGGCGGCCCACCGGACGGCCCGGGCCGCTGGTTCACTGCCGTCCGTCGCGACGGCGACCACTCGCGTCGTGTCGGTCACGACGCCGGCCCGACCGGCGGTGACACACTCTGGTGGGCGGACGGGCGAAGGATGCGAGACATCACGTCGTGCCACCTTTCGATCGGGCGTGCCCGACAGGATGACACTTACGCCGTGCGCTGCGAGGGTGGCGGGCGCCTGACGGGCCACGGGATCGCGCCTCGACCACCGGAGCAGGCGGGCGGGCGAGCTCATCGCGACCCACCGTACGCGAAGGTCGTGACGAGTCGGCCGAGTGTGCCCGTGGCCGACGAGGTGCGTCCGTCGTGACTGGCGAAGAACCGTGTACTCTCGCCGTTCATGGTCCGCGGGTCGTCGTTGCTGTGTGCCGCGAGCAGCCACGACCCGCCACCGAATGCGACGGCCGCTCCCTTCGCGAACGGGACCCGGTCCCGACGCTTCGGGATCGTCGTCCGAGACCAGGACCTGAGGGTGCGGCTGGTGAGCACGGTCGGCGTCGCCGGCTTCCGCCCCGCCGCGTCGAGGAGCGGTCCGTTCGCGATCCAGAGCCCAGCCCGGTACGCGACGCTGACGTACGGGGCGAAGCGTGGTCCGACGGACCTCCACGTCGAACCGTCGGTGCTCGTGAACAGCTGGGTGGACGAGCAGTCGTAGCGGTCCACGCCCCCGTTCCGCCCCGTCGGGCACGTGCCGACGCTCATGACCCACGTGCCGTCACCGAACGCGATCTGCGACGATTCGAGATCGGGGAGACCGGTGGTCGAGGTCTGCGCCCAGTGCGTGCCGTCGGTGCTCGAGATCAACGCACCGGAGGAGGGAGCGGTGTCGCGACGAATCCGTGCGCATCGCCCGATCGCGCGACGGCGATCCAGCGGCCGTCTCCGTAGGCGACGCCTTCGACGGGATCGGCGACGGTCGCAGCCCGGGACCAGTGCTTCGCGTCGACGGAGGTGAACATCCCCCCGAGGGCCGACCGGTCGGTGTCACGCCGAGATCGGCCCCGGTCCCGCCGACCGAGCCGACGGTGGCGACCCATCGTCCGTTGCCGAAGGCGAGCGCGACGCTGTCGAACTGGCAGAAGGAACAGTCGGCGTGGATCGTCGACCAGGTGCGCCGTCGTTCGTGCTCCTGCTCAACCAGCCGCTGGCGCCGAAGCCGTCGTCCTGCCCTCGGAACACGGCGAGCCACGACCGACCGGTGCCAGGGTCTGCTTCGCGGCGTCACCGGTCGCGCGGACGCCGGTGTGGCCCGTGGCACCGCCGCGGTCGACGAAGAGGATCACGCCCACCGATCCGACGACGGCCGCGACGATCGCGACGACGAGTGGCACCAGCCACGGCGCGCAGCGCGCGTCATGCGTTGCCTCCGGAACCTGGATCATCCGAGGTTGCAGTGGTCGCTCAGGTATGTGTCCACCCGCGAGCTGATCCTGGTGTATTCGCTCGAGCTCATACCCGGCGGGTGGCCGCTCGTGGCCTTGACGAGGTAGTCCACGGACTTGACGAAGTCGTCCTTGATCTGCGCCGGCGCCTCGTCCTCCAGCGCCCGGAGCTCGCTGGCCGCCTGCCCGATCTCGGGGAGGTCCTTCGACGTCGCGGTCGTCAACCCTGGGTGTCGGCGCTCGAGGGCCCGCATGTCGTTGCAGAAGTTGCCGCTCACGTTCCCGCCGCCAGCGGCTCTGGCGGGGTCCCCTTGGTGGCGCCGCCCCTGCTGGTCGTGCCGGCGCTGTTGGTGGGTTCGGTGTCGGAGCCGCCGAACGCCAAGGCGACGAGTTGGCCGTCGATGGTCGAGACGGGCTCCAGTTGTGGCCGTCGGTGCTCGAGAAGAGCTGCGTGCCGCTGCTCGCGCCGACGGGCTCGAGGACGCCGCGAACAGGAAGGTCCCGTGGCCGAACGCGACGGCCTGTCCGAACGCCGCCGGTCCCGAGCCCGCCGACCAGTGCTGCAGGTCGGTGCTCGTGGACACGACGGCCGTCGAGTCCGGCGTCGCGTCGGCCGAGATGCCCGATCGGCGTTCGCTGCGACCATCCAACGGCCGTTGCCGTAGGCGACACGCGCCTCGTCGGTGAACGGCTGGTCGCTCTCGTGCCAGGTCGTCCCGTCGGTGCTGGTGAACATGACCGACTCTCGACAGACCCCGGCGCAGTCCGTCGCGAGCGCGACCCACGTCCCATCGCCGAACGCCAGCGAGTTCCAGTGCCAGTCGATGCCCGAGAGGAAGTTCTCGCCCGGGAGCCCCGTCGCTGTCGTGCGGCTCCAGGAGGTGCGTCCGTGCTCGTGTAGGCAATCGTCGCCTTCGACGGGTAGGCGTCCTGCCCGAGGGCGATCCAGTGCCCGTCGCCGTAGGCCACTGCGGCGAGCGGCTACTGGCTGCCTGCCGGCGCAGGGGTGAACTCTGTCCACGCCTTCCCATCGTCGCTCGAGACCTCGAGGTACCCCTCACTTGATCGTGGCGGTCGCGACCCATTTCCCGGCACCTGCGGACAATGCGTTCATGAAGTCGCACGCCGAGCACTCCGGCGTCACCGGCTTCCACGTTCGAGCATCGGCGCTGGCGAGCGCCGTCGCCGCGTAAGTCGCTCGGGCCCGCGAACCCGTTGGTGGTGACGGCGAGCCAGGTGCCGGTTCCGGCGCCGAGGGGTTGGGTGTAGGTGGTGCCGGTGGTGATGTTCGTGAGGGTGAGGTCGGTTTGTGGTTTGGGGTGGGGGTGATGGTGGCGAGGGTCGGGCTGGTAGTTGGGCCAGGGGGTGCCGGTGGTCGTGCCGATGGGCTGGGCGATGGGTTCGGCGAGGGGGTTGCCGCAGCCGACTTGACGCGGGGATGGCGTGGGAGTCGACGAGGACGGCGGCGCCGGTCTGGAGGATGGCCTGGCGGGAGTGGCGCCACCTGGGCGTAGCCGTGGTTGGTCACGCGGGGTCGGTGGTGAGCACGACGGGGGTGAGGGCGGCGACGTAGTGCGGGGATCTCCTTGACGGTGATGCCGAGCGTGGCGGCCCAGGCGGCGGCCTTGTCGGGGTTCTGCGCGAGGAACTTGGCGAGTTGGGTGGGGTCGCAGACGTGCTCGTTGCCGGTGCCGCCGTAGAGGCCGGGGGCGTTGCCGGAGGTGGTGAGGCCGCCGCTGACCGGGTCGCTGGTGAGGTCCGCGGTGACGGTGCGGGTGATGCGATGGATGCTCGCGGGGAAGTTGGCCACCTGGCCGATGGTGACCGAGCGCGTAAAGGGATCTGCGCCGGTGCTGGTGGCGCGTCGAGGCTCATCGACGCGCCCGCGGCGGATCCGGTGTCCACAAAGAGGATCACGAACCCGAGCCGATCATCGCAGCGACCAACGCCACCAGCACCGGCGCCACCCACCGGCGCGCGTCGTGACCCACGGGTACCTCCTAGCGCCGCGCTCGGCCATCGCCTTCGGGACCATACCGGCGCCGGACCGGCGGGCACCATGACGAGCACGTTGTGTTCTCGCGCCATTTCCGCGATGACGTGGTGCGCCGCACTCGGTGCGGCGCGGGCGCCGGCGATCCTGGGCCGCCACCCCGCGGTCGGGTCCGCCCCCGAACCCGACGCCGCCGAGGTCGCCCAGGCCCGATCCGCTGCAATCTCGCTGGTCCCTCGCGACCCGTCGCATCGCTCCCCGATCCATCGGTTGCCGGGGCCGAAAATCCTGATCGTGAGCCGTGACTATGGCTCGCTCACCGTTCGCTCCGCCGACGGTGCCCGTGACGCCGACGGCTCGCGCCGATCGTGCCGATCTTGGCGCTAGGTTGGATCACACGTGTACGGAGGGCCTTGTCCAGAGGCCGATGACCACGCTCGAGGACGTCGCCCGGCTCCTACCCGACTACGTGTTGGGCCAGGAGTTGGGCCGGGGTGAGTTCGGTGTCGTCTGGAAGGCGCGCCACCGGCAGCTGGACCGCTATGTCGCGATCAAGCAGCTCGCCGGCGTCGGGTCCGCGACCCGAACCTCGCCGCCCGGTTCCGTCGTGAGGCGTGGCTGCTCGTGTCGACTGACCATCCGCACGTCGTCCGTGTCTTCGACTACCGGGTCGACGGCGACCACCGGCTGCTCGTGATGGAGCTGCTGACCGGGGAACGCTCGCCGATCGGCGCGCCGCCGGGATGACCCTCGTCGAGGCGGTCGCGGCCGTCATGGCGGCCGCATCGGGTCTGCACCACGTGCACGAGCGCGGCGTGCTGCACCGGCGCAACGTGAAGCCCGAGAACCTCATGTTCGACGGTCGGGGGACGCTCAAGGTCACGGACTTCGGATTGTGGTGGAGCGACGATGCGCACGCCACGGGCGCGGACTGATCCGAGCGGCCGAGTTCTTCGGCACGCCGGCGTACATCGCGGCCGAGCAGGCGGCACCGACTTTCGGCGGCGGCTGCTGCCGGTCGGGCCCGCCGCAGACCAGTACGGGCTCGCGGCGGTGCTCTACGAGCTGTTGTCCGGTCGGTGCACTCACGACGCTCAGGATGGCTGGATCCGGCTGTGCACCCACCGCATGAACCAGGAGGCGGTCCCGCTGCGCAGGTGGGTGCCGGACATCCCGCCGGGCGTCGAAGCCGTCGTCATGGGCGCTCCGGCGCTAATCCGACCGAACGGTTCCCCTCGGTCGAGGATTTCGCGATCGTGCTGGGGCACGCGATGACTGCCGCCCACGGCGCGCGGCCTGGTGCGCCGTGTCCAACGTCGCGATCCGGGAGGCCGGTCCGGACCGCGACGCTGCTGGCCTTTCGCTCGCCGGCGCTGCGGTGCCACCGCCGACGGGCCCCCGACCGTCTCGGGGACGGAGCCGCCACCTCCTCGCGCTCTTCGTCGTGGCGTTCGTCGTGGCTGCGATCGTGACCGGTGTCGTGTTGGCGACGCGTGACCGGTCGGGGAGGACGACGCTGGTGGCGGACGTGCCGGTCGACCTCCCACTCCGGCTGAGTCGTCAATGGACGCGCACCGGCGGCCACGTCTTCGTGTCGCCGGTCGTCGCCGGGAGTCAGCGTGGTGGTCGGCAGTGAGGACGGTACGGTGTACGGCATCGACCGCGCGTCTGGGACGTCACTGGCGCCTCGCGACCGGCGGAC
Source organism: uncultured Acidimicrobiia bacterium (assembly GCA_963756815.1). Taxonomy (GTDB): domain Bacteria; phylum Actinomycetota; class Acidimicrobiia; order IMCC26256; family JAENVU01; genus JAENVU01. The sequence goes on from CAVWPR010000041.1 coordinate 118,769, forward strand.
CGGTACACGCGTCCGCCGTGCTCGACGAGCACGACAGGGTACGTCGGGAGCCTCGACGGCAGCGTCTACACGATCGACACCGACCGAGGGGACGTTGCGGTGGAAGCACGATCTCGCGTTCGAGATCGCTCATCCGCGACCGTGGCGGACGGTCTCGTCATCGTCGGCGCCGACGGCCTGTACGGACTCGACGAGGCGACCGGTGCGCAACGCTGGCACCTCGACACGGCTGATTGTCGTCTCGTCGCCCGCCGTCGCGGCGGGACCGTGATCGTCGGGAGCAACGACGGGAACGTGTACGGGGCCGCGTTGCCGACGGCTCGGCGTCGTGGCACGTTGCCACCGGTGGCCCGGTGCAGTCATCGCCGGTCGTCGCCGGGACCACCGCCTACGTCGGGAGTGTCGACGACTCCTTGTACGCGATCGACGTCTCGCCGATCGCGTCCGTTGGCACCGGTCGCTCGGCGCCGCGGTGAAGTCGTCGCCGGCGGTGACCGACGGCTCGTCGTCGTCGGGACCGATGCCGGACGGCTCGTCGCGCTGCGGACCGCGGTTCGGATGGCCTGGGCCTTGACGACGGCACGCGGGATCGACTCGTCGCCGAAGGTGCTCGGTCACCTCGTGGTGGTGGGTGCCGACGACGGTAACGTGTACGCCGTGCGGGCGTCCGACGGCGTGCTCCAGGGCCGGTACGCGACCGGCGGCCCGGTCGTGTCCTCGCCGCTCGTGGTCGGCAGGACGGTGAACGTGGGGAGCCAGGACGATCGGGTCTACGCGATCGGTGGGTTCCGGTGAGCGGTGCGATCGTCGTCCACGCACCGGAGCGAGGAGCTGGAAGTCGACGTCGCGAGGGTTGCTCGAGGTCGGGCCGCCGAGGGCTCGTTGGTCGACGAGCGGTGCTCGCGCTTCACTGCCGGTTCGAGGCGGCACCGTCGGGGCTGGTGGTCGAGGACCTCGAGAGCACGAACGGCACGTGGGTGAACGGCGCCGCGATCGTCGGGCCGACGCGGCTCCGGGGCGGCGACGTCGTGGTGGTCGGCTCGACCCGGATCCTCGTCGACGCCGACGGCGCGCCGCGTGGCCGAGCGCCGAGGTCCGCCGAGCTCGACGCGACCGTTGTGCGTCTCCGCTCGTCCGTGGTGGGTGGCGCGGTCACGGTCGCGTTCACCGACATCGTCGACTCGACCGCGATCGGCGGCGGGCTCGGCGACCGGGAGTGGTTCGCGCTCCTCGAGCGACACGACCACCTCACGCGCCGGGTGCTCGAGATCCGGCGGTGTGGTCAAGCACCAGGGCGACGGCTTCATGCTCGCGTTCCCGTCCGCGCACCAGGCCGTCGGTTCGGCACCACGTTGCAGCGCGAATTCGAGCGGCAGCGCAGGTACGACGCCGGGTTCCCGCTCCACGTGCGCATGGGGATCCATACCGGCGAGGTGCTCCAGGTCGACGGCGACCTCTTCGGCCGGCACGTGAACATCGCCGCGTGGGTCGCCGGCGCCGCCGGAACCGACGAGGTGCTCGTCTCGCCGCTCGTGCACGACCTCGTCAGCGCGATGGGCGACGTGGAGTTCGGTACGCCACGCGAGTCGGGTTGAAGGGCTTTCCCGAACCGAGCGTGCTCCGACCGCCGCGATGCGGCCCCTGGTTGACGGTCGAGGCCGGGGGACGGCTCAGCGCCAGGCGCCCCCGGGTGGCCGTGTGGTACCGCACGATCACACCGCCGAGGCCGACATGGTCGCCGTCGTTGAGGGCGGCGGAGTCGACCCGGCCCCGTTCACCGTGACGCCGTTCGTGGACCCGAGGTCGACGATGCGGACGCCGTCGGCATCGGTCGATCCGGGCGTGCTCCCTGCTGACGCGACTGTCCACCAGCCGGATCGCGGCGTCCGGGCTCCGGCCGATGAGCATCGTGTCGACCACGGCGATCGCCTGGCCGTCGGGCAGCTCGATCCAACCGCGTCGGATCGCCGCGCCGGCGCGGACCGTGCTCGACCGCGCCCGTCGTGGGTGCACCAGTCGAGCGCGGGGTCCTGGCGCAGGATCGCCTCTTCCAACTCCCGCAGTGCCCGGCCCGGCTCGACGCCGAGCTGCTCGACGAGGAGCTCACGTGTCGCCCGGAACACCGCGAGTGCGTCGGACTGTCGGTGGGCGCGGTAGAGCGCCAGCATCTGCTGGGCGCGGAACCGCTCGCGGTAGGGCTCACGCTCGACCAGGCCTCGACCTCCGCGATACCTCGGCGTGGCGGCCGAGCTCGAGGAGCAGGTCGAGTCGAGCCTCGTTCGCCGCGAGCACCTGCTCGTCGACGCGCCGCGCCGCACCGTCGAGGCGCATCGTCCGGCGCACGTCGGCGATCGCGGTGCCCCGAACACGATCGCGAGCCCGGTGTCCAACGCGTCGAGGGCGGCCCGAGGATCCTCGGCGCGGTCGGAGCGTGCGCGCCCGCGTCGCCGCGGTGAACCGGTCGAGGTCGAGCGACGCGAGCCGGAGCTCGTATCCGGGCTCCGGGTCAGCAAGCACCGCTTCACGGTCGCCGTCCGGGTGCAGGGCTTTGCGCACCGCAGAGACGTGCTGCTGCAGTGCGTGGTCGGCGCGATCGGGGAGGGGCTCGTCCCAGAGGAACGTCACGAGGGTGTCGGCGGCGACGATGCGATCGTGGTGAAGTGCGAGGGTCGCGAGCAGGGCCCGTTGCTTGGTGCCGCGCAGGTCGAGCGGGTGCCGTACAGGGCACGTGAGCGGTCCGAGGACGTCGATGTCGAGCCGGACCATGAGGGGATCATCGCAGGCCGACGAGCCGGACCGACGGGCCTTCTGTCGTGAGCGCGAGTTGACGGGCCGTGACCGGCTGGTCTCATGCTGATCGCGAGCGATCGGATCGTCGCGGGAGGGGCACATGACACCGGCAGGGTGGTACCCGGACGCGAAGTCCGACGAGGTGGTCCGCTACTGGGACGGCACACAGTGGACGGAGGAGCGGGCGTGGGAGCGGCGCGGGGTGGGACGTCCGGCCGCTCGGGAGCCCGGTGATCCGATCCGGTCACGTGGCGCCGCCGCCGGGGCCCGCCGCTGATGTCCCGCCGCCGACGGAGCCGCCGCCGCCGACGGAGCCGCCGCCGCCGCCCGACCCCGCGCCGGCCGGAGGTCCGACCACCACCGAGACGGTGGTCGGGGCGCCGCAGTCGTGGTCGGGGCCCGCCGCCGATGCCGCCGCCGCCGACGGAGCCGCCGCCGCCGCCCGACCCCGCGCCGGCCGGCGGTCCGACCGCGGCCGAGACCGTCGTCGGGGGGCCGCGGCGCGGTCGGGGCCCGCCGCCGATGCCCCGCCGCCGAGCATCGGCCGCCGCCGGCCGCGACCGTGCCACCGCCGGCGGCTTGTCCGAGCGGCTGCCGCTCGTGTCCGCGTCGTCGCTGCCGCTCACGGCGGCGGTTCATCGCCCTGGTCCTGCTCGCGGTCGTCGTGGCCGGCGTGAGCGGTGCGATCACGTACTTGCTCCGTCGCAAGGACGAACAACGCGTCGACGGTCTCGGGCACCGCGACCCGCGACCGCTCCCGGCACCGGGCGACCAGCACGAGCACCACGTCGTCGTCGACGACCACGTCGACGACGACGAGCACGACGGTCCCGCTCGCCGACGCCGGTGACCGGTACTGGGTCATGTCGCGCGGACCTGTGGCGCGGGCGGCCACGGTGACTGCTTCGTGTCGGTGCGCGGCCGCGCCGGACGGGGCGTCGCCCGAGGTGCGGACGACAGAACGAGGGAACACCGATCTTCGTCGTGTGCCAGGTACCGGGCTGAACCCGTCGTGTCGTCGGTGCTCGGACGGACGAGCACGGCGTGGACCCGCACACTCGACGGCACCTTCGTGGCGTCGATCTACATGGACGCGGTCGGGTTCGACCCGTTGAGCATCCGCGGCCCTGCCCTTGAGATGGTCGGCGGGCGCCGTGCTCGTGCTGTGCTGGCGTGTTGCAGTCGGGCTGCTCGAGCGGCGCCGTCGCGAACGAGCACCGCACGACGACGACCTGAGCGACGCCACGACGACCACGACGACCACGACGACGAACGAGCCGCGGCCGACCACGGGTCGACGGTGCCGCAGTTCGTGTTCGCCACGGTCGCCGGATCGAGGGATCGGTGCGCGACCCGCATCGAGGGGCATTCGTGGCGTCCGGGTTGTCCGGTCGCCGCTGGAGCAGCTGCGCTACGTCCGGCTCTCGTACTGGGGCTTCGACGGCGCCGAGCATCAGGGCGAGCTGGTGGTGAACGCCGACGCGGTCGACGCCATCGACGAGCGCGTTCAGGCGCCTGTTCGCCGATCGCTTCCCGATCCGCCGGATGCAGTTGGTCGACGACTTCGGCGCCGACGACTACACGTCGATCGAAGCCGACAACACCTCTGCATTCAACTGCCGCCCGGTCACCGGCGGAACGGGGTGGTCACAGCATGCGTACGGCCGAGCCATCGACGTCGACCCGATCGAGAACCCGTATCTCGATCACGGACACGACGAGCCACGCCGCATCGAACCTCGACTCGCGTGCGAACGTTCGGCCGGGCATGGCCGTGCGACGGCGGTCAGCTCGTCGATGCGTTCGCCGCGGTCGGCTGGGGATGGGGCGGACGACTGGCCCACGCCGATCGACTATCAGCACTTCTCCAGCGACGGCCGGTGAGGCACTCACCCACGCTGCGCTGCGTCGGATCGCGATCTGCGGGCGATCAGCGGATGGGGCGCCACTTCTCGCGGGCTCGGTCGTACTCGAGCCAGCGCGTCCGGTGGACGTCCCAGAAGATGTAGGTCGCTCGGCGTGTCCGGCTGAGGTTCTGCCGCCGTCGCAGAGCTCGCACCATCCTGGGAGGCAGCCTGCGGAGGAGTGCCAGGGCGTCGGGCGCGGGTTGGATCGTCGCGTCGGGGCTCGGCGATGTCGGGTCCGGCAAGACCGCCGGCGCGACGACCGGCGGCTCGTCACGCGCGACGGTGCCCCGGGCCGGGGTTCGGCGGTCGCGGATTCGGGTGCGGATCGAGCCCTGGGTGCCCCCCGTGACGACGTGCTGGGGTCCGCGCTACGACCGCGCGTCGCCACCGCACCGGTCGTGACGGCGCCGACGATCGCTACAGGGCACGGATCAGTGCGGCGTCGCCCTGCCCGCCACCACCGCACAGTGCGGCGGCTCCGAGACCGCCGCCGCGGCGACGGAGCTCGTGGATGATCGAGCCGACGATGCGGGCGCCCGACATGCCGACCGGGTGGCCCAGCGCGATCGCGCCGCCGTTGACGTTCACGACGTCGTCGGAGATGCCGAGGTCGCGCATGGACGCGATGCCCACGGCCGCGAACGCCTCGTTGAGCTCGAAGAGGTCGACGTCGGTCACGGGCAGGTTCGCCTGGTCGAGCGCGCGCTTGATCGCTCGGGACGGCTGGGTGAGCAGCGACGTGTCGGGGCCGGCCACCATGCCGAAGCCCACGAGCTCGGCGATCGGGTCCGCGCCGAGCTCCTCGGCCTTGTCGCGACTCATCACGATGAGCGCGGCCGCGCCGTCGGAGATCTGCGAGGCATTGCCGGCGGTGATCGTGCCGTCCTTCGCGAACGCGGGGCGCAGACTCGACAGGGACTCGACGGTGGTCTCCGGCCGCACGCCCTCGTCCTCGAGCACCATCACCGGGTCGCCCTTGCGCTGGGGCACCGGCACCGGCACGATCTCGTCGGCGAAGCGGCCCTCCTTCATCGCCGCGGCGGCGCGCTCGTGGCTGCGGGCCGCGAGCTCGTCCTGCAGCTCGCGGGTGATCCCACCGAAGCTCTGCGTGTACTGCTCGGTGCCCGCGCCCATGTGCAGCGCGTCGAAGGCGCACCAGAGCCCGTCGTTGATCAGCGAGTCGACGAGCTCGCCGTTGCCCATCCGGTAGCCGGCCCGCGCCTTGGGGAGCAGGTAGGGCGCGCCGGTCATCGACTCCATGCCGCCCGCGACCACGACCTCGGCGTCGCCGGCCTGGATCATCTGGTCGGCGAGGTACAGCGCGTTCACGCCGGAGAGACACACCTTGTTGATGGTGATGGCGGGGACGCTCATCGGGACGCCGGCCTTGGCCGCGGCCTGGCGCGCGGTGATCTGTCCCTGCCCGGCCTGGAGGACCTGGCCCATGATCACGTAGTCCACCTGCTCCGGCCCGACGCCCGCGCGCTCGAGGGCGCCCTTGATGGCGACGCCGCCGAGGTCCTGGGCGTCGAGCGACGCGAGCGCGCCCGAGAGCTTCCCGATCGGCGTACGAGCGGTGGAGACGATCACGGAACCGGGCATGGCGACTCCCGTCAGATCAGCGCCGGTGGGTTACCGGGCGGTAAGGGCGAGAATCGTAGTCCTCGATTCGCGCGTTTCGTCCAGCCCACGCGCGGTGGGCCGCAGGTCACCGAGGGGTGTGCGAGCGCGCGCGGCGCACCACTACCGTCCGGGCCCATGACGACCGAGATCGACGCCATCCGCGCCGCCGTCCTCGAGGGTGCCCCCGGGGACGAGCTGGCCTCCCTCCCGCTGCCCGAGGCCGTGCGGGGTGCCCTCGTCCGGGCCGACGAGCAGGAGATGTTCGCCGGGCTGCCCTCGGAGCAGAAGGACCCGCGGAAGTCGACCCACGTCGAGGACTTCCCGTTCCCGGAGATCGCGCCGGACGAGGCGGTGATCGCCGTCATGGCGAGCTCGATCAATTTCAACACGGTGTGGACGTCGATCTTCGAGCCGCTCCCGACGTTCGGGTTCCTCAAGCGCCTCGGCAAGGAGAGCGTGTGGGGCGCGCGCCACGACCAGCCGTTCCACGTGATGGGGAGCGACGCGTCGGGCGTGGTGCTGCGCGTGGGTTCGGCGGTGCGCAACTGGAAGCCGGGCGACACGGTCACGGTGCACTGCAACTACCTGGACGACCAGGACCCCTCGGCCCACGACGACTCGATGATGGCCACCAACCAGCGCATCTGGGGCTTCGAGTCCAACTTCGGTGGCCTCGCCGACCTGAGCGTGGTGAAGGCGAACCAGCTGATGCCGAAGGCCGCGCACCTCACGTGGGAGGAGGCCGCGGTCAACGCGCTCTGCAACAGCACGAGCTACCGCATGATCGTGAGTCCGAACGGCTCGCAGATGACGCAGGGCCAGTCGGTGCTCGTGTGGGGCGCCACTGGTGGCATCGGCGCGTACGCGTGCCAGTACGTGATGAACGGCGGCGGCACGCCCGTGGGCGTCGTGTCGAGCGAGAAGCGCGTCGCGCTGCTCAACGAGCTCGGTGTGGAGGCGGTGATCGACCGCCGGGCCGAGGGCTACAACTTCTGGAAGAGCGACACCGAGCAGGATCCGGGCGAGTGGCGGCGGCTCGGCAAGAAGATCCGCGAGCTCATCGGGCGCGACGTCGACATCGTGTTCGAGCACCCGGGCCGCCAGACGATGGGCGCATCGGTGTTCGTGGCCAAGCGCGGCGGGATGATCATCACCTGCGCGGCCACGAGCGGCTTCATGATCGAGTACGACAACCGCTACCTCTGGATGAACCTCAAGACGCTGAAGGGCTGTCACTTCGCGAACTACCGCGAGGCGTGGGAGGCCAACCGCGCGATCTGTGAGGGCAAGGTCCACCCGACGTTGTCGAAGGTGTACGCCCTGGCCGACACCGGCGAGGCGGCGAACGCGGTGCACCACAACCAGGCCGAGGGCAAGATCGGCATCCTCTGCCTCGCCCCCGAGGAGGGCCTCGGCGTGACCGACGGGGAGATGCGCGAGCGGCTGCTCCCACAGATCACCCTGTTCCGCCGGCACGCGTAGCGGGCCGCCGCCGGGCAGGGCGCGCCGTGTCAGCCCGAGGTGACGGTGAACGTCCGCAGCGCGCCCGCCGTCGGCACGTAGACCCGGCTGTTCAGTCCCACGACCGGTCCCGTGACCGCGCTCGCCACGGTCGGCTCGCCAGCGGCGCGCAGACGCCGCCGCCGCAGCCGGCGGTGCCGGTGGCGTCGAGGGCCGCGATCGTGGTGCCGCCGCCGACGAACAGGACGTCACCCGAGATCGAGGCCCGCGCCGCCGGAGTGAAGGCCAGCGTCGTCTTCCACCGCTGCGTGCCCGTGCAGTTCGTCACGCCCGTCCCGCAGCCACCCGCCCGGTAGGCGTACAACGTGTTCCCGCCGATCGCGAAGATGGACGCGTTCGTGGATGCGACCGGAACCGTGGCGGCGGCCCCGGTGGCGGCGGTCCAGACCACCGCGCCCGTGGTCTCGTCGAGCGCGCTCACGGTGCCCGAGGCGTCGATGATCGCGAGGATCGACTTGCTCACGGAATCCACCGGGCCGCGCGGTGAGGTGATGGGCCGGGACCACGACGGCGGGCACGCCGTACCGAGGGTGCAGGTCGTCGGGATCGCGACGACCGAGTTGCCGAACGTCGCGACGAAGTGGCTCGTCGCACGCGCGACCGCGCCGTAGCGGGGCAGCGTGTTGAAGTTCGGGACCGTGCCGCAGCCGCTCTGGGTCGTCGACGACGTCCACAGCGGTGCGAGATCGGTGGTGAACCCGCTGATGCCGGCGGTGAAGGACCAGCGCGTGACGCCGGCTCCGCACGTCCCGCCGGTGCCGACCGTGGCGGTCTGCCACGGGAGGATGACCCGGACGTCGTCGCCGAGAATCGACTCGGTGGTGCTGCACAGCGAGAGGCTCGCCGGCGTGAAGATCGGTCCGCCGAAGTGCACCGAGCCGACCGCGCTGCCGTCGGCGGACTTCACTGAGCGGAGCGTGCAGTCGGCGCCGCCGACGCCGACGAACAGCGTGTCGTTGCGGAGCGAGCCGACACCGGTGGCGAGCGCGGCCGTCCACACGCCGGCGCCGCTGCCCGGGGCGAGCCCGCGCAGCTGGCTCGCGCTGTGGGCGACGACGACCGAGCTCGTCCCGATCGCCTCGTCGGCGTTGCCGCTCACCGTCGCGGACCACCCCGGGGCCATGGTCGGGGCGTTCGCCACCGTCACCGAGGTGTCGTCACGGTTCCACCCTCTGCGGGTCGCGCCCTGCCCGGCCATGGGCCAGGCCGCGCACGCCGTCGAGAACGACGACGAGGACGATCAACGGTCCGAAACGACGCATCATGGTAGAGATCCCCCAACTGCCCGAACAAGCGCCGAAAGCTATGCGAGCGGGCAAAACGGGGCAACGGGTCGCACGACTCATCCGGGCGGGGCCGGGCGGAGCGCCGAACCCTCCTGACTAGGGTCCGACACCATGCAGCTCACCGAGATCGACCACGTCGCGATCGCCGTCTCGGACCTCGAGGCCGCCATTGCGTACTACCAGGACACGTTCGGCTGCTCGGTCGACCACCGGGAGGTCGTCGAGTCCGACGGCGTGGAGGAGGCACTGCTCAAGGTCGCCGATTCCTACGTCCAGCTGCTCACACCGACGCGCGACGACTCGCCGGTCGCGAAGTACCTCGCGAGCAAGGGCGAGGGGCTGCACCACATCGGCTACCGGGTCGACGACTGCGCCGCCGCGCTCGAGAGCGTGAAGCAGCACGGTGGACGGGTGATCGACGAGGCGCCGCGGCCCGGCAGCCGCGGGACCACCGTCGCGTTCGTCCACCCCAAGGGTGCGTTCGGCACGCTCATCGAGCTCGTCCAGGAGTAGTGGCACACCTCACCCTGCGCGACGGCCGGGTCCTCGCGTACTGCGACGGTGCGGCCGACGCGAGACCGGTCGTCCTGTTCCACGGCGCGCCCGGATCGCGCGGATTCCGCCCGCGGGCGGCCGAGACCGCCGCGGCCGGCGTGCGGCTCGTCACGTTCGATCGGCCGGGCTACGACGGGTCGGACGCGGTCGACGCGCCGACCGTCCTCGGAGTGGCGCGCGACGTGGTGGAGCTCGCCGACGCGCTCGGCATCGAGCGGTTCGGTGTCGTCGCCTGGTCCGGCGGCGCGCCCAGCGCGGTCGCGACCGCCGTCGCTGCGGCCGGCCGCGTCACGCGGCTCGCACTCGTGAGCGGGCCGGGTCCCCTCGACGAGGTGCCGGGCGCGTGGGACGCGCTCGGTGACTACCGCCGGCCGACCGCGGAGATGGCGCGGCGCGAACCGCACCGGTCGGCCCGTTCGATCGCGCGGCACATGGAGCCGTACCTCGCGGACCCGGTGTCGTTCCTCGGGAGCCGCCGCGGCCCCGACGGCGAGGTCTTCGCCGATCCCGAGCTGGGCCCGATGCTGGAGGCCCAGGTGACGGCGGCGATCGCGCCGGGGCCCGACGGCATCGCCGCCGACCTCGTGGCGATGTGGCTGCCGTGGGGGTTCGCACTCGCCGACGTGGCGACGCCGACCACGGTGTTCCACGCCGGCCGGGACCTGCACAACGAGGCCGACGCGCACGCGTACGCCGAGCTGATCCCCGACGCCCGTCTCGTGGTGTGGCCGGAGGCCGGCCACCTCGGGATCCTCACGCACTGGCCCGAGGTCCTCGCGTCGGTCGTCTGACGTCGCGCGCTCCGGCCGGGGGAGCCGCGGCGGCGTCCCCGGTACGCTGTCCCGCTCATGGCCGTGGAGGAAACCGACATGTCGACCGCCGCACCCGGACCCAGCGTCCACCCGATCGAGGAGCGGCTCGGCCAGCTCGCGGACCGGCGGGAGCAGGCGCTGCACGCGGGCTCGGAGGCGGCGGTGCAGCGCCAGCACGACCGCGGCAAGCTCACCGCCCGCGAGCGCATCGACCTGCTCGTCGACCCGGGCTCCTTCCACGAGCTCGACATGCTCGCCCGCCACCGTGCGCACGGGTTCGGGATCGAGAACACGCGGCCCTACACCGACGGCGTCATCACCGGCTGGGGCGAGATCGACGGTCGGAAGGTGTTCCTCTTCTCGCAGGACTTCACCATCTTCGGCGGTGCGCTCGGCGAGGTGTTCGCCGAGAAGATCCACAAGGTGATGGATCTCGCCGCGAGCGTCGGCGCGCCGTTCATCGGTCTCAACGACGGCGCCGGCGCCCGCATCCAGGAAGGCGTCGTCTCGCTCGCGGCGTACGGCGGGATCTTCTACCGGAACGTGCAGGCGTCGGGCGTGATCCCGCAGATCAGCGTGATCCTCGGGCCCTGCGCGGGTGGCGCGGTGTACTCGCCGGCGATGACCGACTTCATCTTCATGGTCGACGGCACGTCGCACATGTTCATCACCGGACCGGACGTCGTGAAGGCGGCCACCGGGGAGGAGGTCACGCAGGAGCAGCTCGGTGGCGCGATGCCGCACGCCACGAAGTCGGGCGTCGCGAACTTCGTGTTCGACGACGAGGAGACCTGCCTCGAGCAGGTGCGCTACCTCGTGTCGTTCCTGCCGTCGAACAACCTCGAGGACCCGCCGTTCTACGAGTCCGAGGACGACCCGAGCCGGCCGTGCGACCGCATCGTCGAGATCATGCCGGACTCGCCGAACCAGGCGTACGACATGAAGGAGATCATCGCCGACGTCGTCGACGACGGCGACTTCCTCGAGGTGAGCGCGCGGTTCGGCATGAACATCGTGTGCGGCTTCGGTCGGCTCGGCGGCCAGTCGGTCGGGATCGTCGGCAACCAGCCGAAGATGCTCGCGGGCGCGCTCGACATCGACGCGTCCGAGAAGGCGGCGCGCTTCGTGCGCACGTGCGACGCGTTCAACATCCCGCTGATCACGTTCGTCGACGTGCCCGGCTTCATCCCGGGCACCAACCAGGAGCACGGCGGGATCATCCGCCACGGCGCCAAGCTGCTCTACGCGTACTGCGAGTCGACGGTCCCGCGCATCCAGGTGATCACCCGGAAGGGCTACGGCGGCGCGTACGTGGTCATGGACTCCAAGTCGATCGGCTCCGACGTCGCGTACGCGTGGCCGACGGCGGAGATCGCGGTGATGAACTCGCACGGTGCGGCCAACATCCTGCTGCGGCGCGAGCTCGCGGAGTCCGACGACCCGGTGGCGCGCAAGGCGCAGTGGGACGAGGAGTACTCCGAACGCTTCGCGAACCCGTACAACGCGGCCGAGCGCGGCTACGTCGACGACGTCATCGACCCGCGGGAGACCCGTCGGCTGCTCATCGACGCGTTGGGGATGCTGCGGACCAAGAAGGAGCGGGTGCCGGCCCGCAAGCACGGGAACGTGCCCCTGTGAGTGGGAGTCCGGCGAGCGCCCGCCTGCGCGTCATCGACGCGGGCGCGTCGCCCGAGGAGGTCGCGGCGATCGTCGCGGCGGTGACGGCGGCACTCGGAGCGTCGGCGCGGCGCCGGCGGACGGCCGTGCCGGGTGGACCGGCGATCGGACTGGCGCACGGCGTCGCGGCTGCGGGCGCTCGGCGTGGGCGTGCAGCGGGGCGAGTGGCGCCGGTCGGAGCGGATGGGCGGCCGGGTCCCCACGTGATCCCGCGTCGATCGCGCGTGAGTGAGATCTGGGCGGCCGAGATCGCGGCCGTCGGGACCGACTCGGTCACCGTCACGTTCGTCACCGAACCCGATGTCACCGTCGAGACCACGGTCGGCGACGCCGTCGTGTGCACGACGGGGCCGTTCCACTTCGCGATGGTCGACGGACTCACGCCGGACACCGAGCACGCGGTCTCGGTCGACGGCGTGCCCGCCGACGACCTCGTCCCGGCGACCGTGCGCACGCTGCCGCCCCCGCGCGGTCGGTTGCTGGCGACCGTCGCGACCGTGAACGACGTGCACTTCGGCGAGACCGTCTGCGGGATGATCCACGACACGCCCGAGGAGGTGCTCGGACCGTGGGTGCGCAGCGGGCCGGGAGAGCCGCCGTACCCCGTGACGATGAACGAGGCCGCGGTCGCCGAGATCGAGGCGCTCGGTCCCGAGGTCGTGCTGGCCAAGGGCGACCTCACGTGCGTCGGCAGCGAGGACGAGTACCGCGCCTTCCTCGACACGTACGCGCGGTTCGGCGACCGGCTCCATCACGTGCGCGGCAACCACGACGCGATGCTCGATCCGATGCTGGCCGTCGAGGGCGCGCCGTACGCGATCGAGCTCGGCGGCGCGACGCTCGCGGTGATCGACACCGTGCGCCCGACCGAGGCCGGTGGGCGGATCAGCCCCGAGCAGATCGGCTGGCTCGACGAGACCGCGGCGGCGACGTCGGGGCCGGTCCTCGTCTTCGGCCACCACCAGATCTGGGACATCCACGCGCCGGAGCGGCCCGCCGACTACTTCGGGGTGGACCCGGACAGCAGCGAGGCGTTCGCCGCGGTCGTCGGGCGGCGGGAGAACATCGTCGGCTACTTCGCCGGGCACACGCACCGGAACCGGATTCGCCGGTTCGCGGAGTCGCGTGACGTCCCGTTCGTCGAGGTCGGCGCGGTGAAGGAGTACATGGGGGTGTGGGCCGAGTACCGGATCCACGCGGGCGGCTACACCCAGATCCTCCACCGGCTGCGCGCCCACGACGCGATGTCGTGGTCCGAGCGCACCCGCCACCTCTACGGCGGCATCTACCCCGCCTACGCCCGCGGTCCGCTCGACCACCGCTGCTTCACGCACGCGTACTGACGAGTTGGCTCGCAGACAGTGGCAGGCCCGTTCGGTCGGGTTCACCGCCGCGAAGATCGGACGTCGACTCGACCGCGCCCGGTGGATCACGATGTGCCATCTTCGATCTGGCGGGCACGTTGGGTGCTCGCAGCCTGGCGAGAGCGGTCGACGCCGCGCTCCACGGCGCCGACCACACTAATTCGACCCGGGATGCGGTCAGTCGACGAGGGGGCCGTAGGTGTCGGGACGGCGGGTGGTGAGGAACGGGAAGAGGTCGAGCCAGTCGCGACGCTGGTCGAGGTCGAGGTCGGCGACGAGGACCGCGGCCTCGTCACGCGGCGCCTGGACGAGCACGCGCCCGTACGGATCCGACACGAACGACGAGCCGTAGAACGTGATCGCGGGCGTGCGCCCATCCGGCGCGGTCTCGGTGCCGACACGGTTCACCGCGACCATGAAGGTCCCGTTCGTGATCCCGTTGGCTCGGATGACGCGCTCCCACAACGGCTCGGTGTCGAAGTCCGGGTGGTCGGGCTCGGAGCCGATCGCGGTCGGGTACACGAGCACCTCGGCGCCGGCGAGCGAGTACGCGCGGGCGAGCTCCGGGAACCACTGGTCCCAGCACGTCGGGAAGCCGAACGCCGCGTTCCCGACCGCCACCACCGGGAACCCGGTGTCGCCGCCGCGGAAGTAGCGGTCCTCGTGATAGCCGGCCGTGACGGGGATGTGGAGCTTGCGCGTCCGCGCCAGCAGGTTGCCGTCGGGCGTCACGACGATCGCGGTGTTGAACCCCAGGCCCGCGTCGGGCGCCGCCTCGTAGAGCGACGCGTGGATCGGGATGCCGTGCTCGGCCGCGAGCGACGCGGCGAATGCGTGTGTCGGGCCACCGGGCAACGTCTCCGGCACCACCCCGTCCGGCGGCGACTCCGTGATCGCGAAGTACGGCGACAGCGTGAGCTCCTGGAGGCACACCGAGCGCGACGCCCTCGGCGGCCGCGAGGGCGACGCCGTCGGCCAACGCGGCGCGATGCTCCTCCGGGTCGGGATGCCAACGGTGCTGCACCGCCCCGATGCGGAACGGCGTCCGTTGCGGCGCGTCGACCCGCGCCGGGGACTCGGGAACCGTCGTCGCCCGGAGCACCTGCATGGGAGGCGCACGGTACCTCCGTAACCTGGGCCGCCGTGCAGGCACTCGACGGCATCCGCGTCATCGACATGGCCACCGTGATCGCGGCCCCGGGCGCAGCCCGGTACCTCGCCGACTTCGGGGCCGACGTGATCAAGGTCGAGCCGCCCGCGGGCGACGGCACCCGCCGGATGGGGTGGCGCGATCCGCGCGACGGCGACTCCTACATGTGGAAGCTCGTCGCTCGGGGCAAGCGCACGATCGTGCTCGACCTCAAGACCGCCACCGGCCTGGAGGAGATGCGCGCCCTGGTCGCCGGCGCCGACGTGCTCGTCGAGAACCTGCGTCCCGGCACGCTCGAGCGGCTCGGCCTCGCGCCCGACGACCTGCTGGCCGCGAACCCGGGCCTCGTCGTCCTGCGCGTCACCGGGTTCGGCCAGACCGGTCCGTACGCGCAGCGACCGGGTTTCGCCACCATGGCCGAGGCCATGAGCGGGTTCGCCGCGATCAACGGTGAGCCCGACGGCGCGCCCCTCCCGCCGCCGATCGCGCTGACCGACGAGGTCACCGCCCTCGTCGGGGCGTTCGCGATCCTCGCCGCGCTCCGTCATCGGGATCGCACGGGTGAGGGTCAAGTGGTCGACGTGAACCTGCTCGACACGATGCTGTCGCTCATGGGTCCCCTGCACAGCGCGTGGGCGCATCTCGGCTACGAGCAGCCGCGCCTCGGCAGTGGCATCCCGTATTCGGTCCCGCGGGGGACCTACCGGTGTCGCGACGGTCGGTGGATCGCGGTGTCGGCGTCGGCCGAGTCGGTCGCGGCCCGTCTGATGGACCTGCTCGGCGTGGCCGACGATCCGCGCTTCGCGACGTTCGAGAGTCGGGCCGAGCACCGGGCCGAGCTCGACGTGATCGTGCGCGACTGGGTCGGTGCCCGCGACCACGACGACGTGATCGCCGCGTTCGAGGCCGCGCACGCCGCCATCGCGCCGGTCTACTCCGTGGCCGACGTCGCGGCCGACGAGCACATCCGCGCACGCGAGTCGCTCGTGACCGTCGACGGCGTGACCATGCCCGGGCCGATCGCCCGCTTCTCCCGAACGCCCGGCGAGATCCGCGGCGCGGGCCGCGCGCTCGGCGCCGACACCGACGCCGTGCTCGCCGAGCTCGCCGCCGATCGCGCCGGTGGCACCGCACCCGCCGGCGCCCGAGGGCGAGGGGTCGGGACGCGAGACGCCCCGAGGAGCGTCGGCGTAGAGAACCGCACGTGGATGCGGGCCCCAACGACTCCTCGAGGCGGCTACGGGTCGGAGTGTGACCGACGCGCACCGCGATTCCCATCACCGCCTGTGGAAAACCTTGGGGACGGGCGGTGGACATCCGGTGGACGAGCGGCGTCGGCCTGGGGACGACCGTGTGGAAGACCGCGGAAAGTGAACCCGGCGGCCGTCCGCCGGGTCCGCCGGCGGGCTCGGCGCAGGATCGGCTGCGCTCCCCGACTCCTCGTCCCCAGGTTCGTCCCCAGGTCGGTCCGGGTCGTCCACAGCGTCGTCCACACCCTCGTCCCCAGCCTCGCCACCGGCGCCGATGGGCGACCGGCCCTGGTCGCGGGCCCCGATCGTCGGCTACGAATACCCCCCGCGTCCGACAGGGGGGTTCGAGTGCGCTGGACCAACGAGCAGATCGCAGCGGCGACCGAGGGCCAGACGGTCGCGACGCTGTTCCGCGACGCGGTCACCGGCCACGGTGACCAGGTCGCGTTCCGCTGGCAGGACGGGGACGCCTGGCAGGAGATGACATACGCGCAGTACGGCGACGCCGCCACCCGGCTCGCCACCGCGCTGTCGGGGCTGGGGATCGGACGGGGTGATCGGGTCGCGCTGATGATGCGCAACCGTCCCGAGTTCCACGTGGCCGACGTCGCCATCGTGCTCGTGGGCGCCACGCCGATCTCGATCTACAACTCCTCGTCGCCCGACCAGATCGCCTACGTGATGGGTCACTCCGGGGTGAGGGCCGCCATCGTCGAGGACGAGAGGTTCCTCGCCGGGGTGCAGTCGGTGCGGGCCGAGCTCCCGAACCTGCAGCACGTGGCCGTCGTCGAGGCTCCAGCGGGCGGCCTGCCCGACGGCGTCCTCGACTGGTCCGAGCTGCTCCGCGCCGAGCCCGGCGACCTCGCGACGCTCGCCGCGACCGCGCAGCCGTCGGACCTCGCGACGGTCATCTACACGTCGGGCACGACCGGGCCGCCCAAGGGAGTGATGCTCGACCACGCCAACGTGACGTGGACGGTCAAGTGCATGCGGGAGGCGTTCTCGGAGATCGACGTCGAGGGCTCGCGCGTCGTGTCGTACCTGCCGATGGCGCACATCGCCGAGCGCAACGTCACCCACTACGGCGGGCTCGCGTTCCACTACGAGGTGACGACGTGCCCGGAGCCGGGACAGGTCGCGAAGTACCTGCCGCACGTGCGACCGCACATCTTCTTCGCGGTGCCGCGCGTGTGGGAGAAGATCCACGCCGGCGTGATGGCCATGGCCGGTGCCGACCCGGCGCGCAAGGCCCAGCTCGACGCCGCACTGGACATCGGTCTCAAGGTGTCGGACCACACGGCGCGCTCGGAGGAGCTGCCGGCCGACCTCGCCGCCGCCTGGGCCGAGGCCGACGCGGGCCTGCGCGCGGTGCGCGTCGTGCTCGGGCTCGACGACTGCATCGCCGCGATCAGCGGCGCGGCGCCGATCGCGGTCGAGATCTTCGACTTCTTCCGTGGCCTCGGGGTGCCGCTCAGCGAGGTGTACGGGATGAGCGAGTCGACCGGGCTCATGACCTGGGACGCGTTCGCCATCCGGGCGGGCACCGTCGGCCGCGCGGTCCCGGGCCTGGAGCTCGAGCTCGCCGACGACGGTGAGGTGATCTGCCGGGGCGGGTGCGTGTTCCGCGGGTACCTCGACGAACCCGAGAAGACCGCAGAGGCGCTCGACGCCGACGGCTGGCTCCACTCCGGCGACATCGGCGTCATCGACGCCGACGGCTACCTGCGCATCGTCGACCGCAAGAAGGAGCTGATCATCACCGCGGGCGGCAAGAACATCTCACCCGCGAACCTCGAGTCGGCGCTGAAGGCGCAGCTGTTGATCGGCCAGGCGTGCGTGATCGGTGACCAGCGCCCGTTCATGAGCGCCCTGGTGGTGCTCGATCCCGACACCGCGCCGATGTGGGCGAAGTCCCAGGGCATCGAGTCGACGAGCCTGGCCGAGCTGTCGGACCACGCCGAGGTGCGTGCCGAGGTCGACCGAGAGGTCGAGGCCGCGATGGCGTCGTTCAACAACGCCGAGCGGGTGAAGAAGGTGGCCATCCTGCACGAGGAGTGGCTGCCGGACTCCGAGGAGCTCACACCGACGAGCAAGCTCAAGCGTCGCGGCATCCACGGCAAGTACGCCCAGGAGATCGAAGCGATCTACGCCCGCTAGGTCAAGGCCGGAGGGCGATCAGCCGGCTCTCAGGCGTCATCGGCGTGCTCTCAGGCTCCACACCGGATGATGCGCCGCCGCCTCACGCGGCACGCCGATCTTCCGTGGAGGGTGTCCACCATGAGCACGTTGCCCCCGACCGAGCCGTCCGTGCCTTCCGGTCCGACGACACCGGCGCCCGCTTCGGCACCGCCCTCGTCGGCGCGTACGACGACCGTCGCGCTGTTCGCGGTGGTGGGGCTGGTCATCGGCGCGGCCGGTGGATATCTCGTCGGCCACTCCGGCTCGTCGTCGTCGTCGAAGGCCGGACCCTCGACGTTCGCCGACGCGCTGGCGCAGTACCGCGCCGGCACGCTGCCGGCCGGCAACCTGCAGGGGACCTTCCGTGCGGGAGCCGGTGGACGGCGCGAGCGGCAACGGGTCCACCGCGAACGGCGCGACCCGACCGGGTGGCGGCGCCGGACGGGGCTTCGGCGGCTTCGGCGTCATCGGCACGGTGAAGTCGGTCGCCGGCGACGTCGTGACGGTGACCACCCGTGACGGGACCGACGTCGAGGTGACGGTCACGCCGTCCACCACGGTCTCGAAGACCGTCTCCGGCACGGTGAGCGACCTCGCCTCGGGCACGAACGTGCGCGTCGTGCCGGAGTCCGGGAGCTCCGCGAACGCGACCTCGGTGACGGCGTCGTCGATCGCCGAGGTCCCCGCCGGCGGGCCGGGCGGTGGCGGATTCGGTGGGTTCGGCGGCCGCGGCGGTGGCGCCGGGACCGGCAGCTCGAGCGCGTCGGGAACCTGAGTCCCGGCCCGAACCGCTCTCGCACCGGAGGTCGCCATGACGATCGACGCAACTCGCACCGAGGACCCCGACGCGTCCGCGCCGGCACCTGCGCAGGATGGAGCGCCGGCCGGGGTCGCGGGCCATCCCCGCCGCCGCTGGCAGGATCCGACCGTCCTCGGCGTGCTCGTCCTCGCCGTCGCGGTGATCGGCTTCGCGATCTGGTGGTTCCTGATCCGGACGACGGACGGCGGGACCGCGGCGGCCACCCCCACGGATCAGGTCGTGGCCGCGACGACGGGCGACATGAGCCGGACGGTCTCCGCAACCGGCACGGTCGCGGCCGCGCAGAGCGCGAGCCTGAGCTTCTCGTCGCCGGGCACCGTGACCGCGGTGAACGTGAAGGCCGGCGACACCGTCACCACCGGCGAGGTGCTGGCCTCGATCGATCCCGTCCAGCTCCAGGCCGACGTGAGCGCGGCGCAGTCGAGCGTGGCCTCGGCCGAGGCGAAGCTCTCGGACGACCGCGCCGCCGGCGCGTCCTCGGCGCAGCTCGCGGCCGACGAGGCGAGCGTGACCTCGGCGACCGATGCCCTGACCAGCGCCCAGGCCGACCTCGCCGGCGCGTCGTTGGTCTCCACCTTCGACGGCACGGTGGCGTCGGTCGAACCTCACCGTCGGTCAGCAGCTCGGCTCCGGTGGCGCCGGGGCCAACTCGGCGACCGGCTCGGGCAGCGGGTCGGGCCAGACGTCGTCCTCCCTCGCCTCGGGCGGCAGCGGCGGCTTCGGCAACAACAACTCGACGGGCGCCGCATCGTCCGCGTCGAGCGGACAGATCGAGCTGGTCAGCAGCGGCCGCTACACCGTGTCGCTCGGAGTCGGGAGCAGTGACATCGCGCAGGTCGCGGTCGGCCAGTCCGCGACGCTCACGGTCACCAACGCCACCTCGAACCGCTTCGGCGGCTTCGCGGCTCGCCTCTTCGGTGGCGGCGGTGCCGCGTCCGGTACCGGCACGACCGGCGGCCCCGGCGCGTCCGGCGCCGGGACCACGGCGGGGACCGGTGCCACCGCCACGGGCTCCGTCACCGACGTCGGCCGCGTCGCCACCGCGAGCAGCGGGGTGGCGAGCTACCCGGTGACGATCACGTTCGACGCGCCGGCGAGTCAGTTCTTCGTCGGTACGACCGTGACCGGCGCGATCGACGTCGCAACCGTGAAGGGCGCGATCCAGGTGCCGAGCCGCGCGGTCACGACCGACGCGAACGGTGCGACGACGGTGTTGATCTCGACCGACGGCACCGTCAACGGTGCTCGGCAGACCCGCACGGTGACCACCGGGCTCGTGAGCGGCGGTGAGACCCAGATCGTCAGCGGGTTGCGCGCCGGCGAGCACGTGGTCATTGCGGCGCCGACGTTCCCGGGCGGCTTCGGCCGCACCGGCGCGGGTGGCCCGTCCGGCGCGGGCCGGTTCCCCGGCGGTGGCGACCTCGGCGGATTCGGCGGCGGCTTCGGCCGCTCCGGCGCAGGCGGGGCCACGCCGTGACGGTCGGGGAACCGGACGCGGCGCGGGCTGCGGTACCGGTGATCGAGCTGACCGACGTCGGCAAGGTGTACGACACCGGGTCGATCGCGGTCGCTGCGCTCCAGGACGTCACCCTGCGCATCGACGAGGGCGAGTTCATCGCGGTGACGGGCCCGTCGGGGTCCGGGAAGTCGACCCTGATGCACATCATCGGCTGCCTCGACGTGCCGACGTCCGGTACCTACCGGCTCGTGGGCCACGACGTGGGCCGGTTGGGGGAGGACCGGCTCGCCGCGGTGCGCAACCTGTTCGTCGGGTTCGTGTTCCAACAGTTCAACCTGCTCCCGTCGATGACCGCGCTGCGCAACGTCGAGCTGCCGCTGATCTACTCCGGCGTCGAGCCGGCCGCACGGAGGGAGCGGGCCCGTGCCGCCCTCGTCGAGGTCGGCCTCGAGGACCGCGCCGCGCACCGTCCGGGCGAGTTGTCGGGTGGTCAGCAGCAGCGCGTCGCGATCGCCCGCGCGCTCGTGACCGATCCGGCCGTGATCCTCGCCGACGAGCCGACCGGGAACCTCGACACCCGCTCGACCGAGGACGTCCTCGCGCTCCTGGGCACGCTCCACGCACGAGGACGGACGGTCGTCCTGATCACGCACGAGGCCGAGCTCGCCGACGCGGCGGATCGGCGCGTCGTCGTGCGCGACGGCGGCATCGTCGAGGACGAGCGTCGACGCGCGGCGACCGACACCGGATCGGGACGAGTGGGGGTCTCCCGGTGAGCTGGCGCGACACGTTCCGCACCGCGAGCGAGGCGGTGCGGAGCCATCGGCTCCGCTCCCTGCTGACGATGCTCGGCATCCTCATCGGCATCACCGCCGTGGTGCTGACGGTCGGGCTCGGCGAGGGTGCCCGCGCCGACGTCCAGGACCAGATCAACGCGCTGGGGACGAACGTGCTCGTCATCTCGCCGGGCAGCTCGACGTCGTCGACCGGCACGCGGGGCGGCTTCGGCTCGGCCTCGACGCTCACGGTGCAGGACGCCCACGCGCTGGAGAGCCGCGTGGTCGCGCCGGACATCCAGACGGTGGCGCCCGCCGCGACGACGCCCGCGTCGCTCACCGTCGGGACCACCAACTGGACGACGACGCTGACGGGGACCACGCCGAGCTGGCGCGTCGCGCGAGGTCGCGCGGCACGACGAGCGGGCGCTTCATCACCGCCGCCGACGAGCGCACGGCCTCGCCGGTGGTGGTGCTCGGGCCCGACACGGCCAGCGAGCTGTTCACGAACGCAGACCCGGTGGGCCAGTACGTCTCGGACGGAGGGACGCGGCTCCAGGTCGTCGGCGTGCTCGCCACGGTGAGCTCCTCGGAGCAGACCTCCAACAACGACCTCGCGATCGTGCCGCTGTCCACGTACCAGCAGCGCCTCGTCGGCGGACCGAATCGCAACTCGGTGAGCTCGATCGCGGTCAAGGCGCGCTCCGCGGCGACGCTGTCGGCCGCCTACCAGGAAGCCGACGCCGTCCTGGGGAACCTGCACGGCATCACGACCCCCACGAGTGCCGACTTCTCGATCGCCACGCAGCAGTCGATCCTGAGCGCGTCGACCTCGGTGAACGACACGCTCACCGTGATGCTGGGCGGCATCGCCGTGATCGCGCTGCTCGTCGGCGGCATCGGCGTCATGAACATCATGTTGGTGTCGGTCAGCGAGCGCATCCGGGAGATCGGACTCCGCAAGGCGCTCGGCGCGCGACCGCGCGCCATCCTCCGGCAGTTCCTCGTGGAGGCGTCGATCATCGGCTTCGTCGGCGGCGTCGTCGGCGTCGGCCTCGGGCTGCTCGGCGCCGTGGTCGTCCCGGCGGTCTCCGACAGCCGGGTGATCCTCTCGGTCCCGGTCGTGGCGCTCGCGATCGTCGTCGCCATCGGCATCGGCATCCTCTTCGGCGTCTACCCCGCGTCGCGCGCCGCGCGGATGGCGCCCATCGACGCGCTCAGGAGCGAGTGACATGGAGGATCGTCCGGAGTCGTCCGTCGCCGCCGATCGTCGTCTCTCGGCCCTGTTCCCCGAGGAGCACGGCGGTCGCCGCCGCCGCAGTGCGTTCGTCGCAGTGGCCGTGGTGGTGGTCGGGGTCGTCGTCGCGCTCGTCGCCACCGACGCCTTCGGTTCGAGCGATCCCGGCTACCGCATCGGGACCGCCGCCCGCCGTACCGTCGAGACCACCGTGCACGGCGTCGGGACCATCGAGCCGGTGGAGCAGACGAAGGTCGCGTTCCCGGTGGCGGGAACGGTGGCGAGCGTCCTGGTCGTGGTCGGACAGTCCGTCGTGGTGGGCCAGACCCTCGCCGTGCTCGACGGGCGGCAGCTGGAGACGAACCTGCACGAGAAGGAGCTCGCACTGGCCCAGGCCGAGCTCGCGCTGACCAATGCCCGGAACGGGACCGCGAGCGGCCCGGCGGCGACGGGGTCGGCCGGCGGCTCGGGGGCCACCCGAGCGTCGACGACGGCGAAGGTCTCGGGCGCGCCGACCCTCGTGCTGACGGCGGCGCCGGTCGGCGGGGCCGGCTCGACTGCCGCGGCCCAGCAGGCGGTGCTCGACGCGCAGCAGCAGGTGGACGCTGCGCTCGCCTCCGCCGCGACCGCCGAACACGCCGCGCAGGTCACGTGCGCGGCCGCAGGGGTCACGGTGCCGGGGTCGCCGACGAGCGCCACGACGTCGACGAGCACGACCACGACACCCTCGACGGCGGCGCTGGCCGCGTGCCAGTCGGCACTCGGCGCGCTGATGCACGCACAGCAGAACGTGACCGCGGCGCAGCACACGTTGACCCGCGCCGAGCACGAGCTCGACGCGCTGCTCGCCCAGCAGGGTTCGGGATCAGGTGCCGCCACCGGTGGTTCGACGTTCGGCGCCGGCGGCTCGGCAACCGGGCGCACGAACGCGACGGCCGGGCCGAGCGCGGCCGACCTCGCGAGCTACCAGCGGGCGGTCGACAGCGCAGCGGCGGCGGTCGCGGTCGCCCAGCAGGCGGTGCAGCAGGGCACGATCGTGAGCCCGATCGCGGGAACCGTCACCGCGGTGAACCTCGCGGTCGGGCAGAGCGTGACCGCGGCATCGACGACGGACGACGTCATCGTCACCGGACCGGGCGGGTTCGAGGTCTCGACGAGTCTCGGCGTGAGCGAGATGCCGCACGTCGCGCTCGGCGACGCGGCAACCGTTGTGCCCGACGGCGATCACCGGGTGTACCGCGGCACGGTCGTGTCCATCTCCGCGCTGCCGTCGTCGGTGACCTCGGCCGCGACCGACTATCTCGTCGTCGTGGGCCTCGCCGATCCGAACGCAGCCCTGACCAACGGCAACCTCGGGTCGGTCACCATCGTGACCGAGCGGGTCACGGACACGCTCTCGATCCCGACGTCCGCCGTCACGACGGTCGGCGCGCGCCATCTGGTGCAGCTGCTCGGCCGGGGCGGCGATCCGCACACGGTGGCCGTGAGCGTCGGCACCCTCGGCGCGAGCTGGACCCAGGTGACGAGCGGACTGCGGGCGGGCGACCGGGTCGTGATCGCCGACCTGGCGACGCCGCTGCCGGGGACGGCGACCAGCTCCGAGAACGGGACCACCGGCGCCGCGGCGAGCCGGATCCAGGGCTTGTTCCGCGGGACGGGCGCGGGTGGGGGCTTCGGCGGCCCGCCCGGCGGTGGTGCCGGGGGATTCGGTGGCGCCGGGCGTTGACGCGTCGCGGTGTCGCCGGCGCCCCGGGGAGGCCGGTCAGTCGGAGGTGGCGACCTCGAGCCGGTCCCGCCCCTGGGAGCGGGCGTGGTCGAGGGCGCGCTGGGCGCGGTCCATCAGCTCGAGCGCGCTGAGCGCGTGGGTGGGATAGCACGCGACGCCCGCCGAGATCGTCAGCACGTCACCGATCACCGACTGGTGCAACGTGCCCCGGATGCGCTCCGCCGCCCACACCGCCCCGGCCTCGGCCGTGTCCTCGAGGATCGCCGACGCCATCGTCGGACCGATCCGGCACGCGGCATCCGACTCGCGCAGCGTCTGGGTGATCACCTCACCGAGCGCGGCGACGGCGTTGTCGCACTGCTCCTGCGTCGCGTCGTCGAGCCCGTCGACCTGGAACATCACCAGCGAGATCGGTTGCAGGGCGCGCCTCGCCGCCGCAACACGCTTCTGGACGAGCACCTTGTAGTGCTGTTCGCCGAGCAGGCCCGACACGGTGTCCACGGAGTTCTCCATCGGTGGTTGGGCGAGGGGGAGGTTGTGGGCGCGGCTGGTGCTCGCCTCCTCGGCGAAGATCGCCGCGAGCGCGTCGAGCTCCCGGCGCATCCCGTCGCGTTCGTCGACGATGCGGCCCTGCTCGTCCTCGACGGTGCGCAGCTGCGCGCCGATCGCGGTCGCGCCGATCGCGGCGAGGAACCCGAAGCCGCCCGCGACGAGCCCGACGTCGGGCAGGTCGGCCACGCTGGCCACGATGCCGGCGAGGAGCGCGGCGAATCCGGCCGCGATGGAGTAGGCGACACGCCGATCCTTCACGCCGGATGCATCGGCGCGCCGGACCGCTCAGTGGAGGGATTTCGCGCGGTTTTCGCGGTGTTCGGCGGCGAGATCGGTCAGGTCGTCCATGATCGCCGCCAGCTCGTAGTCCTTGGGGGTGTACACGCGGGCGACGCCCTGCGCCTCGAGCGCGGCGGCGTCGGCCGGCGGGATGATCCCGCCCACCACGACCGGCGCGTCCACGCCCTCGGCCCGGATCCGCCGCAGGGTCTCGGGGACCAGCTCGAGGTGGGAGCCCGAGAGGATCGAGAGGCCGACGACGTCGACGTCCTCGTCACGGGCGGCGGCGGCGATCTGGTCCGGCGTCAGGCGGATGCCCTGGTAGACGACCTCCATGCCGGCATCGCGGGCGGCGACCGCGATCTGCTCGGCACCGTTGGAGTGGCCGTCGAGACCGGGCTTGCCCACGAGGATCCGCAGCGGGCCGCCGAGCCGTTCCGCCAGCTCCTGCACCTTCGCCCGGACCGCGATCATGCCGTCGCCGGCCGATGCCGCGACCCCTCCGACGCCGGTGGGGGCACGGTACTCGCCGAACACGTCACGCAGTGCGCCGGCCCACTCGCCGACGGTGCCGCCGGCGCGCGCCGAGCGCGATCGTGGCGTCCATCAGGTTCGCGTCGGTGGCGGCCACGGCGCGGACGTCGTCGAGGGCACGGGCCACCTCGGTGTCGTCACGCGCGGCGCGCCAGGCGTCGAGCAGTGCGAGCTGCTCGCGCTCGGCCTCGGGGTCGAGGGTCAGGATGTGGCCCTCGCCGGCCGCGGTCATCGGCGACGGCTCGGTCTCGGTGAAGCAGTTCACCCCGACGACCTTGCGGGTGCCGGCCTCGATCGCGCGCACGCGCTCGGCGTTCGACTGCACGAGCCGGCCCTTCACCGCGTCGATCATGGCGAAGGCGCCACCGCCCTCGAGGACCCAGTCGAGCTCCTCGGTCGCGGCGGCGACGAGCTCGGCGACCTTCGCCTCGACGACCTTGGACCCCTCGAAGAGGTCGCCGTACTCGAGCAGGTCCGTCTCGAAGGCGAGGACCTGCTGCATCCGGAGCGACCACTGCTGGTCCCAGGGGCGCGGCAGCCCGAGGGCCTCGTTCCAGCACGGCAGCTGGATGGCCCGGGCACGCGCGTCGCGCGACAGCGTGACGCCGAGCATCTCCAGCACGATCCGCTGCACGTTGTTCTCGGGTTGCGCCTCGGTGAGCCCGAGTGAGTTGACCTGGACGCCGTAGCGGAACCGACGGAGCTTCTCGTCGGTGACCCCGTAGCGCTCGAGGCAGATGCGGTCCCACATCTGCGTGAACGCCCGCATCTTGCACATCTCTTCGACGAAGCGCGTGCCGACGTCGATGAAGAACGAGATGCGGCCGACGACCTCGGGGAACTCCTCCGGCGGGATCTGGCCCGAATCCCGCACCGCGTCCAGGACACCGACCGCGGTCGCCAACCCGTACGCGAGCTCCTGCACCGGCGTCGCGCCCGCCTCCTGCAGGTGGTACGGGCAGACGTTGATCGGGTTCCACTTCGGGATCTGGCGGACGGTGTAGGTGATGAGGTCGACGGTCAGTCGCCGGCTCGCCTCGGGTCCGAAGATGAAGGTGCCGCGCGACAGGTACTCCTTGACGATGTCGTTCTGCGTCGTGCCGGAGAGGTCCTCGTGCGCGACGCCCTGCTCGTCGGCGAGGGCCACGTACATCGCGAGCAGCCACATCGCGGTGGCGTTGATCGTCATCGACGTGTTCATGGTGCCGAGCGGGATCCCCTCGAAGAGGGCCCGCATCTCGCCGAGGTGCGGCACCGGCACGCCCACCTTGCCGACCTCCCCGCGCGAGCACGTGATCCGGGTCGTAGCCGGTCTGGGTGGGCAGGTCGAACGCCACCGACAGGCCGGTCTGGCCCTTCGCGAGGTTCGAGCGGTAGAGGGCGTTCGAGGCCCGGGCCGATGAGTGGCCCGAGTACGTGCGCATCATCCACGGACGATCGGGCGTCATCTCGGCCTCCCCGCTCGCACCTCGGCGCGGTCGATCCGAGGGTGGCTCGCTCCGTGGCGGCTCGCCTTCGCTCGTCCCTCGCTCCGGCTCGGGCGTGACTCGGACCGCGTGCTGCTCATAGGGCCCTCTTGCGTGTCGCAGATCCGGCTATTTCTTGTAATCGTAGAAGCCGAGCTTGGACTTCCGGCCGTAGCGCTCGGCGCTCACCATGCGTCGCAACAGCGGTGCCGGCGCGTAGTTCGGGTCCTTGAACTCCGCGTACAGCGCCTCGAGGATCGCGAGACTGGTGTCGAGACCGACGAGGTCGAGCAGCGCGAGCGGGCCCATCGGGAAGTTGCACCCTCCCTGCATGGCCGCGTCGATGTCCTCGCGCGTCGCGACACCGGCGTCGTACAGCTTCACTGCGTTGTTCAGGTACGGGAAGAGCAGCGCGTTGACGATGAAGCCGGCCTGGTCACGGACCTCGACGGGGTTCTTGCCGCACGTCTCCGCGAACGCCCGGGCCGTCGCCATCGTCTCGTCACTCGTGGTGATCGAGCGCACCACCTCGACGAGCGGCATCATCGGCGCGGGGTTGAAGAAGTGGATGCCGCACACGAGCTCCGGACGACCGGTCTCCATCGCCATCTCGACGACGGGCAGCGTCGAGGTGTTGGTGGCGAGGATCCCGCCGTCGGCCACGATCCGATCGAGCTCGCTGAACAGGTGCTTCTTCGTCGGCAGGTCCTCGACGATCGACTCGATCACGAGATCGCAGTCGGCGAGGGCGCCCAGGTCCGACACGGCGGTGACCCGGCCGAGCACGGCCGTGCGGTCGGCGTCGTCGAGCTTGCCCCGCTCCACCTGCTTGGCGAGGGACTTCTCGAGCCCGGCGACCATGGCGTCGGCCGTCGCCTGCGACCGGCTCCGGAGCACCACCTCGATGCCGGCCTTGGCCGCGACCTCGGCGATCCCGCTGCCCATGATCCCCGACCCGACGATTCCGACCCGCTTGGTCATTCCTGCGCTGCTCCCCGTGGTGGAAAGGGCGCAACCCTACTGACCGGTCGGTGGCTCAGGCCAAGGGGAGCGACCCGGTAGCGTCCGCCCGCGATGGCACACCGTCGGAACCCCAGAGGCACGCTCGCGCTCATCGGCGGTGGCGAGTGGGGCGAGCACCACCGGGCCCTCGACCGCCGACTCTCGGAGCTGAGCGGGTCGGCGGACATCGTGGTGCTGCCGACCGCCGCCGCGTTCGAGCACCCCGACCGCATCGGCGAGATCGCCGCGGAGCACTTCGCGCCGCTGGGCGTCTCGACCCGGACCCTGCGGGTCCTGAACCGTCGCGACGCCGAGGACCCGGAGCTCGTCGCGACGATCGAGGCCGCGAGGTTCGTCTACCTCGCCGACGGCTCCCCGATGCACCTGCGCTCCGTGCTCAAGGGCTCGGACCTCTACGAGGCGATGCTCGCCGCCTTCCACGCCGGCGCGGTGATCGCGGCATCGGGTGCGGCGGCGACGGTCCTGTGCGACCCGATGGTCGATCCGCGCGGCGGCGCGTACACGGTGGGCCTCGGCTTCGTGCAGGGCCTCGCCGTGTTCCCGTACCACGGGACCGCGGCGGACCACCTGCTCGCCCGTTCGATCGACCTCAAGCCGTCCGAGGCCGTCCTCGTCGGGATCGACGCCGAGACCGCGCTCGTGCGTGAACCGGGCCCGGCGTGGTCCGTGGCCGGCGCCGGCCGCGTCACCATCTACGGCGCCGACGGTCCGACGCCCTACGCCGCCGGCGCCGAGGGCATCGACCTTCCCTAGGTGTAGTTCCCGGTCAGGTCGTCGACGAGGTCGCCGCTGCGGTCGTCGACGTGGCGGCGGACTCCTTGATCGTGACCTTGTCGATCTTGACCTTCTTCGTGGGGGTCCCGTCGCCGCTCGCCGGCGCGAAGCTGCCGATCTTCTGCGCGACGTCCAGTCCGCCGGTCACGCTGCCGAAGCGGGCGTAGTCGTTCGGCAGGGTGCCGCCCTGGGATCCGGTCACGATGAAGAACTGCGAGCCCATGGTCCCCGCCGGGTCGGAGCCGGTCTTGGCCGCGGCGAGCGCACCGACGGGGTAGTGGTCGGTCGGGACCTCGCCCTCGACGGTGTAGCCCGGACCGCCCGAGCCGTCGCCCTTCGGGTCCCCGCCCTGGATGACGAAGTCCTTCGCCACCCGGTGGAAGTCGAGTCCGTCGTAGAAGTTGTTCTGCGCGAGGAAGACGAAGTTGTTGGTGGCGACCGGTGCCGTCTTGGCGTCGAGCGCGAGCGTGATGGTGCCCTCGCTGGTCTTCATGACCGCGGTGTAGCTCTTGTTGGGGTCGATCGTCATCGGCGGCGGCTTCGAGAAGCTGCGCTTGATGTCGGTGCTCGACTTCGAGTCGCTGCCGCCGGTCGTGAGGCTGACGACGATCAGGATGACCATGATCGGGACGAGGACGATCAGCAGGCTGCGGAACGTCTTCATCTGCCGCTGGCGGCGCAGCATCCGCTCGCGCTCTTCGCGCGCGCGCTCCCGATTCTCTCTCTGACGTTCTCGCTTGACGGCCTTGGACACGGCGGCGGAGTCTAGGAGACGCGCGTCAGGGCGCTCCGACGTACGTGCGGCACGGCTGCGCCCGGAGCGACGGGCACGGCGCCGCGGTCGCGCCCAGGTCGGGTCCGGTCGACAGGACGGGGAGCACCAGTCGGGACACGTGCGTCCGGTCGTGGGCCACCCGGTTCACGACCGTGCCGCCGGTCGCCGGGGTCTCGAACGCCCACTGCGGTCGGTCGCCTCCCGGCGCCTGGAGCGTGAGTCGGATCCGGCTCCCCGCGCGGAACTGGTGCGCGAACGGGAACAGCGCGATCCGTGCGTACGTGAGCCGGTTCGGGGTGAGCGGCCGCATGTCCTTGGCCTCGTCCGAGTGGAACGGGTTGAGGTCCGTGGACCGGGCGCGGTCGAGCTTGCGGTGGCTGAGGCGCAGCCAGCCGTTCTGCACGTAGCGCTCGGTGCCGTCGGGGAGCACCTCGGTGAGCGTGGCCTGCACGTCGTTGTCCGGCGCGCTCGACGAGATCCACAGGTCGACGCTGCCGGTCCCGGCCATCGTCGTGGTGCGCCTCAGCGGGGGCGAGACGTACGAGAGCGACGCGCCCGACGCCACCGGCCGCCAGTCGTAGGTGGGGGTGGCCGCCCAGATGTTGCCGCCGGGGAAGTCGGTGCGGGGGCGCGCGGTCGGGTCCGGGCGGTACTCGTCGGCGGGCGAGCCGGCGCCCCGTCGCGCCGTCGAGCGTGCCGCCGCTGCCCAGGTACCAGCTGGTCGCACGGGTCCCCGGGATCGGCCACGCCGAGTACCGCGTCTGGGCCCGTGCGAGCAACGTCCCCGGCGCCGCGCCGGTGGCGTTGCCCGTCTCCCAGAGGATCTTGACCTTGGGCTCGGCCTGATAGGCGGCGAGTGCCTGCGCGTACGTCTTGCCGGTGAAGCGGTCCGGCGGCAGCGACATCCCGCGAGACGCCGGTGATCGCCGTCCACAGCAACGGTGCGAAGAGGCGCACGCCGGGCGCGATCGTGGGCGTCTTGTGCCCCACGTACAGATCGAGGAACTCGAGCGCGTCGAACGCGACCTGCGGGTCGAGCGCCTCGGTGTGCACGCCGTTCTGGCCCTCGGCGCGCACCAGCGACGTCGGCCGGAACCGGTTGATCATGTTCGCCCAGTGACCACCGGTCTGCTCGTCCTGCCACGCGCCGGCGATGAAGACCTTCGCCTTGATGTCGCGGACGAACTCGGCGGGCGCGAGTGAGTCGCTGCCGTGGGGGAAGTCGTAGGTGAACTCGGGGTCGAGCGCGGAGCTCGGGTTCGGGTGCTTGCTGATCTGGTCGAGCAGGTCGACGTTCTCACCGCGCAGGAGCATGTTGTCGGCGCAGACGGCGTCACCGCCGGAGATGCGGCTCTTGACCCAGCCGGGCGCATTGGGGTTCGGCCACTTGTTCTGCTCGAGGCGCTCGGCCGCGTAGCTGACCGCGAACCCGGTGTTCAGGATGCCGCCCGGGTAGAGGATCCCGCGCCAGGTGTCGTCGATGACCGAGACGGGCGTGATGGCGTCGAGGTGCGGCGGTTGCGTGCGGGCCACGAAGAGCTGGCTGATCCCCGCGTAGGAGATCCCGGCCATGCCGACGTGCCCGTTGGACCACGGCTGCGCGGCGATCGTCTCGATGGCGTCGTAGCCGTCGAGCGCCTGGAGGTTCTCGAAGAAGTCGAACGCGCCGCCGGAGCAGCCGGTCCCGCGGATGTTCACCCCGACCCACGCGAACCCGCTCGCCGGCAGCATCGTCTTGTACTGCGGCTGGCCGGTGCTCGGGTTCGACGGGTCGTAGCCGGAGTACTCCATCACCGCCGGGTACGGGCCCTTGTCCGGAGGACCGGGCAGCACCACCTGGACCGACAGCTGCGTGCCGTCGCGCGTGGTCAGGTAGCCGTAGCCGGAGGTCGCCGTGAGGTTCCCCACCTCGAGGCGCTGACCCGAGTACAGCGACGCCGGCGGGACCCGGTCCTCGCTCAGCACGGTGATCGGCGCCCGCACCTCGTTCATGCCCCCGCCGACGACCCACACCCCGTACCTCGAGCCGCTGCGCACGTTGCGGAACAGCTGGCTGCCGAGGGAGTCGATCGTCTTGCTGACGAAGGTGCCGGGCCCGACGAGGTACGCGGTCGCACCCGGAGGTGCGTGCATGACCGCCACCTGGTGGACGCTGCCGCGCACGACGAGGCCGGGCTGCACCCCGACGGTCGTGGCCGCGGCGGTGGCGGTCGAGGGTGCCGCCAGGGTCGCGGACGAGGCGGTGGACGGGGTCGTCGACGTGGAGGTCGAGGTCGACGAGGAGGTGGAGGTCGACGACGAGGTCGACGAGGAGGTGGAGGACGACGACGAGGTCGACGAGGAGGTGGAGGACGACGTCGAGGACGACGAGGACGAGGACGTCGACGAGGAGGCCGCGCTCCGGCGGGCGGATGCGGCCCCGGCGGTCGCGACGCCCACGACGGGCAGCGCGAGGGCGGCGACGAGGCCGATCACGATCGGTCGGGCGACGAGTCGCCTCGGTCGGATGGCACGACGAACTCTGCGCACGGTGTTCCTTCCCCCCAACGAAGGGGCGCATTGTGGCAGAAATCCACCGAGCGTGAGTGCGCGGGCCGGGCGGCGGCGACGGCGTGACCGATCGCGGCGCCGTCGGGGACCGCCGGTAGCCTGAGGCCCCGTGGCCCTGATCGTCCAGAAGTTCGGCGGATCGTCGGTCGCCGACCCGGATCGCATGCGGGCGGTCGCCGATCACGTCGTACGCACGCACAACGCCGGCAACCAGGTGGTGGTCGTGGTCTCGGCCATGGGCAAGACCACCGACGATCTCGTGCGCCTCGCCCACGACGTCTCCCACCACCCGCACGGCCGCGAGATGGACATGCTGCTCACCGCCGGGGAGCGGATCTCGATGGCCCTGCTGTGCATGGCCACCATCGACCTCGGCGTCCACGCGGTGAGCTTCACGGGATCGCAGGCGGGGATCGTCACCGACACCGTGCACGGCAAGGCCAAGATCCTCGAGGTCAAGGGCGACCGGATCCGCGACACCCTCGCCTCGGGCGCGGTGGCCGTCGTCGCCGGCTTCCAGGGCATCAGCACCGCCAAGGACATCACCACGCTCGGCCGGGGCGGCTCCGACACCACCGCGGTCGCGCTCGCGGCCGCCCTCGGCGCCGAGGTGTGCGAGATCTACACCGACGTGTCCGGCGTGTTCACCGCCGACCCGCGCATCGTGCCCGACGCCCGCAAGATCCCGCGCGTCTCGTTCGAGGAGATGCTCGAGATGGCCGCCACCGGCGGCAAGGTGCTGGCGCTGCGGTCGGTCGAGTTCGCCCGCAACCACAACGTGCCGGTGCACGTGCGGTCGTCGTTCACGTGGGAGCCGGGCACCTGGGTCGTCGAGGAGGACGAGCACATGGAGTACGCCATCATCTCGGGGGTCACGCACGACACCTCGGAGGCCAAGGTCACCATCGAACAGGTCGCCGACCGGCCCGGCGTGGCCGCGTCGCTGTTCCGCGCCCTGGCCGACGACGCGGTGAACGTCGACATGATCGTGCAGAACGTGTCGACCGCGGGCCACACCGACATCTCGTTCACGGTGCCCAAGGACGACCTCCACCGCGCGCTCGGTGTGATGGAGAAGGTGGCGACCGACATCGAGGCGACGGGCGTCACCCACGACTCCGACGTCGCGCGCGTGAGCCTCGTCGGCGCGGGTATGCGGACGAATCCGGGCGTCGCCGCGAAGATGTTCGAGGTGCTCGCGCTCGAGGGCGTGAACATCGAGATGATCAGCACGTCGTCGATCCGCATCTCCTGCGTGGTCCCCGCGACCGACGTCGAGAAGGCGGTCCGGGCGTTGCACGCCGCGTTCGAGCTCCAGGACGCCTGACCCTCACCGCTCGACGCGCAGCTCGTTCCCGTCGGGGTCGGCGAGGACCTCCTCCGTCTGCCTCCTCCACGTACGTCGCGCCGAGACCCAGCAACCGGTCGATCTCCCGGCGCCGGTCGCCGTCGGCTGCGAGCACGAGCGAGAGGCGGTTCGGTCCGAGCTTGGTGATCAGCGGCGGGCCGCTCCAGCTGACGACGGGTCCGTGCGGCGCGCGCACGCTGTCTCCTCGCCCTGGTCCCAGAACAGTGGCCACCCGAATGCCTCGCTCCAGAAGACGCCGGTCGCTGCCGGCCGTCGCAGTTGATCGCGCCCATGCGGCCGCAGCCGGCGAGGAACCGGTTGCCCGGTGCGAGCACGCACAACTCGTTGCCCTCGGGATCGGCGAGCACCACGTGGTCCTCGTCGGCGGTCTGGCCGATGTCGATGTGCCGGCCACCGAGCGTGAGCAGTCGCGCGACGGTGTCGTGCTGGTCGTCGTGCGAGATCGTGGTCAGGTCGAGGTGGTTGCGGTTCTGGCCGACCTTCGGCGCCGCGCCCGGGACGAACCGGATCGCGCACGCCGGACTCGTCGCCCGGGCACGAGTGCGACCGCACCGTCGCCGCCGTCCTCGCTCGCCCAGCCGAGTGCGGCGGCCCAGAACCGGGCGAGGCACGCCGGGGTCGAGCGCGTCGAGGCGGAGGGCGACGATGCGGGCGGTCAGTCGCCACATCGTGCCCAGCGTGCCCGGTGGCGCGACGGGGAAATCGCTTGAAGCCACGCCGGTTCGGACCGATACCCTGCGCGGGACGTCCCCGAGCCAGGAAATGCAGTCGTGACCGTTGATGTCGGCGTCATCGGAGCCACCGGCCTCGTCGGCCAGGAGATGCTCCGCATCCTCGAGGAGCGCGCGTTCCCCGTGGGCACCCTGCGGGCCTACGCCTCCTCGCGTTCGGAAGGCCGTGCGTTGCCGTTCGCCGGCGGCGAGGTCACGTGCGAGGTCCTGCGCGACGGCTGCTTCGACGGCCTCGACCTCGTCATCGTCGACGTCGACGACCCGCTCGCGCTCGAGTGGGCGCCGGTCGCGGCGGCCGCCGGCGCGCGCGTGGTCGACAATTCGGCGGCGTTCCGCATGGAGTCCGACGTCCCGCTCGTGGTCGCCGAGGTGAACCCCGAGGACCTGCGCGACCTGCCGCGCGGGATCGCGTCGTGTCCCAACTGCACGACGATGGTGCTCGTCACCGCGCTCGCGCCGCTGCAGCAGGCCGCGGGGATCGAGCGGATGGTGGTCTCCACCTACCAGTCGGTGTCGGGTGCCGGCGCGCCCGGGATCACCGAGCTCGAGGAGCAGTGGACGAAGCTCGCGGGGGACACGGAGTCGCTCCGTCGCGCCGGGACGATCGACGGGTTCATCGCTCCGGGCGCGGTGTGGTCGAAGCCGATCGCCGGCAACGTGATCCCGCTCGCGGGGTCCGTGAAGGCGCAGGGCTACACGAGCGAGGAGTGGAAGCTCGTGCACGAGAGTCGCAAGATCCTCCACGACGACACGATGCGGATCACGGCAACGTGCGTGCGCGTGCCGGTCTTCGTCGGGCACACGATGACCGCGAACGTGCAGTTCCGCGACGAGATGACGGCCGCGCGCGCGGCCGAGCTCCTCGCGAGCTGCGCCGGGCGTGGTGCTCGTCGACGGCGGCAGCGGCGCGCCGACCGCGCTCGAGGGCGCGGGCATCGATCCCGTGCTCGTCGGCCGGCTCCGGGAGGACCCGAGCCAGCCGAACACGCTGGATCTCTGGGTCACCGGCGACAACCTGCGCAAGGGCGCCGCGCTGAACGCGGTCCAGATGGCCGAACTCCTGATCGCCTGACGCGCCGCCGCCGGCTCCGTCCGCGCGAGATCAGGCGCTGGCGCGCCAGGCGACGTCGCGGCAGGCGCCGACGAGCGGTTCGGTGAAGGTGGACATGGCGCACGCGAAGTGCCCGTGGTCGTGGTCGACGACGCGTGCGCCGCGGATCGAGGTCACGAGCTCGGTCTGGCTCGCCGGGTCGACCAGACGGTCGCGGTTGGTCCGCAGCACCGACGTCGGCACGTCGACGTCGTGGATCCAGGGTCGTGAGTCGAAGCGGCTGATGCTGCGCGCCGCCTCGGTGAGCATCCGCACGTCGTGACGGCGCATCTCCTCCGCGGCCCACTCGAGGAAGCTCGCGGGCCGGTGGGCGCGCACCCGGCGCAGGACGTTGGCGCCGGCGGCCGGCACTGCGGCGAGCTGACCCGCGGCGCGCGCGACGCCGGCCACGCTGGCCAGGTACGCGTCGTTGAGCCGGCGCACGCCGAAGCCCAGCTCGGGTGCCGTCGCGCACAGCACGAGGCCGGTCACCTTCTCGGGGTGACGCTTCCACAGCAGCTGCGCGATCGGACCGCCCATCGAGTAGCCGACGGCGATCACGGGTCCGGTGCCCAGAGTGTCGATCAGTGCGGCCATGTCGTCGGCGCAGTCGGCGAGGCGCATGTGGCGGCGGGAGCGAAGTCCGCGTGCATGACCGCGCGCATCGGGCGCCACCACGCGGAAGTCCTCGCCGAGCGCGTCGAAGGCACGGAACCAGTTGAGGCCCGCGCTCGCCACGTAGCCGTGGAGCAGGAGGAGGGTGGGCGCGTCCTTCGGGCCCGGCACCTCGCGCACGAACGTCGTGCCCCGGCCGGTGAGCTCGACCCGTCGCCCCAGCGGGACTGCCGGACCGATCCGGCCGTCGTCCCGGACGATCGGGCGCGGGATCGCGTCCCCGACCATCAGGTGCAGCAGGTTGGTGGTCGTCGGTGCCATGCGCCCCCCCGGACATTCACGCGACGTGGCAATTGTGCCACGGTTCGGGACCCCCCGAAACCTTTCGCGCCCTCGGCGCGTCGCAATGGGCCGTGCGGCCTGCCTAAGGTCGCCCGATGGCCGAGACGGTGGAGTTCGCGAGCAACGGTTCGACGGCGCGGGGCTACCTCGCCCGGCCCGCCGGCGGGTCCGGACCCGGGGTGCTCGTGGTGCAGGAGTGGTGGGGCATCGAGTCCGGCATCAAGGATGCCGCCGATCGGCTCGCCGACGCCGGCTTCACCGCGTTGTGTCCCGACCTCTACCACGGCGAGGTCGCGTCCCATCAGGAGCCGGACCAGGCCGCCGCACTGATGAACGCGATGCCGGCCGATCGTGCCGCGCGCGACATGAGCGGTGCGGTCGACTTCCTGCTCGCCGACGAGGCGGTGACCGGCGACGGCATCGGCGTCGTCGGGTTCTGCATGGGCGGGATGCTCGCGTGGCTCATCGCGGTCAATCGCGCCGACGCCGTGCGTGCGCTCGTCCCCTTCTACGGCTACCCGTCCGGCGACATGGAGCCGGACTGGACGAAGCTCGCGGCGCCGGTCCGCGCGCACATGGCCGAGCACGACGACTTCTTCGGTCCCGACGGCGCGAAGCGCCTCGAGGCGAAGCTGCAGGGGATGGGCAAGGACGTCACCGTCGAGGTCCACGAGGGCACGGGGCACGCGTTCATGGCGACCCACGACGCGCTCGGGACCCGCGACGAGGATCTGGCCGAGTCCCTCTGGCCCGACGTGCTCGCGTTCCTCCACGAGCAGCTCGGCTGACGACGGTCGGTGGCGTTCGGCTACCAGTCGCGCCGCAGCGGGATGCCGCTCGCGCCGTCGGGCCCGGTGACCACGCCGAGGGTCTGGTGGACGGCGATGCGCCCCGCGTCGAAGCCGAGCGCCGACCCGGCCATGTAGGCGCGCCACACCCGCGCGCGTCCCTCACCGACCGCGGCGACGGCGCGGGTCCACTCCCGTTCGAGGTTGCCGATCCACGCGCGCAAGGTCCGGGCGTAGTGCTCGCGCAACGACTCGACGTCGCGCACCTCGAACCCGGCCGCCTCCGCGGCGCCGATGACGTCGGCGACGTCGAGGAGCTCGCCGTCCGGGAAGACGTACCGGCCGACGAAGGTGCGCCGTCCGATGCGCGTGCCGCCGACCTTCGAGATCGCGTGGTTGAGCAGCCGGCCGCCGGGCCCGAGCAGTGACCGCAACGTGGCGAAGTACTCGGCCATGCGGGCCGCGCCCACGTGCTCGAACATGCCGATCGAGGAGATCGCGTCGAAGCGCTCGCCGCCGAGGAGCCGGTAGTCCTGGAGCCGGATCTCGACGCGATCAGCCAGGCCCGCGGCCTCGACGCGCGCCCGGGCCGCGTCGTGCTGCTGCTCGCTGATCGTGATGCCGACGACGGTGGCGTCGTAGTTGCGCGCCGCGTGGATGGCCATGGAGCCCCAGCCGCAGCCCACGTCGAGCAGGCGCATCCCGGGACGGGCCGCGAGCCCGAGCTTGCGGCACACGAGGTCGTGCTTGGCGTCCTGCGCCGCCGCGAGGTCGGTGGTGTGCTGCCCCCACCGTGCGCACGAGTACGTCATCGACGGTCCGAGCACGATCCGGTAGAAGTCGTTGCCCACGTCGTAGTGGTGCGAGATCGCCTGCGCGTCGCGGTGGAGCGAGTGGCGCCGACCGTGGACGTGCGCCTCCTCGGGCGGCGGTGCCGGCGGCGGCCCGACGAGGTCGAGCGCACCGGCGACGTGCCACGCCTCGCGCAGGATGCGCGCACGGCGGAGGCCGTGCGGCGGGATGACCTCGAGCGCACCCATCGCCTCGATGACGTCACCGTCGACGTCGAGATCGCCGGACACGTACGCGCGACCGAGACCGAGCTCGTCCGGTGACCACAACATGCGCCGGAGCGCGACCGGGTTGCGCAGGTGGAGCGTGGCCGGCGCGTCGGCGGGTCCGATCCCGCTGCCGTCCCAGGCGACGAAGCGCACCGGGGGTGGGCCGCGGAAGACCAGGTCGAGGAGTGGGGCGAGCGTGTCGGCGACGGAGCCGGGCGCGGGCCGCACCGGCGCCGTTCGCAGCGTGGTGACCATGCGTCACCTCCTTGCTGGGTCCGGGCAAGAGGCAACGCGTTTGTACCCGATCGCGGACGGCCCGATGCCACCGATCTCACTCGGTGTTCGCGAGTCCCAGGAACGTGGCGGCGAGCTCGGTGTCGCCCTCGATCGTGACGATCTCGTCGTCGACCCTCCGGTACAGCACGAGCAGCAGATCGGATGCCTTCCCGACGATGTCGGCCACCGGGCCGCCGTCCCGTCCGACGGTCCACGTCGCGCCGGTGTCGCTCGCGGTGAGCGTCACTGAACCCTGGAGATCGGCGAGCGGGTCGCCGATGCCGACGGAGAGGAACTCGTCGATCGCATCGGCCGCCACGTCGGCATCGAGCGCGCTCGGTGTCCCGGCCGCCGCCTCCGCGTCCCACCGGTGCACCGCGGCCTCCTGCACCTGGTGGCGGGCCACCGCGCCCGCGGTGCGCGGCTCACCCCACCACGTCCAGCACGGATCGTCGTCGGCCGCGGCGTCGATGGCGGCGATCAGGTCGTCGGTGCTCGCCTGCATCCAGGTCGACAGCGCCGCGTCGGCCGGACGCGGGTACGCGGGATCGTCGGGATCGCCGCCGGACTCGTCGGGTCGGCTCGGGTCCGCGGCGCGGATGTTCGCGGCCCAGAAGCGCTGGACGGCGCCGAGGTGCACGACGAGGTCGCCCAACGTCCACGCCGGACACGACGGCACGTCCGTGTCGAGCGGCAGCTCCTCGGCGAGACGCGCCACGACCGCGCTCTCCCGACGGATCTCCGTCACCGGATTCATGCGTCCGATCCTCGCACGGCGGTCCCGTACCCGACGGCCGTCGTGCGGGAACCCGGACCCGCGCTCCGGGGTCGGTCGCGACGCGTCAGGCCTCGCGGTTCGCCGGATTGTCGAGCCACGTGCCGACGATCACGGAGTAGAGCTCGGGTTGTGGCCGGAACCCGAGACTCTCGTAGAACGCCCGGGCGTCGTCGGTCTGCAGCGCGACGTGCTGGCCCGGGACCTGCGCCATGAGCTCGCGGACCATGGCGCTCCCGACGCCCCGGCGGCGGTGTGACGACAGCGTCCAGACGTCGACGAGATAGGCGTTGCACACACCGTCCGACAGCAGGCGGGCGGTGCCCACCACTCGGTCGCGGTCCCACGCGAGGGCCACGTGTTGCGACGCGGCGAACGAGCGGTGGAGCGCCGCGGGGATGCGTCCGTTGTCGAAGTCGTCCGCCACCAGATCCGCCGTGAGTACGGCCCAGTCGACCCCGACGAGGTCGCGCTCGATCCGAACGCTCATCGCGTACGTCCGCGAAGGTCGTGACCTTCGATGCCGATCTCCACGGTGCGAAGCATCGCGCCGAGCCGGCGCCGCCGAGCCCGATTCGACCATTGACCTTGTAAGTTGATAAAAACATCAGATATGCGGAGAGCCACATGACGGGCGACGCGACCGATCTGCAGCGGCCGCTCAGCGCGATCAAGGCCGACCTGTTCCGTGCGCTCGCCCACCCGGCGCGGGTGCGGGCCCTCGAGGTCCTCAGCGAGCAGGAGTTGAGCGTCGGTGATCTCCAGCCGCTGGTCGGGATCGAGCTGTCGCACCTGTCCCAGCAGCTGGGCGTCCTCCGGCGCGCCGGGCTCGTGACGACCCGCAAGCAGGGCTCCACGGTCATCTACGCGTTGAGGGACCCGCTCGTCGCCGAGCTCCTCGCGTCGGCGAAGCGCCTGCTCCTCGTGATGCTGGCCGAGACGCGCGGGCTGCTCGAGGGCCTGAGCGCCGAGATCGAGGTCCCATGAGCGGATCCGGTTCGGCCGCGTCGGCGAACCGGGTCGCATCGCTCAGGTCCCTGCTGCCGCGCCGGGATGACTATGCGGGTCTGCGGACGTCCTGGCGCGCCGATGTCGTCGCCGGCCTCACGGTCGGCATCGTCGCGCTGCCGCTCGCGCTCGCCTTCGGCATCACGACCGGGCTCGGCGCGGCCGCGGGAGTGACGACCGCGATCGTCGCCGGCCTCGTCGCCGCGGTGTTCGGCGGCTCGAACGTGCAGGTGTCCGGTCCGACCGGGGCGATGACAGTGGTGCTCGTGCCGCTCGTCGCCCGCTACGGCGCGAACGCCGTGGTCGGCGTCGGAGTGCTGGCCGGGCTCTTCGTGCTCGTCGCCAGCGTGCTCCGACTCGGTCGGCTCGTGGCGTACATGCCGTGGCCGGTCATCGAGGGGTTCACGCTCGGCATCGCCGTCATCATCTTCCTGCAGCAGGTGCCGGCGGCGCTGGGCGTGCCGAAGCCCGAGGGCGAGAACACGGCGGCGATCGTGTTCCGCGCCGTGCACGCCGCGTTCGGCTCCGGTTCCCTGCTGCACGCTGGTGCTCGTCGCTCGTGGTGGTGCTCGTGATGACGGTCGCGCCGCGCGTGCACCCGACGCTGCCGGCGTCGCTGCTCGCCGTCGTGGTCGCAACCGTGCTCGCGTCGGTCGCGCGGATGGGACGTGACCACGATCGGCGCGCTGCCGTCGGCGCTGCCCTCGTCCCACTCTCGGGGCTCTGCACCTGGGTGACCTCTCGCGCTTCGCCGGGCCGGCGTTCGCGGTGGCGCTGCTCGCGGCGATCGAGAGCCTGCTCTCGGCCAAGGTCGCGGACGGGATGAGCGACGGCCGCCGGCACGACCCGGATCGGGAGCTCTTCGGCCAGGGGCTCGCGAACGTCGTTGCGCCGATCCTCGGCGGCATGCCGGCGACGGGTGCGATCGCGCGCACTGCGGTCAACGTGCGCGCCGGTGCCCGGACCCGCGTCGCCGCGATCGTGCACTCCTTCGTGCTCCTCGCCATCGTGCTCGTCGGCTCCGGGCTGGTCGCGGCGATCCCGGTCGCGGCGCTGGCCGGGGTGCTGATGGTCACCGCGGTGCGGATGGTCGAGCGCCACAACGTCCGGTCGATCCTGCGGTCCACCCGCTCGGACGCGCTCGTGCTCGTCCTGACCGCGGTGGCGACGGTCGCGTTCGACCTGATCGTCGCGGTGGAGATCGGTGTCGCCGCCGCGATCGTGCTGGCGCTGCGCAAGATCGCCGGCGCCGGCGCGGTCACCCGAGACCGCCGTGGACGTCGAGGTCGACGACGCGACCGAGCACGACCTGCTGAGCGAGCACATCGTGGCGTACCGGATCGACGGCGCGTTGTTCTTCGGCGCCGCACAGAGGTTCTTGACCGACCTCACCGCGAGTGAGCGACGTCCGCGTCGTGATCCTGCGGCTGCCGGACCTGCAGGTCCTCGACGCGACCGGCGCCCAGGCCCTCGCCGAGATCGTGGCCGACCTCGAGCACCGGCACATCACGGTGCTGCTCAAGGGACCGCGGCCGGAGCACGAGCGCCTGCTCCGGACGGTCGGCGCGCTCGATCACCTCACCAGTGAGGACCACCTGTTCGTCCGCCTCGACGACGCCGTCGCGCACGCCCGGCTGCACGCGGCCGGCGTCGATCACGAACCCGTCCGTCCGGGCCGCGAAGCCGCCTGAGGCAGTTTGGCGCGCCTTCGGGACGGGCAGCGTCCTCCTGTCATCCCGGGACGAGAGGACGATGGATGTCATCCAGGCGGGTCGTGTGGACCGCGGTCAGCTACGGCATCGGCGCGCTCGCGATGTTCGCGACACGCAAGGGTCTGGCGCTGGTCTGGAAGCAGTCGCACGCCGATCCGCCTCCCGACGGACCGGCTGTCGTCGACGCGCCCATGCGCGACGCGTTGACGTGGGGCATCTCCACCGGGGCCGGTGTGGCGGTCTCGCGCATCGTCGCCGTCCGGTCCGCCGCCCGCCTCTGGGAGGCGACGGGCCACGACCGGCCCACCGCCGAGGCCTGACGACGACCGACGCCGCCGCCCCGGAGGGCGGCGGCGCGGTGCGTCACGGTGGTGCCGCAACGGTGACGCTCAGACGGCGAGGTCGTGCAACGCCGCGGCCTCCCGGTCGACCGCATCCGTGATCGGCGAGGGCCGGAATCCCTTGACGCTCATGTACACGCCGATCGTGAACTCCCAGGCTGCGATCGGGAGGGCCAGGAAGAAGGACGCTTCCGAGACCTGGTCGAAGGCGCCGAAGAGGACGCCGACGAACGCGACCAGCAGGAGCGGTGCGCCGACCAGGCCGATCGTCGGGATGATGCGGGGCACCAGACGTGAGCGGTAGAGGATCGTCGCGAAGCACAGGGCGTTGATGGCGGGCATGAGGCCCGGGCCGAGCAGGAACGTCCAGTCGTGCAGGGCCACGAGGGCGCGGCTCGTGGTGAGCAGCGATCCAGTGTGGGCGGCGGCGGTGCCGGCCACGTCCTGGCGGAGGGTGACGATCGAGAGCAGGCTGAGCACGCCGACCGAGATCATCGCGGCCTCGAGGACGCGGGAGGTCACGAACCCGAGGGCCAGGGTCTCGCTCTGCCGGCGCAGGATCCGGTACAGCACCACTGCGGTGCCGATGCCGGCGAGGCCGGTGATGATCTCGCCGAACGCGCCCCACAGCACCGCAGTGTCGCTGCCGCCGGCGCCGAGGACGAAGCCGTGGTGGTGCAGGATCGAGTCGTAGAGGCCGAGGGCGGGGATCGAGGCCGCGAAGGTGATCAGGTAGAGGATGCCGGCGACGAGCGTGATCACGATGGGAGCACAGAGCCACGACGTCGTCATCGTCGGTGGGGGTGCGGCCGGCCTGAGCGCCGCGCTGGTGCTGGGTCGGGCGCGCCGGCGGGTGGTCGTGGTCGATGCCGGCGTGCCGCGCAACGCGCCCGCTGCGCACATGCAGGGGTTCCTCTCACGCGACGGCATGCCACCGGAGGAGCTCCTCGCGGCGGGACGCGCCGAGGTGGAGGGCTACGGCGTGCGGGTGGTCGACGATCGGGTGACGAGCGTCGAGCCGGGATTCACGGTGCGGCTCGCGAGCGGCGACGTCCTCGCGGCGCGCCGGATCCTGGTGACGACCGGCGTCGGCGACGAGATCCCCGATCTCCCCGGCGTGCGGGAGCGCTGGGGCCGCGACCTGTTGCACTGCCCGTACTGCCACGGATGGGAGGTCCGCGATCAGCCGCTCGGCGTGCTCGGCTCCCATCGGGCGTCGGTGCAGCACGCGCAGTTGGTCCGCCAGTGGTCCGACGACGTCGTGTTCTTCTCGCACACCCTCGACGTTGCCGAAGCCGACCGGGAGGCGCTCGACGCACGCGGCATCAGCGTCGTCGAGGGCGACGTCGCGCGGCTCGTGGTCGAGGACGACCGGCTGACCGGCGTCGAGCTGGTCGACGGCCGGGTGATCCCACGCACAGCCGTCTTCGTCCGGCCCGAGAACGTTCCCCACCCGGACGGCCTGCTGGCGGCACTCGGGTGCCGCCTCGACGACGCCGGCTTCGTGGTCGTCGATCGCACCGGCGCGACGAGCACGTCGGGTGTGTGGGCCGCGGGCAACGTCGTGGACCCTCGGGCTCAGGTGATCACCGCGGCCGGCCAGGGTTCCGCGGCGGCGATCGACCTCAACGCCGACCTCGTGCGGGAGGAGGTCGAGTGCGCCGTCCGGACCGAGGCCGGAGGGAAGGGTGGTCGGGATGCCGGGATTTGAACCCGGGGCCTCAGCGTCCCGAACGCTGCGCGCTAACCAAACTGCGCCACATCCCGTAAGGGCGGTGAGTGTAGCCAGGCGCTAGCCGGGAGCCGGAGCCGTTCCCGCCAGCAGGCCCTTGGAGGCGCGCCGCAGGATGCCGGCGTCGACCGGCTTCACGAGCACGGCGTCGACGTCGGCCCGTTTGGCGAGGAAGTGGTCGGCCTCGCGGTCGAGCAGCAGCAGGATCTTCGTGGGCGGGATGCGGCCCTCGCCGGCTTCCATCCGCAGGTCGATCGCGCAGGCGATGCCGCCCATGTTGGCGATCTGCATGTCCAGGACGACGAGATCGGGCGCGTGCTGGGCGACGGCGCCGCGGACGTCCTGACCGCGGCGCACCTCGACGACGTGTTGATCGGGGCCCGCGAACGCGGTGGTCACCTGGTCCCGCACCCAGGCGGCTTCGGCGGCGACGAGGATCGTGGTCACGGGCGGGAGGCTACTCCGACCCTGTGACCGACCCTGTCCCCGAGTGCTTGCCGAAGAGGATCTCACCGACCTCGCCGAGCGCGGCGAAGTCGTGCACGTCGTGCGCCAGGTACGGCACGTACGCGACGGCCGCGGTGCGCGTGCGAACCCGCACCGTCTCGATGTTGGCCCGCTCGCGCTCGGCGATCTCGTTGAACTCCGCGAGATTCTGGTAGCGCGCCGCGAGCCGGTCGCGCGCCTCGCGTTCCGCGCGGGTCGAGACGTGCAGCTCGTGCAACGTGTCGGCCCGCGCCCGAAGGCCGACGGCCATCTCCTCGCCGAAGCGGGGGTGCACGCGGTTCACGATGAGCGCATCGACCGAGAGGTCGTGGTCGCCGATGCGCTCCGCGAAGAAGCGGGCCTCCTCGATCGCGTCGCGCCGGGGCGACGTCACCAGCACGAACCGCGTCTCGGGCTGGCCGAGGATCTCCACGACGCGCGCGGCGCGC
Organism: uncultured Acidimicrobiia bacterium; assembly: GCA_963756815.1. GTDB lineage: Bacteria > Actinomycetota > Acidimicrobiia > IMCC26256 > JAENVU01 > JAENVU01. The sequence goes on from CAVWPR010000041.1 coordinate 163,628, forward strand.
ACGCGGAAGCCCTCCTCCATCCCCTCGAACGAGCGGAAGAAGGCGACGATGTCGTCGACGACCTCCGCGCCCACCACCTTCGAGACCGTGCGGATGAACGCCTGGACCGCGGCGCCCGCGATCTTGAGGCCGGTGCGCGCCGGCACCATCAGCAGCCGGAAGATCGGGTTGTTGAGCAGCCGCAGCAGGCGGGCCGGCGCGTCGAGGAAGTCGAGCGCGTGGCGCGACGGCGGCGTGTCCACCACGATCAGGTCGAAGCCGCCGTCCTCGTACAGCTCGTGCAGCTTCTCCATCGCCATGTACTCCTGCGTGCCCGAGAGCGCGCCGGAGATGTTCCGGTAGAAGTTGTTGGCGAGGATCCGCTGGGCCTGCTCGTCGGACTCGGCGTAGCGCGTGACCAGCCCGTCGAAGGTGCTCTTGGTGTCGAGCATCATCGCCGACAGCTCGCCGCCGCTCACGCGGTCGTCGTCGGGATCCCAGCGGGCGGTCTCGATCACGTGCGGCTCGTTGGTGAGGCCGTCGAGCCCGAGCGCGTTGGCGAGCCGCTTCGCCGGGTCGATCGTGACGACCACCGCGCGCCGACCCCGACGCGCACCCTCGATGGCGATGATCGCCGCGGTGGTGGTCTTTCCCACGCCGCCGGATCCGCAGCACACCGCGATCCGACCGTGGTCGACGACGTCGTCGAGCGTGTGCACCTCGCTCACGGCAACTCCATCTCGCTCACAGCGCCTCCACGCCGTGCGTGAAGGCGTCCGCCAGCGCGCCGATCTCGGGGACGCCCAGCTCGGCGCCGAACACGAACGGCAGGCGGATCTGCGGCAACGGCAGACGCTCCGCGAGCCGGTCGGCCTGCAACCGCTGGATCGCGGCGCGCTCGGCGCGGAACGCGGCGGCACCGGCGAGATCGTGCGCCTCGCGGTCGGACACGAAGACGTTGAGCAGCTCCGCGTCCGCGAGCGCGGCGGCGGCGGTCGCCGCCGCCGCGTCGAGCGGCAGGTCCTCGTAGCAGCCGTTCACCACGACCGGACCGAGGCGCACGCCGACGCGGTCCTCGATGGTGAACGCGGTGTCGATCACCTCGTTCACCGGGGTCTCCTCCGGCAGGGTCACGAGCAGGACCTGGCAGCGGTCGGGGTCCGACAGGAGCTCCACCACGTCCTTGGCCTGCTTGCGGACCGGTCCGACCGTCACCGCGTCGAGCAGTCCGTGGGCGCTCGTGAGGAAGGTGATCGCGTGGCCGGCCGCCGGCGCGTCCACCACGATGAGATCCGCGCCCCGTCCCTGTTCGAGACTCTTGACCTTGCCGAGCACGAGGATGTCCTTCATCCCGGGAACGGCCGTGGCGATCACGTCGAGCGCACCGGTCTGCACCAGGCGCTTCGAGATGCGCTTCAGGCCGTTGTGCTCGAGCCAGTCCCGGAGGGCGGCGTCGGGGGTCAGGGTCCGCCCACGGATCTTCGGGGCGAGCTCCTGCTCCTCGTACCCGAGCGGTGGACGGGCGAACGCGGTCGCGAGCCCCGATTTGCCCTCGACCTCCACGATCAGCACGCTCATGCCCGCACGCGCCGCCGCCGTGGCCAGCGTGGCGGTGACGGTGGTCTTGCCGACACCCCCCTTGCCCGCAACGATGACCACCCGGGAGGTGGAGCAGAAGTGAGCCAGCTCCATCGCCCGGAGCCTACGGGAGGCCACCGTCGGAACCTCCGAAGGGTCGCGGTCGCGCTCAGCACGCTCGCCCTGTTCGTCGCCCTCGTCGGCGCCGGGAACGCCGACGCCGCGGTCCGGAGCAACCGGACGATCGACGTCATCCAGATCGACGGTCTCATCGATCCGCCGAACGCCGATCTCATCGTCGACGCGGTGCACGCCGCGAACCGCGACCGCTCGCAGATCCTCGTGATCACGCTCGATTCCGGCGGCGCGGTGAACGTCGATCCGCTCCGGGTGCTGCGGGCGATCGAGCGGTCGCGGGTCCCGGTCGTGTCCTGGATCGGCCCGTCCGGATCGAAGGCGCGCGGGCTCGCCGCCCTGGTGGGACTGCAGTCGTCGGTCGTGTCGGTGTCCAACGGTTCGAGCATCGGGCCGATCGCCCCGGTCCTGCTCGACGGCCCCGCCGCCTCGGCGCCGGTGACCTCGACGCCGGCGAGCAGTGCGGAGCGTCGGACGCTCGTGCGGGCGCAGAAGATCCGGCACCGGTCGCTCGGCAGCGACGCGGCCGTCGCGAAGGGCGTGACCGATGCCGTGTGTGCGGCGCCCCCGGGCTGCGCCACGCTCGGGGACTTCGTCGTCGCGCTCGACGGCAAGAAGCTCGAGACCGCGGCCGGCCCCGTGAAGGTCGACACCGCGAAGGTGGTGGGCAAGGGCCAGGACCGCCGCCGTCAGCCCGACCTCGACATCCGCTTCCGCAAGCTCGACCTCGTCGGCCAGGCGGTGCACACGCTCACGAGCCCGTCGATCGCGTACTTCCTCCTGGTGGTCGGGCTCGCGCTGATCATCTTCGAGTTCTTCACGATCTCCATCGGGCTCGCCGGCGGGACGGGCGCGATCGCGCTCGTCGGCGCGTTCGTCGGTTTCTCGAACCTGCCCGTCACCTGGTGGGCGCTCGGCCTGATCCTGCTCGCGATGTTCGGGTACGCGATCGACGTGCAGGCCGGCCGCGCGTACTCCTGGACCGTGATCGGCACGGTCCTCCTCGTGATCGGCTCGCTGTTCCTCTACGGCGGGTCGCCTCGCCTCGACGTCTACTGGTGGGTGATCCTCGTCGTCGTGATGCTGACCGTCGCCTTCTTCGTGAGCGCGATGCCGATCGCGGTGCGCTCGCGCTTCTCCACGCCCACGATCGGGCGCGAGTCGCTGATCGGCGAGATCGGCGAGGCTGCGGTCGACATCGCGCCCGACGGCGTCGTCGCGCTCCGGGGCGCACACTGGCGGGCCCGGACGAACCGCGCGACGCCGATCAGCGCCGGCGACCCGATCCGGGTCGTGGAGGTCGACGGCCTGATCCTCGAGGTCGAGCCGCCCGAGGGCGGGGCGCGGGACTACCGGGAACCGCGCCAGCGGGCCGAGCCGAGCGGCGAGGCCGAGCCCGACGCCTGACGGGCGTGTCAGTCGCGCCCGTCGTTCACGGGGCGTTCGCGCCCCTGTCACCGTCTGTACAGCCCGAGAAATCGGGCTCTTGTGGCCTGTCACACCCTGGGAGTAGCTTCGCCGGGCGGGTCGTGGCGGACGGCCCGTACGACCCCGGAAGGCAGTGGATCGTGAGCAAGGCGCCAGAGCAGACGACATCGTGAGCGTCGGTACGGCCAGCCAGACCTGGCAAGTGCGGGCGGCCTGTCGCGGCCCGCGGTCGACGGTGTTCTTCCCGCCCACGAGTGGCGAACGCCGCGACGAGCGGGACGCCCGTGAAGCACGGGCCAAGCTCATCTGCGGCGAGTGCGGGGTCCGGGCCGAGTGCCTCGACTACGCGCTGTCGATCCGCGAGCCCCACGGCATCTGGGGCGGGCTCAACGAGCACGAGCGGGCCGCGCGCCTCGCCCCGACCGCCGGTTAGGGGCGTCCGAGCCCCGATCGGGGTCCTGGGATCCGATCGTCGCCGCGCCGGCGGGTCACGCCCGTCGCGTCGAGGTGGTTCATGATCGGGACCACGTACTTGCGGGTGGAGCCGAGCACGTCGCGCACGTCGGCGATGGTGAGCGAGCCTCGCGCCGCGAGCGCGGCGACGACGCGTTCGCGGGCCTCGGCCAACGCCTCCGGCGCGAAGTAGATCCCGCCCACCTCCACGAGCGTCCCCTCGCGCGTGAGCGCACGCGCGAGGCCGATGTCGTCGGGCGGCGGTGGGGCGAACGGTGTGGAGCCGACGGCGTCGAGCAGGGCCCGGCCGGCGGCGGAGCTCGACGCCGACCCGTGATCGTCCGCGGCGCGGAGGCGGCCCCGCGCCACGGTGAGGCTGGGGTCGCTCGCCGCCAGCGCCTCGACCTGCGCCGGCTCGAGCCCCAGCGCGTGTGCCGCGTCGGCGATCGGCACTCCGGGTCCGTCGGTCCGATCGCGCGCGACGGGTCGGCGAGCAGGTCGCGCAGGCGCGACCGGCCGGTGACCGCGTCATCGCCGGCGACGATCCAGGAGCCGAGCTCCTCGCCGCCCGCGGCCAGCAGCAGGTCGCGCGCGGCGGTGGGCGCCAGTCCCGTCCGCGCGTCGAGCCCGGCCACCGGCACCCAGCCGTCGGCCAGGACGCGCGCTCCGGGATCCTGCGCCAGCCGCGCGGGGGCGTCCGTGGCGCGCCGCACCGGCGCCACGTCGAGCACCTCGAGCCCGGCGACCGTCGTTCCCGCGCCCGGGTCGCGCAGCACGACCCGATCGCCGGGCGCGAGCGGTACCGGCCGGTCCAGGTGGAGGCGGGCGAACCCGCCGTCGAGCACCCGACACCACGCATGGTGCTCCCCGGAGCCGATCGCCGCGGTGAGCCGGCTCCGGCGGCGCAGCGTCGCGCCTGGGAGCAGCGTCAGCGCGCCGTCCACGACGTCGACGGCGCGCCACTCACCGTCGCGGACGACGGCGTCGCCACGCGCGAGGTCGGTGTGGTCGACCCCGGCGAGGTTCGAGCGCGACGCGGGCGCCGGGACCGACGCGGTCGGTGCGGGTGCCGCCGACCTCGATCGCGCGGACGCGGACCGGATGACCGCCGGCCACGAGCGCGTCGTCCACCGCGATGGGGCCGCCCGCCGAGGTGCCGGTCACCACCGTGCCCGCGCCCTTCACCGCGAAGACGCGGTCGATCCACAGCCGTGGCCGGCCGTCGTCGCGGCGGGCGGGGCGGCCGCCACCGCGCGGTCGAGCGCGGCGCGCAGGTCGTCGAGCCCCCGACCGGTGCGCCCGTCGCAGGTCACGATCTCGAAGCGCTCGAGTGCGGTGCCGGCGACGTGCTCGCTGCACGTCGAGGCGCGCGATCTCGAGCGTCTCGGCGTCGACGGTGTCCGCCTTCGTCAGCGCGACGATCCCGTGCCGGATGCCGAGCAGGTCGAGGATGCGCAGGTGCTCCTCGCTCTGGGGCTTCCAGCCCTCGTTCGCCGCGACCACGAGCACGGCGACGTCGACCGCGCCGACGCCCGCGAGCATGTTCTTGACGAAGCGGGAGTGGCCGGGGACGTCGACGAACCCGATGGCGCGGCCGGACGGCAACGTGCAGAACGCGAAGCCGAGGTCGATGGTGAGTCCGCGGGCCTTCTCCTCGGGGAACCGGTCCGGGTCGGTGCCGGTGAGGGCGCGGACGAGCGTCGACTTCCCGTGGTCGACGTGGCCCGCGGTCGCGACGACCCTCATCGGAGCCTCGGGCGGGTGCTCCGCCACATCAGGTCGCGGCGAGCGCGGCCGCCACGATCCCGTCGTCGTCGGGATCGACGCTGCGCAGGTCGCACACCACCGCGCCCGCCGACGGTGCGTGCGATCACGCCGTGCGCCCGCAGGGTCGCCATCGCGGCGCGCGCGTCGTGGGGCTCCACGGCGACCCCGATCGACGGGATGGTGAGCCCGGGCAGGGATCCGCCCCCGGCGGCGGCCTCGGTGTCGACGACCTTGGCGCCGGCGACGGTCCCGGCGACGGCCTCGGCGCGGGCGCGGAGGCGGTCGAGCGGCGCGGTCGCCATGCGCCAGAGCGGGATCGACGTCGCGTCGCCGGACAGGTACACGAGCGCGGTCTGCTGCAGCGCGGCGAGGGTCATCTTGTCGGCGCGCACGGCCCGCGCGAGCGGGTGCCGCGGCGATCCGCGCGATCGCGTCGGCACGGCCGACGACGATGCCGGCCTGCGGACCGCCGAGGAGCTTGTCGCCGGAGAACGTCACGACGGTGGCGCCGGCGTCGATGCACTGGCGGATGCCCGGCTCGTCGCGCAACCACGCCGGGCGGCTCGGCAGCCAGGGCGTGGTCTCGTCGAGGAGCCCGGATCCGGCGTCGACCATCACCGGCGGGCCGAGGGTGGCGAGCTCGGCGACCGGCGTCGTCTCGGTGAACCCGACCATCCGGTAGTTCGAGGCGTGGACCTTGAGGAGCAGCGCGGTCGCGTCGGTGCGCGCAGCCTCGTAGTCGGCGCGACGGGTGCGGTTGGTGGTGCCGACCTCGACGAGCCGGCACCGTGACTCCGCCATGATGTCCGGCACGCGGAAGCCGCCGCCGATCTCCACGAGCTCGCCGCGCGAGACGACGACGTCGCGTTCGCGGGCGAGCGCGCCGAGGGTCAGCAGCACCGCGGCCGCGTTGTTGTTGACGACCAGCCCGGCCTCGGCACCGACCGCACGCGCGAGCAGCGCGCCGGCGTGCTCGTGGCGCGACCCACGCGCGCCGGTGGCCAGCCGCAGCTCGAGGTTCGACGCGCCCCGTGCGACCGCGGTGACGGCGGCGAGCGCCTCGTCGCCGATCGGTGCGCGCCCGAGGTTGGTGTGGAGGAGGACACCGGTCGCGTTCACGACCGGTTGCAGGAGGCGGTTCCGGACGGCGGCGACCCGCGCCGCGGCGTCGGCGATCACCGCGGCCTCGGTCGGGCGGCTCGCCCCCGTCGGCCAGCGCGGCGCGGGCGTCGTCGACCGCGGCCCGGGCCGCGTCGGCGAGCAGCTCGTGGGGCAGCCCGTCGAGCGCCGCGAGGACGCGGTCGACCGAGGGCAGCGCCCGGCGGGGATCCATCGCCCGAAACCGTAGATCTCCGATCCGCGAGGAATTCCTTCGTCCGGTGTCCATCCGGCGGGTTCCCCGTTCGTCGTAGGCCCGTAAGGTCACGACGACGAGGGAGAACCCCATGGAATACCTGCTCATGATCTGCACCGACGAGGACGCACCCGGTCCCGAGATGACCGACGAGTACATGGCGTTCGGCGAGGAGATGGGCAAGGCCGGCGTCCTGCGCGGCGGCGCCCGGCTGCGGCCCACCGCCGATGCCACCACGGTGCGCGTGCGCGAGGGCGACGTCCTCACCACCGACGGCCCGTTCGCGGAGACCGCCGAGCAGATCGCCGGCTACTACCTGGTCGACTGTCCCGATCTCGACGCCGCGATCGACGTGGCGGCGAAGATCCCCGGCGCGCGGATCGGCTCGATCGAGGTGCGTCCCCTCTGGGAGATGTGACGGGCGCGATCGACGACGTCGATGACGTCGTCGCGAGGACGTTCCACGAGGAGTGGGGACGGATCGTGGCGACGCTCATCGGCGTCACCGGTGACTGGGACCTCGCGGAGGAGTGTGCCCAGGACGCGTTCGCCCGGGCCCTCGAGGTCTGGACCCGTGACGGGATTCCAACCGCGCCCGGCGCCTGGCTCACCACCACCGCCCGCAACCGGGCGATCGACCGGCTGCGCCGCGCACGTGTCGGCGCGACCAAGGAGCGCGAGCAGGTGATGGAGGCCGGGTACGACGCGTTCGACGACGAGTCGGCCGGTGACGAGCGGCTGCGGCTGATCTTCACCTGCTGTCATCCCGCGCTCACCCTCGAGGCGCGTGTCGCCCTCACGCTGCGCACGCTCGCCGGGCTGACGACTGCCGAGATCGCGCGGGCGTTCCTCGTGCCCGAGCCGACGATGGCCAAGCGGCTCGTGCGGGCCAAGAACAAGATCCGGCACGCCGGAATCCCGTACCGCGTGCCGCCGCTGCACGCCTGGCCGGAACGGCTGTCGGGCGTGCTCGCGGTCGTCTACCTGCTCTTCAACGAGGGCTACCACGCGAGCGCCGGGGCCGACGTCATGCGTCACCAGCTCGCGGCCGAGGCGATCCGGCTCGGACGCGCGCTCGTGAGCCTGATGCCGGACGAGCCCGAGGCCGGCGGCCTCCTCGCGCTGATGCTGTTGCACGACGCCCGTCGGGGCGCGCGCGTCGACGCCGTCGGCGACCTCGTGCCGCTCGAGGAGCAGGACCGCACCCGGTGGGACCAGCTCGCGATCGCCGAGGGCATCGAGCTGCTCGACGCCGCCCGGCGCCGACGCTCACCGGGCGTGTACCAGCTGCAGGCGACGATCGCCCGATGTCACGTGACCGCGCGACGCGCCGTGGACACCGATTGGTCCGGGATCGTCGCGCTCTACGACGAGCTGTACCTGTCGCTGCCGACCCCGGTGGTCGCGCTCAACCGAGCGATCGCGGTTGCGATGGCCGAAGGTCCCGACGTCGGCCTCGCGCTCGTCGACGGTCTCGCCGACTCGGGCGCGCTCGACGGCTACCCGATGCTCGCCGCCACCCGCGCCGATCTGCTGCGCCGGGCGGGTCGTCGTGACGAGGCTGCCGCGGAGTACCACGCCGCGGCGGCGCAGGCCCGCACCGACGACGAACGGCGGTATCTGCAGCGACGTGAGCTCGAGGTGCGCTCCGGAGGCTGACGAACGCGCGCGGTCGTAGGCTCCGGCCATGAGCGCAGCGGGACACGACGTGGCCTGCGGTCGCCCGTCCAGCGGAGCGTGGCCCGAGCGGCCCGCGCCGCAGGCGCAGGAGCGGGTATGACGGCGAACCCCGAAGTGGTGCCGCGTGACGCCGCGACGGTGATGCTCGTGCGTGACGCGCCGGACTTCGAGGTGTTCATGCTGCGGCGCAACCTCACGTCCGTGTGGATCGCGGGTGCGTCGGTCTTCCCCGGGGGTGCGGTCGACGCCGACGACTGCGACCGGCGTTGGGAGGCCCGCTGCGCGGGGTGGGACGACCGCCGCGCGAGCCGCGCCCTGGAACGGACCGACGGCGGCCTGAGCTTCTTCGTCGCCGCGATCCGTGAGACCTTCGAGGAGGCGGGCGTGCTCCTCGCACGGGACCCCGCCGGGGTCGCGGCCGACGGTCGGCACGACCACCTGACCTCGGCGCGCGTCGCGCTCAATGCCGGTGAGCACGACTTCGACACGCTCGTGCGGACTCACGACCTCGTGCTCGCGACCGACGAGCTCCTTCCGGTGTCGCACTGGGTCACGCCACCGGGCGGGCCGCGTCGCTACGACACGTGGTTCTTCCTCGCCGCCGCGCCGGAGGGCGAGTACCTGCACGACGACACGGAGCTGATCGCGTCGGCGTGGGTTCGACCGGTCGACGCGCTCGCGGCGGGCGACCGTGGCGAGGTGGACCTCATCCTCCCGACCCGCAGGAACCTCGAGCTCCTGGCCCGCTTCGGGACCGCCGCCGAGGCGCTTGCCGCGGCGCGCGCCGGTGCGATGCCGGACGCGACCGGCGCGCTGCGGCTGGTGGCCGAGCCGTCGGGCGGGCAGCGGATCGCGCTGCCGGGCGACACCGCCTTCGAGGCCGGAGACATCTCGTGCCCAGCCTGACCCCGCCGAGCATGACGCCCGAGGTGCCGAGCGCGCTCTCGCCGCTCGTCCGCCGGGTGGTGGCGGACAACCCGTCGCACATGACCGGACCAGGGACCAACACGTACCTCGTCGGCGTCGACGAGGTCGCGGTCATCGACCCGGGTCCCGCGTCGAAGCGTCACACCGACGCCATCGTCGGTGGCGCCGGGCGCGACCGCATCCGCTGGATCCTGCTGACCCACACCCATCCCGACCATGCGCCCGGGGCGACCCGCCTGGCGAAGGCGACCGGCGCGGCGATCTGGGCGTTCAACCGGCGCGAGCCGTCGGTGCACGTCGATCGCGCGCTCGCCGACGGCGACACGATCGACGGCACCGAGTTCCGCCTCGAGGTGCTGCACACGCCCGGCCACGCGCCGAACCACCTCTGCTTCCTCCTCGACGAGGAGCGGATGCTGTTCACCGGCGACACGATCCTCGGCGGCATGTTCTCGGTGGTGTCGCCGTCGACCGGCGGTGACATGGCCGCGTACATGGCGACCCTGGACCGGCTCCGGAAGATCCGGCGCCTGCGGGCGATCGCGCCCGGGCACGGCGAGGTGATCGACGAGCCGAAGGCGCGTATCGACGAGTACCTGAAGCACCGGCGCGACCGCGAGCGGCAGGTGCTCGGCGCTCGTGCGGCGGGGGCCGACCCGTGTGAAGGACATCGTCGGAACCCTCTACGTCGGCACCCCCGAGCCGCTGGTGCCGGTCGCGGCCAAGCAGGTCCACGCGCACCTCAAGAAGCTGCGGACCGAGGGCAAGGTCACCGGTCGCGACATCCGCGGCCTCTGGACCGCCACCTGACCCGCGCTTCTCGCACCCGTCGTGCACGCCCTGGCGTGCAGGACGCGCGCCGGAATCCCGCTCAGCCCTTCGCGGCGTCGACGGCGGCGAGGTTGGTCGTCGCGAGCTCGAAGATCCGCGCGGTGCAACCCGCCATCTCGACGGGCGGCAGCAGCTCGTCGTGGAGCCGCGCCGCGAGCGCGTGGAACGCCGCGCCCGCAGGGGAGTCGGGCGCACCGAGCGCGACGGGCGTGCCGGTGTCGCCGCCCTCGGACACCTCGGGCTCGAGCGGGATCGAGGCCACCAACGGCGCGCCGATCTCCTCCGCGAGGGCGGCCCCGCCGCCGCGGCCGAACAACGCGAACCGCTGCCCGTCGGGCGCGACGAACTCGCTCATGTTCTCCACGACGCCGACGACCTTCATGTAGGAGCGCCGGGCCATGTCGGCAACGCGCGTCGCGACCTTCTGCGCGTTGCGCGCCGGCGTGGTCACCACGAGCATCTCGGCCTGCGGCAGCATCCGCGCGAGGCCCATCTGCACGTCGCCGGTGCCGGGCGGCATGTCGACGAGCAGGTAGTCGAGCTCACCCCAGCGCACGTCGGTGAGGAACTGCTCGACGGCCTTCGTGAGGATCAGACCGCGCCACATGAGCGCGGTCGACTCGTCCTCCACCAGGAAGCCCATCGAGACGATCTCGAGCGTCCCGGGTGCTCCGTCGGGGGTGACCGCCGCGACGTCGAGGTGGTGGGGGACGATCTTGCCGTCCTCACCGCTCAGCCGGCCGTCGACGCCGAGCATGCGCGGGACGCTGAAGCCCCAGATGTCGGCGTCGAGCACGCCGACGCGCAGGCCACGCGCCGCGAGCGCGGCGGCGAGGTTGACGGCGACGGAGCTCTTGCCCACGCCGCCCTTGCCGCTGGACACCGTGAGCACACGCGTCGTGACCGGGATCGTCGTGTCGGGTGCGTGCTCGCGCGCATTGAGCCGCGCCCGCTGCATCGCGGCCGACTTCTGCTCCTGCGTCATCTCGACCCAGCGCACCGCCACGGTGGTGACGCCGGGGAGCCCGTCGAGCTTCGACTGGATCTCGCGTCGGATCTCGGCCTGCAGGGGGCAGCCGAGCGTGGTGAGCGCGATGTGCACGGTCACCACGCCGTCGGCGGCGACGGTCACGTCGTGCACCATGCCGAGGTCGACGATGCTCGCCTTGAGCTCGGGGTCCATGACTCCGCCGAGCATCCCGCGCACGGTGTCGACGGTCGGCGGCGCGCCAGGGACGTCGATGCTCGTGGACTGGTCGGTCATGGCGGGGACCCGCTCGATTCCGGGGGAAGGCGTTCGGAGTGGTGCAACGGAGAATAAAACCGTCTCGGCCTTGAAAATATGCCCGATCGGCATCTACGGTCAACGGATGGACCTCGAGGTGCTGAAGGCCCTCGGCGACGAGACCCGCTACGCGCTCTACCGCGAGCTGGCCGGGTCGACGGCCCCGCGCAGCGCCGGCGACCTCGCCGACTCGCTCGACCTGCACGCCAACACGGTGCGCCTGCACCTCGAGCGCCTGAAGGACGCCGGCCTCGTCGACGTCGAGGTCATCCACCGCGGCACGGTCGGCCGCCCCCAGCACCGCTACTCCCTCGCACCGGGCGCGCCCGGCCTGGGGTTCGACCCGCCCGCCCACGTCCTGCTCGCCGGGCTGCTCGCCGCGCTCGCGGAGACCACGGGAGCGGACGCCGGCGCCGCCCGGACCACCGGTCGCGCCTGGGGCCGCCAGGCCGCGGCGCGGGGTGCGGGTCGCACCGCGAGTCGCAACTGCCTGACCGCCCTCGCCCAGGAGCTGGACCGCCTGGGCTTCGAGCCCGCCGCCGACCCCGAGGCCACGGTCGACGGTGCGACGCGGATCGAGTTCCTCCACTGCCCGTTCCGCGAGCTCGCCGAGGCCTACCCCGAGCTGGTGTGCAACCTGCACCGAGGCATCTGTGAAGGTGTGGCCGAGGCCGGCCGAGGAACAGTGGAGCAGTTCTCGGCGTTGTACGAGCCCGACCCGTGCCACGTCGTGGTCGCGGTACCCTGATCACCCCCTGAACCACGGAGTCAGCCATGAGCATGTTCACCCTGCAGGACGCCCGGACCCAGTTCACGCTGACCGACGCCGCGGCGGCGAAGGTCAAGGCGCTCATCGAGGCCGAGGACACCCCCGGCCTGTCGCTGCGGGTCGCGGTGCGGCCCGGCGGGTGCTCCGGATTCAGCTACGAGATGTTCTTCGACGCCGACGTCGCCGATGACGACGTGAAGTCCACCCAGGGCGGCGTGCAGGTGGTCATCGACCCGGCGTCGATGGGTCACCTCGGTGGCGGTGAGCTCGACTACCGCGACGGCCTCCAGGGCTCCGGGTTCCACATCAGCAACCCGAACGCGGAGCGCACCTGCGGCTGCGGCCAGTCGTTCAGCTGACCGCTCTCGCGTTCACCCTCGACGGCGAGCCCGTCGAGCTCGACATCACCGACGGCGAATCCCTCCTGTCGGTGCTGCGCGAGCGGCTGCGGATCACGACCGTCAAGGACGGGTGCGCGCCCCAGGGCCAGTGCGGCTGCTGCACCGTGCTCGTCGACGGCGACGCGCGCGTGGCCTGCGTGACGCCCGCAGTGCGGATCGCGGGTCGCTCGGTCACGACCCTCGCCGGTCTCCCCGGCGACGCACGCGACGGTCTCGTCGACGCGTTCGTCGCCACTGGCGGGTCGCAGTGCGGCTTCTGCACCCCGGGGATCATCGTGCGGCTCGCGGCGCTCGCGACGAAGGGAAGGACCACCCGCACCGACGTCGACCGCGCCCTCGCCGCCCACCTCTGCCGCTGCACCGGCTGGCAGACCATTCACGAGGCCTTCGACCTCGCCTCCGGCGACTTTGCGGCTCTGACGCGCGCTTCCGGTGTCGTTGCAGCCGCAAAGTGGGCCGGGGGGAGGGATCTGGACGCGGCGGCGCGGCGGGCGGAGCTGGAGGGTGGGGTCGCGCAACGGGTCGGGCGGGGGGTGCCGCAGGGTGACGCCGGGTTCGCCGACGACACGGCGCCCGCCGACGCGCTCGTCGCGGTGCCGTGCCCGCCCGGCTCGGATGCCGAGACGGTGCATGCGGCCGGCACCGAGTGGGTGGTGGGGGAGACGCTCGCCGACGCGCGCAGCCGTGCCGGCAAGGTCCAGGGCCGGCGGACCACGGTGGCGGACCGGCCGCCCCTCGCCCCGCCGGAGCTTCCCGCCGGCGGTGTCCGCCTGGCCACCGGCTGGGTCGAGCCGGCGTACCTCGAACCCGACGCGAGCTGGTGCGTGCCGGGCGGCTCGCCGAGCAGCCCGCTCGCGAACGGGGGTGCGTTCGGGGGCAAGGTCGCGTCGAGGGCGCCGCTCGCGGCGCGCGAGCTGGCCGACGCGCTCGGCCGGCCGGTCCGCGTCGTCTACGCGCGTGAGGACGTGGTCCGGCTCGGACCGAAGCGACCGCCGATCGCCGCGACGGCGCGGTCCAGCGCGACGGCCGCGTCGAGATCCGTGGCCGCACGCTGCTCGCGCCGCCGCCGTACGAGTCGCCGTACCACCTCGAGGTCGACGCCCGTTGGGACATCGAGGCGGTGCCCGGACCGCCGGTGGCGAACGCGTTGCGCGCCGCCGGCCTCGCGGAGCACACGGTGCTCGTCGAGGGCGCACTCGACGCGGCGGGCGTCGACCGCACGACCCTCGTGGACGCGCGCGGCGCCGCGGTGCTGCTCGACGGCCTGGCCGCCTCCTCCGACGGTGCCCTCGCCGGCGCGCGCGTCGACATCGACGACGCGACGGGTCGGGTCGAGCGCGTCACGGTGCGCGTGGACGCCGGCGATCCGCTCGATGACGTCGTGCTGCGGTCCTACGCGATCGGCGCGACCCACATGGCCCTCGGCTGGGTGCTCAGCGAGGGTCTCGCGGTCGACCCCGGGACGGGCGAGGTGCTCGACCTCACGATCCGCTCCTTCGACGTGATCCGGCCGAAGGCGATGCCGCCCGTGACGGTGGAGATCGTCGCGTCGTCCGACGACGCCGCCGCGCGCTCGTGTCGGACGCAGTGTTCGCGGCGGTTGCGGCCGCCGCGTGGAACGCGGTCACGCGCGCCGAAGGTGTGCGGCCCGAGGCATTCCCGGCGGTCGGGACGCGCGCCGCTCGTATGCTGCGCCGATGACCGTCGAACCCGTCCCCACGCCGAGCGCGCCGCCCGTGGCCGGGCCGTACTCGCCCGCGGTGCGCGCGGGCGACTGGCTCGTGCTCGCGGGCCAGGTCCCGCTCGACCCGACCAGCGGCCACTTCGTCGACGGCGATGCGAGCGTCCAGATCCGACGCGTGCTCGACAACATCGCCGCCGTGCTCCGGGACGCCGGCGCGTTCGTCACCGACATCGCCAAGACCACGGTGTTCGTCACCGATCTCACCGACTTCGCGGCGATGAACCAGGTCTACGGCGAGTTCTTCGGCGGCCACCGCCCGGCCCGCTCCACGGTGCAGGTGGCGGCGCTCCCCGGCGGTGCGAAGGTCGAGATCGAGGCCTGGGCCTACGTCCCGCACCGATAGACGGCGGCCGGCACGGGCTTCGGTAGAGTCACGCCGTGCTCGGAGTCGTGCTCATCGTCCTGGTGCTCGTGCTCGTCGGCCCCATCGCGGTGATGCTCGGCGGCGCGATCTGGAGCGGCGTGGTCGGCTGGCTGCTCGGCGACGACGCCGACACCCGGGCCGAGGGTCAGCCCGCCTGACTCAGAGTGTGCGGGTCTGGCCGAACCGGTAGCCGACCGAGCGCACCGTCTGGATCAGGTTCGCGTGCTCCTCGCCGAGCTTGGCCCGCAGCCGGCGCACGTGGACGTCCACCGTGCGCGCCCCGCCGTAGTACTCGTACCCCCACACCCGTGAGAGCAGCTGCTCGCGCGTGAACACCTTCGCCGGGTGCGTCGCGAAGAACTTCAGGAGCTCGTACTCCATGTACGTGAGGTCGAGCGGCTTGCCGGTGAGCGCGGCCTGGTAGGTCTCGAGGTTGAGCATCAGGTCGCCGTACTCGACGAGCTCGGGTGCGGCCCCGCGTCCGGCGCGCCACATCAGGTGGCGCAGGCGAGCCTCGAGCTCCTGGGGGTGGAACGGCGTGAGGCAGAAGTCGTCGAACAGATCCTCGCGTTCGCCGAGCTCGCCGAGCTGCGCGCCCGACACGAGCAGGAGCAGCGGCTCGAGCACCGCGTCGCGCTTGCGGAGCGTGCGGCACAGCGAGAACGCGACTTCGGGGTCCGCATCGGCGACGACGATCGCGCCGGACCAGCCGTCGGCCGGCTCGTCGGCCGCCGCGATCGCCGCGTTCGAGACCGCCTTCCACGCGAAGCCCCCGAGGTCCAGCGTCTGCGCGAGCAGCGCCGGCGCGGGATCGGGGTACACCAGCAGCGGTTCGCCCCCTGAGTGCATCGTCAGAGCGCCTCGAGGTAGCGGGCGAGCTCCCAGGGGGTCACCTGCTCCTTGTAGGAGTCCCACTCGCGTCGCTTGTTGCGGATGAAGTAGTCGAACACGTGCTCACCGAGCGCGTCGGCGACGAGCTCGGAGCCCTCCATCACGTCGAGCGCCTCGGCGAGCGACTGCGGCAGCAGGTCGATCCCTGCCGCGGCACGGGCCGCGGGCGTCATCTCGAAGATGTTGTTGGTGGCCTCGTCGGGCAGGTCGTAGCCCTCCTCGATCCCCTTCATTCCCGCCGCGAGCATCACTGCGAACGCAAGGTAGGGGTTGCAGGCCGGGTCGGGCGAGCGGAACTCGATGCGCGTGCTCGACTCGTTGTCGCGCTTCGGGTGCGGCACCCGCACGAGCGCAGACTCGTTGTTGCGCGCCCACGAGATGTAGGTGGGCGCCTCGTAGCCGGCGATGAGTCGCTTGTACGAGTTCACGGTCTGGTTCGTGATCGCGGTGATCTCGCGCGCGTGGCGGAGCAGCCCGGCGATGAAGTGCCTGCCCGTCTTGGAGAGCCCCGCCTCGTCGCCCGGGTCGTGGAACGCGTTGACGTCGCCCTCGAACAACGAGAGGTGCGCGTGGAGGCCCGAGCCGAACGCGCCCTCGATCGGCTTCGGCATGAAGGTGGCGTGCACGCCGAGCTCGCTCGCGATGCGCTTCACCACCATGCGGAAGGTCATGACGTTGTCGGCCATCGAGAGCGCGTCGGTGTAGCGCAGGTCGATCTCGTGCTGGCTGGGCCCGTTCTCGTGGAACGAGTACTCGACCGGGATGCCCATCGCCTCCAGCGTCAGGATCGTGCGGCGACGCAGCTCGTTCGCCTTGTCGGTGTGGGTGAGGTCGAAGAAGCCGGCGTTGTCGATCGGAATCGGCTCGGTGGCCGACTGGAAGTAGAAGTACTCGATCTCCGGGCCGGCGAAGAACGTGTACCCGTGCTCGCGTGCACGGTCGAGGTTGCGCCGCAGGACGACGCGCGGGTCGCCCTCGAACGGGTCGCCCGCCAGCGTGCGGATGTCGCAGAACATGCGGGCGACCGGAGCGTCGTCGCCGCGCCAGGGGACGATCTCGAAGGTCGACGGGTCCGGCATGGCGAGCATGTCGGACTCCTGCACGCGTGAGTAGCCCTGGATGGCGGAGCCGTCGAAGCTCATGCCCTCCTCGAGGGCGCCCTCGAGCTCGGCCGGGGTGATGGCGAAGCCCTTGAGCGAGCCGAGGACGTCGGTGAACCAGAGCTGCACGAAGCGGACGCCGCGCTCCTCCACGGTGCGCAGGACGTACTCGAGCTGCGGTGCCATCGGATGCTCCAGACGGGCGGGTGGCGGGCCGGGTGCGGGCCGGCGACGGTGTGCCAGGAGGCCGGCTGGGCACAGTGTACGGACGCTCGCCTAGGCTCCCGCCGCCCGGGCAGCCGGGGTTACACAGCGTTCACATTTCGGCAATGGACCCGAAACTGCGGTCCAGAAGGCTCTCGCTCGCCGGCGCCGAAGGACGGCCGGCGCGCTGCGGAGCGCCTCGGCGCCGAGTGGCCGCAGAACTCCATCCCGCACGAACGATCAGGAGCATGACGTGGCGTACAAGGCCGAGTACATCTGGATCGACGGCACGGAGCCGACGGCACGGCTCCGGTCCAAGACCAAGGTCCTGGCGGACGGCGCCGACCTGCCGATCTGGGGCTTCGACGGTTCGAGCACGAACCAGGCGCCCGGCGACAAGTCGGACTGCGTGCTCCGTCCCGTGTGGTCGTGCCCGGACCCGATCCGCGGCGGCGACAACAAGCTCGTCATGTGCGAGGTGCTCTACGTCGACATGACGCCGCACGTCACGAACAACCGCGCCAAGCTCGCACCGATCGCCGAGAAGTTCGCGGGGCAGGAGCCCCTGTTCGGCATCGAGCAGGAGTACAACTTCTTCCAGGACGGCCGCCCGTTCGGCTTCCCCGTCGGCGGCTTCCCCGCGCCGCAGGGCTTCTACTACTGCGGCATCGGTGCCGACGAGGTGTTCGGCCGCGAGATCGTCGAGGCGCACATCGACGCGTGCATCGAGGCCGGCATCGGCATCTCGGGCATCAACGCCGAGGTCATGCCCGGCCAGTGGGAGTTCCAGGTCGGCCCGTTGAGCCCGCTCGAGGTCTCGGACCAGCTGTGGGTCGCGCGGTGGCTGCTCTACCGCATCGCCGAGGACTTCGGCATCGCGGTGACGATCTCGCCGAAGCCGGTGTCGGGCGACTGGAACGGTGCCGGGGCGCACACCAACTTCTCGACCAACGGGATGCGGTCGAGCTACGACGCGATCATCACCGCGTGCGAGGCACTGGCGAAGCGGGTCGACGAGCACATCGAGGGCTACGGCGACGGCATCGAGCAGCGCCTCACCGGCCAGCACGAGACCGCGCCGTTCGACCAGTTCAGCTACGGCGTGTCGGATCGCGGTGCGTCGGTGCGCATCCCGTGGCAGGTCGAGCAGGACCAGAAGGGCTACATCGAGGACCGGCGCCCGAACGCCAACATGGACCCGTACGTGGTGACCCGCCTCATCGTCGACACCTGCTGCTCGGCGCTGGCGTAGCTCGTTCCCACCTTCGTGGGCACCGGGGCCCGGGCTCGGCGGTCGCGACCGTCGGCCCGGGCCTTGCCGCGTGCGGTGACGGCCGGGCCACCGCGCGTTCGACGCCGGAGCCGGCCGGACGGTCAGGCGTCCACGCGGGGCGCCGGCGCGGTCATGACGCCGAACCGGCTGCGGTGCGACATGAGCGACCACCGGGCGAGCGACGACAGTGCCGAGCCCACCGACGCGAACGACCCGATCGAGAGGACCGAGAGGGCGGACCCGGCGGAGCCGATCGAGAGGATCGAGCCGGCGGAGCCGATCGACAGCACCGAGCCCTTGGATCCGATGGACAGGATCGAGTCCTGCGACCAGAGCGACCATCTCGACCCGTGCGACGCCATGGCCCGAGTCTCGCACCGCCGGGAGCAGGTGCCGGCGAGCCCGAGGGTTGCGCCGGCGCTCGACGGGAAACGCTCAGGGGATGAGCATCGATCTGCAGGACCCCATCGCCCTGACCCGGAACGCCACGCAGGCCGTGCAGCGTCACGCCGCCGATGCCGTCGACCTGCTGCACAACGTCGACCTGCCCGACCCGACCGACGTCGTCGAGCACGCGCGGAAGCGGGCGAACCGCGCCGCCCGGCGGCTCGAGAAGCGGGTCGATCGTGCGTCGAAGCGCGCGGCCAAGCAGGCGCGGGCGGGATCCCGCCACGTGCGCGCCGCCGCCGGCACCTCACATCGCGGCCGGAAGGTGCTCGTCGTCCTGCTCGTGGTGGGCGGTGGTGCGGCGGTCGCCGTCGTCCTCGCGAACCGGATGCGGCGGACCGAGGCGGAGTCGACGGCGCCCGACCCGTTCGGGACGGCCGTGCGCGCCGCGGACGGCGCCGCGCCCGTCGACGGCGCGCGTCACGTCCGCCTGACGTCGACCGCGGTCTCCGTCGCCGCGCGTCAACCGCGCGCGGCCGCCTCCGGACGCCGCGCGGTCGCGGGGCGGGCGGCGAAGGCCGGTGTCGCGTACAGCAGCTGCACCGCGCCGATGTAGCGCTCGTCGAAGCCGGCCTCGCAGTACGCGAGGTAGAAGCGCCACAACCGCCCGAAGCGTTCGTCGAGACCGAGGTGCGGGAGCTCGGGCATCGTGGTCTCGAGGTTCGTGCGCCAGCGCCGCAGCGTCTCCGCGTAGTGCGGGCCGATGTCGTCCCGGTGGGTCAGCGCGAGTCCCGCGGTGCTCTGCGCCACCGTCGTGAGCGCGCGCACCGACGGCAGGCACCCGCCCGGGAAGATCGCGGCCTTGATGAAGTCCGCGTGGCGCTTCAACCGGTCGAAGCTCTCGTCGGCCGCGACGATCGCCTGCATCGCGAAGGCGCCGTCGTCGGCGAGCACCGCCCGGACCTGGGAGAAGAAGGTCTCGTAGTCGCGCCAGTCGACCGCCTCGATCATCTCGATCGCGATCGCCTTGTCGAACGTGCCCCGCAGGTCCCGATAGTCGGCATCCAGCACGGTGATGCGGTCGGCGAGCCCCGCGGCGGCGACCGCGGCGCGGGCATGCTCGAACTGGTGGGCCGAGACGGTGGTGGTGGTCACCCGGCAGCCGTAGCGCTGCGCGACGTGGATCGCGAAGCCGGCCCACCCGGTGCCGATCTCCAGGAGGTGGTCGTCGGCGGTCAGATCGAGCGACCGCGCCAACCGGTCGAACTTGGCGCGCGAGGCGTCGGCGAGCGACATGCCGGGTCGATCGAAGACCGCGCACGAGTACGCCATCGTCTCGTCGAGCAGCCGGGCGAAGAACTCGTTGCCGAGGTCGTAGTGGGCCCGCACGTGGCGGGCGTCGCGGGCCGGGTCGGGTCGGCGGAGCCGCAGCAGCGGGTCCACGACCGGCGTGATGCGACGGTGGAACCGGTCCCGACGACCGTGCCCGGCGCGCAGCGTGCGCAGGACGAGGCGCAGGAACGCGGTGAGGTCGTCGGTGTCCCACCAGCCGTCGGCGTAGGACTCGCCCAGCCCGATGCTCCCCTGACGGAGCACGCGCTCGTAGGTCCGTGGGTCGTGCACCACGACGCGCACCCCGCGCTCGGTCGCCGGCGTCGCCGAAGCGCTCGACCGCCGGCGAGCCCGACGCATCGACGAGCTCGAGCGCGCCGCCCTGCAGGCGATGGAGCAGGTGCGCGGCGACCGCGTGCGCGATGCGGACCCGCGGCTCCGATGACGACCGACCGCTCATGACACCTCCGGAACCGGTACGTTCCCGTGACGAGTGAGCGGGAACCGTCTCGACCACAGCAGGATCGCCTGACGGTAGATCGCGGCGACGCTGCGCAGCGGGAACATCCGGGACCGCACCAACAGGCCGACCGCCGACCGGCGGGTCAGCGGACGTCGCCGCAACCGGAGGCCCGCGGTGAAGACCGGCACGCGATCGCGCTCGACCCGGATGTCGAGGTGGAGCTCCTCGCCGGGCGGTGTCCACGAGACGCGGTAGTCGACGTCCATCGGCAGGAACGGCGAGACGTACATCGCCTTCTGCACGGTGCGGGAGTCGTCGGGCGCGGACCGCGCGTCGAAGACGTACCAGGTGCGCTCTCGCCACGGCGTGTTCGTCACCTCGAGGACGACGGCGTCGAGACCGCCGCCACGCGGATCCCAGCAGTAGTAGACGCTCAGCGGGTTGAAGACGTACCCCCAGGTGCGGAGCTGCGCGAGCAGGTACACCGGCCCGTCCGGGCGCCGGCCGAGTCGCTCACGGACCAGCTCCCGGACGCCGTCGCCGAGCGGCCGTGGTGCACCGGTGAGGAAGTCCTCGGCGCGGAAGCGCACCGGCGCTCGGCGCCGGGCCGACCACCCCGGCAGACCGTCGAGCACCTCGGGGAGCGCGTCGACGTCGAGGTACGCGAGGTGGATCCGGGGTGTGAACACACGCGCCCGCGGTCCGCTGCGAACGTGGCGCGCGGTGCCCGAGTACACGGCGGCGGCCGTCACCCGCGCCTCCGGACCGCGTCGGCCGCCTCGATGCCGCTCTGTACGCCGTCCTCGTGGAAGCCGTAGCCCCAGTACGCACCGGCGAACGCGATGCCGCGTGCGCCCTGGAGCTCGTGGCGCCGCCGCTGCGCGCGCACGGCCCCGACGTCGAAGACCGGGTGCTCGTACTCGAACTCGGCCAGCACCCGCTCGGGTGCGATGGCGTCGGCGCCGTTCAGCGTGAGGAGCAGTGGCCGGCGGCTCTCGATGCGCTGGAGGTTGTTCATCCAGTACGTCACCGTGGCGCGTCGCGCCGTGGGGTCGACGCGGTAGTTCCAGCTCGCACGCGCGCGGGGATGCCGCGGCAGGAGCCGCTCGTCGGTGTGCAGCGTCGCCGTGTTGGGCTGGTACGCGATCGCGCCGAGGACCTCGCGCTCGGCCGCGGTCGCGTCACCGAGCAGGCGCAGGGCCTGGTCGCTGTGCGTGGCCACGATCACGCGGTCGAAGACGGACGGCCCGGCGTCGGTGAGGACCTCGACCGCGTGCTCGCCGTTCGGGCGGGGCGCGGCCACGATCTTGTGGACCGGCGTCGAGCACCTGATCCGATCGGCGAACGGCGCCGTCAGCGCGTCGAGGTAGCGGCGCGACCCGCCGGTGATCGTGCGCCATTCCGTGCGGGCGGCGACGCCGAGCAGTCCGTGGTTGTGCATGAAGCGGGCGTAGGACCGCATCGGGAAGCGTGTGAACGAACGCGGATCGGCGGACCAGATGGCGGCCCCGAACGGGACGAGGAACTGCTCGACGAACGCCGTTGAGTAGCGGCCCCGCTGCAGCACCGCCTCGATCGACTCGTCGTCGTCGGAGTCCGGTGGGACGAGGCGGTCGGCGCCCGACCAGATCGCCTCGCCCTGCACCAGGCGCCGCGCGACCCGGTTGAATCGGACGATCTCGGCGAGCAGGCGCAGGAAGCGCGGGTTCACCAGGTTGGTGCGCTGCGCGAACAGCGTCCGCAGGTTGGAGCCGCGGTACTCGAGACCGGTCCGCGGGTCGCTGACGCCGAAGCTCATCTCGGTGGGCTGGGTCGGGACCCCGAGGTCGCGCAGGAGCGCGACGAACCCCGGGTAGTTCGGCTCGTTGAACACGATGAACCCGGTGTCGACCGCATGGGTGACACCGTCGACGTCGACCGAGACCGTGTTGGCGTGGCCGCCGGTCCGACGATCGGCCTCGAAGACCGTGACGTCGTGGTCGGGGTGCAGGCGGTGCGCGGCCACCAAGCCCGAGACACCCGTTCCGACGATCGCCACCTTCACGTCCCTGGTTCGGAGCCGAACCCGCGGGCGGACGGGGAGCGTGACGACGGTCACCGGATCGTGGCACCACCGACCCGGACCCGTGCTCACGCCAGGAGGAGGTCCTGGAGGTCGGCCGCGTTGCGCACGCCGTAATCCTGGTAGCAGTTGTTCATCAGCACGTGGACCTCGCGGGCCTGCGACGCGAGCTCGTCGATCTTGGCCACCCACGTCCGCAGCTGGCGCCGGGTGTACAGGTAGCGGAAGCGCTCCGCCGCGCTGCCGGTGCGGTCGTCCCACCGGTCGTCGGCCCGGCCATGGAAGCGGACGACGGCGAGCTGCTCGGTGGTCACCTCGAGCACCGTGCGCAGCTTCGACACGCGGGGCGCGTCGAGCACGACGAGGGTGAGCCCCAGGTCGCGCAGCTGGTGCAATGTCCGGTCCCGGTCGTCGGGGCCGAGCCAACCCGGCGCGCGGAACTCCACGCACACCGGGAGGTCCTCCATCTGCTCGCGCATCTGCGCCAGCGCCTCGCGGTTCGCGCGCTTGGGCGTGAACCACTTCGGATACTGCATGAGCACGGCGCCGAGCTTCCCGGCGGAGTCGAGCGGACGGAGCGCGTGCCGGAAGCGCTTCCAGGCCTCGTCGAGCGCGATGTCGTCGAGGTGGTGCGCGTAGACGTTGCGCTTGCGGGTGACCTCCTCCGGCAGGTCGTCGCGGATGTCGCGCCACAGCGCGTCGAGCCGCGTGGGGTGGCCGGTGAAGAGGCTGAACGCCTTCACGTTCATCGTGAAGCCCGGCGGCGTGCGTTCGACCCAACCCTTCGTGAGCTCGGGGCGGGGTGGGAAGTAGTAGGTGCTGTCGGCCTCCGCGATCGGGTAGCGCGCCGCGTAGAACGCGAGCCGCTCGGCGGCCGACATCGAGCGCTTCGGGTACCACTCGGTCTGGTCGGTCAACGTCGTGTCGGTCCACGAGCAGGTCCCGACGAGGAGGCGGCCACCGGCCCGTTCGATCACCGGCCCGAGGCTCGGCGGCTCGGTCATGGCCCAGAGCATTCCCCGTCACCGGCGGTGCATGCACTGCGGCCGGCGCGGCGGGGCCGGTGGGCGAGACTGCGCAGCATGTGGCACCGGCACAAGGGACTGCCCGAGGGATGGGCGGACATCGTCGACGACCACGTCGCGGTGTGGCGGCTGCTCGACGACGACGAGCGCGTCGTGGTCGCGACCGATGCCGACTGGCTCCTCCGCCACAAGCACTGGGAGGCCGCGAACGGGTTCGAGCTCGACGACACGATCACCGTCACGGTCGCGATGCAGGCGGCCGTGCTGGTCCTCGGGCTCGACGTCGAGGAGCTGCGCGAGGTGAGCGCGGTCGTCGTCTACCCCGGCGCCATGCAGTCGGCCGGCGTGCGGGCCGGCGCCATCCCGGGAACGGTGAGCGACGCACCGTTGCCGATCCTCGGCGAGGCCCACGATCGGCGCGGCCCGGTGTTGATCGCGTGGGACCAGGCGCACGCGGCGTCGAGCAATCCCGGCCACGGTCACAACGTGACGCTGCACGAGTTCGCGCACAAGCTCGACATGGTCGACCAGGTCGTCGACGGGATGCCGCGGCTCGGGCGACGGGTCGATCGTCAACGGTGGTACGACGTGTGCACCGAGGTGTTCACGGCCCTGCGGGCCGGGGTGGACCGGCCGCCACTCGATCCGTACGCCGCGACCGACGCCGCCGAGTTCTTCGCCGTCGCCACCGAGACGTTCTTCGACGTCCCGCTCGAACTCGAAGACCGGGAGCCCGCGCTCTACGAGATGTTGCGCGACTACTACGGCCAGGACCCCGCCGAACGGGTGCGCCGCTCCCGCTGAGCTACGAGTGCGTGATCAGCCAGGGGTTGTGACCGATCGGCACCACCGCATCGGGCGGCGGGATGGGGCCGCCCGGGTCCCCGGGCGTGCAGGTGTCGGGCGCGACGTCGAGCGCGGGCGGCGGGAGCACGGGAGGCTCGAGGAACGCCGGCCGGGCGCGCAGGTTCAGCGAGTCGAGCAGGTTGTCGGCGTTGGCGTCGCGGTAGGTGAGCGCGCCGAGGTTCCACTTCGTCTCGAGGAGCTTCAGCACGGACGTGTGATCGTGGGTCACGTGCGAGACGTAGTTGCGCTTGGCGTACGGAGACACCATCACGGCGGGCACGCGGAACGACAACCGGTCGTACATGCCGGGCAGGTCCGGGGGCACGTCGATGTCGGGCGGGATGTCGTCCGGGCGCACCGCCGGCGGCGGCGGGACGTGGTCGTAGTAGCCACCGTGCTCGTCGTAGGTCCAGATCAGCACGGTCTTCGCCCAGTTCGGCGAGTGCATCACCGCGTTGATCACCTTGGCCGCCATCTGCTCGCCGCGCCGCAGGTCCTGGGGGTTCTCCTCCGACTCCGTGTCGAAGTTCGGGTCCACCAGGCTGAAGAACGGCAGGGTGCCCGCGGCCGCGTCCGCGTAGAACTGCGAGATCGGCGAGAAGTTCGAGCCGTAGTCCGCAGCCGTCTTCAGGATGATCGCGGCCGACGGCAGGTCCGTGTAGTAGTTGCGCCACGGGATGCCGTGCGCGTGGAACCGGTCGAAGATCGTCCCGTTCGGCGGCGGCGGTGCGGTGAGCGCCGCGGTGGTGGTGCTCACGATTCCCGCCGCGGTGCCCGCCATGAGGAAGCGCCGGTTCGGATACGTCTGCGCGAGCACCGAGCCGAACCAGCGGTCCGACAGCGGGAACGTCTTCGCGAGCGCGTGGTAGAAGGGGATGTCGGTCTCGTCCCAGTAGCCCATCGAGACCGGGGTCGACGCGAGGACGAAGCCGTCGTTGCGGCCGTTGTCCCACGACCGGTGGCTGCGGTTCCAGTCCTGGCCGGGCAACGCGTGCAGCTGACACGTCGACGGCATGTGGAACGCGCGCACGAGGTTGCCGTTCCCGTCGGGGTTCGCGTTGCGCGGCCGGCCGTCGGGCGCGAACCGGAAGCCGTCGCCCAATCGCAGCGCGCCGAAGTACGAGTCGTACGAGTGGTTCTCCATCATGAGCACGACGACGTGCTCGATCTCCGGGAGCATGTCGGTGCCCTCGGGGACGCGAGGGAACGGTCGCGTGCCGGGGGGCAGGACCCGCCCCCACGGCGGTCCGTGGCCGTGCCCCGGGCCGGTGCCGGGTCGGAACCCGCACGCGCCGAGCGCGGCGGCCGCGCCGAACGCGCCCATCCCCTTCAGGAGAGTCCGGCGGTCCACGACGGCGCCGAAGCGGTCCCGGTCCCTGCCCGAAGCATCCCGTGCCATCCCCGACCTCCCGGCTCGCCCCGTTCGTTCCCGTACGAGGATGGCACACCCGGGGCCGCCCACGGAGCGCGTGCGCAAGAGTGGGTCGTGCTCGTCGTGGTGATGGCCGACACCCACCTGCGTGAGCCCGGCGCCGGTGCCGTGGTGCGGCCCCTCCTGCCGCCGGCGATGTACCGCGATCTCCGGAGGGCCGACGTGGTCCTCCATGCCGGCGACGTGATCGCGCCCGCCGTGCTGGCCGAGCTGGAGACGTTCGCGCCGGTGTTCGCGGTGCTGGGGAACAACGACCACGCGCTGGTCGACGTGCTCCCGGAGACGGTGGAGGTCGAGCTCGGCGGTGTGCCGATCGCGATGCTGCACGACAGCGGCGCACGCGCGGGCCGGGACGCGCGCATGCATCGCCGGTTCCCGGACGCCCGCCTGGTCGTGTTCGGTCACAGTCATCTGCCCGAGGACCGGATCGGCGAGGGACGTCAGCGCCTGTTCAACCCCGGTTCCCCCACGCAGCGCCGCCGGGCCCCGGCGCGCACCTACGGCGTCATCCGCGTCGACCGCGGCCGGATCCGCGCGCACCGAGTGGTCCCGATCCCGCCGAGCTGAGCCGGCGGCACCCGTCACCGACGGTCGGTACGGTTCCCGGGCGCGATGTGCGGTCAGGTCGCGGGCCGGATCGACTCGGTCCGACCGGTGGCCGACATCATCCACGAGTGCGCGCGCGACTGCTTGAACCGGCTCGCCGCGCTCGCGGCCGCATACCCCCGACCGGAGGGTCAGCGCGCCGAGATGTAGTCGTGCAGGAGCTGCGTCTCGTCCTCGAGCTCGCGCACGCGTGCCGCGACGATGTCGCCGATCGACACGACGCCGGCGAGCCGATCGGCGTCGATGACCGGCACGTGACGGATGCGACGATCGGTGACCAACGCCATGAGCTGCTCGGTCGTGTCCGTCGGCGTGCAGGTGACCACGTCGCCGGTCATCACCGACGACACGGGCTGGTCGAGCACCGGGTGACCGTGCTCGGCGAGGTGGCGGACGACGTCGCGCTCCGACACGATCCCGGTGACGCCGACGCCGTCGGTCGAGACGACGAGCGCACCGACGCGGTGGACGCGCAGTGCCTCGATGGCGGCGCCCACCGTCGCATCCGGGTCGATCGTGAACACGTCGGCGCCCTTCCGGGCCAGGATCGCGGCGACGAGCATCGGTCACCTCCGCACCCTCGAGGCGATACGCCGGGACGTCCCGGGTGCCCTGACGCACCGGCGTTGACTCCCAGGATGAACCTCGGGGCGCGGCGTGGCAAGGGCCGCCGGCGGTGTACGACCGAGGGCGACGCGTCACGACTTCGGTCGTACACTGCCCGGAGGTTCTTGCTCGCCGGACAGGGTGTCCGCCGATCCGGGGTCGGATTGGCCGCCCGATGGGCGAAGTGCTCGCACCACCGAAGTCCCTGAGCTGGATGCTCGTGGGCCGCGCCGACGAGGCCGACGCCGCGCCCCGGGCGCTGCACGCCCCCCAGGTCCTCGGCGCCGTCCTGCGGCGCGGGTTGCCGAACCTCGTCGAGGCGACGCTGGTCCCCACCGTGCTCTTCCTCGTCGTGATCGCGTTGCTCGGGCCCGTCGCGGCGATGGCGGCGGTGCTGGTCTGGGGCTACGGCGCCATCGGCCGCCGGCTGGTCTTCCACCAACGGATCCCTGCGCTGCTCGTGCTCGCGACCGTGGGACTCACGGTGCGCTCCGTCGTGGGGCTCGCCAGCGGCAGCACGTTCGCGTACTTCATCCAGCCCGTCGCCACGACCGTCGCCCTGGCCGCGATCTTCGCAGGGTCCGCGTGGATGGGCCGGCCGGTGATCGCGCGGCTCGCCCACGACTTCGTGCCGCTGCATCCCGAGGTCGCCGACCGCCCGGCGATCACCCGTCTGTTCGTCGGCCTCACGTTGCTCTGGGCCGGCGTCCACCTGCTCACGGCGGCGACCACGTTCAGTCTGCTCGTGACCCTGCCCGTGCCGCTGTTCGTCGCGTTGAAGACGGTGGCCTCGATGTCGATCTCGGTGGCTGCGATCGTGATCACGATCGTGATGGCGTTGCGCACCGCGCGACGTGAGGAGCTCGTCTTCGCGCGCGCTTGAGGTGCGCCGGCTCAGTCGGGCTCGGAGAGGATCACGCGATTGCCGCGGTCCCACTTCAGGTAGTTCCACGCCCAGTTCACGAGCACGACCACGCGGTTGCGAAACCCGATCAGGAACACGAGGTGCAGGCCGAGCCAGCTGAGCCAGCCGAGCGTGCCGCCGAAGCGGATGCCGAGCGGGAGCTCGGCCACGGCCGAGCGCCGACCGATCGTGGCCATGATCCCCTTGTCCACGTAGCGGAAGCGCCGGGCGCGCTTGCCACGGGTCCGGCGGACGATCGTGCGCGCCACGTGACGGCCACCCTGGATCGCGACCGGCGCGAGCTGCGGGTACGCGCTCCCCGCGCGGTCGGTCCCGCCCGCGAGGTCACCGATGACGAAGATCTCCGCGTGCCCGGGCACGCTGAGGTCGGCGTCGACGGCGATCTCGCCGCGGCGCGTGAGCGGGAGGCCGAGCGCGGCGCCCAACGGGTTCGCCCGCACGCCGGCAGCCCACACGACGGTCCGGGTCCGGATCACGGTGTTGTCGGCGAGGTGCACCGCGTCGGGCTCGACCGATGCGATCGCCGTGCCGAGCCGCACCTCCACGCCGCGGCGCGCCAGCTCGAGTCGCGCCTCCGCCTGCGACGCCGGCGAGAAGCCACCGAGCAGATGGTCGGTCATCTCGATGAGCACGACGCGTGCGCGCCGGACGTCGAGGTGCTTGAAGTCCTTGGCCAGGACCTTGGCGATGAGCTCGGCGAGCGCACCGCTGAGCTCGACACCGGTGGGGCCGCCACCTGCGACGACGAACGTCAGGCTGCCGTCGTCGATGAGTGCGGGATCGGCGTTCGCCTCCTCGAAGCGGCGCAGCACCGTGCTGCGGAGGTGGGTCGCGTCGGCCACCGTCTTGAGCGGGAACGCGTGCTCGGTCACACCCGGCACCCCGAAGTCGCTCGTCACCGCGCCGGCCGCGAGCACGAGGACGTCGTAGGGGATCGTGACGTCGCCGTCGACGAGCACCTCGCGCCGATCGATGTCGACACCGTGCACGGTCGTCATGCGCGCCTCGACGTTGGGCGCGCGCTGCACGATCCCGCGCAGGTTCGGTGCGATGTCGTCGGGCGCGAGGCCGGCCGTGGCCACCTGGTAGAGGAGGGGCGAGAACGTGTGGAAGTTGTGACGGTCGACGATCGTGACCTCGACGGGCGCGCCGGCCAGTGCCATGGCTGCGGAGATCCCACCGAAGCCGGCACCCACGATCACCACGTGCGGCACACGCATCGCGACCCACCGTACGCGGCTCGCGGCGACGGCGGTCGGTCGATTCGTCGCTCGGCCGCCTGGTCCCGCCGTCCCGGGTCTGCGAGCATGCGGGTCGGCGGAAGGAGTCACCATGCAGTACGTCCACGTGGCGGGAGAGCGGATCTCGTCGATCGGCCTCGGTTGCTGGCAATTCGGCTCGAAGGACTGGGGCTACGGCAACCGGTACGCGCAGGAGACCGCCGTCGAGCTCGTCCACACGGCGCTCGACCTCGGTGTGAACCTCATCGACACCGCGGAGGTGTACGCGCACGGCGTGTCGGAGACGATCGTCGGTCGCGCGCTGGTGGGCCGGCGCTCGGAGGCGTTCGTCGCGACCAAGGTGCTCCCGGTGATGCCCACCGCGTCGCGGGTCGCGGAGCACGGTCGCCTCTCGGCCCTGCGCCTCGGCATCGACGTGATCGACCTCTACCAGATCCACTGGCCCAACCCGGCCGTGCCGCTCTCGTCGCAGATGGACGGGATGCGACAGCTCCAGCGCGACGGCCTGGTCCGCCAGGTCGGGGTGAGCAACTTCTCCACCAAGCGGTGGCAGGCCGCGGAGGACGCGCTCGGCGCCCCGGTGCTCTCGAACCAGGTGCAGTTCAGCCTCCTCGCGTCCAAGCCGGCGAGCTCCCAGGTCCGGCACGCGCAGGACCACGGCCGGATGGTGATCGCCTACAGCCCGCTCGCCAAGGGTCTGCTCGGCGGCCGCTACGACGTCGACTCGCTGCCCACGGGGTCGGCCCGCCGCACGGATCCGCTGTGGCTGCCCGAGAACGTGCGCCGGGCCATGCCCGTGATCGAGACCGTGCGCCGCATCGCCGATGCGCACGGCGCCACGCCCGCGCAGGTCGCGCTGGCCTGGCTGATCAGCCACCGGAACGTCGTCGTGATCCCCGGCGCCAGCTCCGTCGAGCAGCTCCGGCACAACGCCGAGGCGGCCGACCTCGAGCTGAAGGACGGCGAGATCGAGGAGCTGACCGCCGAGGCCGCGCGCTTCGAGCCGTTGGGCAAGCCGGCGACCGCACGCGAGTACGTGCGGGCGTGGCGGGAGCGAGACTGAGCGCCGCTCGCCGCCGCCCGGCGACCGGCGGGCCGGGACCGATGATCAAGGAGCCGTGAGCTGTCGAGGACCAGTCGGCGACGTCGGCGTCTCCAACCGGCCGGAACCGCAGCCCGAACCAACGCATCGCTGCCGATCGGTATCGGCGTGCTCCTGCTGCTGATCGTGGTCGCGGGCTTCGGTCTCACGCGCCTCGATCTGGGCGCCGAGGCGCCGCGCGCCCGAACCAAGGCCCCGGCGTCGTCCACGACGACGTCGTCCACGCTCGTGACGACGACCACGACCGTCGGCAAGCCCGTGCACTACCAGGTGCGATCCGGCGACACGTTGCTCGGCATCGCCCGGCGGTTCGGCGTGACGACCGACGCGATCGTCAAGGCGAACTCGATCGCCAACCCCGACCGGCTCACGATCGGCCAGACGCTGCTGGTCCCGCCGAAGCCCGCGGTCCGGCTCGCCCTCACCCCGAGGCGGGTGACGGCGGGGGGCACGGTGCAGCTGGCGCTCACCGGAGCGCATGCGGGCGAGAAGGTCACGTTCCAGATCGACTCGCCCGCCGGCTCGTTCACCGGGCCTCCGCACCTCGCGGCGGCCGACGGCAAGGTCGTCGCCACCTACGCGCCGGCGGCGGCCAACCCCGCCGGGAACTACACCATCACCGCGCACGGCGACCAGGGCACCACCGCGTCGGCGATCCTGGTGGTCATCGCACCGTGACCGCGCCCTGACCGCGCCCTGACCGGGTCGTGCCGCGCTCAGCGCGGCTGCAGCTCCCCGGCGAGCACGCGCCGGCCGGACGACGCCGGGTCGTCGTCGTCGGGCTCGATGGTCACGGTCATCCCGCGGTACTCGGTCGGGTTCACACCGGACCACAGGACGATCGCACCGTCGCTCGAGCTGAAGGTGCCGATGGAGACGAGCCCGCCGCGCGCGTTCTTGAGCCAGGCCTGGTAGTAGGCGCCGTCTGCGAGCGGTCGCAAGCCGTGGGCATCGAACCCGATACGGAACCCCGCCGTGTTGTGCGTCACCACGACGGTCGCACGAGCACCGGGCGCGAGCGCGGTCGCCGTGAGCC
Source organism: uncultured Acidimicrobiia bacterium (assembly GCA_963756815.1). Lineage (GTDB taxonomy): Bacteria > Actinomycetota > Acidimicrobiia > IMCC26256 > JAENVU01 > JAENVU01. The sequence goes on from CAVWPR010000041.1 coordinate 194,854, forward strand.
GTGCCCGGAAGTCGGGCTCGGTGCTGCTCCGGGTGGCCGCCACGACGCCCACGACGAGGGCGACGGATGCGACCGCGGCGAGCGAGCCGATCAGGACGCCGCGGCCGCGTCGGGTCCGGCGCGACCGGCGCGTGGTTCCCGGCGCGGCGGCGGGCGCGGGCGCGGCGCCCGTGATCGCGTCGACGACCCGATCCTCGAGCGCGGCGTCCGGCTCGACCCACGTCGTCGGGTCCGCGAGCAGGTCGGCGAGCAGGCCGACCTCCGCCGCCGCGTCGGGGTCGAGCGGATCGGGGTCGTCGCCCGCGAGCAACGCGCGCCGCTCCGCGTCGGTCAGGCGTTCGGTCATGCCACCGTCTCCGTGAGGTGCCCCAGGAGGTTCGCGAGCTTGGCGTGGGCGCGGTGTGACCGCGACTTCACGGTGCCCAGCGCGACGCCGAGTCGCTCGGAGATCTGCACGTGCGTCATGCCGTCGAGATGGTGCATGCGGATGATCACGGCCTCGTCGGGCGCGAGCTGGTCGATCGCACGCCGGACCTGGAAGACCGCGTCGACCGATCCGAGGTCGGGGGGGAGCGTCACGACGGCCGGATCGTCGGCCGCGAGGTCGATGAGGCCGGTCGCCGGTCGTCGGGCCTCGCGGCGGTGGATGTCGATCGCGGCGCGCTTGGCGATCGTGGCGAGCCACGCGGCGGGGTCGCGTTCGACGTCGTACCCGTCGGCGGCCTGCCACGCGCGGAGGAACGTCTCCTGCACCGCGTCCTCCGCCAGGTCCCGACGGCCGAGCACGCGGTAGGCCACCGCGTACACGAGCCGTCCGTACTCGCGGTAGAGCGCGCGGATCGCGCTCGGCTCGCGGCGCCGGAAGGCGTCGAGCTCGGCGGGGGTCACGTGACAGGACGGTAGGACGGTGGCATTGATCGGCGCCATCGACCACGGCCGCGGTCGCACGCGGTCAGCGACGGCAAGGAGGAGCGTCACGGTGGCGACGGGCTCCACCGTCGCGATTCCGGAGCGTCGATGCTCGCCGATCCTGCTGCATCCCGTGGCTCCCCCTCGATCGCGGCGTACGGGTTCACCTGTGGGTACGTCGCCCGCCACCGGTTCGGTTCTCGATTGCTCACGACGGGTCGCGTGACACGTGCCACCCGAACCGCGGTGGCGCGCCCCCACGTACCGCAGAGGAACCCCGACCCACCCCTTGGAGGACATCATGCAGATCCGAACCGTCGCCGGTCTCACGCTCGCCGGCGCCACGCTCCTCGCCGCCTGCGGAGGCGGTGGCAGCACCGCGACCCAGGCCGCGGCATCGAGCGGCCCCGCACGCGCGCACCCGGCGGCGGCGACCGTCGCCGTGCGGACCACGCACTCGGCGACGTGCTCGTCGACGCCCGGGGCCGCACGCTCTACGGCTTCACCAACGACACCGCCGGTACCCCCACGTGCACCGGTGCGTGCGCGGTGACCTGGCCGCCGGCCACGGTGACCGCGGGCTGGACGTCGGGGACCGGCGTCGACCGCGCCGTGTTCCACACCGTCGCCAGTGGCACGCAGACGCAGCTGGTGGCCGGCCGCTGGCCGCTCTACACGTTCGCCGGTGACCGCCGGCCGGGCGACGTGACCGGGCAGGGCGTCGAGAGCTTCTTCGTCGTCCGTCCCGACGGCTCGCTCTTCAAGGGCACGACCGCGCCGACGTCGACGCCGGCACCGACCGCGGCGCCCTCGATGTCGGGCGGTGGCTACTGAGCCCCCGCGGAGGCCGCGGCACAACGGCGTGTCGCGGCCTCCGTGGCGGAGCTCCGAACGACCTCGACAGGAGGCACCGATGTTGCACGAGTATCACGCCCGCTTGATGTCCCAGGAGCGCGAGCGCGGCCTGCGGGTGACGGCGGAGCTGGCCCGGCTCCATGCGGACGCGTCCGCCACCGCGCCCGCCGGCGATGGGCACGTTCGCCGCCGGGCCCCGGGGCCGGAGGCGCCGCCGGTGGCGCGCCGGCGTACTCGCTGCGCCCTTCCTCCCAGTAGGGCGTGGCGGCGCCGGGCTCGGCGTTCGACGTCAGACGCGGACGAAATCCGCGACGTCGAACGTCGAGCCCTCGCGCGCGGGGACGAGCACGAACGGCTCCTCGGTCCGGCCCCCGAGAAACGCGTCGAGCATGTCGTCGTCGTGCGCGGGGTCGTGGTGGAACGGCATGAAGCAACCGACGCGCGCGAGACGCGCGAACGCGAGTGCGTGGTCGAGGGTGCTGTGACCCCAGCCGACCCGTTCCTCGTACTCGTCGTCGGTGTACTGCGCGTCGTGGATCAGCACGTCGACGCCGGCCGCGAGCTCGAGGCCCGAGCACCACTCGGGCCGCTCGGCGAACCGCCGGCACGCGAGGAACGGCTCGTGATCCGGGAGGTACGCGAGGGTTCCTCGATCGTCCTCGACGCGGAAGCCGACGGTCGGACCCGGATGACACACGAGCGCCGCGTGCACCGAGAACCCCGGGACGTCGACTCGGCCTTCGTGGAGGTCGTGCAGGTGCAGGTCACACGGCAGCTCGCCCAGGCGCACCGGGAACAGCGGCGGCGCCATGTACCGCTTGAGCCTCGTGCCGAGGTCCGCGGTGGCGGACCCGGGGCCCCAGATGTGCACCTCGAAGCCGGGGCGGAACAACGGCGCGAAGAAGCCGAGGCCCTGGATGTGGTCCATGTGGAGGTGCGTGAGCATGAGGTCGACCCGCCGCACCGCGTCCCGTTGCTGCGCGCCCGCGACGCGCAGCCCGGTTCCGGCGTCGAGGAGCACGCGGCTGTCGGGCAGGGTCCGGAGCTCGACGCACGACGTGTTGCCGCCGTACCGGACGGTGTCGGGCCCGGGTGACGGCTGGGAGCCGCGTGTCCCCCAGAGCGTGACCTTCACTCCTCCTCCCAGAAGATGGCGGCGGCGCCGAGGTGGGCGCCCCACTGCCCCTTCAGCGGGATGGCGGCGACCATCAGCCGGCGGTGGACGCCGTCGAGCCCGACGATCGCCATCGGTCGCTGCGCCGGCCGTTGTTGCTGCGCAGCGATCGCGAGCGGCAGCTCCTCCGGCGGGATCGGTGTCCCGTCGTGATCCGTCGGTGCGAACGCGGTGGACCATTCCTCGAACGGCATGAGCCCGGTCTCGTCGAAACGGCTGCCGAGCAGCTGCTCCGCGGGCTCGTTGTAGAAGAGCAGGTCGCCGTCCGGCTGCACCACGAAGATGGGGGTCGCGAGATGGTCCGCGAGCTCCCGCATCAGGATGAGCTCGATCGGTTGCGTCATCGTGACCGACGTTAGGGCCCGTAGCCCGCCCGCGCCGCCGGTGTGACCAGAGTCCAAGGCCCCTGGGCCCTCCCCCGGGGGGCGTGCATACTCGAGGGTGCGAGGGAACGCCGGGAGGCCCGAGGAGGTCCGGAATGCTCCACGAGGTCGACGTCGACGCCCTCGACCCGCAGCGGCTCGAGGAGTTGATCGGGCCCGAACGGGCGCTCGCACTTCGAACGCGCCGCCGCCGCGGCGCGCGCCGGCCTCGCCGGGCGCCGGATCGTGAACGTCAACTCCACCGCGTCCGGTGGCGGTGTCGCCGAGCTCCTCCAGACCCTGCTCGCGTACGTGCGCGGCGTCGGAGTGGACGCCCGCTGGGTCGTGATCGAAGGCGACCCGCCGTTCTTCGAGGTGACGAAGCGGATCCACAACCACCTCTACGGGTCGCGTGGCGATGGGGGCCCGCTCGGTGCCGAGCAACGCGCCGCGTACGAGCAGACCCTCCACCGCAACGCCGCCGAGCTGCTGTCCTTCATCCGTGCCGGCGACATCGTGATCCTGCACGATCCGCAGACGGCCGGCCTCGCGGCGGCCGCGCGGGGCGCGGGCGCGCACGTGGTGTGGCGCTGTCACGTGGGTCGCGACACGCCGAACGAGGCGACCGACCTCGCGTGGACATTCCTGGCGCCGTACCTCGACCCGGCCGAGCGCTTCGTGTTCACCCGCGCCCAGTTCGCACCGGCGTGGATCGACCGCGATCGGCTGCACGTGATCACGCCGTCGATCGACCCGTTCTGCGCCAAGAACGAGATGCTGGAACCGGCCGAGACCGAGGCGATCCTGCAGTTCGTCGGGCTGCTCGGTGGCGACGGCGACGCCGAGCTCGCGACGTTCCGCCGGCGCGACGGCTCGCCGGGCCGGATCGACCGGCGGGCCGACATCCTGCAGACCGGGCCGCCACCTCCTCCGGGTACGCCGCTCGTGGTCCAGCTCTCGCGCTGGGACCGGATCAAGGACATGGAGGGCGTGCTCCGCGGCTTCGCCGAGCACGTGGACCGGTCCCACGGCGCGCACCTCATGCTCGTCGGTCCGGCGGTGCACGGGGTGACCGACGACCCCGAGGGTGGCGCGGTGCTCGACGACTGCATCGCGGCGTGGCGCACGCTGCCGCAGTCGACCCGGACGCGCGTCCACCTGGCGTGCGTGCCGATGACCGACCCGGACGAGGCCGCGATCATCGTGAACGCGCTGCAGCGCCACGCGACGGTGGTCACCCAGAAGAGCCTCGCCGAGGGCTTCGGGCTCACCGTCGTCGAGGCGATGTGGAAGCACCGGCCCGTCGTGGCCAGCCGCGTCGGCGGCATCGTCGACCAGATCGTCGACGGCGAGCACGGCCTGCTCATCGACGATCCGCACGATCTCGAAGGCTTCGGCGCGGCGATCAACCGGCTGCTCGACGACCCCGAGCTCGCGGCGCGCATCGGTGATCGTGCCTACGAGCGGGCGAACCACGAGTTCCTCGGGGACAGCCACCTCGAGCGCTACGCCGCCCTGTTCGCGTCGATGCTGTCGAGCGAGCCGCAGCGATGCGTCCGTCGCCGGCGAGTCGGAAGGAGTTCCGTGATGGAGGAGACCTGGGCCGAGGAGCTGGACCTCGACACGTGCCTGGAGCGTCTGCGCGCGCACGTGGTCGGACGGGTGGCGGTGATCGTCGACGACTTCCCGATCGTGCTGCCCGTGAACTACCGCCTCATGGAGGCGGCCGGTCGGACGTGGGTGGTCCTGCGCACGCGGAGTGGCAACGTGATCGACACCGCGCCGGATCGGGTCGCGTTCGAGATCGACGGTATCGACGTCGTGCGCAAGCGGGGTTGGTCGGTCGTGGTGCGGGGCACGCTCGGCCACGCCGATCCCCGGGCGGCCGAGTTCCGCGAGCGGTTCGACCCGGAGCCGTGGCTCGACGACGAGCGCGACGCGTGGCTCATGATCGAGCCGTTCTCGATCACCGGTCGCGAGCTGCGCGCGGCCGAGCAGCTCTGGGCGTACGACGCCGCGCGCCTACCTGTGACGTGCCGCTGACGACGGGTGCGGGTCAGTCGCGGTCGAGCTCGAGCATGCGGATCGCGTTGCCGCGCAGGATCTTGTACTTCTGCTCGTCGGTCTCCACGCCCGCGAGCATCTGCTCGCAGTACTCCTTGGAGTTCGGCCACGTCGTGTCGGTGTGCGGATAGTCGGTCTCGAAGCAGATGTTGTTCTCACCCACCTCGTCGAGCGACTTCACACCGTGGTGGTCCCACGTGAAGCAGCCGAACACGCGGTCGTAGTAGTAGGTCGACGGCGGCTCGGGGCACAGGCGCTTCGAGTTCTGCCACGCGTTGTGCTCCTCCCACACCGTGTCGGCCCGCTCGAGCGCGTACGGCAGCCAGCCGATCTGGCCCTCGGAGTAGGCGATCTTCAGCTTCGGGAAGCGGTGCATGATCCCGCCGAAGAGGTAGTCGCCGAGCGACGCCATCGAGTTGTTGAACCCGACCATGCTGCCCACGCCCGGAGGCGCGTCACGCGACGAGAACGGGTCGGTCGAGCTCGAGCCGACGTGCATGCAGAGCGTGGTGCCGGTGTCGTTGCACGCCGCGAGCATCGGGTCCCAGTGCCCGCTGTGCACGCTCGGCAGGTCGAGACGGGTCGGGAGCTCCGAGAAGCACACCGCGCGCACGCCCCGCGCCGCGTTGCGCTGGATCTCCTGGGACGCGAGCTCCGGGTCCCACAGCGGCATGATGGCGAGCGGGATGTTGATGCCGATGGACGGGTCGCACCACTCCTCGACCATCCAGTCGTTGTAGGCCCGCACGCACGCGAGCGCGAGCTCGCGGTCGTCGGCCTCGTGGAAGGTCTGGCCGCAGAAGCGGGGGAACGTGGGGAACGGCAGTGAGCCGTCGACCCAGTTGATCTCGAAGTCCTTCTTGCGCTCCTTGGCGTCCCAGCACCCCGGGCGCATGTCGTCGTAGGTGGTGGCGGTCATGGTCATGACCGTCTTGTCGAACGTCGAGACGTCGTCGCCGACGGTCGCCGCCTTCGGGATGGCGACGAACTTCTTCTGGACGTAGATGACCTTGTCCTCGTAGATCCAGGCGTCGCCCCACTCGCCCTCGTCGTCCTCGGTCATCTCGTACTTCGCGCCCTTCTTCAGGCGGAACTTCCCCCACCGCTTGCGCTCGACGCGCGGGCCCTTCTCCCGGTGCTTCTCGGGCAGCCAGGTCTGCCACACGTGCGCGGGCTCCACGACGTGGTCGTCGACGCTGATGATCTTGGGCAGCTCCACTCCGACTCCCGGGTGCGCTCGGTACCTGACGTGAGTGTCAGGTGCGCACGGTACTCCGGACCGTGGGCCAGGATCCCGTGGTGCTCGTCGTCCTGGTGCCGCCGTCGGAGGGGAAGGCCCCCGGCGGCGACGGCCCGCCCTGGGCGGTGGACTCGGGCCGCTTCGGCGCGCTGGCCCGGGAGCGCACCCGCGTCGCCAACGCGCTGCGCCGGCACCGGGGCGGCACCGCGCGGATGCTCGGCGCACGAGGGCCGCTGCTGGGCGCGGCCCGGGCGGCGAACCTGGCGCTCGTGGGCGCGCCGACGCGACCGGCCTGGCAGCGCTTCTCCGGTGTGGTGTGGGAGCACCTCGACGTGCCGACCCTGCCGGCGGCGGCGCGGCGGAGGGCACGCGCCGGCGTGATCGTGGTCAACGCCGTGACCGGCCTCGCCGCCTGGGACGACCCGGTCCCGGACTTCCGGCTCAAGCTCTCGGCCGTGGTGGCGCCGGTGGGGAACGTGGCCACCTTCTGGCGCGCGCCGTTGTCGCGCGTGCTGAACGACCGGCTCGCCGGCCACACCGTGGTGGATCTGCTGCCCAACGAGCACCGGGGGGCGTGGATCCCGGAGCCGGCGTCCTACCGCCTGGTCCGGCCGAGCCTCGTGACGGCGAACGGCGCGCCCGCCGGCCACGCGGGCAAGGCGGCCAAGGGCCGCCTCGTCCGCGCGCTGCTCGAGGCCGGCGACGCCGATCGGGCCCTCGCCGGCTTCGACCCGGGGGACCTGCGCCTCGCGTGGTGAGCACTCGACCGCGATCCGCGCCGGCTCGTGGACACGCCGGCGTCTACTCGTCGTCGAGGCGGAAGCCGACCTTCATCGTCACCTGGTAGTGGGCGATCGCGCCGTCCTCGAGGTGACCGCGGATGTCGGTGACCTCGAACCAGCCGAGGTGGCGCAGCGACTCGGACGCGCGGGCGATGCCGCTGCTGATGGCGGCGTCGATGCCGTCGGAGGACGATCCGACGATCTCGGTGACCTTGTAGGTGTGCTCGGTCATGTCGGCTCCTGGTGCGGTGATGGTCGGGCCGGCGCATTCTGGTCGGCGGACGGCGTCAGCGCAGGATGCGGGCAACCGTCGCGTCGAGGTCCTCGGAGACCTCGGCGGCGTCGAGTCCGCACGTTCTCGACCGACAGGCCGAGCCGGACCGCGACCCGCTCGATCTCCTGCCGCAGCTCGGTCGTCGACGCGGGATCGTTCGTCGCGACGCAGAGCAGGCGGAGCGCGCCGGCGTGCTCGCCGATCGCGGCGAGCCGGTCGGCCTCGATGACCACGCCGAAGAGCATGTCCACGCGGGCGCCACTGCGGACGGAGCAACCGAGCGACTCCCGCACGAGCGCGGCGGCGTCGTCGAAGCGACCGCGTCGGAGGTTCACCTGGGCCCGGTTGAGCGCCGCGACGCCGATCATCGACGGCATGTCGATGCGGCGCGAGAGGGCGTAGGACTCCGCGTAGTAGGCGTCGGCGACGTCGTACTGCGCCACGTCGCCGTCGTCGCCCCGCAGATGCGCGTACACGCCGAGGTTCGCGAGCACGGACGCCTGGAGCTGGAGGTTCCCCGTGGCCCGGGCCGACTCGGCGGCGAGGCGCGCGTGACGGTCGGCCTCGTCGGCGTCGCCGCGCAGGCTGGCGATGATCCCGAGCGCCGAGTGCGCCTCCGTGCGCTCGACCGTGCCGGGCTCGGACGCCCGCAGCGCCCGCTCGCCGATCTCGACCGCGGCGTCGAAGTCGCCGTGGTTGCCCTCCCAGCGCGTGAGGGCCGCCAGCACCCGCGCGTGGGTCACGCCGCCGACCGGTTCGAGCAGGTCCAGGGCCCGGCCGAGCAACGCACGCTCCCGAGGCCCGTCACCCGCCGCCTCCGCGATCCGACTCGACCAGAAGAGGGCCTCGGCGACGGTGACCGGGTCCTCGTCGCGATCGATCACGTCGTCGAGCGTCTGCTGCGCGACCTCGACGTCGCCGAGCCGGTAGCAGACCTCGCCCATCGCGATCGCGGCTGCTGCCGGCAGCTCGATGCCCGCCTCGTGGGCGAGTTGACCGGCACGCTGGAGCGCGCTCCGGGCGGCGCCGACGTGCGCCTGGTCGCGCCAGGCCAGGCCGGCCGCGAGCAGCTCGGATGCGGCGCGGGCGGGCTCGTCGGCGCGGAGGTAGTGGTCGGCGATCAGCTCGCGGAACTCACCGACGCGCTCGCCGGCGACCGCCTCGATCCACTGCGCGGCGGCGCGGTGCAGCGGCGCGCGGTCGCGCAGCAGCACCGTCTCGTACGTCACGTCACGCAGCAGGGCGTGCTTGAACGCGTATTCGGAGGCGGTCGCGAACGACGACGGCTCGCGTGGGTGGACGAAGTCGCGGTCCTGCGTCGCGGCCAGCGCGACGAGGACGTCGTCGGACGGGTCGAGCGCGGCGACGGCCGCATCCCAGAAGATCCGACCCACCACCGCCGCGTGCTGGAGCGCGCGCCGCTGCTCCGGGGCGAGCCCGTCGAGCCGGGCCAGGAGGACCGCGGTGAGCGTGTCCGGGATGCGATCGGCGTCGAACCGGGCGATGTCGATGCGCCAGCCGTCGTCCGCGTCGCCGATGACGATGACGCCCTCGTCGATGAGCATGGAGACGAGCTCCTCGACGAAGAACGCGTTGCCGTCGGCCCGCCGGGCGACGAGCTCGACGAGCTCGTCGGGGAGGTCGACGACGTGCTGGAGGACCTCACGGACGAGCGCCGTGGTGGTCGCGGGTGCGAGCACCTCGAGCGGCACGGTGACATCGCTCGGCCAGTCCCGCCGGGTGAGGAGCTCGGGCCGGGTCGCACCGACGAGCAGGAGCGGCGAGTCGGCGAGCTGCTCGACGAGGTGCGCCAGCAGGTCGAGTGACTCGTCGTCGGCCCAGTGGAGGTCCTCGAGCAGCATCGCGACCGGCCGATCAGCGGCGCGGGTGCGGAACCAGGCCACGAGGTGCGCACGGGCGACGGTCGGCAGGTCGGCGGAGCCGGCGAGGCGATGGGCGTCGTCGCCGGGACCGCTGTCGAGGCCGACCCAGTGGGCCACGAGATCGGCATCGCGTGCGTCGAGCGTGTCGGCGAACCCGGCCCGGACCTTCGCCCGGACGGTGGTCGCGTCGTCGCTGTCGAGGATGTCGAACCGCGTCGTCAGCACGCTGCGCATCAGCGCGAACGGCGACCGCGTGCGGTTCGGGTACGCCCGCCCGGCGAAGTAGTACACGTTCTCGGGCAGCAGCTCGAGCCAGTTGTCGAACTCGTAGAGCAGGCGCGACTTCCCGATGCCGGCCTCGCCGACCACGGTGACGATGCGCGCCGCATCGGCCGCGACCGCGTTCCGGTACGCGCGTTGGAGCGCGTCGAGCTCGACGTCCCGGCCGACGGTTCGAGTCTCGATGCCGGCGACGCCCCGGGTCGCGATCGGGAAGGCGCGCGGTCGCGCGGCGTGCACCACGTAGGCAGGGACGGACTCCTGCTTGCCCTTGACCGTCAGCGGACCGAGCGCCTCGACCTGGAAGAGGCCGCGCACGTGGCGGTAGGTCGCGTGCGCGATGAGCACACCGCCGACCGGCGCGGCCTGTTCGAGCCGGCTCGCGACGTTCACGGTGTCGCCGATGACGGTGAGCTCACCCATCGTGCCGACCGCACCCACGAGCGCCGGTCCGGTGTTGACGCCGACTCGCATCGCGAGCTCGTCGCCGGTCTCGGCGCGGAAGTCGGCCAGTGCCCGCTGGAGCCCGAGCGCGGTCCTGACGGCCCGCTCCGGATCGTCCTCGCGCGCGATGTCCGTCCCCCACGTGGCCATCAGCGCATCACCGATGTGCTTGTCGACCCGCCCGCCGTGCTCCACGACCACCGTGTCGAGCCGCTGCCACAGCGAGTTCATGAGGTCCATCACGAGCTCGGCGTCGCGCGCCTCCGACAACGCGGTGAAGCCGCTGACGTCGGCGAACAGGACCGTCACCTGGCGCCGGCTGCCCTCGTGGTCGGTGCCGAGCTGCGCGTGCAGCGCCGCGATCGTGGCGTCGACGACGTCGTCCGGGAGCGTGCCGCGCAGCTGCTCCTGGGCCGCGATGGCGCGACGCAGCTGTTCCGGATCGGCCATGCGGGGTCGAGTCTCGCAGGTGGCGAGCGTCGGGCGTGCGCCCGAGACAGCGCGTCAGACGGTGTCGAGGTACCCGCGGGCGAGGTCGCCGACGGCGGTCGGTCCGAGGCGCTCGACCGCGACGAGCGCCTCCGTCGCGAGCGCACGGTCGCCGGTCAGCCGGCTGCGCGCGAGCAGCGCCTCGGCGAGCCAGATCGGCGCGTCGAAGCGCTGCGCGATCGCCTGGGCCTCGCACAGCCAGGCCTCGGCCTCCGGCCGTTCGAGCAGGGTCGCCAGGCGACCTGCCGCGATCGCGATCGGCTGGTACACGTGCGCGCCGTCGACCGCGATGAGGTGCACGTACGGGTGCAGCATGTCGAGCAGCACCGTCGCCGCGTCGGTCGCGCCCAGCGTTGCCGCGACGTTGCCGTAGATGCAGAGCGTCGTCGCCCACACGACGTCGCGCACCACTGCGGTGAAGCCCGACGCCGCCTCCTCGTCGAGCACGCGCCGGGCGTCGTCGAGCCGTCCGACACCCGTGTAGCTCTTGGCGAGGCAGGCCCGGAACGCCGCGATGTCCGGGTTCTCGGCCACGCCCTGCTCCATCGCCGGGATGAGCTCCTCCCAGCGACCCTGCGCATCGCGCAGCGTGAAGAGCGCACCCGCGAACAGGACGAACGCATCGGGCTGTCCGGTCTCGATCCCGATCTCGAACGCACGGTCGTTGCAGGCCTCCGCGTCGGCGAGGCGTCCGGCGACGAATGCCCGCCACGACCGGTGCACGAGGGTGATCCAGCGCTGGTACTCCTGGAGCTCGTCGGCGAGCTCGACCGCCTCGGCCAGGTTCCGGTCGACGTCCTCCCGCAGCCCGACCTCGACGCTCGCGGTGAGCCGATCGGTCACCGCGAACCAGCGGGCGACAGGATCGTCGAGTCCCTCGGTGAGGGCGAGGCTCTCGGCCGTGTGCCGGTCGCGCTCCTCGGCCGTGTCGGGGACGCGCACCGCGTCGAACCGGCACGAGAGGACCTGGGCGAGCGCACGCGGATCGTCGAGCTCGCGCGCGATGCTCACGGCCTCGTCGCACAGCGCGCGACGCCGTTCGAGGTCGTCGCTGAAGGCGAGCTCGGCGGCGAGCACCGAGAGGAGTCGGGCGCGCGTCGCCGTCCGGCCGTCGCCGGTCGCCGCGAGTGCGGCCTCGAGCAAGCGCGATGCGCTCGGCGTCGGTGGTCCCGGCGTGGCTCGCCCAACCCCGGAAGTTGGCGAGCGCGGCGCGCACCACCTCGTCGTCGAGTCCGAGGGCCACCGCGGTGCGGCCTGCGTCGAGGAGCGTCTCCCGGTGCGACGCATCGCCGACCTGGCGGAGCGCGTCACCGAGGCTCACCATCAGTCGCACCCGCACGGCCGGGTCGTCGTCGCCGACGAGGTCCAGGGCGGTGCGATACCAGGGCCAGCGCGTCGTCGGGCGCCAGCCCTGCGAGGGCGCGATCGCCGGCCAGCTCCGCGTACACCAGCGCGCGTGCCCGGGCGTCGGGCCCGCGGGCGGCGAGCCAGTGCCGCGCCAGCTCGCCGGCGTTGCGCTCGGCCAGCTCGACCTGCTCGAGCGCATCGGCGATCCGCCGGTGGAGCGTCGCCCGCCGGATCTCGCTCAGCCCCTGCGCCAGCGAGTTCGCGATGAGCGCGTGGGAGAAGATGAAGCGGTCGTCGGCGACGAAGTCGACGAGGCGGGCCGGTTCGGCGCGTTCGAGGACGTCGAGCACCGCGTCCTCGTCGCCGTCGAGGACCTGCACGAGCAGCCCGAGACCGAACTCGTTGCCGATGAGCGCGGCGGTCGCGAGCACGCCCGTCACGTCGGGGCCGACGGCGGCGACGCGTGCCGCGACGACCTCGCGCACGCTCTCGGGGAGCTCGGCGAGGTCGAGCCCCGCTCGCGGCTCCCATCGCCCGCTCGCGTTCTGGAGCACGTCGCCGGTGCTCGCGAGGTAGCGCAGGATCTCGAGCGCGAAGAACGGATTCCCGTTCGTCTCCTCGCGGAGACCCTCGAGGAGCTGGTGCATCGTTGCGTCGATGGTCAGCTCGTGACCGGCGAGCGCAGCAACGAGGTCGGCCAGCTCCGTCGGGTCGAGGCCGTCGAGCACGAGCCGGTGCACGTCGGGATGACGGTGCAGCGCGGCGAGCGCGTCCGGGAGCGCGGAGTCGGGTCCGATCTCGTTGTGGCGGTACGTCGCGACGGTGAGCACGCGCATCGACTCCGTGCTCGCCAGCTCCTGCAGCAGCGCGAGTGACGACGCGTCCGCCCAGTGGAGGTCGTCGACGACGAGCGCGACCGGACGCGTGTCGCCGAGCAGGCCCAGCAGGCGGATCGCCGCGGCCAGGACGTAGAACCGCTCGCTCTCCGCGTCCGAGGGCCGGCGCGCGGGGAGACCCGGGACCCGGCTGCGGATCGACGGCAGGAGCGGCTCGACGAGCGCGAGCTCGGTGGTCCCTGCGACCCCGACGAGCTCGGCCGGCGCCTCGCGCCCGACGAAGTCGAATGCCTCGACGAAGGGCTGGAACGGCACGTTCAGGCCGGCGTCGCACCGGCCGTAGAGGACGAGCCATCCGGCCGCGTGCAGCTCGAGCGCGAGCTGGGCGGCCAGCGACGTCTTGCCGATCCCCGGCTCCCCGCCGATCACCGCGATCTGCCGGTCGCCCCGCTCGGCACGCTGCGCGAGCTCGCGCAGCTGCGCCAGCGGTGCCGTCCTCCCGACGAAGAGCGGCGCGTGCCGGAGCCGGGGCGGCGCCGCGAGCGCGAACGCGGGCTCGATGGGCGCGGCGTCGGCCGCGCCCGAGCGGGCGGGCAGGTCGTCGTCGACCAGGAGGTACACCAGCTCGGGCCGATCGAGGTCACGCAGCTCCCGCATCCCGAGCTCGACGAGGTGCTGGCCCGGTTCGAGTCCGTCGGCGAGGAGCTGGGCGGTCGCCGCGCTGACGAGCGGCTGGTCACCGTCGGCGATGCTGCGCAGCCGCGCCGCGCGGTTCACCGTGCGGCCGTAGTAGTCGCCGTCGCGCTCGAGCGCCTCACCGGTGTGCAGCACCATGCGCACCGACAGAGGTTCCTGCGTGGGCCAGTCGGTGGCGTGGAGCGCGCGCCGCGCGCCGGCGATGGCCCGGGCGCCATCGGAGGCCTTGGCGAACACCGAGAAGGTGGAGTCGCCCTCACCGCGTGACTTGAGCAGGACACCTCCGGCCTCGGTCACCGCGCGCAGCAGGATCCCGTCGTGCAGCTCGAGCGCGGCACCCATCGCCTCGGGCTCGCGTTCCCAGATCCGCGTCGACGCCACGATGTCGGTGAGCAGGAACGTGGAGACGCCGGTCGGGAGCGGGACCACCGTCGCGTGCTCGACGTGCGGCAGGAGCTCGGCGCGCTGATCGAGGATCGCGCGCTCGAGCTCCACGGCGTCGGGTCCGGGCAGGATGCCGAGCTCGTCGCCGAGGCGCTCGCGGAGTTGGCCGAAGGTGCGGAGCGCGTCGGCCTGGCGGCCGCTGCGGTACTGGGCGAGCATCAGGTCGCACCACAGCCGCTCGTCGAGCGGGTGCTCGGTGATCAGGCGTTCGGCCTCCGCGAGCACGCGGTCCAGGTCGCCGAGGTCGAGCCACACGGACAGCAGGTCCTCACCGGCACCGAGCCGCAGCTGCGCGAGCCGCTCCCGAGGGGCGAGCGCCCACTCCGCGTCGCCTGCGTCGACGAGCGCGTCGCCCCGCCAGCGGGTCAGCGCGGACTCGAGGATGCGGGCGGCGGTCTCGGGCTGGGACGCCGCCAGGGACGCGCCACGAGTGGCCTCGGCCTCGAAGACGGCGGCGTCGATCTCGTCGTCGGCGCCGACCAGGAGTCGGTAGCCGACCTTGGACTGGTTCTCGACGCGGTCCCGCCCCAGCGCGCGGCGGAGGTTCGAGACGTGGCTCTGGATCGTCTGTGCCGCGCCGGGCGGCGGCGCACCCTCCCAGAGGTCCTCGCTGAGCCGTCCGACGGAGACGAACTCGTTCGCGTCGACGAGCAGGCGCAGCAGGAGGCCCCGCCGGCGGGCGCCCTTGACCTCCGCGTCCCGGTCCTGCCCGTCCCGAACCTGGAGTGACCCGAGGATGCCGTACTCCACCACCGCCCCCTGCGCCCTGTGCGCGCGGAGCGTAGGCGCAAGGCCCCGCTCTGCGCCCGTCCACCTCACCGGGCGGGGTGGTGCGACGACCAGGGCCGCTTGCAGGAATTCGCAAGGGCGCACCGGCATCGTCGGGCTGGCACCCACGATCGACCTGGAGGACCGATGACCAGCATCTGCGAACCGATCGCCCGCACCGACGTCGAGCGGCTGGCCGAGCTGGAGCTCTTCGCCGACGCGGACGGCGAGCTGCTCGCCGCCGTCGCGGACCGCAGCGTCGGGCTCGAGGTGGCCAAGGGCCGCGAGCTGGTCAGCGAGGGGAGTGACGCACGCGAGTTCGTCGTGATCCTCGACGGCCACGCGGCGGTCTCGGTCTCGGGTGTCCCCATCGCCTACCTGGGGGCCGGGAGCTGCTTCGGCGAGATGTCGCTGATCGACGGCCGGCGGCGGACCGCGACGGTCACGGCCGCGTCGCCGATGCGCGTGGTCGTCTTCTCCAGGGAGGACTTCCTGGTGCTGCTCGCCCAGGAGCCGTCGTTCTGCATGCGCATCCTCACGACGGTCGTCGGCCGGCTCCGGCTGGCGAACGCACAGCTCGCGGAGCGGACCGGCGTCGGGTCGGGAGCCCCCAGCCCCGACCTCGGCGCGGTCCGCTCCGTCTGAATCGGTCACGGCCGGCGTCGTACCGGCCGGTACTCGCGAAAGGCAGGGGCAGCGATGGCGACGAACGACGAACAGGACATGCGATGGCTGGCCGGCGAGCTGGCGTGGGAGCGCACGTTCTCGAAGCTGCGCGACGCGGCGGCCGGTACCGACGACGGTGCGCAGGACGCGGCGCCCCGAACCGGTCGACGAGGTCCGCCCGTTGGATCACAAGCGAGCGATGCAGGCTCGCCGGCGGGCCGCGTCGTCCGTGGCCCCGGCGGCCGAGGATCGGGACCGGGAAGGCCACCAGGGTCGCGTGCCGGTCGACGACGGGCTGCCGACGTCGGCGTGAAGGGCTCCGTCGTGCGTCGGGCACACGCCCGGGGACAGGGACGCACGACGGAGCCCGGCGCTGGTGGCCGGCGATCGAGCACCGGTACGGTGACCGACGAGGACCGGACGTGGCTCCGGTCCCAGGGGAGGGAGGCGCACCGTGGGTGACGCCGTGCGCGGGGGTGGCGTCCCGTGCCTGACATCAGGTACGTGTGCCTGTCGGATCTGCACTTCGGCGCACGGGGCAGCATCCTCACGGGGCTCGAGCACGCCGCCGAGGTGGACGTCGACGATCCCAGTCCCGTCCTCGTCGCGCTGCTCGACGCGCTCGGGGCGCTCATCGACGCGAACGAGTCGTCGACGTTGCCGACCCTCGTGCTCGTGGGCGACGTGCTCGAGCTCGCGCTGATGAGCGCCAGCGTCGCGGGAATGGTGTTCGACGAGTTCGTGGCGCAGGCGTTCGCGCCGGGCAACCGTCGGTTCGCGTCGACCGTCTGCTACATCCCGGGCAACCACGACCACCACCTGTGGGAGCAGCTCCGCGAGCGTCGCGAGGCGCTCCGCATCGGCGCGACGCCGCCGGGTCGGCACCTCGAGGCCGAGCCCCACGCCTCGCCGCTCGCCGGGTACGACGACGACGCCACCGCCGATCAGCTGCTCGCGCTGCTGATCCAGCGTCGCCCCGGCTGCGAGGACGTGCGGGTCGTGACGGCGTATCCCAACCTCGGTCTGCGCGCCGAGGAGGGTGACCGGGTCGCGGTGTTCCACCACGGCCACTTCGTCGAGGGCATCTACCGGCTCGTCAGCTCGGTGAAGCGCGTGATCTTCCCCGACCACACCCAGGCGCTGGACATCCACGACTGGGAGGCCGAGAACCACGCGTGGATCGACTTCTTCTGGTCGACGTTGGGACAGTCGGGTGCAGCCGGTGCCGACATCACGCGCATCTACGAGATGCTGGCGCGCCCGGACGCCACCGACGAGCTCATCGAGCGACTCGGCGACGCCGTCGGCGACCGGATCCGGGCCGAGGGCGGGCTCGTCCACCGCGGCGGCGCTCGCGTCGTCGAGAGCATCTTCCGGCACGTGGCGCGCTTCGGCGCGGAGCGCGAGCGGCACCAGACGACGACGTCGCTCACGCCGGCCGGGCTCTCCGGGCTCTGGGAGTACCTCGACGACCCGGTGCGGCGCCAGCTCGAGCACGACTTCGGCGACGTGCCGGACCAGCTCGCGTTCGTGTTCGGCCACACCCACAAGCCGTTCGAACGCATCATGTCGTCGGCGGCATCGCGGGATCCGGTCGAGGTGCTCAACACCGGCGGCTGGGTCGTCGACTCGGTCGCCGACGACAGCGTCCAGGGCGCGTCGGTGATCCTGCTCGACGAGCGGCTCGAGGCGGTCTCGGTGCGCTGCTACCAGGAGGGGACCTCCGACACCGCCGTCCGGGTTCGCACCGCAGGTGCGCCGGGCGCGTTCGCTCGGCGCATGACCGAGCTCGTCGACGCGCACGAGACCGAGTGGGACCGCTTGAACGCCGCCGCGGCGACGCTCGTGCACGAGCGGCACGAGGTGCTCGACCTGAGCATCGAGGAGTCGCTGGAGCTCGCCGGGATGGACGAGTCCGGCGACGTGCTCGTCGCGGCCGAGATCGCGGACGCGATGGGACTGGCGGACGACCGGAGCACGGATCCGGTCGGGGACGAGGAGGCAGGCATGAAGTGGGAGCCGATCGGATCGGATCTCGAGGACCTGGACGACCACTACGACGTCGTGGTGATCGGGTCGGGCTACGGCGCGTCGGTCGCCGCGTCGCGTCTCGCGCGCGCCGGGCGCCGCGTGTGCGTGCTGGAACGCGGGCGCGAGATCCTTCCGGGCGACTACCCCGACACGCTCGCGGAGGCCGGTGACGCGACCCAGGTGAGCACGCCGCGCGGCCACGTCGGCGACCGCAGCTCGCTGTTCTCCTTCCACATCGGCGAGGACATCAGCGTGCTCTCCGGATGCGGGCTCGGCGGCACCTCGCTGATCAACGCGAACGTCGCGCTCGAGGCCGACCCGCGGGTGTTCGAGCACGGCTGGCCGCAGGCGTTGCGCGACGACGTGCACGGCGGCCTCGCCGGCGGGGATCGACCGGGCGCGCACGATGCTCGGCTCCAACCCGCTGCCGGAATCACGAGTGCCCGCGAAGCTGAGCGCGCTCGAGGCGGCCGGCGCGGCGCTCGGCCACGAGGTGACGCGGACGCCGATCAACGTGACGTTCACCGACCGCCGCAACGCCGCCGGGGTCGAGCAGCACGCGTGCAACGGCTGCGGCGACTGCGTGTCGGGGTGCAACGTCGGGGCGAAGAACTCGCTCCTCATGAACTACCTCCCCGACGCGGTGCGCCACGGTGCGCGCATCTTCACCGAGGTCGACGTCCGCCACGTCGCGCGCGCCGGCACGCGCTGGGCGGTGACGATCCGCCCGCTCGACGGCGGCCGGGAGGCCTTCGACCACGCGGCCGACCTTCTCGTCACCGCCGACATCGTGGTGGTCGGCGCCGGCGTGCTCGGCAGCACCGAGATCCTCCTGCGCTCCGCCGCCCACGGGCTCCCGCTCTCGGGCGTGCTCGGATCTCGCTTCTCCGGCAACGGCGACGTGCTCGGCTTCGCCTACGCCAACCGGGCCGCCGTGCACGGCGTCGGCCACGGCGACCGACCCGCCACCGGCCGTGAGTGGGTGGGACCCACGATCACGGGTGTGATCGACGTGCGGGCGGACGACGTCGAGGACAGCTTCGTCATCGAGGACGGCAGCATCCCGGGCGCGATCGCGCGCATCGTCCCCACCGCGTTCGCGGCGGCAGCGTCGATGCAGGACTTGGAGTCCGATCTCCCGTCGGCGCTCACCCGCGGTGCGTACGGCGGACCGGTCGACCGCTCGCTGACGTTCCTCGTCATGAGCCACGACGACGGCGCCGGCCGCATCGCGCTGGAGGGCGAGGACCGACTCCGCATCGACTGGCGCGACGTCGGCGACCAGCCCAACGTCAAGCGCGCGAGCGACGCGCTGCGGATCGCGAGCACCGCGCTCGGCGGACGGTACGTGGCGAACCCGACGTGGAGCGCCGACCAGGACCACCCGTTGGTGACGGTGCATCCTCTCGGAGGATGTCCGATGGCCGAGACCGCCGACGCGGGTGTCGTCGACGACCGCGGTCGCGTGTTCTCCGGCACCACCGGCCGCGCGGTGCACGACGGTCTCTACGTGATGGACGCCTCGGTGATCCCGCGGGCGTTGGGCGTGAACCCGCTGCTCACGATCACCGGGCTCGCGGAGCGTGCCTGCGCGCTCCTCGCGACCGATCACGGTTGGACGATCCCGTACGACGGGGTGGCGCCGGCGCCCGTGCCCGAGGTGCCGGTCGAGTCGATCGAGTTCACCGAGCGGATGGCCGGACGGATCGCGCCCGCCGCCGGCGCGGCCACGATCCCGGACTCGTACCTCGCGGCGGAGGCGGCCGGCGAGGACGAGAGCACGCCCGCCGAGTTCCTCCTCACGATCGTCGCCGACGGCGTCGTGCAGTTCATCGACGACCCGGCCCGCCCGGCGCGTGCGTTCGGCACGGTCACCGCGCCGGTGCTCGACGCCGAGCCGCTGGCCGTCGCCGGAGGGGAGTTCCGGCTGTTCGCACCGGACGACGAGGTCGACGTCCAGCACATGACCTACCGGCTGCCGCTCGCGGCCGACGACGGGCGGGAATGGTTCCTCACCGGCATCAAGGTGATCGACCGGGGCCGGCTGCGGGACCTCTGGCACGACACGACGACGCTCTACGTGGACATCCACGAGGGCCCCGACGACTCCGGTCCCGTCGCGTACAGGGGCGTGCTCCACATCTCGGTGTCGGACTTCGCCCGGCAGCTCCGCACGATGCATGTCGAGCACGCGCAGTCGGAGTCGCAACGGCTCCGGCTCCTCGCGCGGTTCGGCGCGATGTTCGCCGGCAACCTGTGGGGCCACTACGGCGGGATCTTCGGCGACGTGACGCCGCTCGACCCCGACGCGCCGCCACGCGTGAAGCGCCCGCTGCGCTGCGGCGTGCCGGAGGTGCACACGGTCGTCACCGACGACGACGTCGAGCTCCAGCTGCTGCGATACCGGGGTGGCGACCGCGGTCCGGTCGTGCTCGTGCACGGCATGGGAGCGTGCAGCGGGCTGTTCACGACCGACACCATCGACACGAACCTCACCGAGTACCTCGTCGAGCAGGGCTTCGACGTCTGGCTGCTCGACTGGCGCGGCAGCATCCTGATCCCCGCGTCGAGCGGCACTTTCGACGCCGACGAGTGCGCGCGCTACGACTACCCGGCCGCGTCCGCGAAGATCCGCGAGCTGACCGGTGCCGACGGCCTGCACTGGATCGTGCACTGCGTGGGCTCGATCACGTTCTTCATGTCGCTGCTCGGCGGTCTCGAGGACGTGAAGAGCGTCGTCGCCCTGCAGGTGGCCGCGCATCCGGTGCCGCCGCGCATGACCAAGATCAAGTGCGCGCTGCACGTCCCCGCGCTCCTGCGCAAGCTCGGGATGGAGGCGCTCAGCGCCGAGACCTACGGCGAGGGCTTCGCCGACCGCGCCTTCAACCAAGCCCTCCGGCTCACACCGTTGCCCGAGGGCGAGCGCTGCTCGAGCGCGGTGTGCCTCCGGTGCACGTTCCTCTACTCGTTGTGCTGGGTGCACGCGAACCTCACGACCGAGACCCACGACGCCATGCACGAGATGATGGGCGTGGCCAACCTCGAGATGATGGAGCACCTCGCGGAGTGCGCGTCACACGAGAAGCTGGTCGACGTCAAGGGCCACGACACGTATCTGCCCCACCTGGACCGCCTGTCGATGCCGATCACGCTCATCCAGGGCGCAGAGAACCAGGTGTGGACGCTCGAGGCGACGCAGACGACCTACGACGCCTTGGTGGAGCGGTTCCCCGACGACGCGTCGCGGTACGCGCGACACGTGATCGACGGGTACGGGCACCTCGACACGGTGTTCGGCAAGAACGCCGTGCACGACACCTATCCGAAGATGCTCGATCACCTCGACCGCGCCGGCGCCTGAGCGAGAACGCCCGCCGTGACAGAGCCGGAGGCAGGAGCGCGTCGCGCGCGCTGGGACTTCCGCGAGGTGAACGCGCTCCTCGTGGTGGTCCTGGTGGCGGTCACCGCGGTCATCGGCGTGATCGGCTGGTGGTACCGGCCGGGAACCAGCGCGTATCCGAGGGTCTCGCGCCGCCTCGCGCTCACGGTCGACGCGGACGCGCGTTCCCTCGTGATGACCCTCACGCGAGTCGGTGGGGACGGCGCCGTCCTCACCCTCTACGACGACGACCGGTTCTTCTCGGGTGCGTCCGGGCACGCCGTGACGGCGGGCGGGTGGAGCGTCGGGATCGACGGTCTGGGCGCGGGCCGGGTCGTCCGGCACCCTCGTGGCGCGGCGGTTCCGATCCCCTGGGAGCAGTCCCCGATGGACCACGATCCGGCCCCGATCCCGCGGGTCCACGGCGGCCCGACGCAGCTGCTGGGGGACATCGGCCACCAGCCGGAGCTGACGTACGAGCCGGTCGCGGCCGACGCCCCGCTCTACCTGCAGCTGCGGTGGACGTCGAACGCACCGGTCCGCGTGGACGGCGCCTACGTCAGTGCGCAGCTCCCGAGGGTGCAGGTCTCCTGGCGCGGTGGCGCACCCGCGACGCTGCCGCTGGCCGCCAACCTGGCGCCCGTCGCGGGCGAGGTCGGCGGCTTCTCGGTGCAGGCGACCACGGGTCCCCTGACCGCGGCCCGCCGGTGGGAGTGGAAGCTCGAGTCGGTGACGAACCCTCCGCCACCCAACGGCGGGGAGCCGAGCGCGTCGTTCGACCCGATCGCGGTCTCGGCGGTGAACGTCTCGGAGACCCAGCGCGAGAGCGCACGTGCCTTCCTCAGTGGGGTGCTCCTCGGGGTGGCGGGCGGTGCGCTGATCGGCGTCATCGCGGAGCTGGCGCGGATCCGGCGGCGCACGGACGAGGCCGACGGAGGTCTCGCGACCGACGCCACCGTCGGCGCGTAGGTCGGGCGCTCAGCGCGTGGACGTCGCCGCGAAACGATCGAGCCCCGCTTGCCATCCGCCGGGGGAGCCGACCGCGCTGCGCATTCCTTCCCAACCGTCGCCGTGACGGTCGAGATGCCGATGTTCGAGCTCGACCCGGGTCGAGCCGTCGCCGAGATCCGTGAACACCACCTCGATCTCGCTCGTCCGTGACGGGTCGGTCTCGATCTGCCAGTCGAGACCGATGTCCCAGCTCATCACGAAGCGGCCGGGCGGGTCGTAGGCCAGATGCGGAGCCGGGGTGCGGTCGGGCAGGCGACGCGTAGTGTCGGGCGCGCCGGACGGGGGGTTCGCGCGTGCCGATCGCAGAGCTGGACGGGATCGAGATCGCCTACGACGTCGTGGGCGACGGCGGGCAACCGTGGGTGCTGACGCCGGGTGGTCGCTTCACCAAGGACGTCGGCGGCCTCCCCGAGATGGCGAAGGCCCTCGCCGCCACCGGGAGGCAGGTCGTCCTCTGGGACCGCCCCAACTGCGGCGCGTCGTCGGTGGTGTTCGGTGGCCGCTCCGAGTCGGAGGTGCAGGCCGATGCACTCGGCGCCCTGCTCCGTCACCTCGATCTCGGCCCCGCGGTCATCGCCGGCGGCTCGGGCGGGGCGCGCGTCTCGCTGCTCACCGCGGCCCGCAACCCCGACGTCACCGCCGGGCTCGCGATGTGGTGGATCAGCGGCGGCGTGCCCGGGCTGCTCCAGCTCGCCAACTACTACTGCATGCCCTCCGCCGACGCCGCGTGGCACGGCGGGATGGCGGCGGTCGCCGCGCTCGACCAGTGGCAGGAGGTGCAGGCGGGCAACCCGCGCAACACCGAGCGCATCCTCGCGATGGACCGGCAGGAGTTCCTCGACGTGATGGACCGGTGGGCGGTCGCCTACTGCCCGTGTGACGATGCGCTCGTGCCCGGGCTCGACGACGCCGACGTCGCCCGGCTCGACGGGCCGATCCTCGTGTTCCGCAGCGGCGCGTCCGACATGTCGCACACCCGCGCCACGTCGGAGACGCTGGCGGCCGGGCTCCCCGGTGCGGAGCTCGTCGAGCCGCCCTGGGGGGACGACGAGTGGAACGAGCGGCGCGCCGCCGTCGCCGAGACCGGCTCCCTCTTCGTCAACTGGCCGCGGCTGGTCCCGCAACTGGTGGAGTGGGCGGACCGCACGATCGGCGCGCCGGAGAGGAGCACGACATGAGCGAGCTGACGGTCGACGTCATCCGTCCCGACATCGACTTCGGCGCGCGTGTCGCGGGCGTCACGCGCGACGCGTGCTCGGACCCCGAGACCCGCGCCGAGCTCGACGACCTGTTCGAGCGGTACGGGCTGCTCGTGTTCACCGACGTCGAGCCGAATCCGCAGATGCAGGTCGCGATCAGCACGGTGTTCGGTCCGCTGAAGGACCACCCGAGCCAGGCCACGCCCCGCGCCGGCGGCGAGCTCGGCGTCATCGAGATCCGGCACCAGCCGAACGAGGGCGGCAAGGTCCGGCTCGACGGCGTGGAGCTCTCGCAGTGGCTGCCGTGGCACTTCGACCACTGCTACAACGACGAGCTCAACCGCGCAGGGGTGCTGCGATCGGTCGAGACACCCCCCGACGGCGGCCGCACCGGGTTCGTCGACGGCATCGCGCTCTACCGCGCCATCGCACCCGAGCTGCGCGACCGCATCGAGGGCGAGACCGTCCTGTACGCGATGGACGTGATCATGGACAACCTCCGGTACGGCCGGCCCGCGGGACTGGTCGAGGTCCAGGCGTCCCCCGAGGCGGAGGCCGTGATGGACGAGTTCGCCGGCCGGCCGCGCGCCCTGCACCCCGCGGTGTGGACCCGCCCCACCGGCGAGAAGGTGCTGCACGTGTCGCCGTGGATGGCGAAGGGGATCGTCGGTCGCGAGGACCCCGACGGTGACGCGCTGTTGATGGAGGTGTGCGACGAGATCTTCGGCGTCGCGCGCGACCTCTGCTACTTCCACGCGTGGCGACCGACCGACATGGTGATCTGGGACAACTGGCGGGTGCTGCACTCGGTGTCGGGGATGGACCCTGCGTACGGGCGGTGCATGCACCGCACCACCATCAAGGGCGACTACGGCCTGGGCCGGTTCGAGCGCGTGGGCGTCAGCCCTCCTTGACCGTCGCGTACCAGACGCGGTCGGCGACGCGATGCAGACGGTCGCCGATCTGGAGGAGCTCACGGTACGCGTCGCGCCGCGCCAGCAGGTCGGCGCCGGCACCGGTCCGACCCTCCGCGACGGCGGCGCGGTACACGCGCTCGATGTGTCGCTGACTGTGGATCGCGGCGTCGGCGTCGGCGGTGGGGTCGCCGGACCCGCCGAGTCCCGCGAACGCATCGGCCAGGTGGCGGACGCTCTCGGCGAGCGACATGGCCATGTCGTGCATGGTCGTGTCCGGCGTGAGCTCGGTGACCTCGATCTCGCGGACGAGGTCCTTGGCGCCGTTCAGCACCTCGTCGAGATCGGCCGAGAGCGTGAACAGATCCTCGGCGTCCATGGGGGGTGTGAACGCATCGCGCAGCGCGCGCCAGAGCTCGCGCTTGGCGGTGTCGGCGCGGTGCTCGCAGTGCCGGACCTCGTTGGCCGCGTGCCGGTCGCCGTCCGTCCACGCAACGAGCGCGTCCATCCCCTCGACCGTGATCGCCGCCTGCGCCCGGAGCATCGCGAGGAGGTCGACGTTCTCGGGAAGGAACCAGCGTCCCTTCGTCACGTGAGCCACCTCCAGGGGATCAACGCGAGCGCGCCGAGCGCCGCGCAGACGGGAACCGTGATGAACCAGGCGAGCACCATCGCGCGCACCACGGGCCAGCGCACGTGGCGCCAGCGCCGACGCCCGCCGCCGACGCCCACCACCGATGACGCGACCACCTCGGTCGTGCTCACGGGCGCGCCGAGCACGGTGGCGCCGAACAGCACGAGTGCAGACGCGGACTGGCTCGAGAGGCCGTCGATCGATCGGAGCCGGATGATCCGCCGTCCGATCGTGCGCACGATCGGCCAACCGCCGAAAGCGGTGCCGAGCGTGAGCGCGGCGCCGCACGCCACCTCCACCCACACGGGCGCGTGCAGCGTCGTGCTGTCACCCGCGGCCACGAGCATGGTGGCGACGACCCCGACGGCCTTCTGCGCGTCGTTCGCACCGTGCGCGAACGCGAGCCCACCCGAGGTCACCCACTGCGACGCCCGGACCGGGCCGCGCACACGTCGAGTTGCGCGCGTCGCGGCCCGGCGCACGAGGTGCTCGACGACATAGCCCGCGAGGAGGCCGACGAACGGTGCCATCGCGAGCACCACCGCGATCCCGATGACGCCGCTCGGTCGGAGACCGTCGAAGCCGCCCCACTGCACCGCGTCGGTGCCACCCTCGACGAGCGCCGCACCCACGAGCCCGCCGAGCAGCGCATGCCCCGAGCTCGACGGCAGCCCGCGTCGCCAGGTCACCAGGTTCCACGCCACTGCGCCCGTGAGCGCGGCTCCGAGCACCGTGATGGTCTCGTGGGCACCGACGGTGACGACCCCCGCGATGGTGCTCGCGACCGCAGTGCCGAAGAGGACGGGGCCGAGCACGTTCCCCACGCTGGCGAGCACGATCGCCGGCCCGGGCTGCGCGGCGCGGGTGCTCACCAGGGTGGCGATGGAATTCGCGGCGTCGTGGAGCCCGTTGGTCACGGCGAAGGCGAGTGCGACGGCGATGCCCAGCACGAGTCCCGAGTCCACCGCGCGAGTCCCGCTGACTCAGGCGCCCGGCGGCGGCAGGAGGTCGACGACCACGGGTCGGTGATCGGACGCCACCTGCGCCAGCGTGTCGTCGGCGACGTGGACCCGCAGCACGGTCCATCGGGGGTCGACGAGCACGTGGTCGATGCGACCGACCGGGAAGCGGCCGAACCAGGTCGGCCGGGGCCGATGGCCGTCCAGGTCCGTCTGCGCGTCGACGAGCCCCTGCCGCAGGTGGCGCAGCGACGGGAACCACGACAGCGCGTTGAAGTCGCCGCACACCACGAGGTCGTGGTCGGCGTCGGGTCGTCCGAGCCACTCGGGTCCCCGCAACGCGTTCGCCGCGAGCATGCGCTCGCGCGGGTGCAGGCTGAAGTGCGTGTTCACGAGCTGCAGCGTGCGGGTCCCGCCGGCCAGGCCGGCGACGTCGACCTCGACCCAGATCGCGCCGCGCGGCTCGAGCCCGATTCCCGGGAGCGCTCCGGCCCGGACCACGCGCAGCGGGTGCGGGCTGAGCACCGCGTCGCCGAACTGCTCGTCGGCCACCGTCACGGTGGGATGGAAGGCCAGCGTCATCTCGAGCGCGTCCGCGATCGCCTGCGCCTGGTCGAGGTGCCCGGTGCGGGAGCGGCCGACGTCGAGCTCCTGCAGCGCCACGACGTCGGGCGCCTGGCGGGCGATGACCCGGGCGATGCGGGCGGGGTCGAGACGACCGTCGAGCCCGACGCACGAGTGCACGTTGTAGGTGAGGATCCGGACGCTCCGGCGCGGTGATGCGGATGAGACGCGGCGCCGCGCGCCGGCGAGCACCGCGAGGCCGGCGCGTCGCAGATCGCCCGGGCGCCGCACCCCGTCGCGGTCGCCGTCGTCACCCGTCGGCATCGGCGTGTCGGGCGGGACGAGCGCGAAGGCCGAGGTCTCCTCGGGTCCGGGCCCGGCGTGCGCGCCGTGCTCGAACGGGAAGCTCAGCGACCGTCCGTGCCGCCGCCAGCCGCTGAGCACCAGCTCGCCGCCGTCGGGATGGCGGCACAGAGCGACGAGATCGTCGGCGGCCCGTTCGAGGTGGGGATGGTGCGGGCCGAGGACGGTGCCGGCGTCGGCGGGCAGCACGAACCGGCCGGCGGCGGTGTGGGCGAACGCGGTGTCGTCGAGGTCGCCGCGCCGGAGGACGAGCGGGACGCCGGCGTGCTCGCACGATCGCCCTCGCGAACCGGTCCTGCTCGACGACCGTGAGCGGGCGCGGTGGGTAGACGTGACCGAGCGGCCCCTGGGCGGTCACGACCAGGGCGCCCGGTTCGTGGCGGACGTCGGACACGTCCAGGCCGGGCACGATGCGCGCGATGACCCGCTCACCCAGCAGCCGGGCGCGCTGCTGTCCGACGCCCCCCACCGACGCGTCGGTCACCGGGCCGTGCGCGAGGTCCACGATCCCGAGCTCCGCCGCGACCCGCTCGACGGCGGTGGCGACGGTCTCGCCGTGGAGCTCCTCGTACGAGTCGGTGCGTTCCTGGCCGTGGTCCGAGACGATCCACACGTCGTAGGCGCGCCCGGAGGATCGGTGGGCCGCGTGCCACAGGCGCGCGATGCCGGCATCGATCGGACGGAGCGCCCGGAGGGCCAGTGCGGAGTCGGGACCGCGCCGGTGGGCGTTCTCGTCGTAGCCGAGGAAGTTGCCGTGCACCACGGGGAGTCCTCGAGCGAGATCGACCGACATCCCGAGGATGCTGAGCTCGCGCAGGACGGCGCCGACCACGACCCTCGACAGCAGGAACTTCAGCTCGGACCCGCGGTCCTCCCCGGTCCGCAGCCCGGTGAGCAGGTCGCGCGGCGCGGTCGCGAGCTCACGGACGGCCATGGCGGCCACGCGCACGAGCGCTGGGACGTACGCGGCGACGACCACCGGCGTGAGCCAGCGGAGGTGCCGGGGGAGCACGTCGCCGGCACCGAGCGACGCCATGCAGAACCGGGCGTCGGCGGCATCGCCGGTGAAGACGTTCGCGAAGGACGCGCCGCCGGCGAGCAGCGAGCCGGTCGATCGGGACGCGACCTCCGACTCCACCGCGGTGGCCGCGTCGTGCTGGTACATGCGCATGAGCCGACCGGTCGCGTGGTGGACGAACGTGAACGCGGGGACCGCGGCCTCGACGCCGTAGAACATCTCCGCCTGCACGGCGGGCGTCGTCGACGGCAGTCCGGTGTAGACGGGCACGAGCTCGAGCTCTCCCGCGGTCAGGACCCGCGCGACGAACGGCATGCGCCCCGTGGCCACCGCGTCCCGCAGCCGGCGGGCCGAGAGGCCGTCGATCTGGACGACGAGCAATCCGGGCGCGCTGGACGGTGCGACCGGCATCCCGGCCGCGTCGTGGAGTCGGCCGGTCATCCGGCTGATGCTCACCGATCGCCGGACGGCGCGCAGCCCGCGCTCGACGAGGTGGAGCACGCCTACCGCTCACCGCCGGCGGCGGTGTCGTGCCGGGCGGGTGCGGAGCGCCCGAGCTCGTCGATGAAGTCGACGAGCTCACCCGTCAGCCGTTGGGGTCGCAGCCGCAGCTCCAACGGTGAGCGCGCCCGCACCAGCTCGGCGTGGGGGAGCTGGCCGACGAGCTGCGCCGCGTCGTCGAACGGGTGGATGAGATCGTTGCGATGGGCGAGCACCAGCGTCGGGGCGGTGATGGCCCGCCGTTGCTCCACCGTCGGTGCGACGGGTCCGACGAGCACGCCGTGCAGGACGGCGGCCATCGTCTCGGGCGGCAGGGACGCGGAGCCGAGCACGCTGTTCAGCGGACCGAAGCGGGTCCGGGGCACGCGTGCGAACAGCCCGGCGCTGAGGTGCAGCAGGGGACCGCCGTAGTGCGCGAGCAGGATCATCGGCGCGAAGAACAGCGCCGCCGCGGGCACGGCGCGTTCGAGCACCGGCATCTCGAGGATGAGGGCGCGGACGCGGTCCGGATGCTGCGCCGCCGCGAACAGGCTCGCGTTCGCGCCCAGCGAGAGGCCGGCGAGCACCGCCCGTTCGACTCCGAGGTGGTCCATGAGCCCGATGATCTGGCCGGCGTAGCGGTCGATGCGGTACTGGGTCGCGTGGTGCGGCTGATCGCTCCGACCGTGACCGAGCAGGTCCAGCAGCACCACGCGGCTGCCGTGCTCCGCGAGCGCCTCGGCGATCCCACGGTTGAGCTGTGAGTCGAGCAGCAGACCGTGGGTGTACACCACCACCCGGTCGCCGGTGCCGTACTCGTCGTAGACGAGGCGCGACCCGTCGTGCACGAACGACTGGTCGAAGCGGACCGGGACGCGGTTCATGTGCCCGTCTCCGCTCGGACGGCCGGCGCGGGCTCGTCGCGGCGGTCGCGCGCCCGGTCACAGAGGGCGTCGATCGCCTCGCTCGTGCCGCGCGCGACGACGTCGACGTCGGGTGCGGTCCCACCGTCGCCGGTGATGCCG
The DNA here is from genome assembly GCA_963756815.1 of uncultured Acidimicrobiia bacterium. Taxonomy (GTDB): domain Bacteria; phylum Actinomycetota; class Acidimicrobiia; order IMCC26256; family JAENVU01; genus JAENVU01. Next base: position 223,943 of record CAVWPR010000041.1, read on the forward strand.
AACGACAGCCGACCGTCGTAGGAGAGGATCGCGGTGCTCACGCGGATGCCGTGGACGATCGGCACGAACGGCCGGTACTCGAGCATCCGGCGCCCGAGGCAGTAGAGCGGGAACTGCGGGCCGGGCACGTTGGTCGTGATGGTGTTGACGGCGCGTTGCGGCAATCGGCGGATCGTCCGGACGACGAGCCGGCTCATCGGGCCGACGAGCATCGGCGGCAGGAAGTCACCGACCGTCGTCACGACCTCGCCCGCCTCGGCCATGTGCGATGTCTTGAGCGCGGTCATCTGTCGCGTGACCCGCCGGAGTCGCGCCACCGGGTCCGCCTCGTCGACGGGTAGGTCGTAGAGCAGCGTCGACACCCGGTTGTCGGCGATGCCGTGCACGTCGTCGCGCCGCGTCGAGACCGGCACCGCCGTGCGCACGACCGCATGGTCGGCGTCCTCGCCGCGCGCGAGCAGCAGGTCGCGGTAGCCGCCACTGACCGCGGCGAGCACGACGTCGTTCACCGTGCCGCCGAACGCGGCGCGGACCCGGCGCACGTCCTCGAGGGTCGCCGACGAGTGGGCCCAGGCGCGGTGCGGTCCGATCGTCCCGTCGATCGACCGGGCCGGGGTCGCCCGCAGGTCGCCGACGAACCGGGCGAGCCCGCGCGCCGTGCCGACGGTTGCCGCCACGGCCGCCGTCGGGTGCACCACGGCGCGCGTCAGGCGGCGCGCGGTCGCGCCCGTCTCGCCGAGGAGTCCCGCCCACGCGTCGAGCACCTTGGCCACCCCGCCGGGCTCGGGCCGCGGCGACCACGGCTCGGGGACCACCGCGGGGGCGTCGGGGGCGACGTCGAGGAGCACGCCGAGGAGGTCGACGCCGGCGATGCCGTCCACCAGGCAGTGGTGGACCTTGAAGACGAGCGCCCAGTGGCCGCCCTCGAGGCCCTCCACGAGCCACGTCTCCCACAGGGGACGCTCCCGGTCGAGCGGGATCGACATCAGCCGACCCATCAACCGGCAGAACGCGGCGTCGTCGCCGGGGGCGGGGAGCGCGGTGTGGCGCAGGTGGTGATCGAGATCGAAGTGCGGGTCGTCGGCCCAGACCGGTCGCCCGATCTCGAACGGGACGGTGCGGACGCGCTGGCGGTACCGAGGGATCAGGTGCAGCTTGGACGCGACCAGGTCGCGGACGTCGGCGAACGCCGGGGGCGGATCCGCGAACACGCACGCGCCCGCGATGTGCATGTGGGCGATGCCGTCCTCGATGTGGAGGAACTCGGCGTCGAGCGCGCTCAGGCGTTCCATCGTCCCCGTCCCCTCACCACGTACCGGCCCGTTGGGCCGGCGTGTGCGCGCCACCGAGCGCGAGCACCTCGTCGAAGCCCTCGCGCAGACACGCGATCAAGGTCTCGGGATCGGGCACCGCGCCGGTGTCGGTGTTGATCCCCACGTTGCACGTGCCGCAGTACGAGAGCAACGTGACGTTGAGCGCGGCGCCGATCGTCGGCCCGAAGGGATAGAGGGCGCGGACCTGCGCTCCGCCCACGAAGATCGGCGCATCGAGCCCGGGTACGTTGCTCGCGAGGAAGTCGACGTGCTTCAGCATGCTGCCGACCACGCCGGTCGGGAGCAGGTTGAGGAGACCGGCGATCGCGTTCGTCAGCGGGATCGACGGCTCGGCGCGGCTCGCGGTCGCACGTTCGTGGAGGGTGCGGACCCGCGTCCGCACGTCCACGTCGCCGATCGGCACCGGGAAGCGCATGAGGGTGATGCGGTTGCCGCCGGCCGGGTCGCCCTCGTGCCGGATGCTGATGGGCATCGTGACGCGCAACTCGGCGACGTCGGTGTCGTGGCGCGTGTGGTAGCGCCGCAGCCCGCCGGCGATCCCCGCCAGGAACGCGTCGTTGAGCGTGCCGTCGGAGGCGCGTGCCGCCCGCTTGAGGTCGTCGAGCGGCACGTCGAGCGCGTCGTAGTGCCAGCCGAGGCGACGCTCCTGCATGACCGGCGAGCGGGTGTCGGAGATCGGCGCCACGGTGCGCAGGATCGATCGCGCCGTGCGCACGGCCTCACCGGTGGCGCCGGCGGGATGGCGCAGCGCGCGCGCCGCCGCGCCGGGCGCGGCGGTGACGGTGCGACGGGTGACGGCGAGCACGCGCTGCACGTCGTATCCGAGGGCCTCGAGGACCATCCCCGTGCGGCTCGGCGCCTCCGGCAACGGCACGTCGGGGTCGTCGGCCGGCTCCGGTGCGTCGGCGGCGAGGTCGAAGAGCTCCGTCGCGAGCTGCATCCCGCCGATGCCGTCGGTGAGCGAGTGGTGCATCTTCAGGATCGCGGCCGCCCGTCCGCCCTCCAGGCCCTCCACCGTGGTCCAGCACCACAGCGGTCGGGCCGGGTCGAACGCGGCCATGCCCTCGGTGCGGGCGAGCGCGAGCACGCCGGCCAGGTCCTTCGGGACCGGCGCCTCGATCCGGCGGACGTGCCACGAGAGGTCGAAGCTCGGGTCCACCACCCACCGGGGCGGTGCGAGGCGCAGCGGCGGCTCGACGAGGTGGTGCCGCAGCCCGGGCACGATGCGGGTGGCCCGCTCGAGGCGACGGAGGAGCCGGTCCTGATCGGGAGCCGAGTCGAACACCAGCACCGCGACCACCGTCGACCGCAGCAGAGGATCACGCTCCATGTACCAGGAGAATGCGTCGCTCTGGCGCATGTGGGGGTCGGCGTGTGCGGTCATGAGATCCACCCTTCGGACCTCGACGGTACGCACGAGTCGGGACGCCGAACAGGGTCGATGGTCACGACCCCGGCGGGCGCTCAGTCGAGTGCGTCGGTCAGCTCGGATCCGAGCTCCTCGCCGACCTCCGTGCGGACCTCGCTCGGTGTGGCCTCGGCCTCGGGGCCGTGCCGGTGTGCGGCCCAGACCGCATCGAGGAAGCGTGCCGCAGCCTCGACCACCGCGTTGCTGCGGATGGACGCGAACGTCTCGAACGCGTGCTGGGCACCCCGCAGCTCCAGGTAGTACACGGGCTGGTGCGACACCGCCCGGAGCCGCGCCACGAAGTCCCGGGCGTCCTCCACCGGCGCCAGGACGTCACGGTCACCGTGGATGACGAAGAACGGCGGCGCGTCGGCGTGCACGCGGTCGAGCGGGGAGGCGGCCGTGTACGCGTCGGGCGCCTCGTCGAGCGAGGCCTTCATCACGAGCCGCCGCAGCAGGATGCGCTCCATGTCGGCGGGCGCGACGCCGTTGCGGTTCGTGAAGTCGTAGACGCCGTAGAACGGGACCGCGACCTGCACGGACGTGTCGGCGGTCTCGAAGCCGGGCTGGTACTGCGGGTCGTCGGCCGTGAGCGCGGCCAGCGCGGTGAGGTGGCCGCCGGCCGACCCGCCGCTCACTGCGACGAAGTCGGGGTCGACGTCGTACTCGTCGGCGTGGTCGCGGACCCAGGCGATCGCGCGCTTCACGTCGACGAGATGGTCCGGGAACGTCGCCGCCGGGCTCAGCCGGTAGTCGATGTTGAAGCACACCCATCCGCGCGCCGCGAGCTCGCGCATGAGGAGCTGGCCCTGGCGGTCCTTGAACCCGATGACCCAGCCGCCGCCGTGCACCTGGACGAGCGCGGGGCGTCGGCCGGCTCCGGTGGGCGCGACGTCAGGCCGGTGGACGTCGAGTCGCAGGGTGCGCCCATCCGCGCGCCCGAACGGCACGCGCCGGTCCACCCGGACGGGGAGAAGCGCTTCGGCGCGCTCGCCGGGCTCCAGGTCGCGCAGCGCCTCTCGGATCTCGGCCCGGGCGGCGAAGCTCTGTCGGATCGTGAACGCGAGCCCGATCCAGGACGCCACCGTGATGCCGAGACCGACGCGACCCGCTCGCGTGCGCAGCGCGCCGCGCTCGCGCGAACGCCCCGGTGGCGAGGATCTGCCACACGAGGTGGAAGGGCGCGAGCTCGATGGTGACCCACGACGCGAGGAAGCTCCAGCCCAGCAGCACGCGGCTGCGTCGGGGCGGGCGGAACGCGTTCAACGTGTAGGCGAGTCCGTTCACCGAGACGGCGAGATAGGCCCACCCCGCTCTCGTGGCGGCGTCGCTCGGTGCGGCGGCGCGGGTCATCGTCACGCTCCCTTCGATCGTCGGCCCCGGCTACGGGCCCGCCAGATCTTCGCCGACGTCGAGCAGGGAGTTCGCCTCGGCCTGCCGCATCGGCGCGGGGTCGGGGTCGCCGAGCGCCTCCAGCAACAGGCGACGGGCCACCTCCTCGCGGGTGCCGCCCTCGAGCGCGGCGAGGCTGTCGAGCCGTGTGAGCGCGGCGTCCGAAAGCCGCAGCGCCAGTGGTTCCGTGGGTCCCGTCATGCCCCGACCGTCGCGCGCCGGGGACGCCGCGGCCAGGGCCGAACGTCCCCGGTCGCGTCGGCCCGGCCGGTCGGCGGTGGGAGGAGCACCCGCAGCGGGACCGAGCCCTCGATCCGCGGTGGCGCCATGGTCGCCGTGTCGTCAGCCTCCCGCCGGCCGTCGACGGTTCGAGCGTCAGTCCGCGGCGGCGAGGCTCGGCGGGTGCGGGTCGGTTCCGACGTCGTCGGTGCCGAGGTCGACGACCTGCGGATCGTCGGGCCGTGAGGCGGCGGCCCGATCGTCGCGCTCGCCGTCGAGGAGCCCGAGTCGCTCGCACCGCTCGACCTGCATGACGAAGCGGTTCCACGACTCCTCGGTCCGAAGTCGGCGTGCGTCGAGCCGGGCCTGCCGCAGCGCGCTCAGCTCCGCAACCTCTGAGATCCGCCAGCCACCGGCCATCCCGAGCCCTCCGACACCGTGGGAACCCTCGCGCCGGTGAGCCTAGGGAACCCCGGCGCCACCCGGGAGGAATGGGCGGGACCCCGATCGGGGGTCACCGCAGAGGGTGGTCGACCGAGCTCCGGTGTGCCCGGCGGAGTCAGGCCGTCGCGGGCGGTGCGATCCGCACGAGCACGGCGCGGTGGTCGGAGTGTGGGCCGTCGGGCGCGTCGACGTGGGCGCACTCGAGCACCACCCACGGCGCGCGTTCGGGCTGCTGCAGGAACACGTAGTCGAGCCTCCGGTGCAGCCAACCCCTCCGATCGCGTGTCCGGCGCGTGTGGGTCGCGGCCTCACCGTGTGGGTGGAGCTGGCGGTACGTGTCGGTCCAGGTGCGGCGCGTCTCCACCATCTCGGCGCAGTGCTCGGTGGCGTTGAAGTCGCCGCCGACGACCACCGCCGCGCCGCCCGACACGTCGGTGACCCACGCGCGGAGTCGGCGGATCTGGTCCGCGTTGTGGCGCTGCGCGAGACCGAGGTGTGCGGAGACGACGTGCAGCGGTCCGAACGGCGTGTCGAGGCGCGCCGCGAGCGCGACGCGCCGCACGAGTGGATTGTGCCCGTGGGTGAGCTGACGGACGTACACGTCACCGATGGGGAAGCGGCTGAGGATCGCCGGACCCTCCTCGAAGCCGATCGCGTCGAGATCGCCGTTGGCGCGCGTGGACGCGAGCGCGAAGCCGAGGCGCTCGGCGAGCCAACGGTCGGCCGCCAACGCCGGCGTGCGGGCGACCTCCTGGAGCAGGAGGACGTCGGCGTCGACCGACGCCGCGAGCCCGGCGAACGACGCCACCCGGTCCGGCCACCGCTGGTGCCGCGGCCAGTCGTGCCAGAGGTTGGCGCAGAGCACGGTGAGCTCGGTCACCGTCGTCCGCGGTGCGACGGCGAGCGGCTGGCGCTGCAGCCCGGCGGGCCCGGCCGCCCTCGTCACCGCGTACGCGCGACGGGCGAGCGGTCGGCCGCGGCGCAGTCCCGGGAGCGTCGTCACCGTCCCCACGACGCGCGCGACCGCCCGGTACCAGGCGGGACCGGCCTGCGGATGGGCGGCGAGGAGCCGATCGGCGGAGCTCGACATGGCGGCTCCACGGTACGACCGGGTCCGCGCGTGCTGGCCCGACCGTCGTGCACGCCCCGTACGCTGCGGAAACGATGACGTCTGCGCCTGCCGCCTCGGAGCCGCGGACTCTCTTCCTCGCCCTCGACGCGGTGCCCTACCGGGTGGTCGTCGAAGCCGTGCGGCGGGGCGCGTTCGCGGGGTGGGGACCGCCGACCGCGGTGGTGGCGCCGTTCCCGACCGTCACCCACGTGGCGTTCGCGTCGTTGTTCGAGCCGTTCGGCGTCGCGCCCTCGCTCGGCTACGAGCTGCGGCACTTCGACACGACGGCCAACACCACGGTCGGCGGCCGGGCCCTCGAGTACGGCGCCGAGGTCCCGCCGTGGTTCGAGTTCTTCGATCTGCCGCACCGCAGTCTCACCGCCGAGGTGGCGAACTACGCGACGCCGCGCCGGGCGGCGCGCAATGCCGTCGACCAGGTGGAGCACGAGGCGCTGCTCGCGTACCGCGACATCGTCAGCGCGTACGTCGGCGCGACCGACGGCCTCATGCACCTCGCGGGCGACGCGCACATGGTCGAGCTCCTCGTGGAGCTCGCGGGGATGCTGGCCGATCTTCGCGACCGGCATCAGCGGACGCGCGGCCGGCCGCTGCGCATCGTTGCCTTCTCGGATCACGGATGTGGCAACGAGAAGGTGCACCACGCCGAGGGCATCGACCGCGTCCTCCGTCGGGCCGGGTTCCACGTCGTCCGCAGCCTCGCGGGACCCGACGACGTGGTCGCGCCCAAGTTCGGTCTGGTGAACTTCGGCGCGCTGTTCGTCCAGGACGAGGATCGAGCCGGCGCCGCCGCCGCCGCGATCGCGCAGCACGATGCGGTCGAGCTCGCCGCGTACGCGCCCACCGCCGACGTCGTCGAGGTCGTCTCGCGTCGCGGTCGCGGACGGGTGCGGTGGGCCGACGGGTCCGGTGGCAGCACGCGGTCCCGTTACGAGCACGACGGCGGCGACCCCTTGCGGCTGGCCGGCGCGGTCGAACGACTCGGCGCGGACGGGCGCATGGATGCGGATGGCTGGGCAACCGACGCCGACTGGCTGGTCGAGACCGCGTTCGAGCACTTCCCCGATCCGCTGCACCGCCTCCGCCGGGCGATGACCGGCGATCGGGTTCGCAACCGCGCGAGCGTCCTCTACTCGCTCGGTCCCTCGTGGGCGGGCGGCTGGCACTCGGCCGTCGTGGGCTCGTGGATGCGCGGCGGCCGGCTCTCGGGCACGCACGGTGGCCTCGACGGCGCGTCGAGCCTGGGGTTCCTGCTCGTGGCCGACCCCGCGTTCACCATGCCGCCGGTGGTGCGGTCCGAGGACGCGCTGGCCCGCTTCGCGGCGATGGTCGATCGGGAGGGACTCGGCGGCGACGGTTGAGTCCCGCGTGCCTCACACGCGGAACCGTGCCCAGGCGCCCACCTCGTGTGCCGTGCCGTCGTCGGCCACGACGAGCCCGGCCACACCGTGGTGCTCGAGCAGTTCCCCGCCGGCCACGGGTCCCGCGAGGAACGCGGCCTTGGCGAGCACCTCGGACTGCCAGCCTCGCCCGGTGATCACGGTGACGCCGGCGAGGCCACTCGCGGCCGGTTGCCCCGTGGCGGGATCGATCAGGTGGTGGCGCACACTCCCGTCGGGCGCGGTCCAAGCGCGCTTGGTCCGCCATGTCGATGCGACGGCCCCGGCGTCGAGCGCCACGGTGCGTATGACGTCGTCGGCGCGCGTCGGGTCGGTGACCGCGACGACCCAACCGGCGCCCTCGGGCGCGTCGCCCTCGACGCGCAGGTCGCCACCGACGTTCACCAGAGCCCCGCTCGCGCCGTCGGCGAGCATGCGCTCGACGACGAGGTCCGCCGCGAGTCCCTTGCCGATTCCGCCCGGATCGATCTGGACGTCGGTTCCGAGCGTCACCGTCCCGGTGATGCGGTCGAGCGTGATCCGCTCGGCGCGCGGGCCGACCGGAGCGGGCACGGGGAAGTCCACCCTGGACACGTGAGCGTCGCCGACGCCGACGAGCTCGAAGGACCGGTCGTAACCGGCGGCCCGCACCTCGCGCAGCAACGTCGGATCGAAGCGTCCGCCCGTGAGGCGCCAGCCCTCGACCGCCCGCTCGATCAGCTCGAACGTCGTCTGAGACACCAGCACCGGGATGCCGGGCCGCGCGTTGAGGCGGCTGATCTCGCTGTCGGGCCGGAACCGGCTCCACTGCGACTCCAACGCCTCGAGCTGTGCGACCGCGTCGTCGACCAGCCCCGCGGGGCTGTCGGTGGCGATCACCTGGGCGGTGGTGCCCATCACCTCGACGATGCGCGCTTCTGTGCTCATGGCACCAGACAACGCCACCGGCGTGAAGCGGGGACGAGTGGTCGGATGAAGCTGCCGTGAAAGGTCAGGCTGCGGGGCCCGGCTCCTCGGCGTGCGCCAGCGGCAGCGTGAGGGTGAACACGGATCCGGCGCCGAGGCCGGGTGAGGTCACCCCGATGTCACCGTGGTGCGCGCGGGCGAGGCCGCGCGCGATGGTCAGCCCGATGCCGCTCCCTCCGGCCGGCCGCAGCGCGCTCGGCACCCGGTAGAAGCGGTCGAAGACGAGGTCGCGGTCCTCGGGCGAGAGTCCGATGCCGGTGTCGCGCACGACGACCTCCGCGCGGTCGTGGTCCCGCCCGACGCGCACCTCGACGGAGCCCTCGGCCGGGGTGTAGGTGAGCGCGTTGCCGAGCAGGTTGGTGAGCACCTGGGTGATCCGGTCGGGGTCCGCGTCCACGGGCACCGGCGGACCGGCCTCCACCCGGAGGGCGACCCCCTTGTCGACGAACTGCGGCCGCAGCCGTTCCGCGCACCGTGCCGTGAGGTCGTCGAGGTCGACGAGTCGCCGGTGGAGCGCGACGGCACCCTCCTCGGCGCGCGAGAGCTCGGACAGGTCGGAAGCGAGGCGCTGGAGCCGGGAGGCCTCCTCGCCCACGGCGACCAGGACCTCCTCGTTCGGCTCGAAGACCCCGTCGAGGATGCCTTCCACGTAGCCCTCGATCGTCGTCAAGGGCGTGCGCATCTCGTGGGCGACCTCGGAGACCAGGCGGGCGCGGCGGCGCTCGGTGGTCTCGAGCTCGACCGCCAGCCGGTTCACGTCCCGAGCCAGCTCGGCGAGCTCGAGCTCGCCCGGCTCGGTCACCCGCTCGTCGTAGTGCCCGTTCGCGAGCCGGCGGGTGGCGGCCCGCACGTCGCGTACCGGGCGAAGGATGCGGCGCGCCACGAGGACGGACGCGATCGTCGCGGCGCCGAAGCTCGCGGCGAGCGCGAACCAGAGGCTGGAATCGAGCGAGTCGACGTAGAGGTTGTGCGACTCGTCCTTCGACGTCTCGCTCCCTGTGATCGTCTTGACGTCGTCGTCGAAGCGGGCCGGCGCGATCACCCGCACCGTGATCGCGAACGCCCCGAAGACGACGAGCGCGACGAGCGCATACGACGCGAAGAGGCGCACGTCGAGGCGGCGCCAGAACCTCATGCCGGTGTCCCGAGGAACTTGTAGCCCACGCCGCGCACGGTGCCGATCAGGTCCGGGTCGTCGGCGTTGTCGCCGAGCTTCTGGCGGATGCTGCGGATGTGCACGTCGACGACCCGCTCGTCGCCGAAGAAGTCGAAGCCCCAGACCTTCTCGAGCAGCTGGCGACGGGTCAGCACGCGTCCGGGGGCCCGGGCGAGGGCCACGAGGAGATCGAACTCGAGCGTGCTGATGACCACGGGCTCGCCGTTGCGGGTGAGCTCGCGCGCGCCGAGATCGATCACGAGCCCGTCGAACGTGAGGCGGTCCGGCGTGCCGAACGCCGCCGAGCGGTCGGCGCGGCGCAGCACGGTCTTGATGCGGGCGACGAGCTCCCGGGGGCTGAAGGGCTTGGTGACGTAGTCGTCCGCGCCCACCGACAGGCCGACGAGGGTGTCGACCTCCTCGGCCCGGGCGGTGAGCAGGATCACCGGGATGTTCGACGTCGTGCGCAGCTGTCGCAGTACCTCGATGCCGTCGAGCTCGGGCATCATCACGTCGAGCACGATGAGATCGGGCTGCCAGCGCTTCGCGGTGCGCAGCGCGTCGGCACCGTCCCGGGCCTCGGCCACGTCGAAGCCGTCGGACTCGAGGTAGCCCCGGATGATCTCGCGGATCCGATTCTCGTCGTCGACGACGAGGATCCGTGTGCCCATGCGGCCAGGGTAGGGCCCGTCTTCTCGCACGCTCTCACCTTCACGGACACTTCACGGACGCCGCGCTCGGCCCTTCACGCCCGCGGCGTTGGATGACCACAACGGGCCCGGCCGACCGACTCGGCGGCGGGCGCCCACGATCGAGAGGAGCGCACGATGGAGCGCAAGACCGCAGTCGCCGCGGCGACCGGCGTTTCGATGGCCGTCCTGTCCGCGACCTTCGCCGTCGCCGCCGGTGTCGGCGCACTCGGATTCGGGTCGGCCGCGCATCCCGCCCCGGTCGCGACGACCGTCGCCACCACGCCCGGCGCAGCCGCAACGGCGCCGGTCGCGGCGGTCCGCACCGTCGTTCACGAGGGCGGCGAGCACGAGGGCCGGGACTCCGCCCCGGCCGCCACCACCACGAACGTCGACACCAGGGAAGGACGTACCTCCCATGACTGACCCGACGACCAACGCGTCCGAGGCGGCCGAGCGAATCCGCCGTCTCCAGGAGCGCCGCGCTGCATCGAGGCCCGAGGCGAGGGTCCGCCCCGCCGCGGCGACGCCCACCGGCGGCGCTCCGACCGCAGATGCCACGCGGAAGGCGGCGCCGTCGCGGCGCACGCGCCGGCCGCATCCGGCCGCGGCCACGCGCTGGCTGCTCGGCGGTCTCAGCATCGCGTCGTTCTTCGGCATCGGCGGTGCGGTCGCGGCCACGAACCTCAACGCCACGACTGCCAGCACCGCGGCGTCGGGCACGACCGCCGCCGCGCCCGCGACGCCCGCGACCGCAGTGGCGCCCGCGACCCCGCGCGCGACGAATGCGACGAGCGTGGCGACGAAAGCTCCGGCCGTTGCGCACTCGACGACACGCGGCAGCTGAGTCCGCCGGTACCTCGTAGGCTCGGCCGGTGCGCTCACACGCGTGGTGGTACACGGCGCGTGCCGGCGGGATCGTCGCCTGGGCGTTGCTCTCGTTGGCCGTCGTCGGCGGTCTGCAGCTCTCGACGCGCCTCGTCCGCAAACCCGCGCCGAGCTGGGTCCTCGACGTGCACCGCTTCGTCGGCGGCCTCTCGGTCGCGTTCGTGGGTGTCCACCTGCTGGGACTCGCGCTCGACCCCTTCATCGGGTACGGCGTGGCCGACCTGTTCGTGCCGTTCGTCTCGGCGTACAAGCCGCTGCCCGTCACGCTCGGCGTGATCGGCTTCTATCTCCTGCTCGCGATCGAGATCACGTCCCTCGCGATGCGCAAGATGCCGCGGCGCACCTGGCACGCGGTCCACCTGACGAGCTACGCCCTGTTCGTCGTCGCCACCGTGCACGGGCTCACTGCGGGGACCGATCGGAACAACGTGGCGTTCCAATGGGCGTGCCTGCTCGTCGCCACGCTCGTGCTGATGATGACGCTGGTGCGGATCTGGTCGCCGCGCCGGGCCGCGCGCGCGCCGGTGGCGAGCTCCGACCGGACCTGATCGATCCGACCGCCCCCGACCACGGCGCCGTCTTCCTCGCCGACGTTCCGGACGTCGCCGGCCGATTCCCTCCCCTTGGACCCCGAGAACCCGGCGCGGCCATGCTGGCGTCGTCGCAACGCCGCGACCATCCCGAGCGAGGAACCGGACGAGCCATGCCCGACGCACTGATCATCGACGCCTGCCGCACGCCACGTGGGATCGGCAAGCAGGGGAAGGGCGCGCTGGCCCACCTGCACCCGCAGCACCTCGGCCGGACCGTGCTCGAGGCGCTGGTCGAGCGCAACGGCTTCGACACCGCCGACGTCGACGACGTCGTGTGGGGCACGAGCTCGCAGGTCGGGACGCAGAGCGGCGACCTCGGTCGCATGTCGGCGCTCGACGCCGGCTTCGACGTGCAGGCCAGCGGCGTCACGCTCGACCGCTTCTGCGGCTCCGGGATCACGGCCAACAACATCGCGGCGAACGCGATCATGGCCGGGATGGAGGACCTCGTCATCGGTGGTGGCACCGAGATGATGTCGTCGCCGAAGAAGGGCCTCATGCCGATGGGTGCGGGCAACGCGCACCTGCAGTCGATCCACCCGCAGTCGCACCAGGGCGTGTGCGCGGACGCGATCGCATCGCTCGAGGGCATCCCGCGTGAGGACCTCGACGCGCTCGCAGTGGAGTCGCAGCGGCGCGCCGACCGCGCGATCACCGAGGGCCGGTTCGAGCGCAGCCTCATCCCGGTGAAGAACCTGGACGGCACGATCGCGCTCGACCACGAGGAGTTCCCGCGGCCGCAGACCACGCTGGAGTCGCTCGCCGCGCTGGCGCCGAGCTTCCCGGCCGTCGCCGACTACCGCCACGAGGACAACCCCACGTTCAGGGAGCTGATCAACCAGGCCTACCCGGACCTCGACATCCAGCACGTGCACCACGCCGGGAACTCGAGCGGGGTGGTCGACGGCGCGGCCGCGGTGCTGATGGCGAGCGCCGACTACGCCAAGGCCCACGGCATGAAGGCTCGGGCGCGGATCGTGGCGACGTCGAACATGGGCGACGACCCGACCTTGATGCTCAACGCTCCGGTGCCGGCGGCCCGCAAGGTGCTGGCGAAGGCCGGGCTCACGCTCGACGACATCGACCTGTTCGAGGTCAACGAGGCGTTCGCGGTGGTGGCCGAGAAGTTCATGCGCGACCTGGATCTCGACCGCGACAAGGTGAACGTCAACGGCGGGGCGATGGCGCTCGGACACCCGATCGGCGCCACCGGCGCCATGCTCATCGGCACCGTGCTCGATGAGCTCGAGCGCACCGACGGCCAGTTCGGCCTCGTCACGATGTGCGCCGGCGGCGGCATGGCGCCCGCGATCGTCATCGAACGCGTCTGATCCGGCGGCGGCCGCCGTCTCACGCGACCGCGAACGCGCCCCCGTGCGGCGCGATCAGTTCTGCACGGGGACCGCCACGTTCTGGAACAGGTTCGGGCCGAAGCCCGCCTTGGAGACGAGGCCCGGCGAGAGCCAGATGCCGAAGTGGTCGTTGCGGATGATGTTGTTGCGGATGACGGTGCCGTTCACGTGCACGCTCGGGGTGCCGGAGAAGATCAACACGCCGGTGGTCTCGAACACCTGAGCGTCGTCGTCGCCGCCGACGTTGTTGGTCAGGATCAGGTTGCCCTCGATCACGTTGTTGTCGAGGTTCTGGCCCGGCGCATGGGCGTGCAGCGTGACGCCCGCGAAGCCGTTGTGGTCGAGCACGTTGTTGAGCACCCGGTTGTCGTGCGCGGCCGAACCGGGAACTCCGGCGGCGATGAGGACGCCACCCTCGCCGTTGCCCGCCACCCAGTTCGCCGCGATCGTGTTGTCGTAGACGCCGCCGGCGGGGTTGTGCGCGGGCACGGTGATCCCGCAGTCGGGCGCGTTGTGGACCACCTTGTTGAACGCGACGGCGTTGCCGTGCGAGGCGGCCATGTCGTCGCTGACGAGGATCCCGCCGGCGTTGTCCGACACGTCGTTCGCGACCGCGATCGAGTTGGTGGTCGCCTGCAGGTGCAATCCCTCGCCGCAGTCGCCCGGCACCTGGCCCTGTGCCTGGCACTCGGGGTAGGAGTTCGGGACGGTCGCGCCCCGGTCGTTGTGCTCGACGTGGTTGAAGAGGAGCTGGACGTGGTCGACCTGCGTCGCCAGGATCCCCTCGCCGATGGCGTTGACCACGCGGAGGTGCATCACGCGCGCGCCCGACGCACCGGGCCCGACGAGGACCCCGTTGTTCTTCCCGGTGGCGTCGATCGTCGCGTCGCTGCCGGTGAGCGTCAGCGGCTTGGTGACCGTGACCATCTCCGGATACGTGCCGCGCAGCACCTTGACGGTGTTGCCGGGTGCGGCGTTGGCCACCGCCTGACCGATCGTGCGGCACGGGCTCGATGCTGCGCCGCAACCGGCGGTGTCGCGGCCACGCGTGGAGACGAACAGCGTGCCCGCCGCAGCGTGGAGATCGGACGGTGCCGGCGTTCCCGGCGCCGCGATCGCCGCCGGTGCGCCGAGCACGGCGAGCAATGAGGCGGTGAGACACGCGCCCGTGAACAGGGCGAAGCGTCGGAGCGTGTGGTCCATGAGAGTCCCCCTCGTCGTCGAGGTCGATCGGTGCCCCGCCCGCGCCTGCCGGGCCGGCGACGCGCAGCCTGACGCCCGGAGCGGGTGCCGACAAGACAAGGTTGCGTCAACGAGCCGGCCGGTCTTCGCAGGTTCTCAGGGAGGTGCCGGGCGACCGGTGCGCGGGCGGGCTGGACCGCCGGAGGACGCCCGCGTACCGTCGACGAGACACGTCCTTCGAGAGGAGTCGCCATGAGCGACGCGCAGCTGTTCATCGATGGTTCCTGGGTCGACGCGCAATCCGGCGAGACCTTCCCCACCTACGCACCGTCCACCGGTGAGAAGATCGCCGACGTCGCCAAGGCCGGGCGTGAGGACGCTCAGCGCGCCGTGCAGGCGGCCCGCACGGCTTTCGACGACGGCCCGTGGCCACGGATGTCGGGCAAGGAGCGGGCCGACGCGCTGCGAGCGGTCGCCGAGATCATCAACGCCCGCAGCGCCGAGATCGCCGAGGTCGAGGCGCGCGACGGCGGCGGCACCATCAAGAAGGCGATGTTCGCCGACGTGCCCGGCGCGGTGTCGACCTTCAACACCTTCGCCGACTGCGCGGAGAACGAGCCCGACGTCGTCCCGCGCGGCGAGAGCCCGTTCCCGCCGGCCAAGAGCATCGTGCGGCGTGAGCCCTTCGGTGTGTGCTCCGGGATCGTGCCCTGGAACTTCCCGTTCCTCATGGCCGGCTGGAAGATCGCACCGGCGATCGCGGCCGGCAACTGCGTGGTGCTGAAGCCGGCGAGCTTCACCTCGCTCGAGCGCGATCGAGATGGTGAAGGCCGTCGAGGAGGCCGGCATCCCGGCCGGCGTCGTCAACCTCGTCACCGGTCCCGGCGGGAGTGCCGGGGAGGAGCTCGCGCAGCACCCGCTCGTCGACAAGGTGGCGTTCACCGGGTCCACCGAGGTCGGGCGCCGCATCATGCAGCTCGCGTCCGGCACGGTGAAGAAGGTGACCCTCGAGCTCGGCGGCAAGTCGGCGAACATCGTGCTCGACGACGCCGACCTCGACCTCGCCGCGGCGGGCGTGCTCTGGGGCACGTTCTTCCACAACGGTCAGGTGTGCGAGTCGGGGACGCGTGCGCTGGTGTCGCGCGCGATCTACGACGAGTTCGTCGGGATGCTCGTCGAGCGCGCCGGCAAGATCGTCATCGGCGACAACATGGACATGAACACCGATCTCGGTCCACTCGTGGCGCCGAGCCAGGCCGACACCACCGAGCGGTACGTGAAGCTCGGCCTCGACGAGGGCGCCAAGCTGCTGTGCGGTGGCGGACGTCCGTCGGACCTGCCGGCCGGGCTCGACCGGACCGCGTACTTCGAGCCGACGATCTTCGAGGCCGACAACTCGATGAAGATCGCGCAGGAGGAGATCTTCGGGCCGGTGCTGTGCGTGATCCCGTTCGACTCCGACGAGGAGGCGATCAAGATCGCGAACGACTCGATCTACGGCCTCGGCGGCGGCGTGTGGTCGAAGGACACGGACCGTGCGCACTCGGTCGCGGCGGAGATGCGCACCGGAACGGTGTGGATCAACGACTACCACATGATCACGCCGACCGAGCCGTTCGGTGGCTACAAGCAGTCGGGCATCGGGCGCGAGCTCGGCGACTACGGGTACAACGAGTACCGCCAGATCAAGCACGTGTGGCAGAACACCGCCACCGATCGCAACGGCTACCTGCACTTCTCGGCACTGAGCGGCAACATTTGAGAGTGACCGGCACCGCCGCGGCGGCGCGCATCGTCGAACGGGCGGAGCGTGACCGTCGCGGCGCGCTGGTCTTCACGATCGGCACGGGGTGTTGCGAGTCGACCGCGCCGTTCCTCTACGAGGACTTCTGGCCCGGACCCGACAGTGAGCGGGTCGGCGATGTCGCGGGCGTGCCCGTCTTCGCGCCCGAGTACCTGCGCGCGCTGTACCCGGGTGACGACGGTGTGGTGGTCGACGTCGAGGACGGCATGGCCGAGTCGATGTCGATCGAGACCGAGTACGGCTGCCGCTTCGTCCTGCGCGACCGCGAGGGCGAGCTCGTCGAACGGCCCGCGAGCGCGGTGTGCGACGTGCCCGAGTCGGTGTCGGCGCTGCGCGCCCGTGGGCCGCAGGAGCTCCCGGAGGCACTCCGGCGCGCGCGGATCCGCTGACGCGCCGACGTACCGGCCGGGGAGGACGCGATGTGGGCGAGTCGGATCGTCGGTGCGGTGCTCGTGGTGGTGGGCGCGGTGTGGTTCGCCCAGGGCATCGACGTGCTCGGTGGTTCGCCGATGACCGGGAACGCCTTCTGGGCCGTGGTCGGTCTCCCGATGGTCGTGATCGGCGTCGTGCTGATCACGTCCGCGGGCCGTTCGTCACGACCGGACCGGCCCGACCGGGGGTAGGCAGCCGCCGCGCGCCCGGTGCCGGGAGTCCACCCGACGGCCGG
>CAVWPR010000042.1:0-30000 GCA_963756815.1 uncultured Acidimicrobiia bacterium
CTGGTCGAGGACGTAGAGGAGCCCGAGCGACGGCAGCACGATCACCGCGGCGAGCACGAACACGAGGAACACGGCCTGCAGCGTGCTGTCGGGCGCCGCGGCGGCCGCCACCTTCAGGTTCGGCGGCAGCAGGTACGGCCACTGGGCGACACCCCACGCGACCACCACGGTGGCGACCGCACCGGCGGCGAGGACGCGCGCCAGGTGGTGGGCGTTGCCGGATCAGCAACGCGAGCGACGCCGTCCCACAGACGGCCGAGACGATCACGACCGGTAGCGCCCGCGACGTGAGGCCGTCGAAGACGTACCGGGCGTCGGACCGCAGCACGAAGATGCCGGCGAAGGCGACGGCGCCGGCGACGATCGCCGCACCGATGGCGCGGCGCCGGAAGTACTCGACCATCTCGTCGTCCTCGAACCGACGGGCGTCCCAGGTGAGATAGACCGCCGCGAGGTACGCGACGACCACGACCGCGAGCACGCCGCCGAGGATCGACGTCGGGTTGATCCAGCTGTCCCACGGATCGCCGGCCTTCCCGCCGGCCGGCACGCGGCCCGGACGCGATGGCGCCGGCGACCGCGCCCATGCAGTACGGCACGAGGACCGACGAGCCGGCGAAGGCGGCGCCGAAGTTGCGGCGATCGCGGTGGTGAAGACCGCCTTGCGGAATGCGAAGCTCGATCCCGCGGATCACGATCCCGAAGGCCGCGAGGCTGAGCGGGACGAACAGGGTGAGCGTGATCGACGCGAACGCCTCGGAGAACGCGGTCCAGAGCACGACGAGGCAGAAGATCAGCCAGACGTGGTTGGCCTCCCACACCGGTCCGATCGAATGGTCGACGAGAGCACGCGGACGGGCGCCGCGCTCGGCGCCGCCGGCGGTGAGGTCCCAGAAGCCCGCGCCGAAGTCGGCGCCGCCGAAGAGGGCGTAGGCCACCACGCCGAAGAACAGGATCACCGCGGAGATGTCGGGCCAGCTCATCGGGTCGCTCCCGACCGAGGTCGCGCGCTCACGGGACGCGACCTCGGACGTCCGGGGGACCTCGACCGGGCCGCGCGGTCCGTAGGGGACGTCGGTCTCGTCGATCCGGCCGCCGGCCTCGCGCCATCTCCGACTCATGCCGCGGAGGACGAGGATCGTGGTGACCGCCACGACCAGGTAGAGCACGACGACGCGACGAAGGTGATCCACACGCCGGTGTTGCCGGTCGCGGCGTCCTCGACCCTCATGTGGTTGCGGACGATCCACGGCTGGCGGCCCACCTCGGTGACCACCCACCCGGCCTCCAGGACGAGGATCGACAGCACGCCGGCGCCTGCCGCGATCCACAGGAACAACCTCGTCCTCGGGATGTCGCGCCGGAAGATCCACGACGCCGCCCACCAGACGGCGAGCAGCGCGAGGAGGGTGCCGCCACCGACCATCACGTCCCACGCGAGGTGCACGGTGTTGGCCTCGCCGACGGTGGGTTGTTCGTTCGCCGGGAACGCGTTGCGGCCCTGGACGACCGTGTTCTTCCCCGTGCTCGGATCCGAGAGCCACGACGCGAGCCCCGGGATGGGGATGCCGCCGTCGACCTTGGTGCCGGCCGAGTTCAACCGGCCGAGCAGGGTCTCGGGGACGTCGCTCTTGGTCTTGGGGACCAACTCGATCGCCGCGAACTTCTGCGGCTCGTTGTTGTAGACCCACCGGGCGAGCGTGTCGCCGACGCCCATCTGGACCACGATCGCGATCGCGCCGACGGTGAACGGGATGATGAGGCCCAGCCGGTGATACCGGTCGCGGCGACCCCGGAGCATCGCGAAGGCGTAGACCGACGCGATCAGGAACCCGCCCACCACGTACGCCGCGACCACCATGTGCGTCGCCTCGTAGGGCATCGCCTGGTTGAAGATGACGCCGACCGGGTCGACGTCCACGATCTTGCCGGCCGAGTTCAGGGTGAATCCCGCCGGCTCGTTCATCCACGAGTTCGCGGCCACCACGGCGACGCTGCCGCCGATCCCGGTGATCACGAGCGGGATGCCGGTCCAGAAGTGCGGCCACGGCTTCAACCGCCGCCAGCCGTAGATGTAGATGGCGATGAAGATCGCCTCGGTGAAGAAGAAGAGGCCCTCGAACGCGAACGGGATCCCGAATGCGTCGCCCCACTGGCCCATGAACTTCGGCCAGAGCAGTCCGAACTCGAACGTGAGCACCGTGCCGGTGACCGCACCGACCGCGAAGGTCACCGCCATGTACTTGGACCAGCGCTGCGCGAGCAGGAGCGCGTCGGCGTCGCCGTGCTTGATCCCGCGGTAGTTCGCGATCAGGGCCATCGCGGCCCACGAGACCCCGAGGGGCACGAGGATGATGTGCACCCCGAGCGTGAACGCCATCTGGGACCGCGCCCACGGCACGGGATCGACGGCCAGGACCGTCGACGCGAGATCGAACACGGAGGTCTCCTAGAGGCCGGGACTCGAGTGCATGATGCCGCCGTCGGCGAAGACGGTCGTGGCCGTGAGGTAGCTGGCACCCTCGCCGGCGAGGAAGGCCACCACGCTGCCGATCTCGTGCGACTTCGCCATCCGCCCGAGCGGGATCGCGGTGTCGAGCGTCTTCATCTTGGCGGCGTCCTTCATCGTCTCGAGGTTGATCGGTGTCTCCACCGCGCCCGGTCCGACCCCGACGACGAGAATCCCTGCCGGTCCGAGCTCCACGCCCGCGGTGCGGGTGAGCATGCGCATCCCGCCCTTGGAGAGGCAGTAGGCGGTGTTGCCCGGCATCGGCCAGTCCTCGTGCACCGAGGTGATGTTGATGATGCGACCGCCGCCGCCCTGTTTGATCATCTGCTTCGCCGCGATCTGGGTGCCGAAGAAGGCGCTCTTGAGGTTGATGTCGAGGACCTTCTCGTACTGCTCCTCGGTGGTGTCGAGCACCGACGTCCGGGTCTCGACGCCGGCGTTGTTCACCATGATGTCGAGACGGCCGAACTCCTTCACCGTCGTGTCGACGAGCCGCTGCAGATCGGCGACCTTCGAGACGTCGGCGTCGACGCCGATGGCGCGGTCGCCGAGCGCGACGATCTGCTGCTCCAGCTCCTCGGTGGCGTCGGGGTTCGCCACGAAGTCGATCACGATGTTGGCGTGGTGCTCGGCGAGCGAGAGGGCGATCGCCTTCCCGATGCCGCTGTTGCCGCCGGTGACGATGGCGACCTTGCCGGTGAGGCTCATGCTGTGCTCCTTGGATGCGGTGGTCGGGGAGGTGGACGGAGTCTGCCGCTACGACGGGCCGCGGGTGGAGCGCCACCGGCGCATCCCGGCGGCGGGCGATCACGAACGCAGCCAGACCCATGGCCGTCGCGATGGCCGCAGTCGCCGCGAAGAGGTCGGAGAGGTCGATCCCGGACGACTGGAGCGGGCCGGCGCCGAACGCGGCCAGCCCGTAGCCGACCTGGTACGAGGCGATCAGCCCGCCGGCGACCGCGGCCGACATGCCGAGCAGCTCCTCCTGGCCGAAGCTGATGGTCAACGGGAGGAGGGCCGAGCACCCGAGCCCGGCGAGCGCGAACGCCAGCACGCCGAGGGCCGGCGCATCGGTCGGCAACGCGGCGATGACGAGGAACGCGCCGGCGAGCACGAACGGCAGCAGGTGGTAGGTCCGACGGGTGGGGAATCGCATCTGGATCGCGGCGAAGAGCACCCGGCCCAGGGTCACCGAAGCCCAGAACGCCGTCAACGCCAACGACGCCATCGTCGTCGACGCGCCGAGCTGCTTCATGTCGATCGACGCCCAGTTGCCGTTCATCGTCTCGCAGATCCCGTACGCGAGGGCGAACCCGGCGTAGAGCCAGAACCGCGACGGGATGCCGGCACGGGCCGCCGGTGCCGATCCGGGCGCCGGCGGCGGTGTCCGGGCCCCCGTCCGCAGCGGGAGGGGCAGGCTCGCGGCGAGCAGTCCGACGACCAGGACCGCCGTGAGCAGGGGGAGCCCCCACCAGAACCCGAGGCCGACGAACACGGCGACGAACACCGGCGCCAGCGCGGTACCGAGCCCGAGCAGGGCATTCAGCACCAGCACCGACGAGTCGACCCTCGTGGGGTTGAAGGCGGCGGTGAACGTGTTGAGGGCCGGGACGGTGAAGCCGAATCCGATGCCGAGACTCGTGGTCGCGAGCAGGAGCATGCCGTAGGCCACGGGCTCGTTGCTCGTGAACAGTGCGCTGACGACGAGCAGCGTCATCGCGAGCAGGTTCGCCGTCAGCCCGATCAGGTACACGCGGCGGGTGCCCACCCGCCGGGCCCAGCCGGCGCCCACGAGCGCCGACGCCACCGCGGTCACCGCCTGCGGGACGAACATCGCCCCGTACGCAGTGCTCGACAGGTCGTACTCGCTCGCACTCGTGAAGATCCCGCTCGCAGCCGGGAACGTGACGAGCGCGATGCCCTGGGCCACCGCCGCGATCTTCACGACGCCGGCTTCGCGCGCGGTGGCCATACGGTCGCGTCCGCTCGTCAGGCCGTGCGCTCGAGGAGGTGCTCGCCGACCCGGATGGCGTTCGCCATGGCGGTCAGCGCCGGGTTCACCGCGCCGATGCTCGGGAAGAAGCTCGTGTCGACCACGTACAGGTTGTCGACCTCGTGCGCCCGGCAGTGCTCGTCGAGGACCGACGTCGCCGGATCGTGGCCGAAGCGACAGGTCCCGGCCTGGTGCGCGACCCCGGCGACCGGGATGCTCATGTCCATGTAGAAGTTCTTGTCGAGCACGTGGTGCTCCGCGAACCCGACGTGGTTCATGATGTGCTTCAGCTCGTGGTAGAGGCGGTCGGCCTCGTCGTCGTTCGTCGCCGGTACGCGAGGTGGATGGTGCCGTCACCGTCGAGGGTCACCCGGTTCTCGGGGATCGGCAGGTCCTCGGTGGTCAGCCAGAAGTCCACCGCGTGCTCGGCGACGTCGGCCAGCGAGAAGTGCGGCGCCAGCATCGTGAGCTTGGGCTTCTCACCCTTCATCGCCTCGGCGTTGGACTTGCCGACCATCTGGATGTTGCCGACGGGGAAGTCGTAGTCGTCGGCGCCGAGGTAGAAGTCGTTGATGCCGAGCGTCTTCTGGAAGACGGTCTCGTTCAGCTCCTTCGAGATCGCGACCACGGCCTTGCTGTTGTGGAACATGTAGTTCCGCCCGACCTGGTCGGAGCCGTTCGCGAGCCCGTTCGGGTGACGGTCGCTCGCCGAGCGCAGGAGGATCTTGGCGCTGTTGGACGCCCCGGCGGCGACGACCACGACATCGGCCGTGTAGGTCTCGTCGGCACCGCCGCGCCGCACCACGACGTCGGTGACCGTCCGGCCCGAGGCGTCGGTCTCGAGGCGCAGCACCTCGGCGTTCACGAGCAGCGTCACGTTCGGCAGGTCGAGGATCGGTCGGACCGCGATCGTCTCGGCGTCGGACTTCGCGTGCACGAGACACGGGTAGCCGTCGCACCAGGTGCAGCGGATGCACGTGCTCCTCGCGCGGTCGGCCTCGTCGAGCAGGATGCCGCACGGCGCCGAGAACGGGTGGTAGCCGCCGTTCGCGAGGTCGTCGACCAGCTGCTGGATGCGCGGCTCGTGCGAGACCGCCGGCCACGGGTACTGCTTGCTCCAGTGGCCCTCGGTGGGGTCCTCGCCGTGGGTGCCGTGCACCTGGTAGAGCCACTCGGCCTTCGTGTAGTACGGCTCGAAGTCGTCGTAGCCCACCGGCCAGGCCGGCGAGAGTCCGTCGACGTGGTGCAGCTCACCGAAGTCCTGCGGCCGCAAGCGGTAGAGCGCCGCGCCGTACAGCTTCGTCGCTCCGCCGACGTAGTAGTGCACCTGCGGCTGGAACGCGGTGCCGTCCGCGTCGTACCAGGTCTCCTCGGACATGTACCGACCGTCGACGAACACGGCGCCCGGGTCCCAGTTCGCCATCTCCCGCGGGAGGAAGTTGCCCCGCTCGAGCAGCAGGATCTTCTTGCCCGCCTCCGCCAGCGTGTGGGCGAGCGTGCCGCCGCCCGCGCCGGTGCCGACGATGATCGCGTCGTAGTGGTCGGTGCTCATGCCGACGCCTCCGTGCCGGTGCGGGTCGCCATCGGCGACGGGTGGGACTCGGACAGGTGCGACGCCGAGACGATGAGCCCGAGGTGCGAGAACGCCTGCGGGAAGTTGCCGATCAGTCGCTTGGTGGTCGGGTCGTACTCCTCCGAGAGCATGCCCACGTCGTTCTGCAGGCTCCGGAGCTTCTCGAACAGGGCGAGCGCCTCGTCGCGGCGCCCGATCAACGCGAGGTTGTCGACCAACCAGAACGTGGTCATGAGGAACGTGCCCTCGCCGGCGGGGAGACCGTCGACGCCGTTGTCGTCCGAGGTCGGGTAGCGCAGCACGAAGCCGTCCACCATCAGCTCGCGCTGGATCGCCTCGACCGTCCCGATGATCCGCGGGTCGTCCGGCGGGAGGAAGCCGACGCGCGCCAGCATCAGCAGACTGGAGTCGAGCTGGTCCGAGCCGTAGTACTGCACGAAGCTGTTCTTCTCGGCGTTGAAGCCCTTCTCGCAGACCTCGGCCTTCACCTGGTCGGCGAGCTTGCGCCACTTCTCGATCGGCTGGTCGGTGCGCCCGGCGAGCTCGCACATCTTCGCGGCGCGGTCGAAGGCCACCCACGCCATCACCTTCGACTGGGTGAAGTGACGTTGCGGGCCACGGATCTCCCAGATGCCGTCGTCGGGGAGCTGCCAGACCTGCTCGAGGTGCTCCATCATCGCGATGAGCAGCTCGCCGCTGCGCGGGTGGTGCACCGGGAGGTGCTCCTCGCCGGCGAGCCCGGCTTCCACCGCGGTGAGCGCCAGCGTCGGCGATCTCGCCGAACACGTCGAGCTGGAACTGCTCGCTCGCCTCGTTGCCGATGCGGACCGGCTTCGAGTCCTCGTAGCCGGGCAGCCAGTCGAGCTCGACCTCGGTGAGGCGCCGCTCCCCGCCGACGCCGTACATGATCTGGAAGTCGCCCGGGTTGCCCGGCGACGGCGCGCTGCAGCCAGTGCTGCCACGCCGATGCCTCCTCGTGGTAGCCGCTGAGCACCAGCGCCTGCAGCGTGAGCGACGAGTCCCGCAGCCACGAGAACCGGTAGTCCCAGTTGCGGACGCCGCCGAGTTGCTCGGGCAACGACGTGGTGGCCGCGGCGCACACCGCGCCCGTGGGCGCGTACTGGAGCGCCTTGACCGTGATGAGCGAGCGGATGACGTCGTCGCGCCAGTCGCCCTGGTAGGTACAGCGGGCGATCCACTCGGACCAGTACTCGGCGGTGACGCGCCGGGCCGCCGGCGCGTCGAGCGGGAGCGGTGGGTCGTCGAGGGCGGAGTACCAGGCGAGCGAGAACCCGCGTTGCTGGCCCTCCTGGACCGTGAACTCGCGCCTGGGTCGTGAGGTCTCGCCGTGGAGCGGCACGGGGCTGTGGAAGCGGAGGGCGTCGCTGCCGGCGACGAACGTCAGGCCGTCGCCGGTGCACTGCGCCCACGGCGCGATCGACCCGTAGTCGAACCGGGCGATCAGCTCGAGGTGCATCGTGACCTCGCCCGACACGCCCTCCACGATGCGGAAGATCGTGGGGTGCTCGAGTCCGGGCGACATGAAGTCGATCAGCTTCGCCACGCCGCCGGGCGTCTCGAAGGTCGTCTCCAGGATCAGCGAGTCGCCGGCGTACGCGCGCCGGGTCGTCGTGGCCTCGCCGCTCGGCGCGATCGTCCAGCGGCCGTGCTCGGGCTCGCCGAGCAGCGCGGCGAACACCGCGCCGGAGTCGATCCGCGGAACGCACCACCAGTCGATGGAGCCGTTGCGCGCGACGGCGGCGACGGTTCGGGTGTCGCCGATGATCGCGTAGTCCTCGATGGGTGTCGACATGGTGCTCCTCAGTCGGGGTGGGTGAGCGTGAGCGAATAGCTCGCGGTGAACGTGTCACCGCGGCGGACCACGGGCGCCGTGCGGTCGACGAGCGCGTTGGTGGGCGCGGTCATCGGCTCCAGCGCGACGAAGGGCCGGCCACTCGGCACCCAGACCTGCGCAAAGGGGTAGCCGGTGCCGCAGCGGAGCTCGAGCGCGGTGCCGGACTCGCCGGTGATCGCGAGTCGCCGCTCCCGGCCGAGTTCGTAGCCGTCGTCGAAGGTCCGTGTCCCGATCGGCGCCGCCTCGGCCTTCTCGGGCCGCACGTCGCCGGTCGGGATCCCGAGCGCGTCGAGGGCCAGGTGCCGGCGGGGCGGCAGCCGCAACCGCCAGGTGCGGCGCGCGGTCCGTCGGGCAGCCGGAGGTACGGATGCCAGCCGAACGCGATGGGCACGCTGCGGCGACCGGTCGGGACGATCGTCGTGTCGACCCGCAGCTCCGGCTCGCGGACGATCGCGCTGACCTCGATCCGATGCGGGAACGGGAACGCCGGCGCGTCCACGGCGATGGAAGCGCGGAGTCGCGCGGTCTCGCCGCGCGTCGAGAGCCGGTCGACCGACCACCCGGGCGCGCCGACGAGGAATCCGTGGATGGGGAGGCCGTGGTCGTCGACGGGCAGATCCAGGCCTTCGAGCGAGACGCTGACCCCGGCGGCGCGGTAGCGGCGGCGGGCCAGGCGGTTGGCCCAGGGCGCGAGCAGCGGCAACCCGCCGGTCCGTCCCGATCGCAACGCGTCGAGCCCTCCGGGGAGCGCGAGGTGCTCGCCGCCGCGGAAGCGCAGCGACACGCCGGTCATGCCGATGCCCGGGGTGAAGGTCGCCGAGAGCCCACCGGAGCGCAGCTCGACGGCCGGCTCCCCGCGGAACCGGCGTTCCCGCGCGACGGTGGTCGTCGTCATCGCTCGGCGTTCCAGTCGATCTCCGTCGCGTCCGGGCGGTTGATGTACGCCGCCGCCCGCTTGCTCGCGACGTAGTCCCAGGTCCACGAGCCGAGCGCGCCGACCCGGGCGCGGAACCCGCTGAGCAGCCAGGCGTGGACCCCCAGCCAGGACGCGTAGGCGAGGACGCCGTGCAGCTCGCGTCGACGGGGACCGACCTCGGCGATCGCCGCGTTCCGGCCGATCATCGCCATGATGCCCTTGTCGCGGTAGCGGAACGGCCGATGTTCCTTCCCGGCGATGTCGGCGACGATGTTGTCGGCCGCGCACCGGCCGGCCTGGAGCGCCACCGAGCCGAGCTGCGGGAAGGGCTTCCCGTCGTCGTCGAGGGTGTTGGCGACGTCGCCGAGCGCGTAGACGCCGGGGACGCCCGTCACCTCGAGGTCGGGACCGACCTGGATCCGTCCGCTCGGCGCCGTCGGGAGCTTCGAGCGCGGCGACGAGCTCCGGGACCTTGATCCCGCCCGCCCACACGACGGTGCGCGGCGAGGATCTCGCGTCCGTCGGAGAGCACGACGCGATCGGGTCCGACCTCGTCGACCTTCGTGCCGAGCTCGAGGTGCACGCCGCGGTCCTCGAGCACCTTCCTCGCGTACTCGTGCGCGCGCTCCGAGAACGGGGCGAGCACGACCGAGGACGGATCGACCAGGTGGATGTTGATCGGCAGCCCGGTGGCGCCGATCCGCTTGGGGATCAGGCGGTTGCGGGTGTCGGCGAGCGCACCCGCGGTCTCCACGCCGGTCGGCCCCGGCACCGACGATCACGAAGTTCAGCGCGCCGCGGTCCACGAGTGTCGGATCGCGGTAGGCGGCCTCGAGCACGGTCAGGAGCCGGGACCGCAGCCGTTCGGCATCGTCGACCGAGTACAGCGGGAACGCGTGCTCCGCCGCGCCGGGCGTGTGGAAGAAGTTGGGCACCGTGCCGAGCGCGACGACGAGATAGTCGCCGCCGAAGGTGATGCCGTCGGCGCTGGTGACCGTCTTCGCCTCGGGATCGAGCTCGGTGATGTCGGCCATGGTCACGGTGACCGGGTGTCGTCGGGGGAACAGGGCGCGCAGCGGCCGCGCGATGTCCGACGTCTCCACCTGGGCGGTCGCCACCTGGTACAGCAGTGGCTGGAACTGGTTGTAGTCGTGACGGTCGATCAGCGACACGGCGATGCCGTGCTTGGCGAGACGCTTCGCACACTCCGCCCCGGCGAACCCACCGCCGACGACGACGGCAGTCGGCCGACTGCCCCACCCTCCGGCACCCTCGGTTCCCCTCGTTCGACCGCAGCGCGGTCGGTCTATCGCAGCCGACGCGGCGTGTCGACGGTATTCACCGATTGGTCACGAGCGGCATCGGCGCGGCGCGGCGGGCCGCGGTCGATTGGTAGACATTCGGCACGACCTGGGACCTCACGCTGCGCGTCCTGCTCTTCGCTCTCGTTGCGGCGACGAGTCCGCTGGCGCTCGCGTCCGTGCTGGTGGTCCTCACCGGTCCGGCGGCGCGCGCTCAAGGGCGTCGCGCTCGCGGTCGGGTTCGTCGCCGGTCAGGCGCTGTTCATCGTCATCGCGCTGGCGGTGGGGGCCGCCGACGTCGCCCGACCATCAGAACCATCCGAGCGCGACGGCCGTGATCGAGCTCCTCTTCGGCATTGCGCTGCTCGTGACCGCCGGGCCACGTGCGGCGGCACCGTGGCGTCGCCCGTCCGGCCCACGCGACCGAGCCCGCGGACCGACGCGGTCCGGGCCCGTCTCGCCAACCTTCGACCGATGACCGCGCTCGGTACCGGCGCGGTGCTCGGGATCGGCGGTCCGAAGCGCATCAGCGTGACCTTGATGGTGAGCGCGGCCATCTCGGCGGCCGGCGTGAGGAACGCCACGGCGCGTCGCGTTGGCCTCGGGTGCTCTACGTCGTCGATCGCCACCGTGCTCGTGTGGCTGCCGGTGCTGCTGTTCGTGGTGTTGGGCCGCCGGGCGACCGACGGGCTGCAACGGGTCGAAGGTGGATGCGCCGGAACCGGGAGCCGCTGACCTTCTATCCGTCCGCGGTGCTGGGGACGCTGCTCGCGGTCGACGGCGTCATCCGGCTCGTCGGCTGACGCCCCCGGCGTCGGCTCGACCATTGGACGCGGCCTCGGGAATCGACGCGGCACGTCCCATGGACACGCCGGGTTCTCAGGCGGACGGACGCGTCGCCGCCGACGAGCACGGGGAACTGACGCTCGGGCGCGTCCTGGCGATCGCGCCCGACCGGGGGGCCGGCGTCCGGGTCGCCGCGGAGGCACTCGGCGCCCTCGGGCGCGAACTGCACGATGTACGGCGCGCCGGATGTCGTCGGTCGTGTTGTGCCCGGTGGCGTGGGGCGTGAGCGAGCAGAACACGACGGCCGAGCCGGCGCGCACGGGAACGCTCGACCGCGCCGTCGGGATCGCGGCAGCACTCGAAGCCGATCGGGGTGTTCCGGTGCGCGACGGTGCCGGAACGGTGCACGCCCGGCAGCACCTGGACGCAGCCGTTCTCGGGCGTCGCGTCGGTGAGCGCGACCCACACCGTGAGGTACGCCTGCGGCTCGATGTAGGTGTAGCCGTTGTCCTGGTGCCAGAGCACCGGCTCCGCGCCGTGCGGCCGCTTGTACACCGACTGGTCCCAGTAGAGGCGGGCGTCGGGGCCGACGAGGTCGTGGCAGAGGTCGGCCATCAGCTCGGACGTGCAGAACGCGCGGCACACCTCGCTGCGCGCCGCGGGGTGGAGCGCGATCGACACCGTGTCGACGCCGGCGATGCTGAACCGACCGTCGGGGCGGGTGGCGAGGAAGTCCATCACCTCGCGGTCGAAGGGCTCGATCGCCGTCGGTGAGCGCGGCGACCGTCTCCGGGTCGACCGCGTCCTCGAGCACGAAGAAGCCGTCCTCGTCGTAGGCGCGCGCCTGTTCAGGGGTGATCCGCCGGTAGGGACCGGCGTGGTCGGGCCAGCGGAACTCGTGGTTCCACGGGTGGGGCGCCAGCGTCAGCGGGCCGTCACGCGTCGACCGCCATCAGGCTCGCGTTGCCCACGACCGCGGTGCGGTCGCCGCAGGTGACGGTGATCGACGCGTCGCCGTCGGCGTCGTCGACCGTCGCCTCGACGGTCTCGCCGTCGGTCACCATGCCGACGAACTTCAGGGTGAGCGTGCCGTGGGCGAGGAACTCCTCGCCCCAGGCTTCGAGCAGCAACCCGTACGCCGGCGCGGCCACCTGCATGCCCTGGGCGACGAGCCGGTCGTACCCGATGTCGGCGGCGGCGTCCGGGTCCGAGTGGAAGTTGCCCCGACGCGAGTAGAGCCGGAGCAGCTCCGGGGTGAGGTCGAGTGAGCGCTTCATGCGCCGGCCTCCACGAACGTGGCGATCGACGTCCACAGGTGCGTGCCGTCGCCGTCGGCGATCTCGGTGGTGACCTCGACGTAGTCGCGCCCGCGCTTGGCGAAGCGGCGGGACACCTGGCCGTACACCGACGAGCTCGGCGGGCGCGTGCGCCGCGGCGTGGGCGACGAGCGTCTGGTGGGTGTGGAGCAGGGGTGCGGGCGCGATCGTCTGGAACGCGAGGATCGTGAGGTTCGCGGCCATCGGCGGGTACAGGACCCCGGCGCGCCGGGCCGGGTGCTCGATGCCGGCCGCCTCGCCAGTAGCGGTCGTTGGCCGCCTCGGACACGGCGTAGGTGAGCGGGTCCGAACGCCGGTGCCGACCGTCACGCCGGCGAACGGCGCGCGGTCCCGGGTCGGCCGAATCCCCGGCGTCACTATTCATTGGTCTGTATAGTATGCGTCATGGCGTATCGAGCTGCCGTCGTCGGCGGGTCAGGGTACACAGGCGCAGAGCTGCTGCGGCTGCTCGCGGCGCACCCCGACCTCGACGTCGTGCACGTCACCGCCGACAGCAACGCCGGCGCGAGCGTCGCGTCGCTGTACCCGTCGCTCGCCGCGGCGTATCCCGGGCTCACCTACGGGCCGATGGACCCGGCTGCGGTGGCGGGGCTCGACGTCGTGTTCCTCGCGATGCCCCACGGGGCGTCGCAGGGATTCGTGCCCCACGTGATCGACGACGTCGCGCACGTCGTGGACCTCGGTGCCGACTTCCGGCTGCCGGCCGACGACGTACGAGCAGTGGTACGGCGGCGAGCACACCGCGCCCGAGCTGATCGACCGCTTCGGGTACGGGCTCGTCGAGCTCTACCGCGAGGAGCTGCGCGGGTGTCGACCACGTCGCGGTGCCCGGCTGCTACCCGACGGCGGCGCTGCTCGCGCTGGCGCCGCTGTTCGCGGCCGGTCTGGTCGAGCCGCACGTGATCGTCGACGCGATGTCGGGCCTGTCGGGGCGGGCCGTGGCCTCAAGGTCGGGAGCCACTTCTCCGAGGCCGACGAGAGCGTCGTCGCGTACGGGCTGCTCACCCACCGCCACACGGCCGAGATCGAGCGAGACGCTCACGAAGGTCGGCGGGGCGCCGGTCGACGCGCTCTTCACGCCGCACCTCGTGCCGATGGTGCGCGGGGAGCACGCCACGTGCCACGCGCGTCGCCGCGGCGCCGGACTGTCGACGGCGTCGCTGCTGGCGACGTACCGCGACTTCTACGCCGGGGAGCCGTTCGTCGTGGTCGGCGACGATCCTCCACCCACGAAGGCCGCCACCGGCGCGAACACGTGCCAGGTGACCGTGCGGTACGACGAGCGCACCGGACGGGTGCTCGCCATCGGGATCATCGACAACCTGGTCAAGGGCGCCTCGGGCGGCGCGGTGCAGAACGCCAACCTGCTGCTGGGGCTGCCCGAGACCACCGGCCTCCCGATCGTCGGGATGTGGCCGTGAGGACCGGCGTCGAGGCGGCACGATGTGCGATCGCATGAGCGTCACCGCACCCAAGGGCTTCGTCGCCGGGGGTGCCGCGTGCGGCATCAAGGAGTCGGGCGCACCCGACCTCGCGATCGTCGCGACCGACGACGGCACCGCGGTGCCCGCCGCCGGCGTGTTCACCACCAACCGCGCGTGCGCGGCGCCGGTGCAGGTGAGCCGCGAGCACCTCGCCGACGGCCGGGCGGCGGCGGTCGTGCTGTCGTCCGGGAACGCGAACGCGGCCACGGGGGAGCGCGGGCCGCACCGACGCCCGCCGGATGGCCCAGCTCGCCGGCGCCGGCCTCGGCGTCGCGGCGGAGCGACGTGCTCGTCTGCTCCACCGGCCTCATCGGCTACGCGCTGCCGATGGACGCCGCTCGAGTCGGGCATCCCCGCCCTGTGCGCGGACCTGAACGGCGCCGACCGCGGCCGCCGACGCGATCCTCACCACCGACACCGTGCGCAAGGAGGCCGTGGCCGAGGTGCTCGGCACCGTCGGGGCTCGTCGGGGGGATGGCCAAGGGCGCGGCGATGCTGAGCCCGGCGATGGCCACGATGCTCGCGGTCGTCACCACCGACGTCGTGATCGATCCGGCCACGCTGTACGAGGCGCTGCTCGCGGCCACGAGCGACACGTTCGGCGCGCTGATCGTCGACGGATCGATGAGCACGAACGACACGGTGCTCGTCCTCGCCAACGGCTCGGTCGGGCGTCGACGGCGGGGAGCACGCCGCCGCGTTCACCGACGCGCTCACCGAGGTGTGCGGCTCGCTCGCCGAGCAGATGGCGCGCGACGCCGAGGGCGCGGCGAAGCTGGTGCGACTCCACGTGGTCGGGCGCCGCGTCGTACGAGGACGCCCGGCGCGCCGCCCGGCAGGTGGCCGGGCTCGCAGCTCGTGCAGTGCTCGTTCAACGGCGAGGACCCGTACTGGGGCCGGGTGCTCTCGGAGCTCGGCGCCAGCGGCGCGGAGTTCGACCCCGAGCGGGTGACGATCTCCTACGGCGGCATCGTGGTGTGCCACGACGGCGTGGAGGCGCGGGATCCCGCCGTCGCCGACGCGCTCGGTGCGGTCATGGCCGCGGGCGAGATCGAGGTCGTGTGCGACCTGCACGCCGGCGACGCGCTCGGCCCGCATGCTCTTCACCGACCTGTCGCACGCCTACATCGACGAGAACCGGACCACCTCGTGAGCGACGCACGAGACGCCGTTCGACCTGCGCCGCGCGGGCGCGGAGGAGAAGGCCCACGTCCTCGCCGAGGCGATGCCGTACATCCGCGAGTTCTCCGGCAAGACCGTCGTCATCAAGTACGGCGGCCACGCGATGGAGAGCGCCGAGCTCGCCGACCAGTGGGCCCAGGACGTCGTGCTCATGCGCCTCGTCGGGATGAACCCGGTCGTCGTCCACGGCGGCGGCCCGCAGATCACCGAGCTGATGGCCCGCCTCGGCAAGACGGCCGAGTTCGTCGACGGGCTGCGCGTCACCGACGCCGAGACCGTCGACATCGCCCGCATGGCGCTCGTGGGCAAGGTCAACCGCGAGGTGGTCGCGTCGCTCAACCAGCACGGCTCGTACGCCGTCGGCCTGTCGGGCGAGGACGCCGGACTCATCGCGGTCACCCAGCGCGACGAGCGGCTCGGGTTCGTGGGCGACGTCGCCGCCATCGACCCGTCGATCCTGCACCGGCTGCTCCGCGAGGAGCTCATCCCGGTGGTGGCCACGATCGGCATGGACGACACCGGCCAGGCGTACAACGTGAACGCCGACACCGTCGCGGGCGCGATCGCCGAGGCGCTCGGCGCCGAGAAGCTCGTGTACCTGACCGACGTCGCCGGGGTCTACGGCGACTTCCCCGACGAGGCGTCGTTGATCTCGCGGATCGACGCCGACGGGCTCGAGCAGCTCGTCGCCGACGGGCGCGCCGGCGAGGGGATGATCCCGAAGCTGGTGTCGTGCGTGCACGCGCTGCGCCACGGCGTGACCCGCGCGCACATCCTCGACGGCCGCGTCCCGCACGCGCTGCTGCTCGAGTTCTTCACCCGGGAGGGCATCGGCACGATGGTGGGGAGCGAGCCGTGAGCCGCCTACGACGAGCTGTACGCGCTCGACGCCGAGCACGTGATGCAGACCTACGGGCGCCAGCCGGTCGCGTTCGTGCGCGGCGAGGGCACCCGCCTGTGGGACAGCGAGGGGAAGGAGTACCTCGACTTCCTCACCGGCCTCGCGACCGTCTCGCTCGGTCACGCCCACCCCGCGGTGGCCGACGCGGTCGCCGACCAGGCCCGCACGCTGCTGCACGTCTCGAACCTCTACCTGAACGACGTCCAGCCCCGGCTCGCGGAGCGGCTCGACCTGCTCCTCACCTCGGCGACCGGCACGCCCGGGCCAGGTGTTCTTCGCCAACAGCGGGGCCGAGGCCAACGAGTGCGCGATCAAGCTCGCCCGCCGGCACGGCCAGGCGAACGGCGGGCCGGAGCGGTTCCACGTCCTCTCCGCGTACAACTCGTTCCACGGCCGCACGCTCACCACGCTCGCGGCGACCGGCCAGCCGCAGAAGCAGGAGACGTTCCAGCCGCTCCCGACCGGGTTCCGCCAGGTCGAGTTCGCCGACGTCGACGCGCTGCGTGCCGCGATGGACGAGCGCGTGTGCGCGGTGCTGCTCGAGCCGGTGCAGGGCGAGGGCGGGGTGCAGCCCGCGCCCGCCGGCTACCTCGAGGCGGTGCGGGCGCTGTGCGACGAGCGCGAGGCGCTGCTGCTGGTCGACGAGGTGCAGACCGGGCTCGGACGCACCGGGCCGCTGGTTCGGGTTCGAGCACGGCGGCGACGTGCGCCCGGACGTCGTGACGATGGCCAAGGCGCTGGGCAACGGCGTGCCCATCGGCGCGTGCTGGGCGCGCGCGCGACGTCGCCGCCGCGTTCAAGCCCGGCGACCACGCGTCGACGTTCGGGGGGCAGCCGCTCGCGGCCCGCGCCGCGCTCGCGGTGCTCGACGTCATGGAGCAGGAGAACGTCCCGGCGCTCGCGGCCACCCAGGGCAAGCGCCTCGTCGGCCGCGCTCGCTCGAGCTGCCGGGCGTCGCCGACGTGCGCGGCCTCGGCCTGCTGGTGGCCGCCGAGCTCGCGGCCGGGATCGAGGCGCGGCCCGGTCGCGGCCCGGTGCCTCGACGGCCGGGCTGGTGGTGAACGCGGTGACGCCCACGTCGTTGCGGTTCGCGCCGCCGCTGCTCGTGACCGACGCCGAGCTCGACCGCGGCGTCGCGATCCTGGCGCGCGTGCTCGCTGCCGGACGGCCGAGGGGCGAGCGCGTGAAGCGCGACTTCCTCGAGGTCGACGAGCTCACCCACGCCGAGCTCGCCGGCCTGCTCGACACGATGGTCGGCGTGGAAGGCCGATCCGGTCCTCGTGCCGCCGGTGCTCGCCGGCCGGGGCGTCGCGCTCGTGTTCCAGAAGCCGTCGGCCCGGACCCGCAACAGCGGTGAGATGGCGGTCGTCGGCCTCGGCGGCCATCCGGTCACGATCCGGCCCGACGAGATCAGCATCGACGTGCGCGAGTCGGCCGAGGACGTCGCCCGCACCCTCGCGGCGTACCACGCGATCGTCGCGGCCCGGGTCTTCGACCACGGCGTGCTGGAACGCATGGCCGCGGTCGTCGACGTCCCGATCGTCAACCTGCTCTCGGACCGGGCACACCCGTGCCAGACGCTCGCCGACCTGCTCACGATCCGCGAGCGGTTCGGCCGGCTCGAGGGGCTGCGCGTCGCGTACGTCGGCGACGGCAACAACGTGACCGCGTCGCTCGCGTTCGGCGCCGCGCTCACCGGCATGGAGCTCGTCGGTCACGTCGCCGCCGGGGTACGAGCTCGACGACGACGTCGTGGACCGGGCCCGCAACCTCGGCGGCGTCGGTCGAGCTCGTCGCCGACCCGCACGACGCGGTGAAGGGCGTCGACGTCGTCTACACCGACACGTGGACGTCGATGGGCGAGGAGGCCGAGGCCGACGTCCGGCGCTCGGCGTTCCAGGGCTGGCAGGTCGACGACGCGCTGATGGCCGTCGCCGGCCCCGACGCCGTCTTCATGCACTGCCTGCCCGCCCACCGGGGCGAGGAGGTCACCGACGCGGTGCTCGACGGCCCCGCGAGCATCGTGTGGCAGCAGGCGGCGAACCGCATGGACGCCAAGCGGGCGCTGTTCGCGTTCCTGATCACAGCAGCAGGAGGAGGGCTGATGGCGACCCTGGGCAAGCCGCAGCGGCAGCACCGCATCGCCCGGATGCTCGAGGAGCAGGCGATCTCGAGTCAGGGCCAGCTCGTGGAGCTGCTCGCGGCCGAAGGGCGTGCTCGCCACGCAGGCGACGGTGAGCCGCGACCTCGAGGACCTCGGCGCGGTGAAGGTGCGGATCCCCGGCGGGACGATGGCCTACGCCGTGCCCGAGCACTCGAAGGACGCGTCCAGCCCCGACGACCACCTGCGGCGGGTGATGGGGGAGTTCGTGGTCGACGTGGCGCACTCGGCGAACCTCGTCGTGCTGCGGACGCCGCCCGGCTCCGCGCACGTGGTGGCCTCGGCGCTCGACCGGGCCGGCTACCCCGACGTGCTCGGGACGGTCGCGGGCGACGACACGTTGCTGCTGGTCTGCGCGGAGGCGGTGGGCGGCGGATCGGTCGCCGGCCGCTTGGCCGCGCTCGCGGGACTCTGGGAGACGAGAGAGAGTACGACATGACCCAGCGCGTGGTGCTCGCGTACTCGGGCGGGCTCGACACCTCCGTCGCGGTGAAGTGGATCCAGGAGGAGTGGGGCGCGGAGGTGGTCGCGCTCGCGGTCGACGTCGGCCAGGAGCCGGACGCCGACGCGGCCTACTGGGAGGCGATCCGCCAGCGCGCGCTCGTCGCCGGTGCGATCGAGGCGCGGGTCGTCGACGCCCGCGAGGAGTACGCGTCCCGGTTCGTCGTCAACGCGATCAAGGCGAACGCGCTCTACGAGGGGAAGTACCCACTCGTGTCGTCGCTGTCGCGGCCGGTGATCGCCCGCCATCTCGTGGCCGCGGCCCGCGAGTTCTCGGCCGACGCGGTCGCCCACGGCTGCACCGGCAAGGGCAACGACCAGGTGCGGTTCGAGGTCGAGTCTGCGGACGCTCGCACCCGACCTCGAGGTGCTGGCCCCGGTCCGCATGTGGGGCTTCACCCGGCCCGACTCCATCGAGTACGCGGCCCGCTTCGGCATCCCGATCACGGTCTCGGAGGACAAGCCGTACTCGGTCGACGAGAACATCGTCGGCCGGGCGGTCGAGTGCGGCGCCATGGAGGATCCCGTGGAACGCCCCGCCCGACGACATCTACGAGCGCACGCGTGCCGTCGCCGACGCCCCGACGGAGCGCCCGCGAGATCGTCATCGGCTTCGAGCGCGGCGCGCCGGTGAGCCTCGACGGCATCCCGACGCCGCTGCACCAGATGCTGCCCGAGCTCGACGGGCATCGTCGGGCGCGTACGGCTTCGGGCGCGATCGACATGGTGGAGAACCGGCGCGTCGGGCATCAAGAGCCGCGAGGTGTACGAGTGCCCCGGCGCGCTGGCGCTGCTGCTCGCGCACGCCGACCTCGAGTCGATCACGCTCGAGCGCGACGTGATGCGGGAGAAGAGCCGCCTCGAGACCCGCTACGCCGAGACGGTGTACGACGGTCTCTGGTACTCGCCGCTGCGCGAGGCGTTCGACGCGTTCGTCGACTCGACCCAGCGGCACGTCACCGGCGAGGTGCGGCTGCGCCTCCAGCCCGGGCAGTGCACGGTGGTCGGCCGGCGGGCCGAGCGCGGCCTCTACGACTACGCGCTGGCCACCTACGAGGCCGACGACGCGTTCCGGCACGAGGACGCGGCCGGGTTCGTGCGGCTGTGGGGCCTGTCGGTGGAGACGTGGTCGAAGCGCCAGCGGGTCGAGGAGCCCGCGGTCCGGCCGCCCGGGACGGCGTCGTGAGCGAGGGCGGGAGCGAGCAGGCACGGACGCTCTGGCACGGGCGGTTCGCCGACGGGCCCGACGCCGCGCTCATGGCGCTGTCGGAGAGCCTGTCGTTCGACCGGCGCCTCGCGGGCGACGACGTCGAGGGCTCGCGCGGCGCACGTCGCGATGCTCGCGGCGGTCGGGCCTGCTGACCGACGCCGAGCGCGACGCGGTGACGGCCGCGCTCGACGCGGTGGAGACCGAGCTCGCCACCGACACCTTCGTGTTCGCGGCGTCCGACGAGGACATCCACACCGCGGTCGAGCGGCGGGTGACCGAGCTCGCCGGCGACGCCGGCGCCAAGCTGCACACCGGCCGGAGCCGCAACGACCAGGTCGCGACCGATCTGCGGCTCTGGACCCGGCGCACCGCCCGCGAGATGGTGGCCGCGCTCGACGGGCTGCAGCGCGTGCTGGTGGCCCGGGCCGAGGAGGCCGGCACCGACGTCGCCGTGCCCGGGTACACGCACCTGCAGCACGCGCAGCCGGTGCTGCTCGCACACCACCTGCTCGCCCACGCGTGGGCGCTGGGGCGCGACGTCGAGCGGTTCCAGCGGGTGGTCGTCGCCGCCGACGTCTCGCCGCTCGGCGCCGGCGCGCTGGCCGGCTCCAGCCTGCCGCTCGACCCCGACCACACCGCGCGGGCGCTCGGCTTCGCGCGCCCGGTTCGAGAACTCGCTCGACGCGGTCTCGGACCGCGACTTCGTGGCCGAGGCGGTGTTCGCGGCCGCGCTCGCCCAGGTGCACCTGTCGCGCCTCGGCGAGGAGATCGTGCTCTGGTCGTCGAGCGAGTTCGGGTTCCTCGGCCTGCCCGACGCGTTCGCGACCGGCTCGTCGATGATGCCGCAGAAGAAGAACCCCGACGTCGCCGAGCTGGTCCGGGGCAAGGCCGGACGCGTGATCGGCGACCTCGCCGGGCTGCTCGCGACGCTCAAGGGGCTCCCGCTCGCGTACAACCGCGACCTGCAGGAGGACAAGGAGCCGCTGTTCGACGCGGTCGACACGCTCCACGCGTCGGTGCTCGCGCTCACCGGGCTGCTCGCCGCCGCCACGTTCGACGCCGACGCGATGCGCGCCGGGACCGACGACCCGCTGCTGGCCGCCACCGACCTCGCCGAGCTGCTCGTCCGGCGGGGCACGCCGTTCCGCGAGGCCCACGCGATCGTCGGAGGGCTGGTCCGGGAGTCGCTCGAGGGCGGCCGGCCGCTCGCCGAGCTGGTCGCCGCGCGAGCCGCGCCTCGGCGCCGAGGGCGCGGCGTTGCTCGCACCGGGTGCCGCGGTGGCCCAGCGCACGCACGCCGGGCGCCGGCGGGCCCGGGCCGCTCGGCGCCCAGCTCGCGGCCATGCGGACGCTCCTCGACCGCCAGGCGCAGTGGCTCGCCTGACGCGCGGCTTCTACGACCGGGACCCGCGCGAGCTCGCGCCGGCGCTGCTCAACAAGGTGCTGGTCTCGACCGAGGCCGGGACGCGGGTCGCGGCGCGGATCGTCGAGGTGGAGGCCTACCGCGGCGCCGCCGACCCCGCGAGCCACGCGTACCGCGGGCGCACCGATCGGAACGCGACGATGTTCGGGCCGCCGGGTCGGCTCTACGTGTACTTCGTCTACGGGATGCACTGGTGCGCGAACGTCGTCGCCGCCGCGCCGCCCGACGACGCCGGCGCGGTGCTGCTCCGCGCCGCGACGCCGCTCGCCGGGCTCGACGTCATGCGCACGCGGCGCCCGGCCGCGCGGACCGACCGGGAGCTGTGCGCGGGCCCGGCCCGGCTCGCGTCCGCGTTCGGTCTCGACCGCGTCACGACGGCATCGACCTGGTGCGGGGCCCGATCGGCATCCACGACGACGGCACGCCGCCGCCGGCGCGTCCCCGCCGCTCGCCGCGGGTGGGGCTGCGGGCGGGCCGCGGCGACCGGGAGCGCTGGCGTTGGTTCGTGCCGGGCGTCGCCGACGTCAGCGGGCCGACCGGCCCGAGCGGCCGGTAGGGTCCGCCGCATGGCGCTTCCGGGGCTTCCCCCCCGAGTGCCTCACGTTCTACGAAGGGCTGGAGCAGGACAACTCGCGCCGGTACTGGACCGAGCACCGCGACGAGTTCGAGTCGGCGGTCCGCGGCCCGATGCGCGACCTCCTCGTGACGCTCGACGAGCAGTGGGGTCCCTTCCACGTCTTCCGCCCGAACCGCGACGTGCGCTTCTCGAAGGACAAGTCGCCGTACAAGACCGCGCTCGGCGCGGTGGGCGAGAGCGAGCGCGGGCGCGCACTACTACGTGCAGATCTCGGCCGCGGGGCTGTTCGTCGCGGCGGGCTACTACCACCTCGCGAGCCGATCAGCTGGAGCGCTACCGCGCCGGCGTCGACCAGCCGCGGAGCGGAGCGCGGCTCGTGCGGCTCGTCCGCGAGGTGGAGGCTGCCGGGCTCGACGTGCACGTCCGCGATCCGCTGAAGACCGCGCCCGCGCGGGTACTCGAAGGACCATCCCCGGATCGAGCTGCTGCGGGGCAAGGGGCTCACCGCCGGGCGGGAGTTCCCGATCCGCAAGTGGCTGCACACCGCCGCGGTGCGCGAGCACGTCGTGGAGACCTGGGCGGCGGCCCGCCCGGTGACGAGCTGGATGGAGCGCCACGTCGGTCCGAGCACGGCGCCGCCGCCGGAGCCGGACTGACGACGCCGCTTCGGCGGTGTGACCGTGGGCATGCAGACGCGGGGCGCGCCGTGGTCCTAGCGTGCCCGCCGTGACCGTCGCCGAGGTCGAGTTCAATCCGTTCGACCCGGGGTTCGCCGCCGATCCCTACGTGCACTACGACGCACTGCGCGCGGCGGCGCCGGTCTGGCAGACGCCCGTTCGGGCCCTGGCTGCTCACCCGGTACGACGACGTGCTCGCGGATCCTGCGCGATCCGACGCTGAGCGTCGAGGCGCGCAACGCGACCATGGAGCTGCCGCTGCAGGCCGCGATGGAGGCCCGGGCCGGCGACCGCAGCCGCGGGAGCCGGGCGATGCTCAACCTCGACCCGCCCGACCACGACCGGCTGCGGCGGCTCGTCGCCAAGACCTTCACGCCGAAGACGGTCGAGGCGCTCGCGCCGCTGTGTCGCCGGCTCGTCGACGACGCGCTCGACGCCGCCGAGGCCGCCGGCGGGATGGACGTGATCGCCGACCTCGCGTTCCCGCTGCCGTTCACCGTCATCTCCGAGATGCTCGGCATGCCGGTCGACCGCCGCGACGAGCTGCGCGCGTGGTCGTCGGCGATCGTCAAGACGCTCGACCCGGTCATCACGATGGACGAGTTCGACGCCGCGCTCGTGGCCGGCGACACCATGACCGCGTACGTGCTGGAGGTCATCGAGGCCAAGCGCGCCGCACCCGCCGACGATCTCCTGAGCGCGCTGATCGCCGCGGAGGACCAGGGCGACATGCTCGACGAGCAGGAGCTGATCGACCAGGTCGTCCTGCTCTACGTGGCCGGCCACGAGACGACGGTGAACCTGATCGGCAACGGCACCCTCGCCCTGCTGCGCAACCCCGAGCAGGCCGACCGGCTCCGTGCCGATCCGACGCTCGACCAGAACGCGGTCGAGGAGCTGCTCCGCTACGACCCGCCGGTGCAGTTCTCCGGGCGGGTGACGACGCGCGACCTCACGATCGACGACGTGTCGATCCCGTCGGGCTCGTTCACCCTCACCGGACTGGCGGCCGCGAACCGCGACCCGGCGAAGTGGGGTCCCACCGCGAACGATCTCGACCTCGGCCGGGAGGGCGCCGCCGCGCACGTCGCGTTCGGCAGTGGCGTGCACCACTGCCTCGGCGCCGCGCTCGCGCGGCTCGAGGGTCGGAGCGCGATCCCCGCGCTGTTCCGCCGCTTCCCCGACCTCGCGCTCGCGACGGACGATCTCGAGTACAACGGGCGGCTCGTCCTGCGCGGGCTCGTCGCCCTGCCGGTCACGACCTGAAGCTCGGAGGACACGATGCCCGAGCGGGCGAGGACGACGAAGCGACGCGCGGCGACTGCGCCGTCCGAGCGGGACCGGCGCGGCCCGGCCGAGGGGCTCGAGCGTGAAGGTCGACGACGTCGCCGCGCACCTCGCCGCGGTGCCGCTGTTCGCCCAGCTCTCCAACAAGGACCGGCGGCAGGTCGCCAAGGCGCTCGGCGTGCACGACGTCGCGGCCGACGTGATGCTCGTCCGGCAGGGCGAGAGCGGGGACACCTTCTACGTGCTGCTCGAGGGCGACGCGAAGGTCGTGCGGAACGGGCGCAAGATCGCGACGCTCGGCGCGGGCGAGTGGTTCGGTGAGCTCGCGCTCCTCGATCCCGCGCCGCGCGACGCCGACGTCGTGACCACCAGCCCCGCCGTCGTCGGCATGCTCGACGCCAAGAGCTTCCGGCGGCTGGTGGCCGAGCTGCCGAACCTCACGTCGCGCCTGCTCGCGGGCCTCGCCCGCCGCGTCCGCGACGGCGACCGCCGAGCCGTGGAGTGAGCCGCGCGAGGTGCGCGAGCGCGGGATCACGGGTTCGCGTCGATCGTGACGGTGGAGCCCTCGTCGATCCCGGTGCCCGACACGGGGCTCTGCTTCCAGACCGTGCCCTGGCTGTCGGCCGGGACCGGCGCCGGCTGCTGCGCCACCACCAGGTTCGGCACGAGCCCGGCCGCGCGGATCGCCGCGACCGCCTGGTCGGCGGCGAGGCCGAGGACGTTCGGCACCGCGACGACCTGCGGCCGGCCGTTCGCGACCGTGAGCGTGATCGTGCCGCCCGCCCGGACCGCGCTGCCCGCGGGCGGGTCCTGGGCGGTGACGTAGTTGGGCGGGTAGCGCCGGCTCGGTGCGCGCACGACCTTCACCTGGTAGCCGTCCTGTTGCAGCGCCTGGATCGCGGCGAAGACGTGCGAGCCCGACGACCGAGTAGATGCCGGGCGCGATCGAGCGCGTGGTGGTGCTCGACCGCGTCGTCGTGGTGGTGGTGCTCGTCGGGCTGGGCACGGGGAAGGTCGATGCCGGCACCGTGGCCAGCGCGCTCGACGCGAAGATCTGCCAGATCTTGGCCGGGAACGTCCCGCCGATGACCTTGATGCGGGTCAACGGCGGGCGCATCTTCACGCCGCCGTCGGGGAAGCCGACCCACGCGGCCGCGACGAGCTCGGGCGTGTAGCCGACGAACCAGGCATCGGTGTTGTCGTCG
This sequence comes from uncultured Acidimicrobiia bacterium, assembly GCA_963756815.1. Classification (GTDB taxonomy): domain Bacteria; phylum Actinomycetota; class Acidimicrobiia; order IMCC26256; family JAENVU01; genus JAENVU01. Next base: position 24,879 of record CAVWPR010000042.1, read on the forward strand.
ACCGTCCCGGTCTTGCCCGCCGCGGGCCGCCCGATCCGGGCGTCGATGCGCGGTGCCCCGCTGGACCACCTGTTGCAGCACGCCGGTGACGGTGCGGGCGACGTCGGGGGAGAGCACGTGCTTGGCGCGGGGTGCGCCTCGTAGAGCACGCGCCCGCTGCGATCGGTCACGCGGGTCACGAACACCTCGGGATGGTGCACGCCGTCGGCGGCGAACACGCCGTACGCGCTCGCCATGTCCTCGACCGTCGCCGGCTGGTTGCCGATCGCGATCGACGGGTTCGGCTGCCGGTCGGTGGTGATCCCCATGCGCTCCGCGGTGGCGGCCACGTTCTCCGGACCGACGTCCATGACCAGCTGCCCGTAGACCGTGTTCACGGAGTTGACGGTCGCCTCGATCAGGTCGATCCGCCCGTAGTTCTTCTCGTCGTCGAAGTTGTGCGGGGCCCAGTCGGGCGTGATCTGGCGCGGTGAGTTGCCCTGGTAGCTCCGCGTCAGCGGGATGCCCTGCGCGAGCGCGGTCGCGAGCACGAAGGGCTTGAAGGTGCTGCCCGGGCTCCGCTGGGGGCACCGTTCACCCGCGCGTCCGCGAGGTCGAGCTTGCGGGAGGCGGCGAACCGGTACGCCGGATCGGTGTCGAAGAAGTCGAGCGACGACGTGTACGCCTTCACGTGGCCGTCACGCGGGTCGATCGCGACGAGCGCGCCCGGGGGATCGGAGGGGTCGGTGAGGATCCCGTGGAGCGCGGTGTCGGCCTCCTGCTGCCACTTCGGGTCCAGGGTCGTCTCGATCGTGAGGCCGCCCTGGAAGAGCTTGCGCTCGCGGTCGGCGGCGGTCGCGCCGAAGTGCGGGTCGTGGAAGATGAACTGCTTCACCTTCTCGACGAAGTACGGCGCGGGGTAGCGGTCGTTCGACACCTGCGGCACCACGCCGAGCGGCAGGGCCTCGGCGAACGCGGCCTCGGCGTCGTCGATCTCGTGGAGCTCGTGCATCTTGGCCAGCACCTCGTTGCGGCGCGGCGGTCGCCGCTTCGGGGTGCGCGTACGGGTCGTCGTCGTTCGGCGCCCGGATGAGCCCGGCGAGCAGCGCGCTCTGCACGAGGTCCAGGTCCTTCGCGTCCTTTCCGAAGTAGGTCCGGGCCGCCGCCTGGACGCCGTACGCGCCGTTGCCGAAGTAGACGGTGTTGAGGTAGCGCTCGAGGATCGTCTTCTTCGAGTACCGCTCCTCGAGCTGCATGGCCATCACGGCCTCGCGGAGCTTGCGCTTGAAGCTCTTCTGGTTGCCGAGCATCACCGCCCGCACGTACTGCTGGGTGATGGTCGAGCCGCCCTCGGCCAGGCGCCCCTTCTCGATGTTGTGGGTGAGCGCCCGGACGATCCCGCGGACGTCGAATCCACCGTGCTGGTAGTAGCGGTCGTCCTCGATCGCGATGACCGCGCGCGGGAGCACCTTCGCCATCTGCCCGAGGGTCACCGGGTCGCGGTCCTCGACGCCGTGCACACGGGTGAGGAGCGTGCCGTCGTCCCACAGGATCCGCGACGAGACCGCCTGCTCGTCGGGGAGTCGCAGGTGCGTCGTGTACCGGCAGCTCGTGGCCACGAGCGCGACGAGCACGAACACGATGAGCAATCGGCAGCGCCCGGACATCGACGTCATTCTCGCATGCGGGTCCTCGACGAGTCGTTCCGGGCGTCGCTGGTACCGTCCCGGCCCGTGGGTGAGGACCTGGACGTCGACGGGCAGCTCGAGATCCTGACGGCCGGCACGGTCCACTGCATCGACACCGACGAGCTGCGAACCAAGCTCGCATCCGGCCGTCGACTGCGGGTGAAGCTCGGGATCGACCCGACCGCGTCCGACATCCACCTGGGCCATACGGTCGTTCTGCACAAACTGCGCCAATTCCAGGATCTCGGGCATCTCGCGGTCCTGATCATCGGCGACTTCACCGCGCGCGTCGGGGATCCCACCGGCCGGTCGGCGACGCGCCCGCCGCTCACCGTCGAGGAGGTGGAGGCCCACGCCGCACCTACGTCGCCCAGGTGCGCGCGGTGCTCGACTTCGACCCGGACCGCATCGAGCTGGTCCACAACGCCGACTGGCTCGCACGGATGGACATGGCCGACGTCCTGCGCCTCACCGGCCGGACGACGGTCGCCCGCATCATGGAGCGGGACGACTTCTCCCAGCGCTTCCGCGACGGCGTGCCGATCGCGCTGTCCGAGCTGCTCTACCCGCTGCTGCAGGGCACCGACTCGGTCGAGGTGCGGGCCGACGTCGAGCTCGGCGGCACCGACCAGCTCTTCAACAACCTCATGGGCCGCCAGCTGCAGTCGGCCGCGGGGATGGAACCGCAGGTCGTGATCACCACGCCGCTCCTCGAGGGCCTCGACGGCGAGAAGAAGATGTCGAAGTCGCTCGGGAACTACGTCGGGATCAGCGAGCCGGCCGCCGAGCAGTTCGGCAAGCTCATGAGCATCCCGGACCCGCTCATGCCCCGGTACTTCGCGCTCGCCACCGGCTGGCGGCCGGACCGGGTCGCGGAGGTCACCGCCGCACTCGCCGACGGGTCGCTCGCGCCGGTCGCGGCCAAGCGCCTGCTGGGGCGGACGGTCGCGGACCTGTACCACGGTCCGGGCGCCGGCGAGGCCGCCGAGGCCGAGTTCGACCGGGTCTTCAAGGCCGGTGCGCTCCCGTCGGAGGTGCCGGAGCGGCAGGTGGACGCCGGCGAGTTCCCGATGCGCCTGGCGACGCTGCTCGCCGTCACCGAGCTGGTGCCGTCCAACAAGGAGGGCCGGCGCAAGATCGCCCAGGGCGGGGTGCGGATCGCGGGGGAGCGGATCACCGATCCGGACCTCGAGGTCTCCGCCGACGCGGTCGACGGCGTCACCCTCCAGGTGGGCAAGCGGGCGTGGGCCCGCGTCGTGGTCGCCTGACGGAGGCACGCGCGTGGGCCAGTGCCGGTCGTGGTCGGGCCCGCCGTCGGGGGCGCGCCGGGGGCGGCGGGTGGGTGGCTGGCGGGCTGACGTCTGGGCTGCGCGTCCGGGGCTGGCGGTGCGAGCCGTCTCGATCGTGGCAGCGCGGTGGTGGCAAGCGGGCGATCGTGATGGGGCGCCGGCTGGGTGGGCGGAGGTCTGTGTTCGTCGTCACGGACGGGGTGCACGTGGGTGGTACGTGGGTCACGTGAGGGCAGAGCAGAGGCTGGGCGCTGCTCCGCGGTGTGCTCGGACGCGGGGCTCTCTGTGGCGTCAGCGACGGGGTCGTGCGCTACTGGCGACGCGTGCCGCGTGCTCTCGTGGGCGCCGCTGACGGGTCCTCTCCGGCCGGCTGCGCCGCCGCCACGAGATCCGCCACCGGCGCGGATCGTGATGATCCAGCTCGACGAGCTCCGGTCGAGTCGCTCCTCGACGGCTCGGGCCACGTCGACGCGACGCTCTCCCGAACTTCGCGTCGCTCGAACGTCACGCGGACTGGTACCGGAACACCACGACCGTGTCCCCATCACCGACGTCGCCGTCCCCGCGACGGACGGGCTGAGCCGACGGCGCCGAAGGCGCCGCCGATCGCCGCCGAGTACCCCCGCAGTCTCTCACCCTGCTCGGCGCGCGCACGCATGACGTCACGAATCGGTCACGCACCCTGCCGGCAGCATCTGCGCCGCGGCCGCGAACGGCGGTCAGGCGCACCCCGGCCTGCGCGGCCTGCCCGGGACGCCCCGGCTCTGGAGGACTCGGTCGCCGCAACGCCAGGACACCCACGACGTGTCCAAGGCGTCAGCGTCGAGGCGCGGGCGCAGCTCGCCTCGGCCTCACCGGCGTGGCGCCGAGCGCCGGGCCGGAGCTCGAACGTGCACGTCCTGCTGCCCAGGGCGGCCCCGCCGACGGCGGAACGCGCACCGAGACCGGCAGGCCACGCAGGCCGCGAGGCCCGATGCGGGCGGGTAACGACACGCGCAGCTGCAGACCGACCGGCCACGGCCAGGTGACGGGCGAAGAGGGACGGCGCCAAGACGACCGAGCGAGGCACGGCCAGACCGGGGGACAGAGGGAGAGAGCGGGGAGCGCGGAGCAACGAGAAGAGACGAGGAAGCGACACAAGAACGGCGAGAGAGGGCCGGCAGCGACGCGAGGCGACGACACGCGACCGGAGGACGACAGGCGAGAGAGGGGGCCGGCACCGACGGCGACGCGCGAGCGACGGCGCGACGCCGGCACGGCCGGAGCGCGGGGACACAGGACGGGGAGCGCAGGGCGGGCCGAACGTGGAGGGACGGGGGGGCCAGCGAGAGCGAGGGCGACGAGACCACAGACGGGACACGGCGCGCGACCACCGCCGGGGCGACGGCGGGCCGCGGACGCCGCCCGCGGCAGGACCGACGGTCGCGCCCGGCGACACGAGGACGCGAAGATCGCCGCCGCGACCGGCGGCGCACCGCCGGACGGACGCGGGGAACCGGGGGGCAGACGGGGCACGGGAACGGGCGCGGAGGGGGCAGAGGGAGGAAGGAGGAGGGGAAGAGGGGAGAGGGACGACCGGGTAGCGCGACGGCCGCGGCGGGGTCAGAGGGTGTTGAGCACGACCAGACCGACGATCGCGGCGACCAGGATCAGCACGCCGATGACGAAGAACACCCGCTTCGCGCCGCCGCTCGACCCGCCCATCCCCATGACGTCCATGACCGCGGCCCGCTCTCGCTTGCCGTCGTGGGCGAGCTCGGGCTTCGATCCCACCTTGGCCAGGTGGTTGTGATCGACGGCGTGGTGGCCCTTCTTCTTGCGCGACTTCGAGTTCGCTCGTCCCATGGGCGAGAAACCTAGCGTCCCGACTTGACCGACCCTTGCGCCGACCGTAGGATGCCCCTTCCGCCCACGGGTGCACCGGCTTCGGTCGCGCGCCCCTGACGCGGATTGACACGGACGCCCCGAGGCTCCGAACAGTGAGCGAAACGCCCGCAACACGGGCATTTCGGGGACGGGTGTCAGCCCGGAGCTCCCCCGGCCGAAATGGTCGGATGCGGTGGCGCCGGGCAGCGGCTCCTTGAAAACGGAACAGTGAATGCACAAAAGTCAGTGAGGTCGCTCTCACCGGCTTGGCCGACCGCGTCCGCGGCCGTCCGAATCGGT
>CAVWPR010000043.1:0-59569 GCA_963756815.1 uncultured Acidimicrobiia bacterium
GCGGGCTGGGCGTGGCTTCGGGAACGACCGGGCCGTCGAAGAGCTCGGCGAGATCCGGACCGTCAGGCACTCGGGTGGTCCTCTGCGGCGTCGACGACGCGAAGCGAGAAGCGGTCGGAATCCCAACCCCAGACGTAGGACGAGGTCCGGCGCGAGTTCCTACAGAGCCGTGTCCCGGGCCGACGACGTGTGCCAGGTCGTCGTCGTCCGCCGCGCCCCAGGCCTCGTCGGAGAAGAACCGCTTCAGCAGCTGCTTGAACGGGCGTGAGGGCTTCCAGCGGCAACGCGTGGACGACCGGCGTGAGCGCGGCGACGGCGGCGCCCGTCAGATCCTCACCGGCAACGTGTGCACGCAACCGATCCAACTCGGGTCCGGGTGTCGACGCATTCATCCGTGCACCCGCGTGTGGGAGTGGTGCCGACCCGCTCGACAATCGTGTCCACGCGTTCCTCGATTTGGTACCTCCCCGCGTCGGTATCCGTGACCACTCTCCCAGGGGTGCGCGGCTCCGTCGAGGGTCCTGACGCGGGATCTGATCGCTTCGCCGACCTGATGGTCTGGATCAGCCGTGTGACGAACTCGAAGTGCGTCGGATCGTGACCGAGTTCGGATGCTCGCGACTCCGTAGACCATCGGCGCGACGAAACCGGGCCTTTCGCCCCCGATCCTTCCTCCCGCTACGGGACCAGCGCACGCTGCAACAGTGACTGCAACCCGTAGGCAGATCTTCGAAACCACCGCGCTCTCATGTCGTCTTCTATGCAGTCGGGACACGGAGGGGCACGCCGGTCGCGCCGCCGGTATCGTCCCGCCCGACTGGGCCCGGGTGTCACCGGGACCAGCGTCGGAGCGAGAGGGGTCAGGAGTGCTCGCCTACGCATTGGTCGTCGCTCGCCCTGGCCGGCGTGTGCCGCCCGACGTGACCGCTGCCCTGCGCGACGCCCGACCCTCCGAGGTGCCGTTCACGTGCGAGGCCCACACGTTCTGGCAGGACGACGAGGGCCGAACGCAGTACGGCGGGTGGGAGCGAGCCTCGGCCGCGTTCCCGGCCGGGCGCCACCACGCGATCCGACCTGCCGGCCTCACGGCGTTCAGCGGACTCCTCTGGCCGATCGGAACGGCCTGGCGACCCGACGCCGACTGGGCGGTCCAGCTGAGTGAGCGGTTCGCGGCGCATCCGCTTCACCAGTCGCTCGACGGATATCAGGGCGTCTACACGGCTGTGTCGGTCACAGCGGACGGCGACGGGCGTGTCGCGACGGACCCGATGGCGTTCGGTGCGCTCTACCGTGCAGAGTCAGCAGACGTGGTCGTGGTCTCGACACGGTCCGACCTCGCCGCCCGCCTGGTGGCACCGCCCGGAATCGCCGTGGCACGCGACGTCGTCGCCATGGCGTCGCTTGCCTACTGCACGTACGCACTGGAGCAGCGGACGGGCTTCGTAGGCGTCAGCGTGGTGGCACCGGGCACCTGCCTCCTGCTTTCCCAGATCCACGGGCCCCGCTGGCACACGTGGTCGGCGCACCCATGGCTTCCCGTGGACCCACCGTGCGTCGACGCGCTGTCGGACATCGTCGACGAAATCCGCACGGAGCTGACCGCCACGGTCCGCGCCCAAGCGTCGGTGCCCGGGTCTGGGAAGCTCGCCAACCTCACCGGCGGCAAGGACTCTCGACTGGTCCTTGCGCTGCTTCTAGACGCGGGACTGACAGACGAGTTCGTGTTCAACACGTTCGGCTCGCCGACGCTGCCCGACAACGTCGTCGCCGGCGAGGTGGCCGAACGCTTTGGCCTCCACCGCCAGGCCGCGCCCCCGCCGCAGGTCACCGGGACCGCGTCAGACGCCAGCACGCCGACCGCGTCGCTGACGTACGGGGACCGACTTCGCCATCACCTCTGGGCGACCACCGGGCTCCTCAGCACGTGGGACCTCCGCAGCCCCATCCGCCCCCGGCCGCGCGCCCTAGTCCTGACCGGCCTGTTCGGCGAGACGTACGCGTGGTCTACCGGGATACCCGACCGCTCGGACCCGACCTAGGAAGTGCCGTGGCCATGGTTCGCCGGACCGGCCACGGCTTCGACGCCGCCGCCATCTTCACGTGCGAGGGCCGCGCCCATGGAGAGGCGATGGTGGCCGAAGCCATCGAGTGCGCGGGCTTCGACGAACGTGGTCCCGAGGACGCGGTCGACGGCTTCTACCTCACTGGGCGGCTCCGACGCTGGTTCGGTCCTCAGCCCGACACCGACGCCCAGGACCGGATCTATCCCCTTTACTTGCTCCGCGCCGTTCGGAATGCGTTATCGCTCGACGCCGACAGTCGGCGCGATGGTGTGCTGCCGTTCCGTTTGCTGCGGGCGCTGTCAGCCGAGTCCGCGGCGATGCGCTTCGCTGTCGGGTGCGTGGCCGGACGGCGCCCTCCGTGGCATACCGGACGCCCACCGCTATCGGGCCCACCGGCGGATGTACTCGGGGCACATGCGCCGGCACTGGCGACGCCGACCGGCGGCGCCGGCGACAGCGAATCGCGAGGCAGAGCTGGGCCGAGTCCCATGCAGTTGAGGTTCCACCCGATCGTGTTCTGCACGACGAACACGGGAGGGGTCGGGTCTTCTGGGTCGGTGGCAGTGATGTTGGTCAGCGTCGCGTTGTGGCCGACCGTGTTGAAGAGCGCGCCGAACCAGTCAGCCGTCACCCCGCTGGCGGTGAGGTTGCGGCCGATCGTGTTCCACTTGATCGCCCAAGGGATGTCGCCGCCTCCGCCGGCCAGCGTCACGTTTCCGTTGACCGTGATGCCGTTGAGCAGAACGGTGTCCGCCCCGGTCGCGGTGATGTTCCCGTGGACGGTGATGACCGAGGACCCGTCCGGCTCGATGACGCACGGGTGCCGGGTGTTGGCTCACGGCGGAGGAGTTCATCGTGATCGAGGACCTCCGGCGCGGGCTCCTCGACCGGAGTCCCGTGACCGACCCGGTCGAGCTCGCCGACCGCGAGGAGCTGGTCCTCGAATGGCTCGAGGGGCACGACATCCCGGAGGCGTGGCGGATCGCCACTCCGCTCGCGCGAGCTCGACGTCGACGTCCCGTGGTGCGACGCGGCGCTCGAACGACTCGGGTCCGAGACCATCGGACCCGCACTCGAATGGATCGCCGGAACCGCGTCGACCCGCACGCTGCTCGACGAGCTGAAGGAGGCCACGGGGCGCGTCTCGGAGCTCGTCGCGGCGGTGAAGAGCTACTCCCAGCTCGACCGCGCCGCCGTGCAGCAGGTCGACGTCACCGAAGGCATCGAGAGCACCCTGACCATGCTCGGCCACAAGCTGCGCGACGGCATCCGGGTCGAGCGCGACTACGCGGACGCGCTCCCGCCCATCGAAGCGAACGGCGGCGAGCTCAACCAGGTCTGGACCAACCTGATCGACAACGCGATCGACGCCATGGAGGGTTCGGGCACCCTGCGGATCGCGACCAGCGCCACCGACGATGCGATCGTGGTCGCCATCGCCGACACCGGTCCCGGCATGCCCTCCGACATCCAGGCTCGCGCGTTCGAGCCGTTCTTCACCACCAAGGACGTCAGCAAGGGGACCGGTCTCGGCCTGGACATCTCCCGCCGGATCGTGATCGAGCACCACCACGGCGACATCGCGATCGACTCCGGTCCCGGAGGAACGACCCTCCGGGTGACCCTCCCGCGCGGCGACGACCACACCCTGTGACGAGTGGGACGTGCGCACCTCGTGGACCACGCGACGATGGCGACCAGATGCGCTCGACACCGACGTCGTCGCTCCGGCTCGCCGCCGGACCGCGGCGGTGACAGGCTCATCCGATGGAGGTGGATCCCGTCGCCGGAGTCGATGACCACGATGCCGATGAAGTCACGATCGTCGCGCGAGGCATCGCGACGGCGGTGGCGCCGGAGGGCGGCATCGCCGAGGTGCAGGCCGACCTGCTCGAGTCCATCGCGAGCGCCTTGACGGGGATCTCGGTCGACTATCGGACGCTCGAACCGCTCGGACCGGTGGAGCTTGCGGACGCCCTGGCGGGACGTGATCTCGACTACCGCCGCCGGATCGTTCATCACATGGTCCTGGGCGAGCTCGTGTTGCGGCCGATTCCGGTCGTCGTCGCGCACCGGGTCGCGGTGTACGCCGATGCCCTCGGCGTCACGGACGATTTCGTGCGCGTCGCGCGCCGCTATGCACAGGGCGCCTACGGGCTCGCGTGGATGGATCTCCAGCGGAACGGGTTCGTCGAACACGTCCGGGAGGCCGACGGAGAGGAGACGTCGGGTCGACTCGCGCCGACGTCGGCTCCGTTCGAGCCTGCGCAGATCGACGACGAGCTCGCCGCGCGGTGGACTGCGTTCTCCGAGCTCCCGGAGGGGACGCTCGGGCGCTGCGTCTGGGAGATGTACGACGCCCGCGGGTTCGGACTGCCCGGAACGCCCGGCGGCGCACCCGCCTATCTCGCGCAGCACGACTTCGTGCACGTTCTCGCCGACTACGGCACGAACCTCAAGGGCGAGCTCGAAGTCTTCGCGCTCATCGGTCGCGCCGATCCCGACCCGAAGGGCTTTGCGTGGCTGGCGACGGTGCTCGGACTGTTCGAGACGGGATACATACCGACCGCGGGATTCTTCGACCGCGACGTGCGGGAACGGAACCTCACCGCACCCGGCATGCATCGGCGGGTGGCCGACGCCGTCCGACGCGGCAAGGTCGTGTGCGACCGCTTCGGCATCGACCTGTTCGAGGTCGACTACGCCGCGATTGCGGCCCGGCCCGTCGGAGAGGTACGCGAGTTGCTGAAGATTCCGCCGAAGTCGTCCGGCGCGATCGACGGAGGATCGGCCGGCGTCTTCGACCTGGAAGGCATGTCCGAACACCAGCGGCGGGTCGTCGCACGACGTCGGGGAGACAGCACGTGAACCGGAACTTCAGCCAGTCGACCACCGTGCGTTGCACGGACCCCTCACCCATCATCGAGTTGCTCGCCGAATGGGATCGCAACCAGGCGACGAGCGACATCATGGGGTACATGGGCACCCGCCTGCTCGCCGACCGCGAGACGCTCGGTCAGTACGTGATCATCGCCGATTTCGGCGTCGTGGATCCGAACGTCTCGGCGGCGGACGAAGCCGTCCGCAACAACGCGCGCCCCGAGACCCAGGCGTTCGCGGCTCGTCTCCGCGAGCTGATCGAGGGCGAACCCGAGTACCACCACTTCGACGAGCTCTATCGCACGGATCGATAACGAGCACCGGCATCGGGGCCGGCTGCCGGCAACCGCGGCGGCAACGCCGCTCAGACGGTGCCGAGATGGTGGCGGAAGAAGTCCTCGCTGGCCTGCCGCTCGAAGCGCGGGACCTGGACGTGACCCCCGGGGTTGAGGTGCAACGTCTTGCGCTTCGAACCGAAGGCATCCCAGAGCGCGAGCGCCGCGTCTCGCGTCATCAACTCGTCGTCGGACTGGGTGAGGAAGAGGATCGGGATGGTGATCGAGGCGGCGTGGCGAGCCATCGTCTGGTCACCGGGCGTGAGTGCGTTGAGGCCGAACACGGCCGCGGCGATGCGACGGTCCTCGGCGACGAGCGGGATCCCGTGTGACGTACCCATCGACACGCCCCACCAGCCGAACGGACCGTCTCGCCAGCGCTCGTCGGCCTGCAGCGCATCCAACAGTGCACGCCATTCGGCGACGTGCCGCACCACGCGCGCGGCCATCGCGTCGCGAACCTTCGGGTCGAGGCGCAGGCCGCGGCCTTCGTTCGCGGCGCGGACGGCGGCATCGCGCGCTCGCTTCGCCGCGCCCGGGTCGGTGATGCGGTCGCCGTGGTTCGGCGCATCGAGCGCAACGACACCGACACCGAGGTTCTGTGCGAACTGGATCGCGAGCTCCGGCACGTTGCCGTAGAGCTTGTGCTGGAAGCCGCCGTGCCCGATGCAGATCGTGGCGTGCTTGTGCGCCGGCTCCCGTGGGAGCCATTGCATTCCGGGGACCGTCTCATCGCCGACCTGTAGGTCGAAGCGTCTCGCGCACACGTCCGCTTCGGTCGTCTCGTCCAGGATGTGCATCGTCATGCCACGGCCAGTGTGTCACCCGACGCCGGGGACCGACCCCACCGTCCGCGCGATCGACGTACCGACGACGACACGGGTGATTGCCGGCCCGGTCCGCGTGCTCTAGCGTCCACCGCACACCTGGGAGCGACGTTCAGTCCGGCGGTCCAGACCCCGCGGTCGAACTCCTCGCCTCTTCCATCACCAACGGAGAAGAGGTTTCGCAGTCAGCGACCGGTGGCCGACGCGTTCCGTCGTGGCGCCACCTGCGAGATCGGCACCGGCGATCTCGCGCACGGACCATCGCAACCGGTCACCAAGATGTCGGCCAGCCCCCAGCGGTCGGCAACGTCGGGACCCCGGGTGACTACACGTCCCGCCGGGCATCACCCGGGTCCCGACACCTCAACGAAGCAACGCCGAGAACGAGAGACACGATCACGCCTCCTTCATCACCCACAGCCACGATGTCGCCGCGGACGAGCCCTGCGTCGGCGATGTCCGACCAGCAGGTCATCATGGGGTTGCTGTTCTACCCACGTGGCGGTTCGGCGTTCGTGGTGCGGTACCTGAGCCCGGCACTGACCCGGGCGGGGTGGTCGGTGTCGCTGGCGGTCGGATCGCTCGGCGGTGCCGGCGACGAGACGCACGCCGCGACCTTCTTCGACGGATTCGACGTCCACCCCCTCGACTACACCGATGCCGCGCGCATCTTCGCCGCCGGTGGTGACGCCATGGCCGCGCCGGTGCCGATGCAACCCTCCTACGAGGACCGGGCCGGGGTTGCCGACGTGGTCCTCGCGTCCGTCCCGCCCTCACGCGCGCCACACCTGTCGGAAGCGTGGACGCAGCCGTTCCGCGACGCCGGCGCCGACCGCGCCGACGTGTTCCACCTCCACCACCTCACGCCGCAGCTCGACGCAGTCCGCCGGAACTGGCCGCACGTTCCGCTCGTCGTCCATCTCCACGGCACCGAGCTGCTCCTGATCGAGGCCATCGAGACGCGCATGTCCCTGGCGCGTGCACTCGGCGCGACCCTGGCCACCATGCCCGCGGCCGTCGGGGCGTCCGTCGGCGACGATCACGACCTCGACTCGGCGCAACGGGAGCTGCTGCGCACCACGCGCTGGGAGTCGTGGCGGCACGGCGAGTTCTGGGCCCGGCACCTCCGGGAGCAGGCGCAGCTCGCCGACCACATCATCACGGTCTCCGCGCTCAACCGCGACAGCGCGATCGCGACGCTGCGGGTCGACCCCGGCGCGGTCACCGCCATCCCCAACGGCGTCGACATCCAACGGTTCCGCCCGCGGCCACGCCCGCCCGGGATCCGGCGCGCGGTCTTCCGGCGCGTGCTCGTCGACGATCCGCGCGGCTGGACCGAGAGCGGGCCTCCGGGCAGCGTGGCCTACACCGACGCGGACCTGGATCGACTGCTCGGTCCCGACGACGCCGCGACCGTGCTCGCGTTCGTCGGGCGCTTCATCGGCTTCAAGCGCGTGCCACTGCTGATCCGCGCCTTCGCGCGTGCCCGCCCGCAGTTCCGGACACCGTGCTCCCTGGTGATCTGGGGCGGACATCCCGGGGAGTGGGAAGGCGAGCATCCGGTCACCGTGGCCGCCGAGGTCGGCGCCGACGACATCTACTTCACCGGCTGGCGCGGCCACGACCACCTTCCCGAAGGGCTGGCCGTCTGCGACGCCATCGTCGTCCCGTCGGTCGACGACGCGTACCCCCAGGTGCCCCTCGAGGCGATGGCCGTCGGGCTCCCCGTGCTCGCGAGCCGCAGCGGCGGACTCACGGCGATGATGGACGTCGAACCCACCCACCCGGTCGGATGGCTCGTGCCGCCCGACGATCTCGACGCGCTCACCCACGCGCTCGTGACCGTCGCCAACGACCCGGCGGAGACGGCGCGGCGCGGCGCGAATGCGCTCGAGCACGCGCGCGCCGACCTGTCGTGGGACGGGAGGGTCCCGAGCTTCGAAGCCGCCTACGCCGCCGCTGCCGAACGACACCTGCGCCGCGCCGCGTCCTGATCCACACTCGTGCGGCGACGCGGGGCTGGACTGCGCCTACCAGCAGCGGTCCAGCTCGGCGGCGACGCCGTCGAGCGTCACCGCCTCGTCGTCGAGCATCCGACCGAGCGCAGTGACCGCAACGTACCCGGCCTCGACCGCGCCGGTGTCGGTGTCGCCGGGCATCTCGACGGGGTCGCCCCAGTGCATGTGCACCTCGAACGCGCCTTCGTGGCCGGTCATCGGGACGAGCTCCGCCGAGGCCAGGGCCCGCGGGGGCAGCTGTGCGACCTGTGCGCGTCGCCACCCCTCGATCTGCGCCAGCGGCCGGTTCGGCACGTTCACGTTCACGACGATCGGATCGGCCGGCGGCTCCTCGAGCATCGCCGCGGCGACGAGCGCGCCGATCTCCGCGGCGGAGTCCCAGTGCTGGTCGGCGACCATCTCGTCCCATCCCTGACCTTCGACGCCGAACCCCTCGACCGCCTGGCTCACCGCCACCGCGGAGATGCCGCCGGCACGGGCCGTGAGCGCGGCACCCACGGTGCCCGAGTGGTAGATCGCGCGTCCCGAGTTGGCACCGGGATTGATGCCCGAGAGCACGAGGTCGAACGGGCCGCCGAACACGCCCAGGCGCGCGAACACGACACACAACGCCGGCGGTCCCGTCACCGACCAGGCCTGACCGACACCGTCGATGGCCGCGCGTCGGACCTCGGGCCGAATGAGATGCAACGTGCCCAACGCCGCGCTCGCACCGGAGTACTCACGATCGGGCGCGGCGACGACGACGTCGCCGAGCGGGCCGAGCCGGCGCGCCAACACGTGCAAGCCCGCCGCGTCGATGCCGTCGTCGTTGGTCACCAAGATGCGCGGCACTTTGCTCATCCCTCGTCCTCGATCGGTCGCGTGTGCGCGGAAGCCTCGCACGGCCGCGGACCGCGACCCGTCACGAGTCGTTGGCCATTGGGGAGACTCCGGCCCTCCATCGAGGTCACCCGGCGGCGAGGCCACGCCACCGTGGAGACGTTGACCCGATGATCTCGGCGCGCCGGACGGTCGTGCCCGGTCCCGGCCTCCCCGCCGGACTGCGGCTGGGTGCGGCGCGCCGCCGACGGACCCGTCGGCGCAGTTCGACCATGCCGAATACTGGCGCCGGCTGGACGACGGGCACCGGACCTTCGGCCCGCTCGTGCCGCCTCGTCGCTTGCCGACCCACCTCACGGCGAAGAGACTCCCGGGATGGATGCGCAGGGACCGCCCGAACACGAGGATGCGCCGGTGGGCACAGAGGCGCCGGCGAACGAGTCCGTCGAGGAGCGGCACACGCGCGAGCTGAGCCAATCGGTCGAGGCACTCGAGGGCACGGTCGAGACCGGGGTCGAGCACCTCCTCGAGAAGGCGATCCCGTTCGTGGTGGGCGTCTCGGTGGTCTGCCTCGGGCTGTACTTCGTCGCCCGCCGCGTGCGCAAGCGCGCCGCGCGGCGGCTCGCGGCGCCGGCGGACTGACCGCCCGCACCCTCGCCGCGCGGCGGACTCCGGCGGTTCAGCCGGCCATCGCCGCGAGCATCCCGTCGAGTGCGGCCTGGTCGGGGGCGGCGAACGGCTCCGCCGAGGGCACCGCGCCGATCGCGTCGCACATGCGGTCGAGCATCGAGCCCGGCGCCGGCGCGAGGTGCGCGCTCAGCACGTAGGACGGCGCGATGGCGCGCGTGCGGTCGAGGTCGGCCGCGATGACCGCCGGATCGGTCTTGTGCATCCACGCCGAGTCGATCGTCCCCCACGTGACCTGGCCGTGGTGGAGCGCCGCGTCCGTGAGGTCGTCGGCCCGGTCGACCAGGCCCTCGGGGAGCAGCGCACCGAAGCAGTCGGCGCTGAAGAGCGCGTTCGTGCGGTCGTCGTGGAAGCCGACGGTGATCGGATTGTCATACGAGGGCGGCCGCACCGCGGTGAGCGTGCGGTCGGCGAGCGTGATCGTCTCGCCCGGGTTCACGAAGTTGACGCGGTCCATGGGCAGCGGATCGAACAGCCCCATGATCCCGACGCCGAAGAACGTGGTGATCACGCGCAGGTCCGGGTTCTCCGCGAGCAGGCGGTGCAGCAGCCCGATGTGGTCGAAGTCGGTGTGGGTCAGCCAGATCCAGCGCAGGTCGGCGACGTCGATCACCGAGCGCAGCGCGGCGTCGAACGCGTCGGCCTGCGCGATCGAACCGGTGTCGACGAGCACGGGCGCGTCGCCGTGCAGCACGTAGGCGTTGATCGGCAGGTGGCCGAGGCCCGGGATGTCGACGTCGTCGGTGAGGACGTCGATGCCGGGTGCAGCGGTGGCGGTCGTGACCATGGGAGTGCTCCTTCTCGGGACGAACGGTGCGCGGGCGCGCGCCGTCAGCGGTGCGTCGTGACACGAGCGGTGCGACGCGGCGGCCGCCCGAGGCGGCCGCGCGCGTCAGGCGGAGTCGACCGCCGGCGCGGACTGCTCGGCGGCCGCCTTCAACCGGTCGAGCGTGGTGGCCATGTTCTTCAGCAGGTCACCGTGCCGGTTGAGCGGCACGTCCATGACGCGCGCCCACACCGGGATCGTGTCGACGGTGTAGGACTCGGTCACTCGGGTGCCGCCCTCGACCGGCTCGAAGCGGTAGCGCCACGTGGTGCCCTCGACGCCACCCTCCTCGGTGGCGAACGCGAACTCGCGCCCGCGCTCGGCGGTGCGCACGGTGCCGCGCCGCGACCACTTGATGATCCCGCGCGGTCCGGTGCAGTTGTGGCCGACGAAGTGGGCGCCGACCGCGGGGCCCGTCGCGCCCTCGGTCCACTCGACCGTCGCGCATTCGCGGCTCCACTCCCCCATGCGGGGCATGTCCGCGACCATGTCGTAGAGCTGCTCGGCGGGGGCGTCGATCACGGTCGACACCTCGTCGGTGGTGAGCCAGAAGCGCTGGTTCCTCGGTGGCATGGGTGGCCCCTCTTCCCCTCGTTCCGTGCTGGCGACTGTAGCGCAGGCTACGATCCATAGCTCTTGTTGTCAACCACAAATTCTGCTACGGTTCGAAGCATGACCGAGACCGCTGCGCCCGAGGCCGCGAAGACACCCGATCGACGGGCCCGCCGGCGGCTGGAGACCATGACGGAGATCCTCGACCTCGCCGAGGACGTCATGGAGGAGGAGGGCGTCGCCGGGCTCAGCCTGGCCGAGGTCGCGCGCCGGCTGGGGGTTCAGCCACCATCGCTCTACAAGTACTTCCCGTCGCTCACCGGGGTCTACGACGCGCTCTTCGAACGCGGCCAGATCGCCAACCTCGAGGTCATGCGGGCCGCCTCGGAAGCCGCCGAGCCCGGGCTCCCCGCGCTCACCGCCGCGCTCGAAGCCAGTGGACGCTTCCTGCTCGAGCGTCCGGCGCTCGGGCAGCTGCTCTTCTGGCGACCGGTGCCGTCCTTCGAGGCGAGCGACGCGGCGATGGCGGCCAGCCGCGAGATGGTCGAGCTCGAGCGCGCGATGTTGCGCGACGCGGTCGCGGCGGGCCAGCTCGGTCCGGCCGCCGACTCCGAGGAGACCGTGATGCTGCTCGGCTCGCTCATCTGCGGCGTGTGCACCATGGCGATGGCGAACGAACCCGGCGTGACGTTCGGCAAGGGTCGGTTCACCCCCGCGTTTCCTCGCCTGCTCGCGCTGCTCCCGGCGCTGTACCCGCCCGACTGAGTCGACCCCTCGACTCCCGACCCGATGTCGCCTCGAGCGCGGAGCGATGACCGGAACGATCGGGGGGCCTCGGCGGTGCGGCGCCGTCAAGCCTGTGGCGCGACGTTCGCGAAGGCATCGCCACGGTCGCGCTCGGCCTGACCGGTCCCGATGCGTCCAGCGCCGGTGACGACGTAGTCGGCCGCGAACTCCGTGCGCACCTCGCCGGTCTCGTCGATCAGCCACGTCGGTGCCATCCGTCGCGGCACCGTCACCACACCTGGCTCGTCGTAGCTGCCCAGGAGTCGGTCCCAGAGCGGCGAGGTGACGCCGAAGTTCCGCATCGGCGAGCCGAAATGGTGGTGCAGGTGGTTGCGCCGGGCCCAGCGCCCGTACCGGCCGCGCGGCGGATGCGTGTGCGTGCGCCGGTGCGCGATCTCGTAGGCGAAGTACATCGTGATCAGCCCGACCGTGAACGCGACCGCCCGGCGCCGACCCACGATCGCGACCATGGGCGGGTAGGCCACCGCGGTCGTCGCCGCGGCCGATGCGATCTTCTTGGACGCCGGCGAGAAGTAGGTGACGTCGGCGTGGTGTCCGAGGTGCTCGACCGACGGGAGCCCACGCCCGCGCATCTCGTGCATCGCGCCGCGGTGGAGGGCGTACTCGACGAGCGTCCAGGACGCGGCGCCGGCGATCGCCGCAGCCGTCCGGGAACGAAGGATCACCACCACAGGATCGCGCGTGTCGCGAACACGTGCCGCGTCAATGATCTTCGTAGTGCATGGCGGCTTCCTCGGCCGACAACGGGTCCTCCGCCGGTTGTTCTGACCCGATCAACTCGGCGATGTCGTCGGCGAGCAGCTGGTCCGGGGCGACGATGTTCCCGTGGACGTGGCCGTCATCGGCCAGGGGGCCTTCCACGACCGTTTCGTCCTCACCGCGCGTCTCCTCGTCGAACATCTCGGCTTCATCCTGCGCGTCGCCGTCGTTCATGGGTGTCTGGTCGCTGGGGAGCAGTCTCTTCATAGGGAGCGAGCATCCGCTCGCGGCGGCGGCGACACCAGTGCCGAACGTCCCGACGTCGTGACAGCTCGATTCCGCACGCGTCTCCCGGTGTGGTGATCGTGAGCGACGGGCGAGCCCCGTCGTACGCTCCGAACTGTGTCCTACGACGTCGACCTCGCCGACCGGATCCGTGCGCTGGTCGCGGACCGACGGGAAGTGACCGAGCAGCGGATGTTCGGCGGTCTGGCCTTCCTCGTCCACGGCAACCTCGCCATCGCCGCGAGCGGCCAGGGTGGGGTGCTGGTCCGCGCCGACCCGGCCGACGCCGACCGACTCGTCGCCACGACCGCGGCCGAGGTCGCGGTGATGCGCGGCCGCCCGATGCAAGGTTGGCTGCGCGTCGCGTCCGAGCAACTCCGCACGAAGCGTCAGCTCGACAAGTGGGTGAAGGTCGGCGTCACGTACGCCGGTTCGCTGCCGCGCAAGCCGCGCCGGTCCCGGTAGCGGCCCAGACCGGGCGTCCGAGGTTCGCGCGGCATCGGCCGCGGCGGTTGCGGCTGAGCGAAAGCGCCCGTAGAGTCCCAAATCCTTCGGCGGGCGCAGGGACGGAGTCGGGCAGTGGTGCTTCGGTGCAGGGAACAACGCGCGCGACTCGTCCGGATCCGCAACGTCGTCTCGTTGGGACTGATCGCGGTGCTGGCGAGCGGCTGCCTGGTCGGCGTCGGCGATCCGTACTTCCCGACCTACGGCAACGGGGGCTACGACGTCGCTCACTACGACCTCGCGATCCGGTACGACCCGGGGACGGACGTGCTCCAGGGCACCGCGTCGATCGACGCCCGCGCGACGTCCGCACTGCCCATCTTCGATCTCGACCTGATGGGACTCACCGTGCACGGGATCACCGTGGACGGGCGTCCCGCGCGGTGGGTCCACGGAGCGCACGAGCTCACGGTCACGCCGGCCCGACCGGTCCGCGCCCACCAGAAGTTCCGCGTCGTGGTCGTCTACTCCGGCGTGCCGGTCCCGACGGTCAACGGCGGCTTCATCGCCACCTACAACGGCGCGGCCGTGTCGGGCCAACCCGAAGGCGCGGCCACCTGGTTCCCGGTCAACGACCACCCCATCGACAAGGCGACCTACACGTTCCGTGTGACCGTTCCCGACGGTCTCGGGGTCATCGCGAACGGGCTGCCGGCAGGCGCGCCGAGCGCGGCCACGCCGGGGTGGACGACGCACGTCTGGCAGACCTTCACCCCGATGGCGAGCTACCTCGCGACCGTCGACATCGGGAACTGGGACGTCCGGCAACGCCGCACGACGTCGGGGCTCCCCGTCATCGACGCGGTCGATCCCAAGTGGGCCGGGCCGCAGGTTGACGCGTCGCTCGCGGAGGAGCCGGAGATGATCGACTTCCTGAGCAGCCAGTTCGGCCGCTATCCCGTCGAGAGCGCGGGGGCGATCGTCGCCGACCTCCCGCTGCCCTTCGCGCTCGAGACCCAGACCCGCCCGATCTACCCGGGGTACTTCTTCCTGCTCCCCGACCGCGACCTCATCGTCGTCCACGAGCTCGCGCACCAGTGGTACGGCGACAGCGTCTCGGTCGCCCGCTGGCAGGACATCTGGCTGAACGAGGGCTTCGCGACCTACGCGGAGTGGCTCTGGAGCGAGCACCGGCACCAGTCGACACCGCAGGACACCTTCGTCGGCAACTACGAGTCGATCGCCGCGAACGACCCGTTCTGGTCGGTCAAGGTCGGCGATCCGGGACCGGCCGACCTGTTCGACGACGCGGTCTACGTCCGCGGCGCGATGACGTTGCAGGCGCTCCGCGACACGGTCGGCGACGCCGCGTTCTTCGCCGTCCTGCGCACGTGGGCCCACGACAAGCGCGACGGCAACGGGACCACGGCGGAGTTCATCGCGTTGGCGGAGCGCATCTCGGGCCGCCCGCTCACCTCGCTGTTCCACCAGTGGCTCTTCACCACCACGAAGCCACCGCTGCCCGACGCTCCGGCCGGTGCCGCCGCGCCGGCGACCAGCACGGCCGCCGACGCGATGCACTTCGCACAGGCCTGGCGCCACGGCCTGCAGCAGCGACTCGCCGCGCACATGCGCTGAGCTCGAGCGGACTCCGGCACGCGCGAGCGCGAAGACACGACGCCCTCGATGTGCCGGCCCTCGGCGGTCGACCTCAGCGCTCCGTGCCCGTGGCCTTCGTCGCGTAGTAGGTGTAGCTCTCCCACGGGAGCGCGTGGTCGTTCGCGTCGACCGCGACCACCGCACCGCCGAGCTCCTCGATCAGGGCCAGCACGTCGTCGCGCGGCGTCGGCGTGCATCTCCATCGCCGGCTCGTCGGCCACCACCTCGGAGTCGGGCGCACTCCGGAATCGGCCGAGCACGCCGGGCGCGCGCACCGGCCCGTCGACCACCCGCACCGGTGTGACCGGCGCGACCGATCCTCGGTCGGCGAACCACGCGATCCCCTCGTGCACGACGTCGAGCTGCAGCCCGTAGGCCCCCGGTGTCGCCGGCGCGGGGACGCGCAGCGTCACGTCGACCGTGCCGCCCGGCGGGACCTCGGTCGGGATGGGCTCGCGACCGCTGTCGTGCTCGACGACCGCGCCGTCGGCGTCGAGCCAGTGATTGGCGACCCGGAGCTCCTCGGGCCGGCAGGGCCACGCCACCGAGCTGGTGTTCCGCACGCGCACGGGGACCGTGGCCATCCGGTGCGCCGACACCCGGGGCGGGACCTCCGCCGTGATCTCGGCCGCGTACGCGGCGTCGGGCAAGGCCGCCCGCACGAGGCGCGACGGCAGCTGGAAGACGACGACTCCCCCGGGGCGGCAGATCCGGAAGAACTCGCGCACGTAGCCGTGTGCGAGCTCGGGACGGATGTGCTGGAGCACGATGACGGAGAAGACGAGGTCGAACATGCCGTCGTCGAAGCACGCGAGATCGGGGCGGTCGTTCACCACGTAGTGCACCCGCGAGCCGTGGTGGTTCAACGACTCGGCGCGATCGATCATCGACGGCGCGATGTCGACGCCCCACACCTCGTCGTAGTGGTCGGCGAAGGCCTGGGTGAGACGACCCACTCCGCACCCGAAGTCGAGCGCCGAACCGTGCACCGACAGCCCGAGCGCGGCGAGGCGCTCGACGACCTCCTCGACGTTCGCCTTGCCGGATCCGAAGAACTCGTCGACGTCCCACCGGTTGCCCGCGCTTGTCGGGGTCGGTCAGGATCGCCCACAGCGGATCGACCTTGCCGAGCTCGTCCCAGTTGCGCTGCAGCTCGTCCAGCTCCACCGTCGGAGCGTACCGACCGGCGACCGGCGACCGGGGGAGGCCGACCACGACGACGCCGTTGCGGCACGGATCGGACCGCTCGGCGTCAGCTGCTCCCCTGGGCGGCGAGCCGGGTCGTGATCCCCTCGAGGAGACGGGCCGACAGCGCGGGGCGCCGTTGACCGCGTCGAGCAGTTGCCCGCCGTCGATGCGCCACACCGTCGACGGCCACCGCGAGCGGATCCGGAGCGCGCCGCATCCCTGCCCCTGACCTCCGTGTCACGCCGGGAACCGTAGCGACGTACGCGGCCGCGGCCGCGTACCGCGGCCGCTACCGCGACCAGTACGACCGACGGTCGAACTCGCGAATCCGCGCGGCCATGCCGTGCAACAGCGCGTCGCGGATGGCGGGGACGTCGAGCACCCGGCCGAACGCGTCGCGGGTGAGCTTGATGCACGCCAGGCCCGCGCCGGCGCGCACCGTCGCGTTCCGAGGCTGCGCGTCGAACAACGACAGCTCGCCGAAGTAGTCGCCCGGTGCGAGCGACGCCACCTGCTGCTCGCCCCGCAGGACGAGCGCGCTCCCGGACACGATCACGTACAGGGCGTCGCCGACGTCGCCCTGCCGGACGACGTCGTGGCCGGCCGGCACGCTCACCGCCTCCGAGAGCCGGGCGATCTCGGCCAGCTGGTCGGGGGTGCACCCGGCGAACATCGGGACCTGCCCCAAATAGGTCGGCGGGAGGGCCGCGTCCTCGCTCACCGCCACCTCCGATCGTCCCGCCGCAGGCCGGCGCTGCGAGAGCATCGCGCGTCCGGGTTCACGGCCGTCGGGCGGACGAGACCGCGAAGGGGTTGTGTTGCGGGCTGCGCGTCCCTACCGTTCGGCGGACCCAGCGTCCTGGCATCTGCCCTGTGGAACGGCCCGTCAGTGGCTGCTCCCGGTTACTGCCCGGGCGCTGGGTCGCGTTCGCACGGGATGGCTGGCACCCCTGCATCGGAAGGCTGCCGTCATGGTGGCGTGACCGCCGGTGCATCATGCTCGACGGCATCGGGGGAACGGCAGGAGCCGGAGGGTCGCCAGTTGGGCGCGATAGGGATGGTCGCTCGTGCCGAGCTGCGGCGCCGTTGGCGGAGCGTGGCCCTGCTCACGCTGATCGTCGTGATCGTGGGCGCCGTCGTGCTCGCGACCGCCGCCGGCGCACGGCGGAGCTCCACCGCGCTGGCTCGCTTCAACCGGTACAGCCGCGCATCCGACGTGGAGGTCGACGTGGACCCGTCGACGACCGCCGCCCAGGTCGAGGCGTTCCGGCACGCACCCGGTGTCGCATCGGTCGCGATGCTCCACGCATACGCCCAGCAGGTGGTCGGCTACCCGAACCTGCAGATCGCGGCCGCCGTCGACGGACGACTGGGATCCGTCCTCGACCGGGCGCGCCTGATCGCCGGCCGCCGGCAGGACCCGCGCCGGCCGTACGAGGTCACGATCAGCGAAGGCTCTGGGCCACCTCGGGATCGGAGGCCGTCTCACCGCCGGCTCGATGACCCCCGCCCAGATGCAGGTCATCCTCGGCGGCAACGATCCGGGACCGGCGCGGGTCCCCGCGTCGTGCTGCACGTGGTCGGGATCGTCAGGCGGCCGCTCGATCTCGGCGACCGCGCGGCGACAGGTGGCGTCGTCGTCCTCACGCCGGCCTTCGACCACGAGTTCTCCAGCCGCATCGGGATCTTCGTCACCGTCCTGCGCGTGCGGGCCGAGCACGGCGCATCCGACGTCGCACGCGTGTCGGCCGTGGCGCGCAAGATGTTCGGGGCGTCGGGCTTCTTCCAGATCACGGATCTGGCCGCCGAGAACGGCGGCGGTGAGAGCGCCATCGACGTCGTCACGCTCGCGATGTGGATCTTCGCCGGCGTCACCGCCCTGGCGGGCGCGATCGCCATCGCCATCGTGCTCACGCGCGAGGTCGCCCGAGCGAGCGACGACCACCCCACGCTGCAGTCGCTCGGGATGACCCGCGGGAGCCGGATCGCGATCGGCATGCTCCCCGCGTACGCCGCGGCGGGCGTCGGGACACTCCTTGCCGGCGCGATCGCCGTGGCGGCCTCTCCCCTCCTGCCGGTCGGGATCGCGCGACGCGCCGATCCCAATCCCGGTTTCCATGCGGACTGGATCGTGCTGCTCGTCGGAATCGCGGCGCTCGGCGGGTTCGTCCTCGCGGTCGCGATGATCGCCTCGGTCCGTGGGAGCCGCCTCGCATCGGTCGATCCACCACGCGCCACACGCCGATCGGCGCACGTCGCGGAGTGGTTGGGCCGCGCCGGGTGCTCGCCGTCGTTCACGAACGGTGTCCGTATGACGTTCGACCCACGATCGAGCGGTCGATCGATGCCGACGCGATCGGCGTTCGTCGGGGCGATCTTCGGGGTCGCCGGGTTGACCGCCGTGATCGTGCTCAGTGGCAGCCTCGGCCATCTCGCGTCGACACCTCGCCTCTACGGCTGGACGTTCGACTTCAGGACGCCCGACGACACCTTCGCGCCCGTCTGCGGCACCACCCACGACCGCGGCGACTACGGCCTCGACCACGTCCCCGGCGTCGGCGCGGTGGCGGCGGTCTGCTTCGCGCCGATCCGCATCGGCGGCCGGGCCGTCACCGGCTGGGGCATGACTCCCGTCCGGGGCGACATCGAGCCCGAGATCGTGGCCGGTCGACCACCGAGGGGTCCCGACGAGGTCGCGCTCGGCCAGGCGACGCTCGAGCGCGCTCCACAAGCGGATCGGCGATCACGTGCATGCCGGCGCACCCGGGGCCGGCCGCAGCTATCTCATCGTGGGCCGCGCCGTCCTGCCCCGCATCACCGGACAGGACCTGCAGCCGCTCGCCGACGGCGCCTTCTTCACCGGCGACGCCTTCCGTCGACTCGCGGCCCACAACGACAACGTCTCCCGCTATCTCGTCGGGCGCTTCTCCGCCGGACGCGACCACGCGACCGTGCTCGCCCAGGTGTCGAAGAACCCGGCGTTCAACGCGCCGCAAGGGTCAGGTCGCGCTCGTGACCGACGAGGGAGCACGACCCGCGTCGGTGCCGCCCGAGATCGAACGCCTCCGACGGGTCGGCTGGTTCGCCCCCGCGCTCGCGGGTCTGCTCGCGCTGCTCGCGAGCCTGGCCGTCGGGCACGCCCTCTTCACCGGCGTCCGGCGCCGGCGGCGGGAGTTCGCGGTGTTCAAGACGCTCGGCTCCAGCCGTCGCCAGGTGCGCGCAGCCGTCGCGTGGCACGCCACGATGTTGGCCGCCGTCGGGCTCGTCGTCGGGATCCCACTCGGACTGATCGTGGGACGCTGGACGTGGCGGCAGCTGGCCCACAGCCTCGGAGTCGCCACGACCGCCTGGGTGCCCGCTCCGGAACTCGTGATCGTCGCGGCGGTCGTGGTGTTGATCGCCAATCTGATCGGCGCGTTCCCGGCTCGCGCGGCCGCGCACACCCGACCCGCCGTGGCCCTCCGCGCCGAGTAGCCGGGGTCAAGCGAGCGCGCGACCCTCCGACCGCGCCCCAGTCCCTTCCCATCGGCTGTGGTCGCTGCAACACTGCGCGCATCCCCAACGAGGAGGCAGGCATGGCTGCAGCGCTGATCTTGGAGTTCGAGGGCGTCACCCAGAAGGAGTACGACGCCGTCAACAAGGAGCTCGGGATCGATCCCGAGACCGGCGCCGGCGACTGGCCCGACGGTCTCATCAGCCACTCCGGCGGCGTCAACGAGGACGGTCACCTCGTGGTCATCGAGGTCTGGGACACGCCCGACCACCAGGCTCGCTTCATGGAGAGCCGCCTCGGAGAGGCCCTTGCGAAAGGCGGGGTCGCCGGTGGCCCGTCCAGCATCACGTGGATCGAGGTCATCGCGCACCACACGCCCGGCGCCTGACGCAATCCTTCCGCTCGTTCCGGCCGATCGCCGCGATCCGCGCCGAGCGCGCAGGCTCAGGACGCGGGCATCGGATGGTGGGCGAAGAAGTCCCAGCTGATGTCGGACGCGTGGATGAAGAACGTGGTGAAGCCGACCACGGACTCGATCGAACGAAAGAACGCGCTGCCCGGCCACGCGTGGCCGCCGTCCTCGATGCGGTAGAGGCCGACCTCGGCGCCCGCGCATGTTCATTTCCGTGGTGCCCGGCGGCGGTGGAGCGGTGGCGCAGCCGTCAGGCGTCGCGCGATCCGCCGGTGAGGTGGTGCTCGAACGCGAACGCGGTCGCGGCCGAGCGCGAGCTCACGCCGATCTTGGTGTAGATGTTCGAGAGGTGCCGTGACACCGTCTTGATGCTGAGGAACAGCTCGTCGGCGATCGCCTGGTTGGTGTGGCCGGCGGCCACGAGCTGCAGCACCTCGACCTCGCGGGCCGTGAGCCCGTTCGGCCGCGGGACACCGTCGGCCGCGGCGACGGCGAAGCGCGCGCCGATGCGATCGAACTCCTCCACCGCCGTCGCGAACGCCTCGCGGGCCGCGGCCTCGTCGCCGGCCTGCTCGTGGGCCTCACCGAGGAGCGTCCACGTGGTGGCCACCTCGTACGGCACCGCGAGCCGCTGCCAGAGGGACAACGCCCGCTGCAGCGTCGCCTGCGCATCGCCCGGCTCGCCGAGCGCCAGCTGCAGGCGGCCGCGCGCGGAGGTCACCGTCGCCTCGACGAACGGCGTGGCGAACCGCGCGCCGAGCTCCTCCATCTCGGCGACCGCCGCCGTTGCCATCACGAGGTTGCCGTCGGCGATCGCGACCTGGGTCACCGCGGGCAGGAGCCGCGACCGCGCGAGCGATCCGGTGGGCGTGGTCGCCATGCACGTGGCGATCGCACCGCGCGCGAGATCGACGCGTCCCTCGGCGAGGCGGAGCAGCGCGACCTCGGCGCACTGCCCGCCGCAGATCTCCTCCGCGCTCGCGAACGCGGCGGCCGCGCCCTCGAGGTCGCCGAGCCGGCGGCGGATGTCTCCGATCTCGACGCAGGCCGACGCCGCGTTGCCCAGGTGACTGTGGCGGAGCTCGTCCCTCGCGATGCTCGCCTGCCGCTCCGCCTCGGCGAACTCGCCGCGCTGCTTCAGGATGACGGCGCGGTGCACGCGACAGATGCCCGGGAAGATCGCGAACGGGTGCCGCTCGGCCCACCGGATCGTCGCCTCGGTCCACTCCGACGCGCGCTCGAGGTCGCCGACCTCCTCACACGCGCTGATGAGGCTGCAGTACACCTTGCCGGTGGAGTACGGGCCGAGCCGACCCTCCACGGCGGACAGCATCGCCTCGTCGAGATGGCGCATGCCCTCGGTCATCTGTCCGGTCGCGATGAGGATGCGGCCCTTGGTCTGCAGCGCCTCGGCCTCGAGGTTGGCCGAGCCGAGCACGCGTGCGAGCGCGATCACCTCCGTCGCGAGCTCCAGGGCGTCGGTGTGGCGTTGCTCACCGTCGGCCGTCTCCGCCTCCCGGAGCAGCAACGCG
Source organism: uncultured Acidimicrobiia bacterium (assembly GCA_963756815.1). Classification (GTDB taxonomy): domain Bacteria; phylum Actinomycetota; class Acidimicrobiia; order IMCC26256; family JAENVU01; genus JAENVU01. The sequence goes on from CAVWPR010000043.1 coordinate 21,530, forward strand.
CCGTACTCGACGCACTCGGGATCGCCGTCGAGCTCGTTGCGCGCCCGCCGCAGCCACGCACCGGCGATCGCCGGCCGCGCGCTGATGGCGTGGTGCTCCCACAGCCAGACCGCGCACTGACCCGCGTCGCGCGAGCGACCGAGCTCCAGGTAGCCGTGGTAGGCGTCCTCCCGCGCGCTGATGCAGTCGTCGACACGTCCCAGCCACCAGAGGGCCTCGGCGCACAGGTCGGCGAGCTCGGCGGCCTCACCCGGGTCGGTCGGCTGCGCCGCCTCGGCGAGGTCCTGCGCGGCCGACCAGTCCTGCCGCTCGATCGCGGCGCGCACGTCGACGACGGTCGGGGCGGCCATGCCGCGAAACCTACAGGCGCCCGCCGGGCTGCGGACCCCCCAATTCTCCGCCGTTCACGGCGGTCGCGTGGGGCATTCACACCACACGCGCACGCGGTCGCGCCGGAACCGATTGCACCGTCCGTCCGACGACGCGAGCGGCGCCGATCGGCACACTCGAACCGTGACCGACCAACGCACCACCGTGACCGATCTGCTCACCGCCGGACGCGACCGTGAGGCCGCCGCCCGGGGCGCGAACCCGACCACGCCCGACCATCAGGCACCACCCCAAGGAGCTCCCATGGATGCCATCGCCCAGTTCACCGCCCTCGCCCCGCCCTCGCCGACCACGCCGAACCGGGCGTTGTGGGAGAAGGGCGACTTCACGCGCATCGCGGGCTCGATGCGGGACGCCGGCGCCGAGCTCGTCGATCGGATCGGCATCCGCGCCGGCACGCGCGTGCTCGACCTCGGTTGCGGCGACGGCACCACCGCGATCCCGGAGGCGGAGCGGGGCGCCGACGTCCTCGGCGTCGACATCGCGTCGAACCTCGTGGCCGCCGGCCGGCGCCGGGCGCAGGCACGCGGGCTCACCAACATCCGCTTCGAGCTCGGCGACGCGCGTGACCTCTCGTGGATCCCGGACGACTCGTTCGACACCGTGGTCAGCGTGTTCGGTGCGATGTTCGCGCCCGAGCCGCAGCGGGTGGCGGCCGAGATGGTGCGGGTGACGCGCCCCGGCGGGCGGGTCGTGATGGGCAACTGGATCCCCGGCGACCCGACGCTCGTCGCGCAGCTCCTCAAGATCAGCTCGGCCTACGCCCCGCCGCCGCCGGAGGGCTTCGTCAGCCCGATGACCTGGGGTGTGCCGGAGCAGGTGGTCGAGCGCTTCACGGCCGCCGGCGTCGCCGCCGCGAACGTCGCCTGCGAGCCCGACACGTTCGTGTTCGAGACCGACGCATCGCCGACGGCCTGGCTCCGCGACTTCCGCGACTTCTACGGACCGACGATGAACGCGTTCGCCTCGGCCGCCGCCGAGGGCCGGGACGAGGAGCTCTTCGCAGAGCTCGACGCGCTCTTCAACGCGCAGAACCAGAGCCCGGACCCGGCCACGACCCGTATCCCCGCAACCTTCCTGCGGGTCACCGTCGACGTGTGACCCGCCTCACGAACGAGGACCCCAATGGACACCCCGACTGCTCCTGCTCCCGACCCCCGCCGCCTGCTGGGCATCTGGCCCCACCCCGACGACGAGGCCTACCTCTCGGCCGGGCTGATGGGTCGCATCGTCGACGCCGGCGGCCACGTCACCGTGCTGACGCTGACCCGCGGCACCAAGGGCACGTCCGACCCGGCCGACTACGACCAGCCGCACTTCGGCGTGCGGCGCGAACGTGAGCTGCGCGCCGCGCTCGCCGAGGTCGGCGTCCAGGACGTGCGCGTCGGCGACTTCCGCGACGGCGAGTGCGAGCTCGTCCCCGACGAGACGGCCATCGATGCTCGTCACCGACACCATCGCGGCCGTCGCGCCCGACACGATCGTGACCTTCGGGCCGGACGGCATCACCGGGCACCCGGATCACCGGGTGGTCTCCGCGTGGGTCACCGAGGCCTGGCGGCGGACCGGCGGGGCGGAGCTCCTCTACGCCACGATGACCCACGAGCACGTCGCCGAGCGGGCCGAGCTGCACGACCGGATCGGTCTGTTCGCCGACCGCGGCGCCGACGGCCCGGCGTCGGTGCCCACCGAGCAGATCGCGCTCGCGGTGGCCTTGCGCGGCGGCGAGCTCGACCGCAAGCGGCGCGCCCTCGCGCGCCACGCGAGTCAGACCGTGCAACTCGCAGCACTGATGGGCGAGGATGCATACCGGTGCTGGTGGCCGACCGAGTACTTCCGGCGCCCGACCACCGCCGAGATCCGCAGCTGCGCGCTCACGTTCACCGAGCACGGGCAGCGGGTGGCGACGTGAGCGAGCTCGCCGCCATCCGGCACCGGCATCCCGCGTGGCGGCACGCGGGCCAGGGCGGTCGCGACATCATCCCGATGGTGATCGGCGTCGCGCCGATCGCGCTCGCCATCGGCGCGACGATCAGCACGTCGCCGGTCCCCGCCCTCGCCGGCTGGGCCGGCGGACCGCTGATCGTCGGCGGGGCGGCCCAACTCCTCAGCATCCAGATGCTGGCGCGCGGCAGCGCGCCGTTCGTGATCATCGTGTCGGCGCTGCTCGTCAACGCCCGCGTCGTCGCGTACGCCGCCGCGATCGCGCCGTGGTTCCGCGAGGCGTCGCTGCGACAGCGCCTGCTCGTGGCGATCCCGCTCACCGACCCGCTCTACTTCACCGCGACGGCGCGCTTCGAGCGCGAGGACCTGGACCAGTCCGGACGCCTCGCGTACTACGTGGGCGCCGGTGGGCTCTTGCTCGCGGCGTGGATGGTCCTGCAGGGCGTCGCGATCGTGGCCGGGCGCACGCTGCCCGACTGGGTCGGTCTGCACCTCGCGGCGCCGCTCGCACTGGGCGGCCTGCTGGCCAAGGTGGCCACCGGTCGCCCGGCGACCGCGGCGGCGGTGGTCGCCGCCGGCGTCGCGGTGGCGGCGGCGGCGCTGCCGTTCCAGGCCGGCGCGTCCCTTGGCGTGCTCGCGGGCATCACCGCCGGCGTCCTCATCACCCGACGCGGCACGCGCGCCGCGTGCGCCGGCCGCCCCGCGACGGTCGGGCCATGACCGCCTGGCTGGTCATCATCGCGATCGGGCTGATCGGGTACGCGCTCCAGGCCGTGATCCTCGTGACCGTCGCAACCCGACCGCTGTCCGACCGCGTGCTGGTTCCGATGCGCTTCGTCGGCCCGGCCGCGTTGGCGGCGCTGACCGCGACGATCGTGTTCACCCGGGACGGCGCGCTGCGATCCGTCCCGGTCGCCGAGCTCGTGGCGATCGCCGCCGGCACGCTGGCAGTGCGACGTACCGGTACCGTGGCGCACGCCTTCGTGGTCGGCCTGCCCGTCTTCTGGTTGCTCAGCCTGGCCGGGTTCGCGTCGGGTTGATCCGGTCGGCTACTTCGCGGGCCGATCGGTCGACGCCGACGCGCCGACGGGCTGGGAATCGGCGAATCGGATCGTGATCCGATCCACGCCGACGGCGTGCGCGAGGTTGCGGACCATGCGCGCGGTGTTGCGTTCGGCCTTCGCGCGCAGCTCGCTCTTGGCCGCCGCGCGCTCGATGCGACGCAGCGCGACCCGTTGGACGCCGCGCTCCGACGTCGGCGAATCGACGAAGACGCTGCCGGCCCGGTCGAGCACACCTCGGTCGCGGCTCATCACGTGGCTCAGCTTCGGGTCGAGACGCGCCGCGCCGAGCGTCGCGTGCGGGAGCGTCAGGACGATCGAGCCGTCCGATGCGGTCGCCACCGCGGTGGTGAGGTGGCGGAGCGACACCGTGGCGTCGACCTCACCGACACCGCTGTAGATCGTGCGGTCCCCGGCGATGAAGCTGGGGATGAACGAGTGGTGGTTCTCGATGTCCACCGTCGCGGAGAACGTGCCCGTCCCGCCGCGGAACTCGGCCCGGTTGCGCAGCCGCTCGACGAGGACGGGCGCCGAACGGTCGATGGTCTGTCGGCCGAAGAGACCGTCGAGACCGAACCCGTTGTTCCACAGCGCGAGCACGCCCGCGCCGGCGAGGGCGACGACGAGCAACGCGACGAGCGCACCGAACATGGTCCCGAGCCCGCGGCGGCCGCGGCCGGGATCGACCCGGACGACGATCGGATCACCGGTCCGGGTCGGAGCGGCTTCGGTGGGAGGGGCGGTCGGACGCTCGTCGAGCATCAGGGACACGGCACGGCCTTTCGTCGGGTGCGGGGTGCGGGGTGCCGGGGAGACAACGTCGTGATCGCGTCACGGCTTCCCGCGCGGCGCGCTGGCGAGCGGAAATCGCGCCCGTCCGACGGACGCGCACGAAATGTCTCACCCCTGGGGGTGAGACCGGACGGTGCGCCGGCTACGCGGCGGCCCGCTGTCGGCGGGCGCGGGGCCAGCGCATCGCGCGGGTGAGGTCGTTCCGGCCGTGGCGCGCCTCGACCTGCGCCGCGACACGATCGAGCAGCCACGCGAAGACGGGGACGACGACGGTGAACAGCAACCAGCGGGACCGGAACAGTGCGAACATCGGAGGCTCCTCTCGACGCCGCGCCAGCGTCGGTCGATCGTTGGGTGCCCCACCGGCGGTGGACGGCAAACGCCCCGGACCTGCCGAGTCGCTCCATCGCTCGGCTCGCGCCGCGCCGTTCGACGAGCGGTGAATCCCGCGGCGCGGGCTCCCGGTCCGGTCACACGTCGGCGAGGAGGCGCTTCACCTCGGCGACGCCCTCGACCGCGGTCTCGAGGTCGGGCGACTGCGGGATGAGGTTGAACGTCGTGCAGCCCGCGGCCACGTACGGCGCCAGGAACTCGGCGACCTCGGCGGGCGGGCCGTACGGCGAGTAGCGCTCGAAACGCTCGAAGGGGAGTTGGTAGAAGCCCTCCATCGCGATGGCGACACGGGCGCGTGCGTCCGCCCGATCCGGCGCGATTCCGCACCACACCTGCATCGCGTGCGCGCGGGGGTGGTCGGGACGTCCGGCCGCGGCGGCCTGCTCGTCGATCGACGCCGCCACGTCGGCGAAGCGTCGCGCCGAGTTCCAGATGCCGATCCAGCCGTCGCCGTGCACCGCGGCCCGGCGCACCGCGGCGTCGGAACGGCCGCCGACGATCAGCGGGACGGGCGAGGGCGGGGCGGGCGCGATCAGCGCGTCGTCGACGTCGACGAACTCGCCGTGGAACGTGACGGGCTTGCCGGTCATGAGCTCGCGCACCACCGTGAGGCACTCGTCCATGCGGCGCCCGCGCGTCGTCGGGTCGATGCCGCACACCGCGTACTCGTGCGGGTCCTCGCCGCCGACCCCGACACCGAGGATCAGCCGTCCGGGCGCGAGCAGCTCGAGGTCGGCGAGCTGACGGGCCACCAGCGTGGGGTGCCGCAGCGCGAGCAGGTACACCGCGACGTAGACCGGCATCGTCGGGTGGACCGCGGCGAGCGACGTGGCGCTCACCAGACCGTCGAAGCCCGCGCCCACGAAGAAGCTCACGTGATCGCCGGTACAGACGTGGTCGAGACCGGCATCGGCCGCGCGGTGGACGAACTCGGTCTGGGCGCCGGGGTCCGGACCCGCACCCTGCAGCGGCGGGAACGCGCCCACCCGGATCGTCGCCATCAGATTCGCCTCTCGTCGTCGTCCATGATCCCGGTACGGGCGACGGGTCTCCTCGGTTCGCGTCCGTGACGGACGTCGCAGTCCTGAGGAGATCGGTGAGAGACGCGGAGAACGAAACCGCTTGAAGGCCGGGTCCCCAGACTTCACGCGCATCGCCGACTCGATGCGGGACGCCGGTGCGCGCTCGTTGACCGAATCGGCATCGACGCCGGCACGCGGTGCTCGACCTCGGCTGCGGCGACGGCACCACCGCGATCCCGGAGGCGGAGCGGGGTGCCGACGTGCTCGGCGTCGACATCGCGGCGAACCTCGTTGCCGCCGGGTCGTCGGCGGGCGCAGGCACGTGGGCTCACCAACATCCGTTTCGAGCTCGGCGACGCGCGTGACCTCTCGTGGATCCCGAGACGACTCGTTCGACACCGTGGTCAGCGTGTTCGGCGCGATGTTCGCACCCGAGCCGCAGCAGGTGGCGGCCGAGATGGTGCGGGTGACGCGCCCCGGCGGGCGGGTCGTGATGGGGAACTGGATCCCCGGCGACCCGACGCTCGTGGCACAGATCCTCAAGATCAGCTCGGCGTACTCCCCGCCCCCGCCGGAGGGCTTCGTCAGCCCGATGACGTGGGGTGTGCCGGAGCAGGTGGTCGAGCGCTTCACGGCCGCCGGCGTCGCCGCCGCGAACGATCGCGTGCGAGCCCGACACGTTCGTGTTCGAGACCGACGCATCGCCGACGGCCTGGCTCCGCGACTTCCGCGACTTCTACGGACCGACGATGAACGCGTTCGCCTCGGCCGCCGCCGAGGGCCGGGACGAGGAGCTCTTCGCAGAGCTCGACGCGCTCTTCAACGCGCAGAACCAGAGCCCGGACCCGGCCACGACCCGCATCCCCGCGACCTTCCTGCGGGTCACCGTCGACGTGTGACCCGCACGACCACCGCGAACGAGGACCCCCATGGACACCCCGACTGCTCCTGCCCCCGACCCCCGCCGTCTGCTGGGCATCTGGCCCCACCCCGACGACGAGGCCTACCTCTCGGCCGGGCTGATGGGTCGCACGACCGACGCCGGCGGCCACGTCACCGTGCTGACGCTCACCCGCGGCACCAAGGGCACCTCCGACCCGGCCGACTACGACCAGCCGCACTTCGGCGAGCGCCGCGAGCGCGAGCTGCGCGCCGTGCTGGCCGAGGTCGGCGTCCACGACGTGCGTGTCGGCGACTTCCGCGACGGCGAGTGCGAGCTCGTCCCCGACGAGACGGCCATCGCGCTCGTCACCGACACCATCGCGGCCGTCGCCCCCGACACGATCGTGACCTTCGGGCCCGACGGCATCACCGGGCACCCCGACCACCGCGTGGTCTCCGTGTGGGTCACCGAAGCCTGGCGGCGGACCGGTGGCGCCGAGCTCCTGTACGCCACGATGACGCACGAGCACGTCGCCGAGCGGGCCGAGCTGCACGACCGGATCGCGCTGTTCGCCGACCGCGGCGCCGACGGCCCGGCGTCGGTGCCCACCGAGTCGGATCGCGCTCGCGGTGGACCTGCCGCGACGGCGAGCTCGACCGCAAGCGGCGCGCACTCGCGCGTCACGCGAGCCAGACCGTGCAACTCGCGGCGCTGATGGGCGAGGCCGCGTACCGGTGCTGGTGGCCGACCGAGTACTTCCGGCGCCCGACCGCCGCCGAGATCCGCAGCTGCGCGCTCACGTTCACCGAGCACGAGGAGCGGGTGGCGACATGAGCGAGCTCGCCGCCGTCCGGCACCGGCATCCCGCGTGGCGGCACGCCGTGCCAGGGAGGGCGCGACATCATCCCGATGGTGATCGGCGTCGCGCCGATCGCGCTCGGCCATCGGCGCGACGATCAGCACGGCGCCCGTCCCCGCCCTCGCCGGGTGGGCCGGAGGCCCGCTGATCGTCGGCGGGGCGGCCCAGCTCCTCAGCATCCAGATGCTGGCGTGCGGCAGCGCGCCGTTCGTGATCATCGTGTCGGCGCTGCTCGTCAACGCCCGAGTGGTCGCCTACGCCGCCGCGATCGCGCCGTGGTTCCGCGAGGCGTCGCTGCGACAGCGCCTCCTCGTGGCGATCCCGCTCACCGACCCGCTCTACTTCACCGCGACCAGCGCGCTTCGAGCGCGACGACCTGGACCAGTCCGGACGCCTCGCGTACTACGTGGGCGCCGGTGGGCTGTTGCTCGGCGGCGTGGATGGCGCTGCAGGGCGTCGCGATCGTGGCCGGGAGCACGCTGCCCGACTGGGTCGGTCTCCACCTCGCGGCGCCGCTCGCGCTGGGTGGCCTGTTGGCCAAGGTGGCCATCGGCCGCCCGGCGACCGCGGCCGCGCTGATCGCCGCCGGCGTTGCGGTGGCGGCGGTGGCGTTGCCGTTCCAGGCCGGCGCGTCCCTGGGCGTGGTCGCGGGCATCGCGGCCGGCGTTCTGATCACCCGCCGTGGTGCGCCCGCCGCGTGCGCCGGCCCCGCGACGGCCGGGCCATGACCGCCTGGCTGGTGATCATCGCGATCGGGCTGATCGGCTACGCGCTCCAGGCCGTGATCCTCGTGACCGTCGCGACCCGACCGCTGTCCGACCGCGTGCTGGTTCCGATGCGCTTCGTGGGCCCGGCCGCGTTGGCGGCGCTGACCGCGACGTTGGTGTTCACCCGGGACGGCGCGCTGCGATCCGTCCCGGTCGCCGAGCTCGTGGCGATCGCCGCCGGCACGCTGGCGGTGCGACGCACCGGCACCGTGGCGCACGCCTTCGTGGTCGGCCTGCCCGTCTTCTGGTTGCTCAGCCTGGCCGGGCTCGCGTCGGGTTGATCCGGTCGGCTACTTCGCGGGCCGATCGGTCGACGCCGGACGCGCCGGCGGGCCGGGCGTCGGCGAACCGGATCGTGATCCGGTCGACACCGACGGCGTGCGCGAGGTTGCGGACCATGCGCGCGGTGTTGCGCTCGGCCTTCGCAGCGCAGCTCGCTCTTCGCCGCGGCGCGCTCGATGCGACGCAGCGCGACCCGTTGGACGCCGCGCTCCGATGTCGGCGAATCGACGAAGACGCTGCCGGCCCGGTCGAGCAGGCCTCGATCGCGGCTCATCACGTGGCTCAGCTTCGGGTCGAGGCGCGCCGCGCCGAGTGTCGCGTGCGGGAGCGTGAGGACGATCGCGCCGTCCGATGCGGTCGCCACCGCGGGGTCGAGATGGCGGAGCGACACCGTGGCGTCGACGTCACCGACGCCGCTGTAGATCGTGCGGTCGCCGGCGAGGAAGCTGGGGATGAACGAGTGGTGGTTCTCGATGTCGACGGTCGCGGAGAACGTGCCCGTCCCGCCGCGGAACTCGGCCCGGTTGCGCAGCCGCTCGACGAGGACGGGCGCCGAGCGGTCGATGGTCTGCCGGCCGAAGAGACCGTCGAGACCGAACCCGTTGTTCCACAGCGCCACCACGCCCGCGCCGGCGAGGGCGATCACACCCAACGCGACGAGCGCACCGACGGCGGTGCCGAGGCCGCGGCGACCGCGGCCCGGATCGACCCGGACGACGATCGGATCACCGGTGCGGGTGGGCGCGGCGTCGGTGGGAGGAGCGGTGGGACGCTCGTCGAGCATCAGGGACACGGCACGGCCTTTCGTCGGGTACGGCGTGCGTGGCTGCAACGTCGCGAACGCGTGGCGGCTTCCCGCGACGCGTGCATCCGCCCCGGAAATGCGCGTATCGAGTGCTCGTGTCGCGTGCGGCGTACGAAATGTCTCACCCCTGGGGGTGAGACAGGGCGCGGCGGCGTGACTACGTGGCGGCGAGGAGGCGCTTCACCTCGGCGACGCCGGCGACCGCGGTCTCGATGTCGGGCGACTGCGGGATGAGGTTGAACGTCGTGCAGCCCGCGGCCACGTACGGCGCCAGGAACTCGGCGACCTCGGCGGGCGGGCCGTACGGCGAGTAGCGCTCGAAGCGCTCGAAGGGGAGTTGGTAGAAGCCCTCCATCGCGGTGGCGACACGAGCGTCGTGCGTCGGCGCGGTCCGGCGCGATCCCGCACCACACCTGCATCGCGTGCGCGCGGGGGTGGTCGGGACGTCCGGCCGCGGCGGCCTGCTCGTCGATCGACGCCGCCACCTCGGCGAAGCGTCGCGCCGAGTTCCAGATGCCGATCCACCCGTCGCCGTGCACCGCGGCCCGGCGCACCGCGGCGTCGGAACGGCCGCCGACGATCAGCGGGACGGGCGTCGGCGGGGCGGGCGCGATCAGCGCGTCGTCGACGTCGACGAACTCGCCGTGGAACGTGACGGGCTTGCCGGTCATGCAGCTCGCGCACCACCGTGAGGCACTCGTCCATGCGGCGCCCGCGCGTCGTCGGGTCGATGCCGCACACCGCGTACTCGTGCGGGTCCTCGCCGCCGATCCCGACACCGAGGATCAGCCGTCCGGGCGCGAGCAGCTCGAGGTCGGCGAGCTGACGGGCCACCAGCGTGGGGTGCCGCAGCGCGAGCAGGTACACCGCGACGTAGACGGGCATCGTCGGGTGGACCGCGGCGAGCGACGTGGCGCTCACCAGACCGTCGAAGCCCGCGCCCACGAAGAAGCTCACGTGATCGCCGGTACAGACGTGGTCGAGACCGGCATCGGCCGCGCGGTGGACGAACTCGGTCTGCGCGCCCGGGTCCGGACCCGCACCCTGCAGCGGCGGGAACGCGCCCACCCGGATCGTCGCCATCAGATTCGCCTCTCGTCGTCGTCCATGAACCTCGGTACGGGCGACGGGTCTCGTCGGTTCGCGTCCGTGACCGACGTCGCATTCTGACGCGATCGGTGAGAGACGCGGAGAACGAAGGCGCTTGAAGGCCGGGTCCCCACGCATCAGACTCCGACGAGGACGGTGAGGTCTCGTCCCGCCACCACCCTCACCGCCGTGCACGCTCGGTGGTTCGGCAGGACTTCGGGAGGGGCGCATGCGGCAGGATGCGCGTATCAAGCTGCTCGGCGACATCTGGCTGTTCGAGCGGTGCAGCCGCAGGGAGCTCGCGGTGATCGCGTCGCACGCGACGCCGATGCAGTTCCCGGCGGGCAAGGTGCTGGCGCGCGAGGGCGAGGTCGGCCGCGAGTTCTTCGTCGTGATCGCGGGCAAGGCCGAAGCGGTCCGCAACGGGGTGAGCATCGGCGTGCTCGGTCCCGGCAGCTTCTTCGGGGAGATGGCCCTGCTCGAGCGCCAACCTCGGGTCGCGACCGTCGTCGCCGTCGAGCCGACCGAGGTGCTCGTGCTCACGACGCAAGGGTTCGGCGACGTGGTGGACCAGATGCCGTCGGTCGATCGCAAGATGCTCACGGTGCTGGCGACGCGCCTGCGCGAGCTCGAAGACCGGTTCGTGCCGGCCGGCGAGCGGCTGCTGTCACCGCAGTAGGAGCGGGACACGCGGTCCCCACCGGGTCGACCGCTGCTCTGGACCTCACGCGCGACGCCCGGCCTCGGTCAGACGTTGCCGACCGCGGCGAACATCGACTCGTGGAGCATCGTGTCCGGCTGCGTCGCGAGGGCGAAGACCCCGATCGCCTATGCCGTTGCTGAACGAGGTCGAGATGTAGTCGCCGACCATCCGGCCTTGCGAGGTGTCGGCCAACCACGAGAGCGGCATCGACACGGGGTTCAGTCCGGTGTCGGGGAGCTCCAGGATGTCGCGGGTCGGTCGACGAGATGAAGCTGACGTCGAGGCGGACACGGAAGCGGCCGAGCAGTCGGCTCGTTGGATAGCGAGTAGTAGGTCACACCCAGGTGCGCGCGGGTACCCGACGTCGACGCGTCGACCGCGAGACCTGGGGATGAAGTGGTCGACCGTGCCGGCGACGGGATCGGCCGGCACGGCGGAGCGGGCTGCTCCAGTGCAGTCCGTCGCTCGACCGACGTGAGAGCACGATGTCGTTCGACGTGCAGCCGGGACGGAAGCGGCAGTCTGACCGGACGCCACGTAGACCGGTTCCGCCCGCGTCGATCTCTGCGGATGGCAGCGAGTCGGCACGCAGCCACCGCCGACGATGCGTCGCTGCACCGTGCTGTCGTCGTCGTCGGGGTCCAGTCGGCCGCCGTCGACCGAGCCGTACGCAGGCGGTCTCGAAGGCGTTGTCGACCGGCACGATGACGGTTCTGTTCGGCTGCACGAGCGGCTGTCCGCCGATGCCATGCGGTCCAGTCGTGCGGCGCCGACCAGGTCCGCCCGCCGTCCGTCGACGTGTTCGACGCAGCAGATCGATATGGCCGAAGTCGTCCCACGTGCCGTAGCAGTGTCCGTAGAACCGTGCTGCGGTTGTCGCAGACGATCCAGTTCTTGTCCCAGTCGGAGCCGTCAGCAGGTGGGGTGATGACGACTGGCGGCGCCCACGTGTCGCCGTCGTCGCTCGATGCACGTGATCGCGACGCCGCGCCCGGCAGGCCTCCGCCGGACACGAGCGTGCTGATCAGCCACCGCCGTGCCGGCGTCGTAGGCGACGTCGGATCCGGCCGGTGTACGGACCGGCCGGCGCGGCAAACGCCGTCAGGTTCGGCAAGAAGGTCGCGCCCGAGTGGCCGCCGGTGCTGGGCACCGACACACGGCTCGGGGCGCTCGGCGCCGCGAAGTTGCGACCGCTCTGGAACGCGGCGACGACCGTCCGACCGAACGCGAACGTCGGACCTGGGTCGCGTGCTGGCTCGACGCGTTCGTGATCCGGTCCACCGAGATCTGACGCGGCGGCGGGTCGGCCCCGGCCGGCGTCGCGCTCAGCAGCAGCCCGAGGCCCGCTGCACCCACCACACTCGCGAACCGTCGCCTCATGCGCGCCCCTGCCCGCCGCGCAGCCGAGCGACGTGGTGACAAATGTATCCCGTTGCTCCCCAATTATCGAAAAGCGTCGGCCTGGAACCTCGCGCCCCGACCGCCTCACGGTCGCCCGTGCGTGGCCTCCTGGGACGTCCGGAGTCGCCGGGCCAGGGTGCGCAGCAGGTTCCAGGCGATCGTGGGGTTCTGCTGCACGAGCGGCCGGAACTCCCAGTAGGTGAGCCCCTGGCACACCAGGTCGGTCGCGGCGGTGACCGTGGCCGTGCGCGCGCCGTCGTCGATGAGCGCGACCTCGCCGAAGTAGTCGCCCGCGCCGAGGCGGCCGATCTCGTCGCCGCCGAGCGTGACCGTCGCCTCGCCGGATTCGATGACGAAGAACGCGGCACCGCCGGCGCCCTCCCGCGTGACCGTCTCGCCGGTGGTGAAGCGCCGCTCCTTGAACAGCGCGGCGATGCCCTCGACGTCGCGCGCGCTCATGCCCTCGAAGAGGGGGACCCGCTCGATGGCCTGGACGGTCTCGTCGTCGACCGGCGGGGTCGCGGGTCTCGGTGTGGTCCCGATGCGGGTCACCGCCCGGCACTGCAGCAGGTAGAGCCGGCCCCCCGAGAACGCCCACTCGATGTCGCGGGCCGGCCCGTACGCGACCTCGCAGCTCGCGGCGAGCGCGCCGAGCTGCGCGAGCTGGTCGTCGTCGAGGCACAGCTGCTCGCGGCGCTCCTTCGGAATCGGATCGTCGTACGTGCCGCCGTCGGCCGCGGCCCGGATCGCGATCTTCTTGAACCCGGGCGTGCGTTCGAGCACGTCGCCGGACCGGGAGATGCGGAAGGTGTCGGGGATGACGCGACCGGAGACCACCACCTCGCCGAGCCCCCACGCGGCCTCCACGAGGTTCTCGTCGGCGTCGTTCACCGGGTTGCGCGTGAACATGACGCCGGCGGCGTCGGCCGACAGCAACGACTGCACCACCACGCCGACGCTCGGTCGGGTGAACTGGCCGACCCGTTGCCGGTAGGTGATCGCGGAGTCGGAGTTGGCCGACCACCAGATCTGGCGGACGGCGGCGGGCACGTCGGCGAGGGTCGGCACGTTCAGCAGCGTGAGGTGCTGGCCGGCGAAGCTCGCCTCGGCGCCGTCCTCGTCGGCGGCCGACGAGCGCACCGCGAGCGGTGTCGCCAGGTCCTTCGCCGCCTCGAGCACCCGTGCGATCGCGTCGTCGTGGCCGGCCGCGACCTCGTCGACGAGCGCACCCGAGAGCGCGATGCCGGGTGGGATCGGCATCCCGGCGCGCGCGGCCGCGCCGAGGCCGGTGGCCTTCGCGCCGAAGCGTGCCTCTTCGTGGGCCTCGACGAGGGGGACGACCTCCGACATCGACACCTACACGAACACGTGCACCTCGCCCGCGTCACCGTCGACGCGGACGCGGGCACCGTCGGGGATGAGGTCGGTGGCCTCGCGGGTCCCGACCACGCCGGGGATCCCGTACTCGCGGGCGACGATCGCCGAGTGCGACAGCAGTCCGCCGGCGTCGGTGACGATCGCGCCGAGCAGCGGCAGGAGGATGTTGAAGGCCTCCGTGGTGGACTCCGTGACGAGCACGTCGCCCTCCACGATGCGGTCGAACTCCGTGGGACCGGCGACACGGCGCGCGATCCCCTCGTAGCTCCCGCCGCTCGCGGCCAGGCCGCGCAGCAGGTTCTCGTCGTGCTCGGCCTCGGAGCTGCCGAACAGGTTCCCCATCGAGATCCCGACCGCGCCCATCACCCGCGCCACCCCGGGCGGCAGGCCGGACGGGTCCGGCGGCGGGGGTGGCGGCGGTCCGAGCGATTCCGGGGCGTCCTTCGGCCCGAGTGCGAGACGTGCGGCCGAACGCGACGCGAGGTCGTCGGCCGACGGCGTGGACGCGCCACGCACGAGCGCGCACATCTCGTCGAGGCCGGCGTCGACCATGTGCTCGGGATCGTGCAGCCCGCCCCGCCCGGCGACGCGCCGCCCGGCACCGAGCGCGGCCCGGCGCATGATGCCCGATGCCCAGATGTCGCTGAACACCCCGCGCTCGTCGCGCAGGCGGTACATGAGGCGCGCCTCACCGAGCAGCTCGTCGAACTCGGCGCGGTGCTCCTCCGGCACCTCGGCGCGGATGCGGGCGATGCGCGCCTCGACCTCGCTGCCGTCGTCAGCCGTACCGGCGACGAACGACCGGATCGCGCGCACCAGTGCGTCGGGCAGCTCCAGCGCGTACCTCCCTGCGATGTCGAAGCCGTCGAGGAGCCGGCAACCGACCAGGTCCAGGTAGCCCGACATCGCAGCGCCGACTTCACCGTCGGCCCCGCGCAGCTCGGCGAGCACCTTCTCGGGATCGTCGTCGGACTCGAGCCGGGCGCGGGCCGCAGCGTCGGCCTCGAGCGCAGCGATCAGCCGACCCAGCTCGTCGGAAGCGCCCGCGGAGATCGGCGCCGACCCGCGCATCATCGCCAGCGCATCGGACGGCTGGACGTCGGTCCAGGCCATCAGGTGGGCGAGCAGGTCGCCGACCGGCACCATGGCCGAGGCGGTGAAGCGCATGTGCTGGTACATCATCTCCCGGTGGTGGTCGCGGCACCGCTCGAGGTACGCCGCGAGCTCGGCGTCCGAGAGCGCGTCGGTGTCGACGGCCTGGAGCTCGCGGTGCCGGGCGATCGACGCCGGCTTCGCGACCTCGTCCCACTCCTGCAGCTGCTCGCGCCAGACCTTGCGGGGCCAGACCTCCTCGGCGCGGGCGAAGCGCTGCGGGATCTCGGCCTCGGGCGGCGGCAGCATCGTGGTGTACGCGAAGCCGTTGACGTACGCGCTCGCCATACCGCCGAGCGGCGCGCCGTAGAACGCCATCATCTCCGCGGTGCCGCGGGTGAACGGCTCGGGGTGGGTCTCGGCGAAGTAGCGCGTGACCGGCCGCGGGAAGTGCACGGGATCGCGGTGCCAGGAGCCCGGGCCGGGCGGCTCGAACGTCAGCGGAGCTCCACCATCGGTCATCGTGTCCTCCCCCACGCGCCCGCCACGGGCGCGACGCGGCCGAGTCTCACAGTGGCGCTCCGGAGCCGCAAGCGGGGCTCGGCGCCGGCCGCGGGCGCATTTGCCGAGCCGGCGTCGCCGACCGACTGGCAGCATGACCGGACCATGGCCGATGCCGAACCGACCCCGCCCGGAGGCGCGCGACGACGCGCCGCTCGATCTGCGCGAGCCGGATCGTGCCGAGCTCGTCGAGGTCGACCGCACGCACGCTGCGGCTCTGGTGCTGGGGTGACCCGGCGGCGCCGCCCGTGCTGCTGCTGCACGGTGCGTACGACCACGGTCGGATGTTCGACGACCTCGCGCCACGCGTCGCCGGGCTCGGCCACCACGCGATCGCGCTCGACTTCCGCGGCCACGGTGACAGCGGCCCGCTCGACACCGGCTTCGCGTGGTCGCTGCTGCACCTCGACCTCGCGCTGCTCATCCGCGACGTGATCGGTGGCGCGGTCGGCGTGATCGCGCACTCGTTCGGTGGTGGGCAGGCGATCGGCCTGGCCGGCGCGTTCCCGGAGCTGGTGGAGTGGCTCGTCGTCATCGACGGTCTCGGACCGCCGCCGATCGCGTTCGTGATGCCCGAGGACATCCGCGCCGCCATCCGTACGAACGCGGCGCGCACCGACCGGATCCTCTTCGACCGTCACCGGCGGGAGTGGGCGTCGGTGGAGGACATGGCCGCGTACCGCAGCGCGCAGAACCTGCGCCTCGCGCCGGAGTGGGCGCTGCACCTCGCCCGCCACGGCAGCCGGCGCGGGCCGGACGGCGGCTGGGTCTGGAAGGCCGATCCCATGTTCGGGCTCGGCGTGCCGAGCGAGTTCAGCGTCGAGCTCCTGGAGGAGGAGCAACGGCGGGTCCGGTGCCCCGTCCTCGTGATCACGGGCACCGAGCACGACACGTGGCGCGACCTCACGCCCGAGCAGGAGGCGGAACGGGTCGGCTGGCTGCGGGCGCAGCACGTGACGGTGCCCGGCACCGGTCACTACGTGCACCTCGAGGACCCGGACGCGACGCTGCACGCCGTCCGCACGTTCCTCGACGAGGATCGAGTCGTGACCGTCGTCCTGCTCCACGACCTCGGCGATCCCGCGGGCGGCGCCGAGTGGCGGACGGCCGCGCCGGCCGACTGGATCGTGCCGGACCTCCCGGGCCACGGCGCGACGCCCGCGACCCGCACCGGCCACCACGACCCCATGAGCGCGATCGCGATCGCGCGGTGGACGATCGCGCGGGCGTCGGATGCCGACGGCGTGACGCTCGTCGGCGTCGGGCAGAACGCGCACGGCGCGCTCGTGGCCGCCGCCGGCGGTGACGGCGACCGGGTCGTGGTCGTCGACGGTCTGTGGGGACCGTGGCGAACGCCGGCCGAGGAGGTCGACGCGTTCTACGGGATGATCCGCGCCATCGCCGCGGACCCGGCGGCGACGGATGCCGCGCCGGCGTCGGGGCTCGACCCGCGCGCCACCTATGGCTACGGCGTGATGACCAGCGCGCGGTTCTGCCGTCGCCTCTGGGCCGCGATCGACCAACCGCTCCTCGCCATCGAGACGTCGCGCTCGACGACGCCACCCGAGGCGCGCGCCGAGCGGGTCTCGTGGTTCGGTGGTGCCGGCGACGCTCGTCGAGGTCGATGCCGCCGATCCCGCCACCATCGTCGCCGCGATCCGAGCCTGGGACCGGTTCGACGGGTGAGACGGCGTCACGCGTCGGGAACGAACACGGCGTGGACCGGTCGGTCACCGGCGGGCTCACCGGACATCACGCGGAGCAGCGCCTCGATGCCACCGAAGCCCGCGGTCACGCGCGGGACGGCGTCGAACGGGTAGCGGTGGGCCGCGAGGAGGTCGAGCGCGCGTCGGTACGCAGGCGCGTCGACGCCGAGGGCACCGAGGACCCGGACCTCCTTGTAGACGACGAGGTCGGGATCGAACCCAGGAGCGTCCGGCGCACCGCGGGTCCCGGCGAGGACGACGGTGCCGGACGGCCGGACCAGCCGGAGCGCCTGACCGGGCGCGCTCGCGGCCTTCGCGGTGACGTCGACGACCACGTCGGCGAGGCGGCCGGTCGCGTCCCGCAGCGCGGCGACCGGATCCTGCGCGGTGACGTCGACGGCAACGTCCGCACCGAACCGCGCCGCGAGCGCGAGCCGATCGGCATCCTGCGGTCCGACACCGGTGACCATGACGAACGCGGCTCCGGCTGACTTCGCGGCCGCACACGCGGCCAGCCCCCGGATGCCCGGGCCCAACACGGCGACGACGTCACCCGCGCTCGTGCCCGGGAGCTCCACGGCCCACCGAAGCCCCGCGCCGAGCGGGTTGAACACCGTCGCGAGGACTGCGTCGAGCCCATCCGGCACGGGAAGGACGAGAGCGTCGGGTGCGAGGTAGAGGTGGGTGGCGTAGCCACCCCACAAGCCCGGTGGGGTGGCGACGTCGACGAACCCGTACATGTCGCCGAGGCCGTGACGGCGACAGCGGCGGTACGCGCCGCCGGTGCACTCGTCGCACCGGCCGCACGACATGAAGACCTCCACGGCGACGCGGTCGCCGAGCGCGACCCCCCAACGCTCGAGTGCGGCAGTCCCCGCCGCCTCGATCACCCCGACGATCTCGTGGCCGGGGACGAAGGCGAACGGTGCCCGGATGTGCCCGGTGTACTGCTCGTGATCCGTGCCGCAGAGTCCGCAGGCCTCGATGCGCAGGATCCCGTCGTCGGCGCCGACGGTGGGGACGTCGAGCCGGACGCGCTCGAGCTCGCGTGGTGCTCGGAGCACCATCGCCTCGGCGAACGCGACGGACATGCGGTCATCTTGCACGGATCCCTGTGCGGGCGCACCTGAAGACCTGCGAGTCTGCGCGGTGATGCCCACCCGCGCGTCCGCGCCGCGACCCGATCTCGAACCAGGGCCGATCGAACGCGTGACGTCCGACGACGTCGTGTCGCTGGCGACGGATGTCGGCCCGGTCCCGATGAACGTGGGCGCAGTGCTGTGGCTCGACCGCTGCTCGGACCCGCACGACGTGATCGCACGCTTGGCCGACCGGATCCCCTCGGTGCCGCGACTCCGACAGCGACTCGTGCGCACGCGGGCCGGCGCCGGCCGGCCGGTGTGGGTCGACGACGCCCGATTCGATCTCGCCGAGCACGTCGACGTGGCCGGCGGGGTGGCACCGCGCTCCGAGGAAGACCTGCTGGAACTCGCGGCGGAGACGGTCACCGCGCCGCTCGATCCGGAACGTCCACTGTGGCGGATGCGGTACGTCCCGAGACTCGAACGCGGTGGCGCGGCGCTCATCGTCGCGTTCCACCACGTGCTGGCCGACGGCATCGGCGGACTCGCGGTGCTCGCGAACCTCGTCGACGGCGACGCGGTCGTGCTCGCAGCTCCGGGCTTCCCCCATCCGGGTCCCGACCGCGCTCGGCTCCTCACCGATGCGTTCCGGCACCGATGGCACACGGTTCGGCATCCCGCGCCCGCGTTGCGCCGTCTGCGCGCCGCAGCGGCCGCGCTGCGTCCGCACGGGAGCCGCCGGCGCGCGGCACGATGCTCGCTCAACCGTCCGACCGGACCGCGCCGGGTGCTCACCGTCGTCTCGTCGGAGCTCGACCCCCTGCACCGCGTCGCTCGTGCTCACGGCGCGACCGTCAACGACGTCCTCCTGACCGCGGTCGCGGGTGCGCTCCACGACCTCGTGGCCAGCCGCGGCGAGCACGTCGAGCCGTTCGTGATCTCCGTCCCGATGTCGGCGCGGCAGCACACGAACGCCACCAGCCTCGGCAACGACGTCGGTGCGGTTCCCATCGAGGTCAGCGGGTGCGGCGATCCGTTCCGTCGGCTCGAGCGGACCGCCGAGGTCACCCGAGCGGCCAAGGCGACGACCCGCGGGTCGTCGATGGCGATCCTCGGACCGGTGTTCCGCATCCTCGCCCGCCTCGGAGTCTTCGGGTGGTTCATCGCCCACCAGCGACTCGTCCATTCCTTCGTGACGAACCTGCGCGGTCCCAGCACCCGGTACACCTTCGTCGGCGCGACGATCGACTCGATCGCCGCGATCGCGGTCGTGACCGGCAACGTGACGCTGTCGTTCGCCGCCCTCTCCTACGGGGGGCGGGTGGCCGTCACCGTCATCGCCGATCCGGATGCGAATCCCGACCTCCCTGCACTCCACCGCGCGTTGGAGCGCCGGCTCGCCGAGCTCGCGGGAGCCTGACCGCCAGCCGATCAGCGGCGGTCGAAGCCGAGCGTGAGCGAGCGCACCGCGCCCACGAAGACGTTCGGCTCGATGTCGGGTTCGGCGACGACGCGCAGGTTCGTGATCCGCCGCACCAGGTGCGCGAACAGCATCCGCAACTCGAGCCGGGCGAGGTGGGCACCGAGGCAGAAGTGCGGTCCGAAACCGAACGCGATGTGCGGGTTCGGGTGACGCGCGATGTCGAACGTGTACGGGTCGTCGAACACCGACTCGTCGCGGTTGGCCGACGGGTACAGCAGGACGACGCGATCGCCTTCACGCACCACGGTGCCGGCGATCCGCGCGTCGCGCGTCACGGAACGGAACATGTTGTTGAGCGGCGTCACCCAACGGATGATCTCCTCGACCGCCGCGGGAATCGCGTCGGGCTCGGCCGCCATCGTCTCCCACGCGTCCGGATGACGCGTCAGCTCGTACAGCCCGCGCGCGATGACGGTGCGGGTCGTCTCGGCCCCGCCGGAGATGAACAGGCCGGTCTCCTGCACGAGCACCGAGGCCTCCATCGGGCAGCCGCCGAGCTCGGCGTTCGCCCAGATCGACGCGAGGTCGTCGCGCGGCGTCTGCCGCCGGTCCTCGACGATCGGGCCGAGCTCGGTGGCGAACTCCTGGATCGCGGTCATCATGCCCATCATCACGCTCGGGTCGTCCTCGAGCTGGTCGATGCGCATGAGCCGCTCCGACCACGACCGCACCGCCGCGGCGCGGTCCTCGCCGAAACCGAGCAGCTGCGCGGTCAGGCGCGCGGGCAGGGGCGCGGCGAGGTCGCCGACGACCTCGAGCTCGCCCCGGTCGACGAACCCGTCGACGAGATCCCGGACCACGGCGTCGATGGCCGGCTCGAGCCGCTGCACCGCCTTCGGGGTGAAGCGGCTCGCGACGAGCGACCGCTGCTCGCGGTGCTCGGGATCGTCCTTGGCGATCATGTCCTCTTCCTGCGGCACGACACGCGACCGGTAGGCCCCGCGGCTCGAGAACACCGATGCGTTCCGCTCGACGTCGACGAGCGGCGCGTGTCGCACCACCGCCCAGAGCGCGTTCTTCTCGTCGCGCCACACCGAGCCCTCCGCCCGCATCGAGCGGAACGCGTCGTGCATGCCGTCGATGTCGGCGTAGAAGTCGGGGGCGAGGAGATCGGGCGAAGGTGTCATCGCGGTCAGTCCTCCGGGGTCACGCCGAGGAAGTCGGCGACCCGTTGCAGGTTCTCGTCGTCGAGCACGATCTCGCGGAGCAGCATCTCCTGCACGATGAGCGCACCGAGCTCGCCGCCGACGTTCCGCAGCGCGCCCTCGTAGACGCCTCGCGACGAGCGGGCCTTGCGGGGCGCGAGCTCGAGCAGCATCCACTCGTCGCCCCGGATCGGTGCGTGGAACCAGACCGCGTGGTCGATGCTGGGCCCACCGGTGGCCAGGCCCGGTACGTCGGTCTGCCCGAAGCCGGATCCGAGGTCGGACGCGTAGGCCAGCGCGCACGCGTGCACCAACGGGGCGTCCGGCAGCGGCGCGTTCGCCCGCACCCAGATGCGATCGGGGTGGCGCATCTGCCGCCCGACGATCCGGGTCGGCGTCACCTCCCGCACCTCGACCAGCGACGCGATCGTCGGCCTGGGTCGCAGCGTGTCCGGAACCGGCGCGGCACGGGTCGCGACCGCGTCGAACGTCGGCGACTCGCGGTGTGCGTGGAAGGAGGCGAGCATCGAGAAGATCACCTCGCCCTCCTGCACCGCGCGCACGTGGCGCGCCGAGAAGGAGCCGCCGTCACGGTCGCGGTCGACGTCGAAGATGACCGGCCGGTCCACGCGTCCGGGGCGGAGGAAGTAGCCGTGGAACGAGTGTGGGAGCCGGTCGTCGGCGACGGTCGCACCGGCGGCGCGCAGCGCCTGCGCCGCAACCTGACCGCCGTACAGCGCGAACCGGTCGCGGGCGCCGGGCTCGTTCTGCCCGCGGAAGAGGTCGCGGTCGAGCCGCTCGAGCTCGAGCAGCTCGGCGAGCGTCGTGGGCGTCACGCGGGTGCGACCGGCGCGACGGCCGGGGGCGGCGTGAGGATGTCGCACGTCGGAGCCCCTTGCGCGCGTCGTTGCCGCTCGGCGACGTAGCTGCCCGCGATCTCGGTGCGCGGCGTGTCGTCGAGCGCCCGCGCGACGTCACTCATGGCGAGGACCTCGCGCCGCATGCGTCCGAAGTCGACGGCCCGCGCCCCGAAGGACGGCGCCCACAGCGACCACGGCCCGGTGATCGTGGAGCTCGTCGGGAGCAGGTGCGCGTTGAAGTTGCCGCCGAGACCACCCTGCGCGCAGTACTCCGGCACCCGGCCGGCCACCGGCGCCTCGGTCCCCTTCACGACCGCGACGGTGTCGAGCTCGCGGCGCTTCACCGCGGCGACCGAGGCCTGCACGAGCGGTGGGCTCTCCTCGGGCGCCGACCAGACGATGGGCTCGCTGCGCCCGGTGAACCGCAGGCGATGCTCCGGTCCCGTCGGCAGGATCTCGCGCGTCCCGAGGTGCTCCATCGACAGCACGAACGCGACGGTCCCCTGGTCGAAGTCGTGGTCGAGCTGCTGCGCGTACCGGAAGGTGCCGTCGTTCGTGAACCCGAGGTGGTCGCTGGTCAGGGCGAACTCGACGTCGCGGTTGCGGCATGCACGCGGCAGACCGCCGAGGTAACGGGCCAGCGCGAGGACGCCGACGGGTCCGTTCTCCTGCACCCACGTGACGCCGTCGGTGTGCGAGTTCACCACGATGCGCTCGCGGGTCCGCCCGCTCAGCGTGCCGAAGAGGTTGCGCGTGGTCGCGGTGTCCCACTTCGCGCGCACCACGACGTTCGCGGTGCTGCTCTGCGCCGCCGCCCGCTCGATCGCGGCCGCCTGGTCGTTGCCGGCGTAGACCGCCGGCACGTGGAAGCGCGTCCCGGTGTGCGGATCCCAGTAGCCACGCACCTGCGCGGTCGGCACGTCCCACAGGAAGACGACGCCGGCCGCGCCCGCGGTGCCGGCATCGATCAGGGTGGGATCGAGCGGGCTCGCGTACGGACGCTCGTAGTTGCCCGTGCCGGGGAACCCTGGTGCGACGTAATGGGCGATCACCGGGAACACGTTGTACGGCGTCGACGTCTTCGGCACCTCGCGTACGACGATCTTGCCCTTGGCGTTGGCCGCGGTGATCGGCACGCCGTCGGGGATCGACACGAGCTCACCCTGGCGGCCGGTCGGCGACGTCGGCTCGGTGAAGGGCACCGCACCGGCGACGGGCACGACCTTCGTCGCGCCACCGACCTGCACCGTGAGCCCGCCGGCGCGCGCCAGGTCCCGACCGGGGACGCCGTGGGCCTTCGGGAGCGGCTGCCACCGGTCGATGGTGTACGGATCCGACCGCACCTTCATGCCGGGGACGGCGCGCAGCTCGTGTTCCAGCCAGGCCAGCTCGCGCCGGTGCTGCGTGCTCGCCGGCGATCGCAGCCCGAAGCCGGCGAGCTTCGCGGTGAGCGCGCGCATCTCGGACGTGGTCGCGAACTTGGCCGCGTCGACGGTGGTCGGGCACGCGGTCGCGCCCGCGGCGCCGGCGGACTCGGCGACGGGGAGCTCGGCACCGAGCGCGGCGACCAGCACCGCCGCCGACACGATCGCGGTGACGGACCGAGGGTGGGGCATGCCCCTTCCTATGCGGTCGTGCACCCCCACCGCCAGCAGAGCCGATCCGTCAGTGCGAGACGAGCACCTTGACCACCACGATCAGGACACCGACCCCGCTCACGAGGAACAGGGACCAGATCGGGTGGCGGCCGGTGCGCGCGGCCACGATCACCGCCACGAGCGGCAACCGGGCGAGGGTGATCGCGAACGCCAATCCGAGCATCCACGGCCCCGAGACCGAGTCCAGACTGCCCAGCGCGAGGAGCGCGGCCGGCGGCAGCATGCCGGTCAGCACCGGGAGCAGGTCGCGCAGGATCTCGTTGCGCTCGACGGGCGTCAGTCTCCGCCGCTCGCGCACCTCCTCGCCGAGGAGATCGGCGAACACGTGGGCGAGCAACGTGCCGAGACCGATCCCGATGAGGACCGCCGCGCCACCGCCCTCGTCGGACATCTTCGGCGTCACGAGCACGAGACCGGCGAGCGCGAGCACCGTGCCGTAGATCCAGGCCGAGACGCGGCGCGCCGCGTCCTCGGAGGGAAGCGCGAGGACCCAGGTCGGGACGAAGCGCGACGAGGTGATCGAGTTCTCGATGCTCATGCCCGCATTCTGCTGCCCGTCGGCGCGCCGCGCGACGCCGACGACGCCGCGCGCCTCAGCCCGGGCCGACGACGGCGACGCCGGGGAGCTCCCCCACCGCCGCGAGCTCGCGTGCCGCGCCCGCGGCGTCGATCCCGAACGTGTCGTCGAGCCACACGCCGAGGATCCGCAGGTGCAGGCCGACCGTCGGCCGCCAGGGATCGCCCGCCCGGCCGGTGACCTGGTCGGCCATGCTCGCCAGGAACGCAGCGACGATGTCGGGGACGCCCTGCACCTGCGCCTCGAGCTCCAGGTAGAGCCCGACGTCGCTGCACGCCTGGTGCCCGGCCGCGTCGAGGTCGATCCGCAGGGCGTCGTCGCGCGTGACCGTGGCGGAGACGCGGTCGGCATCGGTCCCGGGCGGGCAGGTGAGGTCACGGGCGCCGACGACGAGGAGGGTCGGCACGGCGATGCGGGCGAGGGTCGAGCGCCGGATGGACCGGGCGAACGGCTGCAGGCCCGCGACGCCCCGAAGACGCGGGTCGACCGCCTCGGCGCCGGCGACCGCGAGGGCGGTGAACCCGCCGTAGGAATGACCGACCACGGCGACGCCGGTCGGGTCGAGGTCCGGCAGATCCGTGCGCCCGGCACCGTCGAGCAACGCGCCGACCACGAACTGCACGTCGGCGACGCGCTGCGCCTCGTTGGTTGCGTCGTCCACCGCGGTGCCGGTCATCCAGTCGAGCAGCGTGTCGCCCGGATGGTCCGGGGCGACGACCACGTACCCGCGCGCGGCGAGGCCCTCGCACAGCATCACGTACGAGGTCCGCAGTCCCGAGCGACCGTGGGAGAACACGACCAGGGGACGGGGACCGCTCATCACGGGCGCGCCGGTGCGGGCGGACGCGGTGAAGCCGATTCCCGGGATGACCGGGTAGGTGGCGGCCGGCTCGTCGCCGGGCTCGGCCGGGTACCAGCAGTCCACGCCGAGGAGCCGGTCGTCACGCCGGGCGTCGACGAGCAGGGTGGACGCGTGCCCGACGCCGACCCGGGGCTCCTCGAGCGGTGGCCCGGCCCGCAGCACCTGGTCGGCGGTCTCCGTCATCCGCCGACTCTATGCAGGCCGCGTAAGGTCAGGGCGATGGAGGTGGACCCCTTCGCGCCGGGCGACGCCGACGTGTTCGTCGCCGGTCTGCTCGCCGCAATCGACGTCGACGGCGGCGCCACCGACGAGCAGCTCGCGGTCCTGCGGGCCTTCGTCACCCACGTGTGGAAGCGGCCGGATCTCGACCTCGCCGCCGTGACCCCGTTGGGGCCGAGCGAGCTCGCCAGCCGGTTGCCCGGCGACGACACGCGCCTGCGCTTCTGCGAGCTCCTCATGACCCTCGAGCTCTGCCGCCATCCGCAGTCGGCGGCCCAGGTGCAGTGTGCCGAGGAGTGCGCCGCCGCGCTCGGCGTGACCGGCATCGCGATGGAGACGACGCGCACGGCGCTGGAGCAGGGCGCGGCGGTGGTGGCCGCCGACCTCGAGCGCCAGTACGGCGAGATCCTGCCGGAGGTCTCGGAGCGGGCCCTCCGCGACCGGTACCTCCGGCTCGAGACGCCCGACCCCGCGCTCGCCGAGCGGCTCCGGGCGCTCGCCCACCTCCCCGCCGGCTCGCTCGGTCGCGCCTATCTGGCGTTCTACGAGCGCAACGGCTTCGCGCTGCCCGGCGACGACGTCCACCTGCCCGCGCACTACGTGAACCACGACATGAACCACGTGATCACCGGCTACGAGCCGACCGCGCCGGGAGAGATCGCGCGCTCCGGATTCCTCGTCGCGGCGAACGGCAGCCGGCACAACTGGTTGGAGTTCCTCCTCACGATGTCGATCCACGAGTCCGGCGTGCTCACGCACGGCGAGATCCACGCGAAGTTCGCGACGCTCAGCCGTCCTGGTGTGAGCGACCTGCTCGGCGAGGGATTCGAACGCGGACTGCAGTGCACCGTCGACCTGAGTCAGGTCGACCATCTCGCGATCGCGGGCGAGCCGCTCGACGCGATCCGCGAGCGGTTCAACGTGGTCCCGCTCGCGCACCCGATGGTGACCGACCCGGCCTGACGAGACCGCGCGGCGACGTGCAGACGACGCCTGGCCCGTCCTGGGGGAGACGAACCAGACGTCGACCTGCCCGTTGTCCGTGCGAGCGCGTCCCTCCCCTGCCGAGGTGGACGCCCCTGCCCGTCCCGGGCGTCTCACGACGCCCGGGCCCGCCGGTTCCGTCGGGTGCACCTGTCCATTGCGCCGCAGCGCTGGCACCCCACGGGACTGGCGAGGCTCGGAATCGAAACCGAGCTCCGTCACTGTCGCAGGGCGCGGCAAACCGGCGGTAAACGGCGGCAGCGGTTCGCCCCGTTCGTCCGCTTCGTGAAGGCAAACAAACGGCAAAGCGCGCGCTCACGTGATGCCGAGCAGCTCCAACAGGGCGTCGTCGCCGCCGCCGTCGAGGCGCGGTGCAGGTGGCAGCGGTCCGATCGAGGCGGTGAGGTCCGCGAGCCGGCGCGAGTCGTCCTGCCACGTCGGCAAGTCGGTGTCGTGCAACGCGTGCGCCTCGGCCAGGAGTGCGGCCGCGGCCCGCGCGTCGCCGGCGCGGTGGCGGAGGACCGCGAGGGCACCCACCGCGACCGCCGCCGCGGGCCGGTCGAGCTGGAGCAGCGGCACGAGCGACCGCTGCAGGTGCTCGGTGGCCGCGCGTGCGTCGCCGTCGGCGAGCTCGAGCAGCCCGAGGTCGCGGTACGCGAGCGACGCGGCCCGGATCCCGCCGAAGCCCATGATGCGCTCGGCCGCGGCGGCGAACAGCTCGCGGCTGCGGCCGTCGCCGGCGCGTTGCAGCGCGCGCGCCTCGATGAGGAGCAGCTGGCCGAGCAGCGAGACGTCCTTCACGGTGGTGGCGAGCTCGCGTGCCACGCGGATGTCGTCGAGCACGTCGTCGCCACCCACCATGTCGCCGAGCACCGCTGACAGGTAGGCGGCCTGACCGGCCGTGTACGGGTCGCCGAGCTCGATGAGGCGGGGGACCGCGGCGCGCTGCGCGAGGCGGGCGCCGACGAGATCGCCCTTGGTGGCGAGCGCCAACCCCCGCATTCGTTCGAGCAGGACGCGACCCCACTCGGTGCCGGACTGCTCGACGAGTGGCTCGACCTCGTCGAGTGCGCCGAGAGCGCCGACGGCGTCGCCGGACCACCCGCGCGCGATCGCGAGGTACGTGAGACCCGCGGCCAGGTGCAGCCAGCCGGATCCGGCCACGCGCATCTCCTCGATCACGGCCTCGAGCTGCTCGCGCATCAGCGAGACCTCGGCGAAGGTGCGCGTCGTGCGGGCGAGCGCCAGCGTGGCGTCCCAGGCCGCCGGTCCCTCCGGTCGGGCCGCGGCGATCGCGTCACGCAGCCAACGCTGTCCCTCGACCCCGAAACCGCGCGACGCCCAGAACTCGCTCGCGGTGACGGCCAGCTCCAGCGCGCGCGACGGGTTCGCCTGCAGCTGGTCGGCGAGCAGGAAGCGGAGGTTCGCGTGCTCGTCCTCGGCCGCGTCGAGCAGCGACGACACGTGCGGCAGCGTCGGACTCGGCGCGAACGCGCGGAAGATCTCCTCGACCGCGCGCGAGGCTCGGTCGATCGCCCGCGCACGCTCCGCCGCCGACGGTGGGCACGAGCGCGTCACGCACCGGATCCAGGCTCCGGTACCGGACGCCGTCGAGCCCGGCCCGCGTGCTCATGAGGTTCACCCACGCGAGCTGGCGCAGCGCAGCGACGCGCGACGTCGTCGGGGAGTCCCCGCAGCGCAGCGGCGGTCCGCTCGCCCACCCCGTCCGGCAGCACCGCGGCATCGCCCGCGAGCTCGCACGCGCGCTCGTCGACCGCGCTCAACGCCTGGGCGATCGCGTCGCGGATCGCACCGTGCTCGTCGCCGACCACGGTCGGCGCGTCGTCGGACCCACCACCGTCCAGGACGCTCGGCGCCGCGAGCTCGACGAGCAGCGGGATCCCGCCGGTCGCCTCGGCCCGAGCGACCAGGACGGCACGTGTGGCGCCGTCGAGCGTGTCCCGATCGAGGCCGGCGCGATCGAGCAGGAGCTCGAGCGCCGTACCGGTCGCGGGGTCGTCGGACCCGCCGATCGGGAGGGGCTGGAGGTTGAGGGTCCGCTCCCCCTGCACGCCGAGTGGGACGCGTGACGTCGCGAGCACCCGCAGCCGGCCGCACCGTTCGATGAGTCGCAGCACGACGCCGTTCGCGTCGGTCGCGTGCTCCACGCCGTCGAGGACGAGGAGCGTGGGCTCGCGGCCGAGCACGGCGACGACGAGATCGCCCGCCTCGCGCTCCGTCGGCGCGTCGGTGCCGAGGCCCAGCTCGCTCGCCAGGTGGGTCGCGGCGCCGACGGCGGCGGGCGCGGACGCGAAGCTCGCGCGGCGGACGTCGTCGCCGGCGACGCGACGGCCGTGCGCGTACTCGTCGACGAGACGCGTCTTACCGACGCCACCGAAGCCGACCACCGTCACGAGCCGGTGCGTCTCCAGGACGCGGGCGAGCTGCGCGAGCTCGCGCTCCCGCCCGACGAAGGACGACACGCCGAAGACGTCGGTCGCCGGCGCGCGGCGCGCCTGGAGCGCGGTGTCGTGCTCGAGGACCGCGAGCCGGAGCCGCGCCAGCTCGGGACCGGGATCGAGACCGAGCTCGCGCAGCGCGGCGCCGGCTTCGTCGTAGATGCGGAGCGCCTCGACCTGGCGACCGTCGCGGTACGTCGCCAGCATGAGCTGCGCCCACCGGCGTTCGCGGTACGGCTCCCGGAGCACGGCGGCTCGGAGGCGGTCGACCGCGCCGCCCGCCCGTCCGGTCTCGAGCACGAGATCGGCCCAGAGCTCCTCGGCGCGGCGGTGCCGTTCCTCGATCGTCGCCACCCGCGGGGCGAGCCACACCTCGTCGCCCTGCGCGCCCCACGGACGACCCCAGAGGGCGAAGGCCTCGTCGAGCGCGGCGAGCGCCGCCCGCGGCTCGGTCGGGGCGGTCGTCTCGGCCGCCGTCAGCAGCGCCTCGTACCGGGCGAGATCCGCGGGTCCGCCCACCAGCAGGTAGCCGTCCTCGGTGGTGAGAAGCCGATGACCCTCGCCGGCGGCAGCGACGTCGAGCTCGAGCGCGCGCCGGAGCCGGCCGGTGAGGACCTGGACGACCTTCCGTGCCGTCGCGGGCGCGGAGTCCTCCGGCCAGAGCCGGTCGATGAGGGTCCCGGTCCCGACCGACTGGTCGTGGTCGGCGAGGAGGATCCCGAGGAGACGGCGGACCTGACCGCGCAGCGGCACCGGTGGGCCGACGGGTCTCGACCCGGACCCCACCCAGGACCTTGAGCACACCGAAAGTCTGCCTGCTGGGAGCACCCGGCGCGGGCGGCGCGCTCGTGGACGGGGCATCGACAAATCGGGCGCCGTCTCATAATGTCGCCGGGTCGGGGCCGTCGAGCGCGTGACCAACCTGCCCGGCCATGTCCTCCGGCCCCGACCTTCTCTCAGCCCCGCTCCGGGCGCGACCGGTGCTCGTGCGGTGTTCGGGCCGCCGGCGCGGCGGGTGGTCAGGCGGCGGGGAGGAGCTCGTCGACGATGGCGTCGGCCAGAGCGACCGCGCCGGCCTCGGCCAGACCCTCGATCGCGCGGCGCGGTCCGCCGCGCCGCCACCACCGCACCTTGATCGTGACGACCACGGCGACCGCGGCGAGGACGACGGCACCGATGAGCGCCGGCCGCACCCACGACCGCTCCGGGTCGTCGGGCGGCGGCGGCGGCGAGGTGATCGTCGAGGTCATGGCGCGAGGGTACCGGCCGGCCGGTGGCCTCGGCCGGGAGCGCCCGCGTCGTGCCGATCTCGGCGATCGGACGCGATCACGTGGCGCGGTACGGCCGGCAGGGCTCGTTGCGGAGGCTGCCGCACGGCGGCAGCGGCGTCGGCACCGTCACTCCGGGCACGACCGGGAGCACCAGGCTCGACGGCATCGTGGGCGAGAAGGCGATCGCGGTGGTCCGGTTCGGCACCGTCTGCGCGAACGCCCAGATCGGCTGCGTGCCGTTCGGCGCGGCGATCGTCACGCGGATGCGGGTGCCGGCGCGGTACGCGTGGCCCTGGTAGTAGAGCGGCACGACGACCTTCACGAACTGACCGGCCGGCATGGCGGTCGCGTCGGCCGACGTGAACGTGGGTACCGGCTCGAGCGTCGTGCTCGGCCGCTCGAACATGTTGTTCGAGTCGGTCGAGAGCTTCCGCTCGCTCGCGCGGATCCAGCCGTCCTGCACGAAGACCTCGGTGCCGTCGGGACGGACCTCGCTGATCGTGGCCTGCAGGTCGACGTCGGGACTCGCCGACTTCACCCACAGGCTCACCGAGCCGCTGCCGACGACGGTGGTGCTCGTGAGCAACGGCGCGGTCACGTACGAGAGCGCCGTCCCCGAAGGGTGCGGCTGCCAGTTCCACGACCACTGTGACGCGTTGCCCCACAACCCGCCGGTACCGGTGCTCGGCCCGAAGTCGGTGAGCGGGAGCGCGTGGGCGTCGGGGACGAACGAGTTGCTGCCCGAGAGCAGCGACGGCGAGTCGGCGAGCGTGCCCCCAGCGCGGAGGTACCAGGTGCGGGCGACGGTGCCAGGGACGGGCAGCGACGAGAAGCTCTGCGCATACCCGGCATAGGGGTCGCCGGCGCTCGCGGTGCCGGTGGGTGACCGGCCGGCGCCGTTGTCGAACAGCACGCGCACCGATGGCAGCGCTTCGAACGCCGCGAGCGCGAGGTCGTACGTCGGCAGCAGCTGGATCGGATCGACCGGGAGCGTCGAGACGTCGGTCGGCGGCAGTCCCATCGCCTGCTGATAGATCACCGGCGCGGCGGCGCGGGTGATCGCCGCGTTCTGCATCGGCGCCTGGCGGGCGACGAACAGCTGCAGGAAGTCGTACCAGCGGTTGTACGTGTCGGGGTCGAGCGAGTCGATGTGCGCGCCGTTGGTGAACGTGAACCACTTGTGCGTGGTCCCGGTGAACTTCCGGACGAGCTCGGGGCAGTGACCGCCCGTCTGCTCGTCCTGCCACTGGCACGCCATGAAGACCGGCACCTTGATCTGGTCCACGAAGGTGACGGGGTCGAGCGGGTCGGCGACCGCAGCGTCGTAGTGGGCGTTCGCCGCGATCTTCGCGTTGAGGTCGGCGGCCTCGGGGTGGAGCACCTGGTTGGCCGCGCACGCGGCGTCACCGGCCTGGATCCGGTCCCATGCCCACGACTGACCGCTGTCCGGTCCGGCCGGGAGCGCCTCGTGCTGACGCTCGTTCGCCCACGCGACCGCGAAGCCGGTGTTCAGGATTCCGCCCGGGTAGAGCGTGGTGGCGGTGGCGTCGAGCACCGAGAGCGGCGAGATGGCCGCGAGCGACGGCGGCTGGAGCCGTGCGGTGAACAGCTGGCTGATGCCGCCGTACGAGATGCCCATCATCCCGACCTGGTGGTTCTTCACCCACGGCTGACGGGCGATGGTCTCGACCACGTCGTAGCCGTCGAGGCTCTGGAGCGGCTCGAAGAAGTCGAATGCGCCACCCGAGCACCCGGTGCCGCGCATGTTCACGTCGACGACCGCGAAGCCCATGATGTTCGCGAGCACCGCGATGCCACTGGTGGGCCCGGACGGGTTGGCGTAGCCGTAGCCCGAGTACTCGATGAGCGTCGGGTAGGGCGGCGCGAACGGGAGACTCGTCGGGAGGTTCGGCAGCGGCGCGAGCGTCGGGATGCCGAGGCTCGTCGGGCTCGTCGGCGGGTGGACGGTGTAGGAGAGCTTCGTGCCGTCACGCGTCGTGAGGTAGCCGTAGCCGCTCGACGGGATCGACTGGTCGTACACACCCGGGTCCCACGGCGCCGCGCGCTCGGAGTGCACGGTGATGCTCCCCGACTGCGCGCCGTCGGACACCCGCCGGACCTTGTACCCGCTCGCGGGCGTCACGTTCCGGAACAGCACGCCGCCGAGGGAGCTGGAGGTCCGGGTCGCGACAACCGTCCCGGCGCTGTTGATCAGGGTCATCTGCGTCGACGGTGCGACGCCGGTGACGTACACCTGCCGCGCGCTGCCGACCGCGGTGAACGAGGACGCCGCCGCGACCGCGTCCGTCGCGCCCGCGGTCGATGCGGCGAGCGCGAGTGCCGCGGTCATCACGACCGCGAGCACGCGCCCTTTCCGAATGCTCGGCCGAGTCCTCGACATCGGTCCCACCCTCCTGGACGACCCCGTGCGATCCCGGGACGTCGTCGCCCCGAACGGATCGGAGCTACCCGGGCTCCCGGACGCGGCAAACGGCGCCGGCGCCGGTTCGCCCCTCTCGCCGTGGATGTTGTGGTCCCGTTGTGGCGAACGGCGGCCGCCGCGGGCTCAGGCGACGACCGGTCGTTCGAACAGCCCGAACGCCCACGAGGCGCCGACGGCCCAGACCGTGCCGACGGTCCAGCCCGCGAGGACGTCGGTGGTCCAGTGGACGCCGAGGTACACACGCGACACGCCGACCGCGACGATCACGACCGCGGCCAGCGCCCAGACGAACGTCCGGAGCCGCGTCGACCGGGTGAGCACGACGACGATGATGCCGAGCGCGACCCACAGGGCGGCGACCTCCAGCGCGTGTCCCGACGGGTAGGACCATGCGTGCGGGTGCTCCGGGCTCCCGCCGACGCGAGGGCGCGGCCGGCGGACGACGGCCTTGGCGACCGTGCCGAGCAGTGGCGCGCCGACGACGACGACCACGAAGCAGACCGCCAGACGCGTGCGTCGCACCCCGCACAGCGCGATCGTGACGAGGAGCGCCATGGGCGCCACGCCGATGCTCGTGCCGAACCAGGAGACCTTGAACATCACGTGCGTCCAGGTGGTGGTGCGACGACGGACGAACCAGTCGGTGACGGTTCGGTCGACGCCCGTCGAGCCGTGGCTCCCGCTGAGGAGTCCGACGACGAGGCCGAGCGCGAGGGCGAGGGCGAGCGACGCCCCGAGGACCAGGACGAGTCGGACGGCGACGGCGCTTGCGTCGGAGGATCGTTGCGGCGCCACGCGCGCTACGCGAACAGGCCGAGCGGAGTGGCGTGGTACCCGGGGAACACGGTCGCCGACGGGACACCGAGGACCTTCGTCGTGATCTCGCCGAGCACGGTGCGGAAGTCCGTGGTCCGGGCGACGTTGCGGGCGCCCTGGTCGTCGACCGGCGGCGCCCAGCGGCCGAGGACCCGTCCGCCGCGCACCTGCCCGCCGACCACGAACATGTGCATCCCGTTGCCGTGGTCGGCACCACCGGAGCCGTTCTCGTCGAAGCGACGGCCGAACTCGGTCATGACGACGGTCGTCACGTCGGTGAGCCCGCGCCAGTCGAGCTCGGCCTGGAACGCACCGAGGTGGCCGTCGAGCGCGGCGAGCAGGTCGCGCATGCGGCCGGCGTCGTGCGTGCCGATCGCGGAGTGGGTGTCCCAGCCGTAGACGCTCACGGTCACGACCTCTACCCCGAGCTGCCGGTCGAGCAACGTGGCGACGTCGGCGAGGCTCCGGGCGAGCGGGTCGGGATCGCGTGATCCCGGCACCGCGCCGAGCCGGTCGATCGCGTCGAGCGTGCGGAGGCCGGTCCTGCCCACCGCGGACCGGCCTCGGTACTCGGCGCGCAGCATCCGATCGGGGCGCCGAGCCGCATGGACGCGGCGCTCGAGTCCGAAGCCGCGGATCGACGGAAGCCCGAGGGCCGGCACGCCGCGCAGGCTGCGATCCACGCGATCTCCCGCGGTGACGGCGCGGAAGACCGAGTCGTTGCGATCCGCGGTCGCATCCAGGGCACGGGCGAGCCATCCCCGGGTCGCACCGTCGAGCCGGGTCGTGCCGTACTCCATCAGGTCCTGCGCGCCGAAATGGCTCTCGTCCTGCGCGGGGTTGCCGGTGCACACCACGACGGCGAGACGCTGCGCCGTGTACAGGTCGTGCAGCCGCGGGAGCGCCGGATGGAGACCCCACTCGCCGTCGAGGTCGAGCACGACGTCGGCCGGCACCGCGATCGTCGGCCAGCGCGTCGTAGTAGCTCGACTGCGTGTAGGGAACGACGGCGCTCAACGCGTCCTGCCCGCCGCGCAGGAACACGACGACGAGCCGGCCCGGCGACGGGATGGCGCGTGCCGGCGTCGCCGGTGCCGGGGTCGACGGTGCCGCCCCTGCGAGCGCGGCCAGATCGAGCGCGCCGATCCGGGTGCCCGCGACGACACCGGCCGCCGCCGTGGCGCGCCGCAGGAACGTGCGTCGCGTGGGCGTCATCGGAACTGCGCCTCGGGTGCGACGAGACCGGCGAGCAGCACGACCGGCAGGCGGGCGTCGATCTCGGACGGTGTCGGTCGCGTGCGGTCGGACCAGCCGGTCTGCGCCCGCAGGACCGCGCGCGCCGCGGTACTCGGCGGCGGCAACACGAGGCGATCGGCGGTGCGGTCGTGGATCTCGCGCGCCGAGAGCCCGTCGAGACCGGTCCGCAGGGCCGCCCCGTCGAACGACACGTTGTCGAGCGCGCCGGCGAGGACGTCACCGACGAGGTTCCACCGGGCGAGCAGACCCCCCGTGCTCAGCCAGTCGGCCTCGGTGTCGGGATAGCCGTCGGGCGCGGGCCACGCGAACGGGAGCTGGCCGAGGGCGGTGAGGGCGTGTCCGAGCGGACGGTCGTCGCGCCGGTGCCGGCGTGGCGAGACCCGGGCGTCGAGCACCCGCAGGAGCCGGACCAGGAAGTCGAAGGGACGCTGGAACTTCGGCGCCGCGACCTCGAACGACGGATGCGCCACCATCGTGCGGATGACCGGGACGATCCGGCTGTCCTGGGCGAGCCACGTCCGCGCCATGGCTTCGACGAGGCCGGGCGGCGGATCGTCGCCGACGAACCGCACCGCGAGCTTCCGGCAGACGTGCGTCGCGGTCTGCGGTCGCATCGCGAGCCAGTGCAGGAAGGCGACGCCGTCGGCGTGGCCGCCCCCGGTCGGCGGCCGCGTCCACCCCATGATCCGCACCGGACCGGGATCGTGCCAGGCGGCCCGGAACACGAACTCGCCGCTCGCGTCGACCGTCCAGCCGGTGAAGAGGCGCGCGGTCTCCACGATGTCGCGGTACCGGTACCCGTTGTCGTGTCCGAGCGTGTGGAGCTCGAGCAGCTCGCGCCCGTAGTTCTCGTTGATCGCGCCCCGCCTCGACACCGCGTTGTCGAGGTACAGGAGCATCGCCGGGCTCGACGCGTCGGCGACGAGGAGATCCTTGAACCGACCGAGCGCGTGGCGGCGCATCACGGTGCGGTCCTCGACGATCTTGAGCAGCGGGACCAGCGCGCCGGTCGCGGTGATGTTGAAGTGGTCGGACCAGAACTCGACCATCCGCTCGTGCAGCTGCGCGGGACTCTCGACGGCACGGAGCAACGTGGCGACGCGGAGCTGACCGATCGCGTCGGTCGCGTCGCGGGTCGTCGGGAACTCGGACTGCAACCGGTCGGCCGACATCGCCAACGCCGGGAACCATTCCGCCACTTTCGCGGCGGACCCGCTCGGCGCGAGCGCCGCCGGGTCGAGCTGCTCGTCGAGCCACGCGACCGGGCCGACGGTGTCGAGGTGGTCCCTTGCGGCGCGGGTCGCGCCGTAGGTCAGGCGGCGGAGGAGGACGGACGTCCCGTCGGTGGACGCGGACGCCTCCTCGCACGCAGCGACCGCGGCGCTCCCGCCGGCGGCGGCGAGGAACGCCGACCACGGCCGCCGCAGGAGGGTGCGGCGATCGGTGGTCGGTCCGGTCGTGGTCGGGAGGTCGCAGGCGTCGGTGCTCTCGGAGGCCGCCGCCGAGATCGGTTCGTCCATGGTGGTGGGAGGGGATCGCGCCGATCCATTGGACACCGGGAGCGGTGATCAGCCGCCCACCGCAGGGTCAACCGTCGGTCAAACCGAGGCGGGAACCCGACGCGCCCGGCCTTCGTTGTGAAGGAGTCACCCGGAGCGCCGACGCGCCCGTCCCCACCCCAACCGGAAGGTCCGCCGCCGTGTCGCTCATGCTCGACGAACGCCCCGCGCCGCCCCGCGCCGACGCCCCCGCCGGCACCCATGAGGTCGTCGTGCGGGTCGACCACGGCCGGCCCCGCCGCCGCTTCGGCATCGGGGGCACGGTGCTCGGTCTCGTCCTCGCCGCCATCCTGCTCGTCGGCGGCTTCGCGCTCGCTCGCGGCTGGGCCGGCCTCGGTGATCTCTTCGCGTCGCGCACCGTGGACCGCTCGGCTCCGGTCATCGTGCAACGCCTCCGCGACCAGGACGTGTTCCATGGCGCGAGCGGAACGTTCTCGGCGACGGTCGACGTGGAGCACGACGTTCCGATCCTGCCGGCGTTCATCGCCGGCGACCGCGCCGTCTACAGCGGCGTCGGGACGGTCGACGCCACCGTGGACCTCGGCGCGCTCGCCCGCACCCCGACGCGCGACGCGGCGGGCACGCTCGTGATCCGGCTCCCGCACGCGCGCATCGGAGACGTGCACCTCGACGCCAGGCGCAGCCACATGATGAACCGCGATCGAGGCATGCTCGACCGCCTCGGCAGCATCTTCGTGGACTCGCCGACCTCGGAGCGCGAGGTGCAGCAGATCAGCGAGCGGCGCATCGCGCGGGCCGCGACCGGCAGCGACCTCCGAGCTCGCGCCGAGCGCAACACCGCCCGCATGATCCGGGACCTGGCGAAGTCGCTCGACGGCGGACCGGTCGACGTCCGCTTCGGCACCGCCTGAGCGCCTGCGGCTCACGCGCGCGGGCTTGCCCCGGGCCGGCCACGGGGTGCGAGACTGCCGCGATGGAGTCCGAGACGCCGCCCACCGATCCCCGCGAGCCGGTTGCGCCCGCGCCCACGGCACCCGAGTCCGCCCACGACCGGCACACGCGTGAGTTCACGCACTCGGTCGAGGCGCTCGAGGACACGGTCGAGCACGGTCTCGTGCGCACGCTGAAGCTCGCGGTCCCGGTGCTGCTCGGCATCATCGCCGCCGCCATCGGCTCGTACCTCCTCGGCCAGTACCTGCGGGACCGTTCGGAGCAGCGGCGTGTGGCCCGCGAGATCCAGCGTTCCCGCTCCGCACGTCGCCGGCGGCGGCGGGCGGCACTCCTCGAGGCGTCCTGACCCGACCCACCTCCGGCACTCCTCCGCGACCGGGACCCACGCGCGCGCCCGGTCGAGACTCCGCGAATCACGAAACTTGAGGATGCGCGCGGCCCGGAGATGTCCGATCGTGGCTCCAGGAGACACCGACCCCGTGGGGTCGCGAGGCAGGCTGCGCCCCTGCGGTTGGGAGAACGATGCGGCGTCGCAACCGCCAGGGGAGGATCCGCACCGCCGAGGACCTGCTCTTCAAGGTCGTGGTGTCGCTCGTGCTGGCCCTCGCCGTCGCGACCGCGCTCGTGATCGCGTTCGGCGACGACGACTCGCGGGCCACCTCCGTGCCGAGCCGGCCCGCGGCGAGCGACGCGACGTGCGCCGCGACGCGTGCCCACCGTCGCGAGCACGGCGCCGACCACCACGACGACGACGACGACCGCGCCCGCCGGCCCGACGCCGGCGGAGATCCTGGCGTTCACCGCCGCCGTGAACCAGGCGAAGGCGAGCACCGCCGCCGCGTTCGCCCGCCTGGTGGCGTTCAGTGCCGCCAACCCCCGGACGAGCACGACGCCGACCACGCTGCCCGCCACCCGGACGACGACGACCACGACGACCACGAAGGCGCGCTCGACACCGACCGCGACGACGTCCACCACGACCACGACGACCGTCGGCCCGACGACGACGACCATGACCGTCCCGACGACGACCACGACCCGACGGGGCAAGGGCAAGCCCTGAGCGTCGGCGATCCGACGCGTGCGTGGGATCAGCGAGCGGCCGGCGCCGCGGCATCCGATGAGGGCCGGAGCGACAACGCGAGCATCGTTGCGTCCGCCCACTGGTCGAGGAACGCCTCGGGCGCGCCGTCGCTGAAGATGACGTCCGCGGCCGCGACGAGGGTCCGTCGGACCTCGGCCCGGGTCGGGATGCTGTCCGCTGCGGCCATGACGTCCGCCTCTCGCTGCCTTCGAAGTCTCCCCGGTCCAGGGTAAGCCCGTGCT
>CAVWPR010000044.1:0-18546 GCA_963756815.1 uncultured Acidimicrobiia bacterium
AGGGTCATCGCGAGCAGGTTCGCCGTCAGCCCGATCAGGTACACGCGGCGGGTGCCCACCCGCCGGGCCCAGCTCGCGCCCGCGAGCGCCGACGCCACGGCGGTGATCGCCTGCGGGACGAACATCGCGCCGTACGCGGTGCTCGACAGGCCGTACTCGCTCGCGCTCGTGAAGATCCCGCTCGCGGCCGGGAACGTGACGAGCGCGATGCCTTGTGTCACCGCCGCGATCTTCACGACGCCGGCTTCGCGCGCGGTGGCCATACGGTCCCGTCCGCTCGTCAGGCCGTGCGCTCGAGGAGGTGCTCACCGACCCTGATGGCGTTCGCCATGGCGGTCAGCGCCGGGTTCACCGCGCCGATGCTCGGGAAGAAGCTGGTGTCGACCACGTACAGGTTGTCGACCTCGTGGGCCTGGCAGTGCTCGTCGAGGACCGAGGTCTCCGGATCATGGCCGAAGCGACAGGTGCCGGCCTGGTGCGCGACGCCCGCGACCGGGATGCTCATGTCCATGTAGAAGTTCTTGTCGAGCACGTGGTGCTCCGCGAACCCGACGTGGTTCATGATGTGCTTCAGCTCGTGGTACAGGCGGTCGGCCTCGTCGTTGTTCGTCGCCTTGTACGCAAGGTGGATGGAGCCGTCACCGTCGAGGGTCACCCGGTTCTCGGGCATGGGCAGGTCCTCGGTGGTCAGCCAGAAGTCCACCGCGTGCTCGGCGACGTCGGCCAGCGAGAAGTGCGGCGCCAGCATCGTGAGCTTGGGCTTCTCACCCTTCATCGCCTCGGCATTGGACTTGCCGACCATCTGGATGTTGCCGACCGGGAAGTCGTAGTCGTCGGCCCCGAGGTAGAAGTCGTTGATGCCCAGCGTCTTCTGGAAGACCGTCTCGTTCAGCTCCTTCGAGATCGCGACGACGGCCTTGCTGTTGTGGAACATGTAGTTCCGCCCGACCTGGTCGGAGCCGTTCGCGAGCCCGTTCGGATGACGGTCGCTCGCCGAGCGCAAGAGGATCTTGGCGCTGTTCGACGCGCCGGCGGCGACCACCACGACGTCGGCGGTGTAGGTCTCGTCGGCACCGTCGCGCCGTACCACGACGTCGGTGACCGTCCGGCCCGAGGCGTCCGTCTCGAGGCGCAGCACCTCGGCGTTCACGAGCAGCGTCACGTTCGGCAGGTCGAGCACCGGTCGGACCACGATCGTCTCCGCGTCCGACTTCGTGTGCACGAGACACGGGTAGCCGTCGCACCAGGTGCAGCGGATGCACGTGCTGCGCGCGCGGTCGGCCTCGTCGAGCAGGATGCCGCACGGCGCCGAGAACGGGTGGTATCCGCCGGTCGCGAGGTCGTCGACCAGCTGCTGGATGCGCGGCTCGTGCGAGACCGCCGGCCACGGGTACTGCTTGCTCCAGTGGCCCTCGGTGGGGTCCTCGCCGTGGGTGCCGTGCACCTGGTAGAGCCACTCGGCCTTCGTGTAGTACGGCTCGAAGTCGTCGTAGCCCACGGGCCAGGCCGGCGAGAGTCCGTCGACGTGGTGCAGCTCCCCGAAGTCCTGCGGACGCAAGCGGTAGAGCGCGGCGCCGTAGAGCTTGGTCGCGCCACCCACGTAGTAGTGCACCTGCGGTTGGAACGCGGTGCCGTCCGCGTCGTACCAGGTCTCCTCGGACATGTAGCGGCCGTCGATGAACACGGCGCCCGGGTCCCAGTTCGCCATCTCCCGCGGGAGGAAGTTGCCCCGCTCGAGCAGCAGGATCTTCTTGCCCGCCCCCGCCAGCGTGTGGGCGAGCGTGCCGCCGCCCGCGCCGGTGCCGACGATGATCGCGTCGTAGTGGTCGCTGCTCATGCTGACGCCCCTGTGCCGGTGCGGGTCGCCATCGGCGACGGATGGGATTGGGAGAGGTGCGACGCGGAGACGATCAGCCCGAGGTGGGAGAACGCCTGCGGGAAGTTGCCGATCAGTCGCTTGGTGCCGGGGTCGTACTCCTCCGAGAGCATGCCCACGTCGTTCTGGAGGCTCCGGAGCTTCTCGAACAATGCGAGCGCCTCGTCGCGCCGCCCGATCAGCGCGAGGTTGTCGACCAACCAGAAGGTGGTCATGAGGAACGTGCCCTCGCCGGCGGGGAGCCCGTCGACACCGTCGTCGTCCGACGTCGGGTAGCGCAGCACGAAGCCGTCGACCATCAGCTCGCGCTGGATCGCCTCCACGGTGCCGATGATCCGAGGGTCGTCCGGCGGGAGGAAGCCGACGCGAGCGAGCATCAGGAGGCTCGAGTCGAGCTGGTCGGAGCCGTAGTACTGCACGAAGCTGTTCTTCTCGGCGTTGAAGCCCTTCTCGCAGACCTCGGCCTTGACCTGGTCGGCGAGCTTGCGCCACTTCTCGACCGGTTGGTCCGTGCGCCCCGTCAGCTCGCACATCCGGGCCGCACGGTCGAACGCCACCCACGCCATGACCTTCGACTGCGTGAAGTGGCGCTGGGGGCCACGGATCTCCCAGATGCCGTCGTCGGGGAGCTGCCAGACCTGCTCGAGGTGCTCCATCATCGCGATGAGCAACTCGCCGCGGCGCGGGTGGTGCGCCGGGAGATGCTCCTCGCTCGCGAGGCCGGCCTCCACCGCGGTGAGGCCGGCGTCCGCGATCTCGCCGAACACGTCGAGCTGGAACTGCTCGCTCGCCTCGTTGCCGATGCGCACCGGCGTCGAGTCCTCGTAGCCGGGCAACCAGTCGAGCTCGACCTCGGTGAGGCGGCGCTCGCCGCCCACGCCGTACATGATCTGGAAGTCGCCCGGGTTCCCGGCGACGGCGCGCAGGAGCCACTGCTGCCATGCGGCCGCCTCGTCGTGATAGCCGCTCAGCACCAGCGCCTGCAAGGTGAGCGACGAGTCCCGCAACCACGAGAAGCGGTAGTCCCAGTTGCGGACCCCGCCGAGCTGCTCGGGCAACGAGGTGGTGGCGGCGGCGCACACCGCGCCCGTGGGCTCGTACTGGAGGGCCTTGACGGTGATGAGCGATCGGACGACGTCGTCGCGCCAGTCGCCCTGGTAGGTGCAGCGCTCGCTCCACTCGGACCAGTACTGCGCGGTGACGCGCCGGGCCGCGGCGGCGTCGAGGGGGAGCGGCGGATCCTCCAGCGCCGAGTACCAGCTGAGCGAGAACCCGCGTTGCTGGCCCTCGCCGACCGTGAACTCGGCGCGGGTCGTGAGGTCGTCACCGTGGAGCGGCACCGGGCTGTGGAACCGGAGGGCGTCGCTGCCGGCGACCAGCGTGAGCCCGTCGCCGGTCGACTGGGCCCACGGTGCGATCGATCCGTAGTCGAACCGGGCGATGAGCTCGAGCTGCATCGTGACCTCGCCCGACACGCCCTCCACGATGCGGAAGATCGTCGGGTGCTCGAGCCCCGGGGACATGAAGTCGACCACCTTCGCCACGCCCTCGGGCGTCTCGAACGTGGTCTCCAGGATGAGCGAGTCGCCGGCGTAGCTGCGGCGGGTGGTGGTCACCTCGCCGCTCGGCGCGATCGACCATCGGCCGTGCTCGGGCTTGCCGAGCAGTGCGGCGAACACGGCACCGGAGTCGATGCGCGGGACGCACCACCAGTCGATGGAGCCGTTGCGGGCGACGGTGGCGACGGTTCGGGTGTCGCCGATGATCGCGTAGTCCTCGATGGGGGTCGACATGGTTGCTCCTCAGTCGGGGTGGGTGAGCGTGAGCGAGTAGCTCGCGGTGAACGTGTCACCGCGGCGGACCACGGGCGCCGTGCGGTCCACGAGCGCATTCGTGGGTGCGGTCATCGGTTCCAACGCGACGAACTGCCGGCCGGGTGGCACCCAGACCTGCGCGTACGGGTAGTTGGTGTCGCCGCGCATCTCGAGCGAGTGTCCCTGCTCCGACTCGATCGCGAGCCGTCGGTTGCGACCGAGCGCGTAGCCGTCGTCGAACGTGCGCGGCCCGATCGGTTCCACTTCGGCGCGCTCGGGCCGCACGGCGCCCGTCGGGATGCCGTCGTGGTCCAGCGCGAGATGCCGGCGCGGCGGCAGGCGCAGGCGCCAACTTCGACGAGGACCCTCGGGCAGCCGGAGGTACGGGTGCCAGCCGAACGCGATGGGCACGCTCCGGCGCCCCGTCGGGACGATCGTCGTCTCGACGCGCAGTACCGGCTCGCGCACGATCGCGGTGACCTCGATGCGATGCGGGAACGGGAACGCCGGCGCGTCGACGGCGATGGAGGCCTGGACTCGGGCGGCGTCGCCGCGCGTCGAGAGCCGGTCGACCGACCACCCGGGCGCGCCGACGAGGAATCCGTGGATGGGGAGGCCGTGGTCGTCGACGGGCAGATCGATGCCTTCGAGGGAGACGGCGACGCCGGCGGCGCGGTAGCGGCGGCGGGCCAGGCGGTTCGCCCAGGGCGCGAGCAACGGCAACCCGCCGGTCCGTCCCGATCGCAACGCGTCGAGCCCTCCGGGGAGCGCGAGGTACTCGCCGCCGCGGGAGCGCAGCGAGACGCCGGTCATGCCGATGCCCGGGGCGAAGGTCGCGGAGAGCCCACCGGACACGAGCTCGACGGCCGGCTCCCCGCGGAACCGGCGTTCCCGCGCGACGGCGGTCGTGGTCATGGCTCGGCGTTCCAGTCGATCTGCGTCGCGTCCGGGCGGTTGATGTAGGCCGCCGCGCGCTTGCTCGCGACGTAGTCCCACGTCCACGAGCCGAGCGCGCCCACCCGGGCGCGGAACCCGCTGAGCAGCCAGGCGTGGACGCCCAGCCAGGACGCGTAGGCGAGGATGCCGTGCAGCTCACGCCGACGCGGGCCGACCTCGGCGATCGCCGCGTTCCGGCCGATCATCGCCATGATGCCCTTGTCGCGGTAGCGGAACGGCCGGTGTTCCTTCCCGGCGATGTCCGCGACGATGTTGTCGGCCGCGCACCGACCGGCCTGGAGCGCCACCGAGCCGAGCTGCGGGAAGGGCTTCCCGTCGTCGTCGAGGGTGTTGGCGACGTCGCCGAGCGCGTAGACCCCGGGGACGCCCGTCACCTCGAGGTCGGGACCGACCTGGATCCGCCCGCTCGGTGCCGTCGGGAGCTTCGAGGAGGTGACGAGCTCCGGGACCTTGATCCCGCCGGCCCACACCACGGTCCGCGTGAGGATCTCGCGCCCGTCGGACAGCACCACGCGGTCGGCGGTGACCTGGTCGACCTTCGTGCCCAGCTCGAGCTGCACGCCCCGGTCCTCCAGGACCTTCCGCGCGTAGTCGTGCGCGCGCTCGGAGAAGGGCGCGAGCACGACCGGGGACGGATCCACCAGGTGGATGTTGATCGGCAACGAGGTCGTGCCGACCCGCTTGGGGATCAGGCGGTTGCGGGTGTCGGCGAGCGCACCGGCGGTCTCCACACCGGTCGCCCCGGCGCCCACGATCACGAAGTTCAGCGCGCCGCGGTCCACGAGCGTCGGATCGCGGTGCGCGGCCTCGAGCACGGTCAGGAGCCGGGACCGCAGCCGTTCGGCGTCGTCGACCGAGTACAGCGGGAACGCGTGCTCCGCGGCGCCCGGCGTGTGGAAGAAGTTGGGCACCGTGCCGAGGGCGATGACGAGATAGTCGCCGCCGAAGGTGATGCCGTCGGCGCTGGTGACCGTCTTCGCCGCGGGATCGAGGTCCGTGATGTCGGCCATGGTCACGGTGACCGGGTGACGTCGGGGGAACAGCGCGCGCAGCGGCCGTGCGATGTCCGACGTCTCCACCTGTGCGGTCGCCACCTGGTAGAGGAGCGGCTGGAACTGGTTGTAGTCGTGGCGGTCGACCAACGACACCGCGACCCCGTGCTTGGCCAGGCGCT
This sequence comes from uncultured Acidimicrobiia bacterium, assembly GCA_963756815.1. Taxonomy (GTDB): domain Bacteria; phylum Actinomycetota; class Acidimicrobiia; order IMCC26256; family JAENVU01; genus JAENVU01. Next base: position 5,822 of record CAVWPR010000044.1, read on the forward strand.
TCGCGCACTCCGCGCCGGCGAAGCCGCCGCCCACCACGACGACCGACGCCTGGCCCGCCCCACCATCTGACACCGGAAGTTCCCCTCGATCGACCGCGGTGGGTCGGTCTAGCGCAGCCGCCTCCGCGTGTCGACCATCGCCACGACTCGCGCGCAGACGTTCACCGAGTGGTCATCGGGGACCGGGCGATCGGTCAGATCCTCGATGAGGTACGAGGCCTGCGGTCATGAGACGTCGGTTGCTAGACATCCTCCACGACTCTGGATCTCACGCTGCGCGTCGTGCTCTTCGCTCTCGTGGCCGCAACGAGCCCGCTCGCACTGGCATCGGTGCTGGTGGTCCTCTCCGGCCTCGGAGCCAGGCTCAACGGCATTGCTCTGGCGGTTGGATTCGTCGCGGGTCAGGCCTGCTTCCTCGTCCTGGCCCTGGCGGTCGGTGCCGCGTCGTCACCCGACGGCCGGAACCACCCGGGCGCCGTGTCCGTGCTCGAGGTCGGGTTCGGCGCGGCGCTGCTCGTCACGGCTGCGTACGTGCGTCCACACCGAGCGGATCAGCCGGAGGTCCGCGGCCCGAGCCCGCGCACCGAGGCGATCCGTGCCCGCCTCGCGCACCTCCGTCCTCTCACTGCGCTCGGAACCGGCGCGGCGCTCGGCGTCGGCGGGCCGAAACGCATCAGTGTCACGCTCGTGACGTGCGCCGCGATCGCCGCCGCGGGAGTGGGCGGCGCGGTCGCGGTCGGACTCGGTGTGCTCTACGTCGCCCTCGCCACCGTGCTCGTGTGGCTCCCGGTCCTGCTGTACGTCGTGTTGGGGGAGCGTGCGACCGACTGGCTCGCACAGCGCGAACGCTGGATCGGCGCACACAAGGAGCCGCTCACGTTCTACCCCTCGGCGGTGCTCGGTGCGGTCCTCGTGGTCGACGGCATCGTGCGCCTCGCCGGGTAGCCATCCGGTCTGGGGAGGCACAGACGCTTGCTCGTCGCGCGTGTTGCACCGCCGAAGCGTCGAGCACATCTGCGCACCCGGGTCGATCTCGGAGCGGGATGACGCTCGTCCTGACGTTCGCTCCGGTCAGCGTCATCCCCGGTACAGCATCGGCAGACCCGGCTGAGGTCGTGACCGGGACTCGCGACGAGGTTGCGGGCGTCGGACTCGGTTGATCAGCAACGGAGCGGCGGAGCTGCGCGTGTGGCCCTATGGAACGGGTTGTTGGATGTCTTCGTGATGGCTCGTGTCGACGGTGACGACGCCCGTTGCGGAAATCGTGAGCCCGAACTTCTGCAGGTCGGCCGGGTCGTAGGAGCCACCCGCGCAGTCGCGAAACACCTTGCCGTGGAGCTCCGGCTTCAGGAGGCAGTTCGGCTGGCTTCCGATGTGCGGAGAGAGCGCCACGAGGCCATCGACCTGTTCGGGGGTGCGTCGTCCGGCCGGCAGCACGATGAGCCAGTAGGTGTCGGTTCGGTCGTCGCCCTTCACCAGCAGCGGCCCGTGTTCGGTGATGCGCCTTCGAAGGACGTACTCTCGTCCGGGCCGCCGAGGATCGCGTCTGCTTCCATCGTGATGCCCGCGCGAGATCAGGATGGTCGTGAGCACACCGGCGAGGATGACGCACGTCGCAATGGCAGCCAACGGTCGCGTCCGTCGTCGCGAACGGCTCCCCGGTGCGGGTTCCACGAGGCACAGGATGCTCGTTCTCGGCGGGTGAGTCCCGACGCCCGAATCTCTCAGAGCACTGGGCCCATTCCCCACCACGTCCGCGGGACCGTCGCTTGTCCCGGCACTTGGCCGCGTGTTCCGTGCTACGACGCGGGGCGCTCGCCGTCGACCAGCACGGGGAACTGCCGATCGGGTGCGTCCTGTGGATCGCGCGCGACCGGGGGTCCGGCGTCCGGGTCACCGCGCAGGCACTCGGCCCCTTCGGGTGCGTACTGCACGATGTAGGCGCGCCGGATCGCGTCGGTGGTGTTGTGGCCGGTGGCGTGCGGGGTGAGCGACGAGAAGACGACGGCCGAGCCGGCCGTGACGGGGACGCTCACCGCGCCCTCGGGGTCACGGCAGCACTCGAACCCGATCGGCGTGTCGCGGTGGGCGACGGTTCCGGAGCGGTGGACGCCGGGGAGCACCTCGACGCATCCGTTCTCGGGCGTCGCGTCGGTGAGCGCCACCCACACCGTGAGGTAGGCCTGCGGCTCGATGTAGGTGTAGCCGTTGTCCTGGTGCCAGAGCACCGGTTCCGCACCGTGGGGTCGCTTGTAGACCGACTGGTCCCAGTAGAGGCGGACGTCGGGTCCGATGAGGTCGTGGCACAGATCCGCCATCAGGTCGGAGGTGCAGAAGTCGCGACAGACTTCGCTGCGGGCGGCGGGGTGCAACGCGATCGACACGGTGTCGATGCCGGCGATGCTGAAGCGCCCGTCGGGTCGCGTCGCGAGGAATTCCATGACCTCGCGGTCGAACGGCTCGATCGCCTCGGTGAGCGCGGCGACGGTGTCGGGGTCGACGGCGTCCTCGAGCACGAAGAAGCCGTCCTCGTCGTAGGCGCGCGCCTGCTCGGGGGTCACGCGTCGGAACGGCCCGGGGTGATCGGGCCACGTGAACCCGTGGTTCCACGGGTGCGGGGCGAGTGGCGTGCTCATGCGTCGACCGCCATGAGGCTCGCGTTGCCCACGACCGTGGTGCGGTCCCCGCTCGTGACGGTGATCGACGCGTCGCCGTCGGCGTCGGTGACCGTCGCCTCGACGGTCTCGCCGTCGGTCACCATCCCGACGAACTTCAGGGTGAGGGTCCCGTGCGCGAGGAACTCCTCACCCCACGCCTCGAGGAGCAGTCCGTACGCCGGGCCGGCCACCTGCATGCCCTGCGCGACGAGGCGGTCGTAGCCGATGTCGGCCGCGGCGTCGGGGTCCGAGTGGTAGTTGCCGCGGCGCGAGTAGAGCCGGAGCAGCTCCGCCGTGAGCTCGAGCGACCGCTTCACACCCCCGCCTCCACGAACGTGGCGATCGACGTCCACAGGTGCGTGCCGTCGGCGGTGGCGACCTCCGTCGTCACCTCGACGTACTCGCGCCCGCGCCTGGCGAAGCGGCGCGACACCTGGCCGTACACCGTGAGGTCGGCCGGCGCGTGGGCCGCGTCGTGGGCGACGAGCGTCTGGTGGGTGTGGAGCAGGGGATCGGGCGCGACGGTCTGGAACGCCACGATCGTGAGGTTGGCGGCCATCGGCGGGTACAGGAAGCCCTCGCGCCGGGCGGGGTGGTCGATGCCCGCGGCCCGCCAGTAGCGGTCGTTCGCCTCGGCGGAGACGGCGAAGGACACGGGTCCGAACGCGGTGCCGACGACGACGCCTCCGAAGGGTGGCGCGCCCGCACCGGCGGAACTCCGGGCCTCAGTATTCACTGGTCTGTATAGTATGCGTCATGGCGTATCGAGCGGCCGTCGTCGGCGGGTCAGGGTACACAGGTGCGGAGCTCCTGCGATTGCTCGCCGCGCATCCCGACCTCGACGTCGTGCACGTCACCGCCGACAGCAACGCCGGTGCGACCGTCGCCTCGCTGTATCCCTCGCTCGCGGCCGCCTACCCGGGACTCACCTACGGCCCGATGGACCCCGGCGCGGTGGCCGGACTCGACGTCGTGTTCCTCGCCATGCCCCACGGCGCGAGCCAGGGCTTCGCGCCCCACGTGATCGACGACGTCGCGCACGTGGTGGACCTCGGCGCCGACTTCCGGCTGCCGGCGGCGACGTACGAGCAGTGGTACGGGAGCGCGCACACCGCGCCCGAGCTCATCGACCGGTTCGGCTACGGGCTCGTCGAGCTCAACCGCGACGCGCTGCGCACCGTCGACCACGTCGCGGTGCCCGGTTGCTACCCGACCGCGGCGTTGCTCGCGCTGGCCCCGCTGTTCGCCGCGGGGCTCGTGGAGCCGCACGTGATCGTGGACGCGATGTCGGGGCTTTCGGGTGCGGGACGCGGGCTCAAGATCGGCAACCACTTCTCCGAGGCCGACGAGAGCGTCGTCGCCTACGGACTGCTGACGCACCGTCACACCGCCGAGATCGAGCAGACCCTCACGCGCGGTCGGCGGGACCGCCGTCGACGCGTTGTTCACGCCGCACCTCGTGCCGATGGTGCGCGGCGAGCACGCCACCTGCCACGCCCGCGCCGCTGCGTCGGGCCTGTCGACCGCCTCGCTGCTCGCCACCTATCGGGACTTCTACGCGGGTGAGCCGTTCGTCGTCGTCACCGACGAGCCGCCGCCCACCAAGGCCGCGACGGGCGCGAACACCTGCCACGTCACGGTGCGATTCGACGAGCGTACGGGTCGCGTGCTCGCCCTGGGCATCATCGACAACCTGGTGAAGGGCGCGTCCGGCGGCGCGGTGCAGAACGCCAACCTGCTGCTCGGCCTGCCCGAGACCACCGGCCTCCCGATCGTCGGGATGTGGCCGTGAGCGACTCGTCGGGGAGGACGTCATGAGCGTGACCGCACCCGAGGGCTTCGTCGCGGGCGGTGCCGCGTGCGGCATCAAGGAGTCGGGCGCGCCCGACCTCGCCGTCGTGGCCACCGCCGATCGCCGCTCGGTCCCGGCGGCCGGCGTGTTCACCGTGAATCGGGCGTGCGCGGCGCCGGTGCAGGTGAGCCGCGAGCACCTCACGGACGGGCGGGCCGCCGCCGTGGTCCTGTCGTCGGGCAACGCGAACGCGGCCACCGGGGAGCGCGGGCGCGCCGACGCGCTGCCGGATGGCGCAGCTCACCGGCGCGGGCCTGGGCGTTCCCGGCACCGACGTGCTCGTGTGCTCCACCGGGCTCATCGGCTACCCGCTCCCGATGGATCCGCTCGAGTCCGGCATCCCGGCGCTGTGTGCCGACCTCAACGGCGCGTCGGCCGCGGCCGACGCGATCCTGACCACCGACACCGTGCGCAAGGAGGCGGTGGCCGAGGTGCTCGGCACGTCCGCGCTCGTCGGCGGCATGGCCAAGGGCGCAGCGATGCTGAGCCCGGCGATGGCGACGATGCTCGCGGTCGTCACGACCGACGTCGGCATCGAGCCCGCCGCGCTCTACGAGTGTCTGCTCGCCGCCACGAGCGACACGTTCGGCTCGTTGCTCGTCGACGGGTCGATGAGCACGAACGACACCGTGCTGGTGCTCGCCAACGGTGCCTCCGGCGTCGACGCCGGCGACCATCTGCCGACGTTCACCGACGCGCTCACGGACGTCTGCGGCTCGCTGGCCGAGCAGATGGCCCGTGACGCCGAGGGGGCGTCGAAGCTGGTGCGGCTCCACGTCGTGAACGCCGCGTCCTACGACGACGCCCGGCGCGCCGCCCGGCAGGTCGCAGGCTCCCAGCTCGTCCAGTGCTCGTTCAACGGCGAGGATCCCTACTGGGGCCGGGTGCTGTCGGAGCTCGGCGCGAGTGGCGCGGTCTTCGACCCCGAGCGGGTGACGATCTCGTACGGCGGGATCGTGGTGTGCCACGACGGTGTCGAGGCGCGCGATCCGGCGGTCACCGACGCGCTCGCCGCGGTGATGGCGGCCGGCGAGATCGAGGTGGTGTGCGACCTGCACGCGGGCGACGCCTCGGCGCGGATGCTCTTCACCGACCTGTCGCACGCGTACATCGACGAGAACCGGACCACGTCCTGATGGTCGCTCCGCTCGCTGCTCCGGCGATGTGCGTGAGGCGGCGCTCGCTGCGCGACCGTGCGCGCCTGCGGCGCGCGGCGTCGGATCGAGCGCGGGGTGTGTCATGAGCGAGACCGTGAGCGACCTGCGGCGCGCGGGGGCCGAGGAGAAGGCGCACGTCCTCGCGGAGGCGATGCCCTACATCCGGGAGTTCTCGGGCAAGACGGTGGTCATCAAGTACGGCGGCCACGCGATGGAGAGCGCCGAGCTCGCCGACCAGTGGGCCCAGGACGTCGTGCTCATGCGACTGGTGGGGATGAATCCGGTGGTGGTGCACGGCGGCGGACCGCAGATCACCGAGCTCATGGCGCGTCTCGGCAAGACGGCCGAGTTCGTCGACGGCCTGCGTGTGACCGACGCGGAGACCGTTGACATCGCCCGGATGGCGCTCGTCGGCAAGGTGAACCGCGAGGTGGTGGCGTCGCTCAATCAGCACGGCTCGTACGCGGTGGGGCTGTCGGGCGAGGACGCGGGCCTGATCGCGGTGACCCAACGCGACGAGCGGCTGGGCTTCGTGGGCGACGTCTCGGCCATCGACCCGTCGATCCTGCACCGGCTGCTGCGCGAGGAGCTCATCCCGGTGGTGGCGACGATCGGGATGGACGACACGGGGCAGGCGTACAACGTCAACGCCGACACCGTGGCCGGTGCCATCGCGGAGGCGCTCGGTGCCGAGAAGCTCGTGTACCTCACCGACGTCGCGGGCGTGTACGGCGACTTCCCGGACGAGGCGTCGCTGATCTCGCGCATCGACGCCGACGGGCTCGCGGCGCTGGTGCACGAAGGTCGCGCCGGCGAGGGAATGATCCCGAAGCTGGTGTCGTGCGTGCACGCACTTCGCCACGGCGTGACGCGCGCCCACATCCTCGACGGGCGCATCCCGCATGCGCTGCTGCTCGAATTCTTCACGCGGGAGGGCATCGGCACCATGGTCAGTCAGGCAGTGCAGTGAGCCAGACCGGGTACGACGAGCTGTACGCGCTCGATCGCGAGCACGTGATGCAGACCTACGGCCGGCAGCCGGTCGCCTTCGTGCGCGGCGAGGGCACGCGACTGTGGGACAGCGAGGGCAAGGAGTACCTCGACTTCCTCGCCGGCCTCGCGACGGTCTCGCTCGGGCATGCGCACCCGGCGGTGACCGACGCGCTCGCCGACCAGGCCCGCACGTTGGTGCACGTGTCGAATCTGTACCTCAACGACGTGCAACCGCGGCTCGCGGCGCGCCTCGACCTGTTGCTCACCTCGGCGACCGGCACCCCCGGCCGGGTGTTCTTCGCCAACAGCGGGGCCGAGGCCAACGAGTGCGCGATCAAGCTCGCACGCCGCCACGGTCAGGCCAACGGTGGTCCCGAGCGCTTCCACGTGCTCTCGGCCTACAACTCGTTCCACGGCCGGACGCTGACGACCCTGGCGGCCACGGGCCAGCCCCAGAAGCAGGAGACGTTCCAGCCGCTGCCGGTCGGGTTCCGTCAGGTCGCGTTCGCCGACGTCGACTCGCTGCGCGCCGCGATGGACGAGCGAGTCTGCGCGGTCCTGCTCGAGCCGGTGCAGGGGGAAGGCGGGGTGCAGCCTGCGCCGGCCGGCTACCTGGAGGCGGTGCGGACGCTGTGCGACGAGCGGGAGGCGCTGCTGCTGATGGACGAGGTCCAGACCGGTCTCGGACGCACCGGCCGCTGGTTCGGCTTCGAGCACGGTGGCGACGTCCGGCCCGACGTCGTCACGCTGGCGAAGGCGCTCGGCAACGGTGTGCCGATCGGCGCGTGCTGGGCCCGCGCCGACGTCGCAGCCGCGTTCGCGCCCGGCGATCACGCATCGACGTTCGGGGGCCAACCGCTCGCAGCGCGTGCCGCGCTCACGGTGCTCGACGTGATGGAGCAGGAGAACGTGCCCGCACTCGCGACGGCGCAGGGCAAGCGCCTGACGGTCGCGCTGGCGGACCTGGCCGGGGTGGCCGACGTGCGCGGCGTCGGACTCCTCGTGGCGGCCGAGCTCTCGCCGGGGATCGAGGCGGGCCCGGTCGCGGCCCGGTGCCTCGACGCCGGTCTCGTGCTCAATGCGGTCACGCCGACGGCGCTGCGGCTCGCGCCGCCGCTGCTCGTCTCCGACGACGAGATCCACCGGGGCGTCGCGATCCTCGCCGGCGTGCTCGCGGAGGTCGCGGCGTGAAGCGCGATTTCCTCGAGGTCGACGAGCTCAGCCACGCCGAGCTCGCAACGCTGCTCGACACGATGGTTGCGTGGAAGGCGACACCCGGTCTCGTGCCTCCCGTGCTCGCCGGGCGCGGCGTCGCCCTGGTGTTCCAGAAGCCGTCGGCCCGGACCCGGAACAGCGGGGAGATGGCCGTGGTCGGCCTCGGTGGCCATCCGGTCACGATCCGACCCGACGAGATCAGCATCGACGTGCGGGAGACCGCCGAGGACGTGGCTCGCACCCTCGCCGCGTACCACACGATCGTCGCGGCTCGTGTGTTCGACCACGGGGTGCTCGAGCGCATGGCGGCGGCCGTCGACGCGCCGATCGTCAATCTCCTCTCGGACCGCGGCACCCGTGTCAGACGCTCGCCGACCTGCTCACGATCCGCGAGCGGTTCGGCCGATTGGAAGGACTGCGGGTCGCCTACGTCGGCGACGGCAACAACGTCACCGCGTCCCTCGCGTTCGGTGCCGCGCTCACGGGGATGGAGCTCCACGTCACGTCGCCGCCGGGCTACGAGCTCGACGACGACGTGGTGGAGCGGTCGCGCAACCTCGGGGGCGCGGTGGAGCTGGTGAGCGACCCGCACGACGCGGTCAAGGGGGTCGACGTGGTCTACACCGACACGTGGACGTCGATGGGCGAGGAGGCCGAGGCCGACGTGCGACGCTCGGCGTTCCGCGGCTGGCAGGTCGACGACGCCCTCATGGCGGTGGCCGGACCCGACGCGGTCTTCATGCACTGCCTCCCCGCGCACCGGGGCGAGGAGGTCACCGACGCCGTGCTCGACGGACCCGCCAGCATCGTGTGGCAGCAGGCCGCGAACCGGATGGACGCCAAGCGGGCGCTCTTCGCGTTCCTGGTGCAGCAGGAGGAGGGCTAGTGGCGACACTCGGCAAGCCGCAGCGGCAGCACCGCATCGCCCGCATGCTCGAGGAGCAGGCGATCTCGAGTCAGGGTCAGCTCGTGGAGCTGCTCGCGGCCGAAGGCGTGCTCGCGACGCAGGCGACCGTGAGCCGCGACCTCGAGGATCTCGGCGCGGTGAAGGTGCGGATCCCCGGCGGCACCATGGCCTACGCCGTCCCCGAGAACTCGAAGGACGCGGCGAGCCCCGACGACCACCTGCGGCGCGTGATGGGGGAGTTCGTCGTCGACGTCGCGCACTCGGCGAACCTCGTCGTGCTGCGCACGCCGCCGGGCTCGGCCCACGTGGTGGCCTCGGCGCTCGATCGGGCCGGATATCCCGACGTGCTCGGCACGGTCGCCGGTGACGACACGTTGGTGCTGGTCTGCGCGGAGACGGCGGGAGGCGCGCCGGTCGCCGGTCGCCTGGCCGGGCTCGCGGGTCTGTAGAGCGGAGAGAAGGACGACATGACGCAGCGGGTGGTGCTCGCGTACTCGGGCGGTCTCGACACGTCCGTCGCGGTGAAGTGGATCCAGGAGGAGTGGGGCGCGGAGGTCGTCGCGCTCGCGGTCGACGTCGGTCAGGAGCCGCACGCGGACGCGGCGTACTGGGAGGCCATCCGTCAGCGCGCGCTCGTCGCCGGCGCGATCGAGGCGCGGGTCGTCGACGCCCGTGAGGAGTACACGTCCCGGTTCGTGGTCAACGCGATCAGGGCCAACGCCCTGTACGAGGGGAAGTACCCGCTCGTGTCGTCACTGTCGCGTCCGGTGATCGCCCGCCACCTCGTGGCGGCGGCCCGGGAGTTCCAGGCCGATGCCGTCGCGCACGGTTGCACCGGCAAGGGCAACGACCAGGTCCGGTTCGAGGTCGCGCTGCGCACACTCGCACCCGACCTTGAGGTGCTCGCACCGGTCCGAATGTGGGGCTTCTCCCGTCACGACTCGATCGAGTACGCGGCGCGCTTCGCCATCCCCATCACGGTGTCGGAGGCGAAGCCGTACTCGGTGGACGAGAACATCGTGGGGCGGGCGGTCGAGTGCGGCGCCATGGAGGATCCGTGGAACGCGCCGCCCGACGACATCTACGAGCGCACGCGCCACGTGGCCGACGCGCCGTCCGAAGCGCGCGAGATCGTGATCGGGTTCGAGCGCGGTGCACCCGTGACCCTCGACGGCGTGCCCACGCCGCTGCACCAGATGCTGCCGGAGCTGGACGGCATCGTCGGCGCGTACGGCTTCGGCCGGATCGACATGGTGGAGAACCGGCGCGTCGGCATCAAGAGTCGCGAGGTCTACGAGTGTCCCGGCGCGCTCGCGTTGCTGCTCGCGCACGCGGACCTCGAGTCGATCACGCTCGAGCGCGACGTGATGCGGGAGAAGAGCCGCCTCGAGACCCGCTGGGCGGAGACCGTGTACGACGGGCTCTGGTACTCGCCGCTGCGCGAGGCGTTCGACGCCTTCGTCGAGTCGACCCAGCGGCACGTGACCGGCGAGGTCCGGCTCCGTCTGCAGCCCGGGCAGTGCACGGTCGTCGGCCGGCGCGCCGAACGCGGCCTCTACGACTACTCGCTCGCCACCTACGAGGCCGACGACGCGTTCCGCCACGAGGATGCGGCGGGGTTCGTGCGGTTGTGGGGCCTGTCGGTCGAGACGTGGTCGAAGCGTCAGCGCATCGAGGAACCCGCGGTGAGACCCCCGGGATCAGCGTCGTGAGCGACGAGCCGACTCCGATGCACCCGAGCGCCGGCGAGGACGAGTCGCGGACGCTCTGGCACGGGCGGTTCGCCGACGGTCCGGACGCCGCGCTCATGGCACTCTCGGAGAGCCTGTCGTTCGACCGGCGGCTCGCGGCCGACGACGTCGACGGTTCCCGCGCACACGTCGCGATGCTCGTCGCGGTGGGCCTGCTGACCGACGCAGAGGGGCAGGAGGTGACGACCGCGCTCGACGCGGTGGAGACCGAGCTCGCTACCGACGCGTTCGTGTTCGCGGCCTCCGACGAGGACATCCACACCGCGGTCGAGCGGCGGGTCACCGAGCTGGCCGGCGACGCCGGCGCCAAGCTGCACACCGGGCGGAGTCGGAACGACCAGGTCGCGACGGATCTGCGGCTCTGGACCAAGCGCGCCGCACGGGAGCTCGTCGCCGCCCTCGACGGGTTGCAGCGGGTGCTGGTGACGCGGGCCGAGGAGGCCGGCGTCGATGTCGCCGTGCCGGGCTACACGCACCTGCAGCACGCGCAGCCGGTGTTGCTCGCGCACCACCTGCTCGCGCACGTGTGGGCGGTGGGTCGCGACGTCGAGCGGTTCCAACGGGTGGTGGTCGCGGCCGACGTGTCGCCGCTCGGCGCGGGCGCCCTCGCCGGCTCCAGCCTGCCGCTCGACCCCGAGCACACGGCGCGGACGCTGGGGTTCGCCCGCCGGTTCGAGAACTCGCTCGACGCGGTCTCCGACCGCGACTTCGTGGCCGAGGCGGTGTTCGCGGCTGCGCTCGCGCAGGTGCACCTGTCCCGCCTCGGCGAGGAGATCGTGCTCTGGTCGTCGAGCGAGTTCGGGTTCCTGCGGCTGCCCGACGCATTCGCGACCGGGTCCTCGATGATGCCGCAGAAGAAGAATCCCGACGTCGCGGAGCTGGTCCGCGGCAAGGCCGGACGCGTCATCGGCGACCTCACCGGGCTCCTCGCGACGCTCAAGGGGCTCCCTCTCGCGTACAACCGCGATCTGCAGGAGGACAAGGAGCCGCTGTTCGACGCCGTCGACACGCTCGGCGCGTCGGTGCTCGCGCTCACCGGTCTGCTGGCCGCGGCCACGTTCGACGCCGACGCGATGCGCGCCCGGACCGACGATCCGCTGCTCGCGGCGACCGACCTGGCCGAGCTGCTCGTCCGGCGGGGCACGCCGTTCCGCGAGGCCCACGCGATCGTCGGCGGCCTGGTCCGCGAGTCGCTCGAGGCCGGCCGGCCCTTCGCGGAGCTGGTGGCGGCGGAACCGCGCCTCGGAGCAGAGGGTGTGGCATTGCTCGCCCCGGGGGCAGCGGTGGCCCAGCGGACGACGCCGGGTGCCGGCGGCCCGGGACCACTTGCCGCACAGCTCGCCGCCGTGCGGACCCTCCTGGACCACCAGGCGCAGTGGCTCGCCTGACGCGCGCGTTCTACGACCGGGACCCGCGGGAGCTGGCGCCCGCGCTGCTCAACAAGGTCCTGGTCTCCACCGAGGGTGGGACGCGGTTGGCGGCCCGCATCGTCGAGGTGGAGGCGTACCGCGGCTCCGCCGATCCCGCGAGTCACGCGTACCGCGGGCGGACCGCGCGCAACGCGACGATGTTCGGACGGCCGGGTCGTCTCTACGTGTACTTCGTGTACGGGATGTACTGGTGCGCGAATGTCGTGGCCGCATCGCCGCCCGACGACGCCGGCGCGGTGCTGCTCCGGGCCGCGACGCCTCTGGCCGGATTGGAGGTGATGCGGCAGCGGCGGCCGACGGCGCGTCGCGACCGGGACCTGTGTGCCGGTCCGGCCCGGCTCGCGACCGCGTTCGGTCTCGACCGCGCACACGACGGTATCGACCTCGTTCGGGGCCCGATCGGCCTCCACGACGACGGCACCGCGCCGCCGGCCCGGCCGCGCCGGTCGCCCCGGGTGGGGCTGGCACCCGGCCGCGGCGACCGAGACCGGTGGCGTTGGTTCGTACCGGGCGCGGCCTCGGTCAGCGGCCCGGCCGGAGCGCGAGGCCGGTAGGGTCCGCCGCATGACCTTCCGGGGCTTCCCACCCGAGTGCCTCACGTTCTACGAGGGTCTGGAGCGGGACAACTCGCGCGGCTACTGGACCGCGCATCGCGACCAGTTCGAGTCGGCGGTCCGGGGCCCGATGCGCGAGCTGCTCGTGACCCTCGACGAGCAATGGGGTCCGTTCCACGTCTTCCGCCCCAACCGCGACGTGCGCTTCT
>CAVWPR010000045.1:0-170997 GCA_963756815.1 uncultured Acidimicrobiia bacterium
GGGGTGGCGCCGACCGCGGCGGCGGCCTCGAGGTACGGCCACGCGATGTCGGGCGGGATGCCGCCGACGAGCGGCTGCAGCGCGAGCGGGAAGCCACGGGCCACCAGCGCCGCGGCCTCGTCGGGCGTGACGATCCGGTAGGGCCCCTCCTCGGCGCGCAGCTCGGCGACCGTGGTCGCCTGCGACACCGACGCGGTGCCGGTCCGGTGCGCGTTCCATCGCCCGTAGCCCACCGCGTCGACGAGGAGGTACTCGCCGATCTCCGCCCACGCGCGGTCGGGATCGTCGGCGACGAACACCGTCAGCGGGAGCTCGGCGTCGGGGAACATGCAACCGACCGGAGCGAGCCCGGCGGCGGCGGCCGCGTCCCTGTAGGCGGCCTCGAGGCTCGCGTCGTGGGTCTCGGCGATGAAGAGCATGCCGAGCCGTGCGGCGCGCCGGGCCGCGGGCTCGGAGCCGCCGCCGTAGGCGAGCATCGGCCCGCCCGGAGTGAAGGGCAGCGGTGTCACGCCGACGGCGCGACCGTCGACGTCGACCGTGGCGCCCGTCCAGAGCGTGCGCAGCATCCGGATGCGCTGCTCCACGAGCTGTCCACGCGCGCGACGGTCGACCCCGAACATCGCGAACTCCTCGTCGCGGTACCCGATGCCGATCACGTACGAGACGCGACCGCGGCTGAGCAGGTCGACGACGGCGAGGTCCTCGGCGAGCTTCACCGGCTCGTAGAACGCGAGGAGCAGTGCGGCGACGTTGATCGCGAGCGTCGAAGTCCGGGCCGCGAGCGCCGCGGCGACGGGGACCGGCGACGGGAGATACCCGTCGTCGACGCCGTGGTGCTGCGAGAGCACCGCGGCCACGCACCCGCGGCGCTCCGCCCATTCGGCCATGTCGAGCATCGCGGCATAGCCGGCCGCCCGGTCGGATGCGACGGTCGTGCGCGACCGCTGGCTGAACCGCATCATGAACACGGGCGACTTTGTACTACAGCGGTGCCGGGCGCGAGGCGGCGACGAGGGCGTAGACCGGTGCGATGGAGCCGCGGCGCGACGTCCACCGCCACACGGAGCTGATCGACGGTCCCGCCGGGCCGATCGAGGTCCACGCCGCCGGTCGCGGGCGGGCCGTCGTGCTGGTGCCGTCGCTGGGCCGGGCGGCGAGCGACTTCGAGGACCTCGCCGACCGCCTGGCCCGCGCCGGGTACCTCGCGCTCGCGCCCGAGCCGCGCGGCATCGGCGGCAGCGCCGGTCCGCTCGAGGACCTGAGCCTCACCGCCCTCGCCGGCGACGTCGCCAGCGTGGTGGCCACGCTCGGCGCCGGTCGCGCCACCGTCGTCGGCCACGCGTTCGGGAACCGGGTCGCGCGCATGACCGCGGCGCGTCACCCGGATGCCGTCGACGGCGTCGCGCTCCTCGCGTGCGGCGGGTTGATCGCGCCGTCGGCGGAGGCGGGCGCGGCACTGCGCGCGGTCTTCGATCCCGGTCTGAGCCCGGCCGAGCACCTCGCGGCGGTGCGCACCGCCTTCTTCGCGCCCGGTCACGACGTGTCCGTGTGGGCCGACGGGTGGTACCCGACGGTCGCGGCCGCGCAGTCGCGGGCCACGACCCGGGAGCCCGTGACCGACTGGTGGTCGGCCGGTGCCGCCGACGTGCTCGTGGTGCAACCGGCGGACGACGTGGTCGCGGTCCCGGCCAACGGCGAGGACATCGTGCGCAACCTCGGCGCGCGAGCGTCGATGGTCACCATCCCCGATGCGGGTCACGCGTTGCTCCCCGAGCAGCCGGAGGCGGTGGCGGCCGCATTGGTGGAGTGGCTCGGGCGGGTGTAGCGACGGTCAGGTCGTGCCGGCCCAGTGCTCGAACGTCTGCGCGACCCAGGCCGACGCGAACAGGGCGATCTCCACGCCTTCGATGACCAGCACCTTGTGGGCGAAGGTCGTGGCGAACAGACCGGCCGTCAGCACCATGAGGACCGCGATCCCGAGGTAGAGGCGCGCGTAGGGCGGCGAACTCGTCCACACCTCGCGTGCGTTGGCCGCGGTCGCGCCGGCGAGGCAGGCGAACATCGTGATCGCGGCGATGTAGTGGGCGTGGGTCGCGAACCCGTCCCAGAAGAGGAACGCGACGGTGCCGAGCGCGAGCAGGATCGCGGCGCCGAGGAGCCCGAGCTGGGTCTCCCGGGCGGAGGTGCGGAGCGCGGTGACCGGGCCGGGGCCCTTGAGCTGGGCGAGGACGACGGCGGCGAGCAGACCGATGGTGGCGGCCACGAGCAACGCGGTGATGTTGTTGTGGATGTTGGCCTCGACCCACGGTGCGAGCTTCCCGTTCTCGACCGGGAGCGGGATCGGGCGCACCGACCAGCACGTGCCGGGGTTCGCCGTGGGCACGAACGCCACGACCGGCGCCAGCATCCCCGCGACGTTGAGGAAGATGTCCTCGGGTGTCGTGCTCCCCTTGATCACGATGAGCGAGACGCCGATCGCGACGAGGCCGCCGACGAAGACCGCACGGACCGGCGTGTAGTAGTACGCGCTGATCGAGGTCTGCCAGCAGTCGACCTGGAGGCGCTCGTAGGCGATCGACGTCGCGAGCAGCACCACGACCGCGACGATGCCGATCCGCAGGTAGCGGTACGTCTTGATCGCGTCCGACTCGGGCGTTCCCGTGGGTGATGGTGTGGTCACGGCTGCCCCCTGGAGGTGCTGGCTACCGCGACGGGTCCGGCCGGTCAAGGGCAGTGGTGCGCCCCGTCGCTACTGTGCGCCGATGCCTGGACTGTCGGTGGGGGTCGTCGGCGTCGGTGGTGTGGGGGTCGCGACCGCATCCGCGCTCGTGATGCGGGGGCTCGCGGGGCGCGTCTCGATCTACAGCCGCGACGGCACGGCCGCTCGCGGGCTCGCGCTCGACTTCATGCACGCTCGGCCACTGTTGACGCGCGTCGAGGTGCGGGGCCGGTCGATGGAGGAGATCGAGCCCGAGGACATCCTGGTGATCACGGCCGGCCACCACACCAAGGCCGGCGAGAGTCGGCTGGACGTGCTGCACGAGAACATCGCGGTGATCGACTCCGTGGCCGACGCGATCGAGGCCGGCGGGCTGCCGCGAGTCGTCATCGTGGTGACGAACCCCCTCGACGTCCTCACCGAGTACCTCACCCGGCGGTGGGCGGGTCGGGGGGTCGCGGTGATGGGGTCGGGGACGGCGCTCGAGACGCTCCGGCTCACCGACGCGCTCGCGCGCGCGTGCTCGGTCCATCCGCGCAGCGTGCACGCATGGGTGGTGGGGGAGCACGGCGATTCGTGCGTCTTCCTGCTGGACTCCGCGGTCGTCGGGACCGTGCCGCTCTCCGAGTTCGCCCGCCAACGCGGCGTCGACCTCACGGCGGAGCGACTCGCCGACATCGAGCGCGACGTGCGGACCGCCGCGTACCAGATCCGCGAGCTCAAGGGATCCACCGCACAGGGCATCGGTCTCACCGTCGGTGGTCTGGTCAACGCACTCGCGTTCGAGGTGGGTGCACTGATCCCGGTGTCGACGCGCGTCGGCGACGACGTGTGCGCGAGCCTGCCGTGCGTGCTCGGTCCCGACGGACCGAGTGAGCCGATCTGGCCGCACATGAACGAGCAGGAGCGATCTGCGTGGGAGCGGTCGCTGGCCGTGCTGGCCGAGGCGAACGCCGAGATCGGTATCTGATCGGTCAGGCGTCGAGCTCGAGGCGCCGCGCGATCTCGGCGCCGATCTCGAGCGAGGCCGTCGCCGCCGGCGACGGCGCGTTCAACACGTGCACGGCCCGACCCGCGGATCGGATCACGAAGTCGTCGAGGAGCTCGCCGTCGCGTCCGATGGCCTGGGCTCGGACCCCGGCCGGCGCGGGCACGAGGTCGCGCCGGTGCAGCTCGGGGACCAGTCGGCGGGCGGCGGCGGCGAACCGGCGCCGGCTGAGCGACCGGGCCATCTCGTGCAGACCGAACCGCCAGTTGTGGCGGGCGAACCGCCAGAAGCCGCGGAATCGGAAGGTCGCGCGCAGGTGGGCGACATCGACCCGGCGCCACTCGTAGCCCTCGCGCGCGAAGGCGAGCACCGCGTTGGGGCCGACGTGGACCGTGCCGTCGATGCCACGGGTGAGGTGCACGCCGAGGAACGGGTACGCGGGATCGGCGACGGGATACACGAGCGAGCGCACGAGATGCGCGCGTGCCGGCACGATCTCGCGGTACTCGCCCCGGAAGGCGATGACCCGAACGCCGTCGACGACCTCCTCGCCGCTGACGACCCGTGCCACCTCGTCGGCGTGGAGACCTGCACACGTGACGACGCGCCGCGCCTCGACCGGCCCGTCGGTCGTCTCGAGCACGATGCCGCCGCTGATGTCGCGCGCGCCGACCAGCGCGGCGCCGAGGTGCAGCCGGGCATCGGCGGCCTCGATCTCCTTCGCGAGGCTCCGGCACACCTCGCCGTAGTCGACGATCCCGGTGTCGAGCACGTGCAGCGCAGCGACGCCGGCCACGTGCGGCTCGAGCTCGCGCAACCGCTCCGGGCCGATGAGCTCGGTGCGCACGCCGTTGGCGATGCAGCGCTGCTCGAGGTCCGCGAGCCGGGCCCGGTCGATCTCGTCGGTGGCGACGACGACCTTGCCCGTCACCGCATGGTCGATCCCGTGCTCCTGGCAGTACCGCACCATCGACAGCCGGCCGGCCGTGCACATCCGTGCCTTCTCGGAGCCCGGTCGGTAGTACACGCCGGCGTGGATGACGCCGGAGTTGCGGCCGCTCTGGTGCGCGCCGACGTGCGCTTCCTTCTCGATCACCACCACCGATCGACGAGGGTCGCCCTGCAGGATCGCCCGGGCGGTGGCGAGACCGACGATGCCCCCGCCGACGACGGCGACGTCCGCACGCTCCATCGGCGCACGATAGGTGAGCGGCGCGGTCAGGAGCCGCTGCGGAGCGCCCGCACGCGGGCGTTGAGGGCGTCGACGCCGGTGCCCGCCTCCGGATCGGACAGGCTCCGTACCGGGAGGCGCGAGCCGTCGGTGAGGACGAGCACTGCGGTCGCCGGCCGGAGGCTGGAGAAGTTGCCGACCGCCGCGGCGTCCTCGAACCGGACGACCTGCGCCAGGGGGACCGATCGCGGCGGCTGCGGGAAGTTCCGGTACTCGACGCCGGCCGCGGTGATGTGGAGCGTGCTGCGCCGGACCGAGAAGAACGCGAGCACCGCCGCGGCGCCGAGCAGCAGGATCGGGAGCGCCACCAGGACCAGGACCACGCGATGCCTCCGTGGGACGCGCCGGCGGCGCGGGTCGCGCACCCTAGGACGTGGGAGCCGGCAGTGACGGCGAGGCCGGTTGCGGGCGCACTCGTCGGGGGAGGATGCAGCCGTGACCCGACGGAGCGACTCGGCGACCCGGCGGTCGGGGCGGGCACGCGTCGGGTGCTCCGGATGGGCGTATCCCGACTGGCGCGGTGTCGTGTACCCCGCGGACCTGCGCCCGCGCGACTGGTTCGGCGCGTACGCGGACCGCTTCGACACGGTCGAGATCAACAACACCTTCTACCGGCTCCCGACCGAGGCCGCGTTCGACCGGTGGGCCGCGCAGGCACCGTCGGGCTTCCTCTACGCGGTGAAGCTGGGAGGGTACGGCTCGCACCGCAAGAAGCTGCGGGATCCGGACCAATGGCTGGCCAACCACGTGACGCGGGTGCGTCGCCTCGGCGCCGTGCTGGGGCCGAACCTGGTGCAGCTGCCCCCGCGCTGGAAGCGTGACGTCGGCCGACTCGACACCTTCCTCGCCGCGGCACCGCGCGACCTGCGGTGGGCGGTCGAGCTCCGGGATCCGTCGTGGTTGCACGACGACGTGTACGCGGTGCTGGAACGGCACGGGGCCGCGCTCTGCCTGCACGATCTCCTGGCCGACCATCCGTGGGAGCTGACGACGTCCTGGACCTACGTGCGCTTCCACGGGCCGCGCGCCCGTGAGGAGCCGTACCACGGGCGGTACGGCGGGCGGCGACTATGGCGCCTGGCCCGGCGGTTGACGGAGTGGCTCGACGCGGGCGTCGACGTGTTCGCCTACTTCAACAACGACTTCGAGGGGCACGCGGTCACCGACGCCGAGTGGCTCCGGACGCGACTCGTCAGCGAGCCCGGCCGCTGACCGCGGCCACGACGGCGGCCGCGACCTGTGAGGGTGGTCGGTCGCCGTCGATCGTCACGACATCGGGCCCGACCTCGAGCGTCGCGAGCTGTGACGGCAGGAGCTCGGCGCCGGCGAAGTGATCGCGCCGCCGGCGCAGGCGTGCCGCGAGCACGGCGGGAGGCACCACGAGCGACGCGAAGCACACGTCGAATCCAGCCGCGAGCCGCGCCCGCGAGGAGGTGGTCAGCGCCGAGCACGCGAGGACCGCACCGCCGTGGCGATGCGCCGCGAGCGCGGTGTGCAGCCGGTCGAGCCAGGGTGCCCGTGCCGCGTCGTCGAGAGGGATCCCCGCCCGCATCCGCTCGATGTTGGCGTCGTCGTGGAAGTCGTCGGCGTCGAGGAAGGGCACCCCGAGGGCGTCGGCCACGAGCGGTCCCACGGTCGACTTCCCGGATCCGGCGACGCCCATCACCACCACCAGCATCGCGAGAGCGTAGGCACCAGGGGGGAACACTTCGCCCGACCCGACCGTTCGCACCGTGGTCGCGTTCCCGCGCCCGGAGGCTGCATGCTCATCGACGTGATCACCGGCACGACGCGCCGGCTCGTCACCGATGCGACAGGACGGGACTACCCGAGCGACGAGGTGGCGGCTCGGTCGGACGCTGGATCGCGCCGACGGCGGCGCAGGAGGGTGACGCGGCGATCGCGTCGCTCACGCCGCGCCTGCACGCGCTCGCCGACGACCTGGCGTGGTGGGCCGGCGCGCTCGCGGCGGCACGCGGCTGACGATCCTGATGCGACCGCTCGACGGCGTCAGGGCCGGGCGATCGCGTCGGCGCGACCGAACTCGACGAAGCGCGCTTCGAGCGCGGCGATGTCGGCGGTCGTGAGCCGCCGGTACGCGGTCTCGCCCGGCGGCCGCCAGTAGACCGGGTCGTCGGTGTGCCAGCGCTGCGCCCGCAGCGGTCGCTTGTCGATCTTGTTCGTGGCCCCGACCGGCAGGGTCGTGATCCGCACGTAGCGCGGTGCCCACTTCGTGCCGAGATCGGTCTGCGCGGCGAGGAAGCGCGCGAACGCGTCGACGTCGAACGGCGCGTCGCCGTCCAACTCCAGGGCGGCCATGACCTGGTCGTCGGCGGTGCGCTCGTCGGGCACCGGATACACCGCCACGCCGCTCGCCCCGGGGAACCGGGCGATGATCCGCTCCACCGGCGCCGTCGCGAAGTTCTCGGAGTCGACGCGCAGCCACTCGCCGACCCGTCCGGCGAAGTAGAAGACCCCGTCGCCGTCGCGGTACCCGAGGTCGCCGGACCAGTACCAGCCGTTCCGTGTGCGCTCGGCCTCCGCCTCCGGGTTGCGGTAGTACCCCTCGAACCGGTCGACGACGTTGCGGCCGACGATCTCGCCGATCGCCTCGGCCCCGTTCAGCAGTCGCCCGTCCGGATCGAAGCGGGCGACCGGACACTCGGCGCCCGACTCGGGGTCCACGACCGCGGCGTCGATGCCGGCCTGCGGGACGCCGAGCGCGTCCTTCGGGAGGCCGGGTCGGGGCTCCATGATGATGACGTTCTCGCTCGACCCGTACCCGGCGACGCACAGGATCCCGAATCGCGCCTTGAACGCGCGCAGGTCACGCGGTGACGACTCCGGTGCGAGCGCGAACTTCACCCGGTGGTCGCGGTCGGCGGACGACTCCGGCGTGGCGAGCACGTACGCGAGCGCGCGACCCACCGTGCTGAAGAACGTGGCGCCGTAGGCGCGCACGTCGGGCATGAACCGCGTCGCGGAGAACCGCTCGCGCAGCGCGATCGCGGCGCCGGTCGCCAGCGCGGGGAAGACGATCGCGTTCAGTGCGTTGCCGTGGAACAGCGGCATCGCGCAGTAGAGGACGTCGTCGCGACCGAACCACGAGGCCGCGCTCGCGACCCGGCAGGCCCGGGCGTGCGACAGCTGGACCGCTTTCGGCGCGCCCGTGGAGCCCGACGTGAAGATCAGCAGCAGCACGTCGTTCGTCGCGACCGGTTCGGTCGCGGGCTCCGGCGCAGTGGCCACGAGGTCCCGCCACGCGGCGCCGTCGACGTCGACGACCGTCGTGTCGCCGAGGTCGAGGCCGTCGAGCAGACCCACGTGGTCGGTGTCGGTGAGCACGGCGACGCAGTCGGTGTGTCGGATGTCGCGCGCGAGCTCGTCGCCACGACGCGTCTCGTTGACGCCGACGAGCACGGCGCCGACGCGCGCCGCACCGAAGAGCGTGAACAGGTACTCGGGTCGGTTGCCGAGCAGCACGCCGACATGGAAGGGATCGCGATCGGGGCGGAGGGTCGCGATCGCCGCCGACCACCGTGCACTCTCGGCCACCACCTCGCGCCAGGTCCACGATCGGTCGTCGACGACGATGCCCGCGGTGTCGTCGCCGGCGCGCTCGTCGAGCAGCGCGACGAGCGTCTCGGCGCGCGCTTCGCTCACCCCGGCTCCCGGATCCTCGGACACGCCGGCCAGGTTGGCAGGTCGTGGGGGGACGACGCGTCGGCGCCGCTGGGTAGCCTGGACCGATGGCCGGTCGTCCCCTGATCGTGGCGCTGTCGCTCATCGTCGGCGTGGGCCTCTCCGCGTGCTCCGGGAGCGACAGCCGGGCCACGCCCGCGGCTTCGCAACCGACCACGCCGTCGACCGCGCCCAGCACGACGACCACGACCACCCCGACCACGACCGTGCCCGAGTCGTCGAGTACCGACTTCGCCACCCGCGATCCCTTCGAGCCGCAGGGCTGACGCCTCAAGCCGCCCGCACCGGGGGCCGATGCAACCCGGACACTCGAACGCGGGAGAAGGCGCGGTCCATGGCGCAGACGATCGACACCGTGGGGACTCGGCACGACCAGGTTCCGGCCGCGCCGACGGCGCCGGGAGGACCGTCAGCCACCTCCGGTGACTCGTCGCTGCTCGGGAAGATCCTTGCGAATCCTCTCGTCGGCCTGTCGCCGTGGATCGTCTACTCACTCGTCGAGGGGAACGGACGGCTGGAGTTGTCGGCCGCCGTCGCGCTCGTCGTCGCCGTGCTGATCGTCTCGCTGAACTGGATCCGCGGGTCGTCTCCCAAGCTGCTCGAGTTCTCGGACGTCGCCTACTTCTCCGCCCTCGTCATCGTCGTCGCGTTCGCGTCACCGTCCACCCACCGGTGGTTGGAGCTGTGGGGCGGCGAGGTCGCCAACGTCGCGGTGTTCGCGATCGCGTTCGGCTCCATCCTCGTCCGGAGTCCGTTCACGCTGCCGTACGCGCGTGAGGACACGCCCGAGGAGTACTGGCACACGCCCGAGTTCCTCCATGTGAACTACCTCATCACGTGGGTGTGGGTCGGAGCGCTCGCGATCGAGGCGGCGTCCGGGTGGTTCGGGGATGCGGTCCTGCACAACTCGAACAACATCTGGACCGGATGGATCATCCAGACGTTGCCGCTGATCGTCGCCGCGCAGTTCACGATCTGGTACCCGAACCGACTCGAGGCGCTCCGCGAAGGTCGCAAGGACGCACCGACCGTGACCGACTTCCTGGCCACGGTCACGCCCTGGATCACGATCGTCGGGATCATCGTGCTGTCGATGGGCGAGGGCCCCGAGTCGGTGGGGATCGCGCTGCTCGCCGGCGGGATCGTCCTCACCCGGCTCTTCACCCGGCCGAAGGCGCCGGCGCCGTCCGGCGCCTGAACCCTCGGCTGCGCTACTGCGGGGGGACCTCGACGTCGCTCCAGTCCCGCATGCGGGCGCGGAAGATCGCGTCGTCCGGATCGCTCAGTCCCGCGACCCACTCGTCGTCGGGCACCCCGGGGCGTCGTTCGGCCAGCGCGATCCCGTCGGCACCCACCGGATACCGCAGCGTGGGCGCGTCGGTCGAGATCGCGCGCCAGATGACGTCGGCGACCTCGTCGGCCGTCGACGGCTCCGCCAGGCTCGCCATGAGGAACCGCGACGTGCGGAACGTGTACGGGAAGTACGGCGACTCCATGTCGATCGGTTGCGCCATCGACTTGTCGACGATGGCAGTGGCGACCACGCCGGGCTCGACGATCGCGACGCGGATCCCGAACGGTGCCGCCTCCGTCGCGAGCACCTCGCTGATGGCCTCGGCCGCCCACTTCGACGCCGCGTAGGCGCCTTGGCCGGGACTCGCGACGCGACCCGCGATCGACGTCACGTTCACGATGCAGCCGGCCTCCCGCTGCGCGCATGGTCGGGAGGACGGCCTGGATACAGCGCAGGGTGCCCCAGGTGTTCGTGTTCATCACCGACTGGAAGGTGGCGAGCGGTGTGCGCTCGATGTCGGCGCCCACCACCACGCCGGCGTTGTTCACCAGGATGTCGACCCGGCCCTCGGCCCGGATGACCGAGGCGATGCCGTCGGCGACGGACGCGTCGTCGTCGACGTCGAGCACGAGGAGCGAGACCGGGAGCTCGCCGGCCGCTTCGAGCAACGTCGCGCCCGATGGCTCCGATCTGACGGTCGCGTAGACCCGGCAGCCCTCCCGGGCGAGACGCAGCGCGGTGGCGAAGCCGATCCCGGTGGAACAGCCGGTGACGATCGCGATCTGCATCGGCGCACCGTACCGCCGTGGAGTGCGACCGTCATCGGTCGGCGCCGCGCGGCGCCGGGTCGGATCCGCTCGGAACCGGCGGGTCGGTGATCGGGTTGCCCCGGGCGTCGGCGACGATCATGCGGTCGCGACCGTCGCGCTTGGCCCGCAGCAGTGCGTGATCGGCGAGGGCGACGATCTGTCCGAACGCGGCACCGTTCCGGGACGCGGCGAGCCCGAAGCTCACGGTGAAGGCGGGGAGCCCGCTGTCGGCCAGCTCCTGCTGGAGCCGACTGCGCACGCGTTCGATGACGACGGCCGCGTTCGCGAGGGAGCAGTCGGGCAGGATCGCGACGAACTCCTCACCGCCGTACCGCGCCGGGATGTCGTCGGGCCGGACGCTGTCGCGCAGCACGCGTGCGAACAGTCGCAGCGCGCGATCGCCGGTGTCGTGCCCGTGGACGTCGTTGAGGAGCTTGAAGTGGTCGAGGTCGCCGTAGGCCACGATGTACGGCAGGTCCTCGTCGGTCAGGTCCCGCACGCTCGCCTCGAGGCTCCGCCGGTTGAGGAGCCCGGTCAACGGGTCGGTGTGCGCCTGGGTCTCGGAACGGGCGAACGCCCGCAGCATGCCGAGCCGATCGCCGGCCTTCCGGGCAACCAACTCCCACCGACGCACGGAATCGCCCGACGGGAGCGCCACGGAACGCTGGAGGTGGAGCACTCCCGTGCTGCGCCCGGCGATGCCGACCGGCACGCACGTGGCCCACACCTCGTCGTCCCTGCCGCGCAGGTACGGGCAGGCGTCGAGCGCGGCGCTGCTCTCGAAGCGCTGGGTGAGCCCGCTCATCGTGGCGGGGCACTCGTCGGGGGCGCTCACACGACACGCACTGTCGCCGTCGCTGCCCGCCGTGAGCACCTGACGGAAGTGTGCGTGGCCGGAGTCGGCGAGGAGCAACTCGGACGGCACGTCGGGATCGACGATCATGAGTGCCTGCCGGATCACGTCGTAGGTCGCGGGCTCGGTCGTCTCCATCTCGAGCGCACGTTGGAGCGAGGTCTCGAGCGATGTGTACTGGGCCTCGGCCTTCATGACTGCGGCGTCGGCGAGCATCCGGCGGTTGTCGGCGTGCGCCCGCCGCGTCAGCGACCACCCGACGAACACGCCGAAAAGCGCGAGGACCGCGTACGTGAGGTACAGCACCGTGCGGGCGGCGTCGATGCCGGTGACGACCCGGGAGGCGCTGTGACGGATCGTCGGCTCGTAGATCGTCGACTGGAGCGCGGAGAGCGCGGTGCCGGCTTCGAGTGAGGCGTCGCGCTCGGCGGACAATTTCGTGTCGAACGACGTATCGGTCGGGCTCGTCGCGAGCAGGCTCGCGGCGAGCTGCACCGAACGCGCCGCCGCCTTCGTGTACCGGCGCTGCAGGTCGGCCTCGCCGCGAGCCCCCAGCGTGTGGTGCAGGTAGCGGGACCACGCAGCATCCTGCGCCCGGCCCTTCGACTGCGCCTCCGTGAGCGCGGCGGTCCGGACCAGCGGGTCGTTGGCCGCGAGCGCGGCCGTGAAGAACTCCTGTCCCGTCGTGCTGGCCGTCCACGTCTGGCGCAACGCAGTCTGCGCCGGGATGGCTCGCCTCGCCGCCCTCCGGGCGACCGAGTCGGTCCCGCGGACGGTCACGACCATCGCGACGACCATCACGAGGCCGGACACGAGACCGACGACGGTGAGAATCAGTGTCCGGGCGACCGGGCCCATGTTCCGAGGGCTCACGCTGCTCCTCTTGCGGGCGTCTTCGCGGCGATCGATGTGATCGCTCCCTGCACGTGGAACGTCCTCGTCCGTACATCGTCACGAACGTGGCCGTCCTGAACGGTGCCGAAGGTCCCGAATCGCCACGGAACGACCGTGAACGCACGTCAGGGGTCCGGGAGCTCCAGGACCGCCGTGGCGGCGGCCTGGATCGCGACGGTTGCCGTCGCGCGAGGAGCACCGGCCGGTGATCGCGTCCCGGATCGCCGACCACCCCGCGTCCTCGATCTCCGGGAACCGGGTCAGCGGCGGATAGGTGATCATCGCGGTCTCGATCGTGGTGCGGGTGATCTCGAGGCGGCGCCGGTCGGTGTCGTTCTCGGGCGCGACCGCGGCGAGCGCCCCGAGGTGGGCGCACATGCTCCCGCCCGCGGCGTCCTGGGCCTGGGCCTCCGGACCGAGCAGCTCGGTCACGAGCGCGACGGCTCCGTCGAGGTTCCCGCAGGTGGTGGGGATGCCCCACGCGTGGCATCCCGAGTACGACACCCGCCGGGCCGAGCCGGCCGGGTAGAGCGACGGCGTGAGCACGTCCGCGTGCTCCGACGCCCGGATCGCGCCCCAGCCGCCGGGCCACGCCGCGGCCGCGTCGACGCGTCCGTCGAGCAGCGCGGCGTCCACACCGTCGTAGTGCCACTCGGGCAGGTCCGACGGTGCGCGTGCAGCCAGCCGGCACAACGCGTCGACCGCCCACTCGGCCTCGGGGGTGGCCATCGTGGGCCGGCCGGAGTCGTCGAACAGCACGCCGCCGGCGCCGACGACGAGCTCGAAGAACGTGCCGAAGAGCCCGGACTCGCGGCCCGGGAAGCCGAACACGACGTCGCCGTCGAGCAGGTCCGCCCACGTGTCGGGTGGCGCGACGCGGTCGGTACGGGTCCACAGCACGCGGACGTCGACGAGGCGGGGCGCGCAGAGCAGGTCGCCCTCGAACCGGCAGAGCTCCACCGCGCGCGGCGCGAGCGGGGTGATCGCCTCGGGCGTGAGGAGCGGATCGAGCGGGCGCAGCCACTGCCGCTGCGACGGCGCGTACTTCGAGTGCGTGGCGAGCACGTCGATGCGCTCGCCGGCCGCGAGCAGCTCGGCGACCCGCCGATTGAGGGTGGGGTGGTCCTCGTGCACGACCACCTCGATGCTCCGATCGCGCAGCACCGCGTAGACGTGGTCGTACATGGGGCCGCCGACGAGCGCGATCGCGCAGCGGTGCCTCGCTCATGCAACCCCACTCTCGGCTGCGCCGGGCCGTTCGGGCCCCGCTCGGCGAGCGCGGTGTCGGTGCTGCGGCGTCGGCGCCTCGCTCATGACGGGACGATCCGCACCCCGGTGATGGCGCCGTCGAGCAGGAAGTCGGCGCCCGAGGTGAACGTGGTGGGCGCGGCGAGGTACACCACCGCCGCGGCGACCTCCTCGCACTCGACCATCCGCCCGAGCGGCTGGCGGGCCCGCAGCGCCTCCACCGTGGCCCGGGGATCCGGCGCCGCCTGCGTGAGCCGCTCCACCCACGGGCTCCACACCGTGCCGGGGGAGACGCAGTTGACGCGGATGCCGCGGCCGATCTCGTCGGCCGCCATCGCCTTGGTGAGCGCCAGCACCGCGCCCTTGGACGCGCCGTAGACCGCTCGCTCCACCAGCCCCACCGATGCGACGACCGAGCACGTGTTGACGATCGCGCCCGATCCCGCGGCGCGCATCGCCGGCAGGAACGCCCGACTCATGTTGGCGACGCCGAAGACGTTCACCGCGAAGACGCGGTCCCACTCCTCCGGTGTGGACGCCACGACGTCGCCGACGGCCGCGATGCCGGCGTTGTTGCACAGCACCTCGGCCGCACCGTGCTCGGCCTCGATGCGGGCGGCGGCGTCCGTGCACGCCTGCGGATCCGTCACGTCGAAGCCGTCGAGGAGGTCCAGTCCGATCACGGTGTCGCCGAGCGTCGTGAACGCGTCGACGATCGCGGTGCCGATCCCGCCCCGTGCTCCCGTGACGACGATCACCCGGTCCGGCATCCTGCCCCCTCCGATGGCGTGTGAAGGCCGGTCATCATGGCGCGTCGCGTCGACGAATGCCCACGCGGTCGACGCGACGCGACGCGACGTTTCGGTACGGTGCCGCCATGACGCGGATCACCGGGGTGCGGACCCTCGACGTGCGGGCGCCGACGTCGCGCACGCTGGCCGGCTCCGATGCGGTGCACACCGATCCCGATTACTCGGGTGCGTACGTGTTCCTCGAGACCGACGGTGAGCACGAGGGCGTCGGGATGACCTTCACCATCGGGGCCGGCAACGACCTGTGCTGCATGGCCATCGAGCTGCTCGCCCCCGTGCTGCTGGGACGAGACGTGGAGGAGCTCGTCGCCGACTCGGCCGGGATGTGGCGTCGGCTGACGAACCACAGCCAGCTGCGCTGGCTCGGCCCGGAGAAGGGCGTGATCCACCTGGCGACCGCGGCGCTCGTCAATGCGGTGTGGGACCTGTCCGCGAAGGAAGCGGGCGTCCCGCTCTGGCGTCTGCTCGCCGACCTCACGCCCGAGGCGTTCGTCGACCTCGTCGACTTCCGGTACCTCACCGACGTCCTCGACCGCGACGAGGCGCTCGACCTGGTCCGCGCGCTCGCCCCGACGCGGACCGAGCGCATCGCGGAGCTGCGACGCGACGGCTACCCCGCGTACCTCACGTCGGCGGGCTGGCTCGGCTATCCGGAGGACACGGTGCGGACCCTGGCCCGCGCCGCGCTCGCCGACGGCTGGCGATGCTTCAAGACGAAGGTCGGCGTCGACGTCGCGTCCGACGTCCGGCGCTGCGAGGTCATGCGCGAGGAGATCGGCGACCTGCCACTGATGGCCGACGCCAACCAGGTCTGGGACGTCGGCCAGGCGATCGAGTGGATGCGCCACCTCGAACCGTTCGGCCTCCGCTGGATCGAGGAGCCCACCAGCCCCGACGACGTGCTCGGTCACGCCGCGATCCGGCGGGCGGTCGCGCCGGTGGGCGTGGCCACCGGCGAGCACGCGATGAACCGCGTCGTGTTCAAGCAGCTCCTCCAGGCCGAGGCGATCGACTACTGCCAGATCGACGCGTGCCGGCTGGGTGGGGTCAACGAGGTGCTCGCCGTGCTCCTGCTCGCGGCGAAGTTCGGCGTGCCGGTGTGTCCGCACGCGGGTGGCCTGGCGCTGTGCGAGTACGTGCAGCACCTGTCGATCGTCGACTTCGTGTGCGTCTCGGGATCGCTCGACGACCGCACCACGGAGTTCGCCGACCACCTCCACGAGCACTTCGTGCACCCGGCGCGGGTGCGCGACGGCCGGTACGTGGTGCCCGATGCCCCGGGCTACTCCGTGGACCTGCACCCCGCGTCCCTCGACGCGCTCACGTACCCGGGCGGCTCGGAGTGGCGGTGACGCTGCCCACCGCGCCGCTCGGTCGGCGCGGCATCGCGGTGACGCGCCTCGGGTTGGGCGGCGCCCCGCTCGGCAACATGTTCACCGCGCTCGACGAGGACACGGCCGACGCGACCGTGGCCGCCGCGTGGGACGCGGGGATCCGATGCTTCGACACCGCTCCCTTCTACGGTCACGGCCTGTCGGAACAGCGCCTGGGCCGCGTCCTGCGCGACCACCCCCGGGACGAGTTCGTGCTCTCGTCGAAGGTCGGCAGGGTGCTCGAGCCCGATGCCGACTTCGACCCGGGCATCTTCCGGGTGCCGCGCGGGTTGGCACCTCGGTTCGACTACTCGCGTGACGGCGTGCGGCGCTCGATCGACGCGAGCCTCGAACGCCTCGGGCTCGACCGCCTCGACGTCGTGCTCGTCCACGACCCCGACGACCACGAGCAGGACGCGCTCGACGGCGCGTTCCCCGCGCTGATCGAGCTCCGCGAGCAGGGCGTGGTGCGGGCGGTCGGCGCCGGGATGAACCAGCACGAGATGCTCGGCCGCTTCGTGGCGAGCGTCGACCTGGACTGCGTGCTCCTCGCCGGTCGCTACACGCTGCTCGACCGCACCGGCGCCGCGCTGCTCGACGAGTGCGCAGCGCGAGGTGTCGGTGTCCTGCTCGGTGGTGTGTTCAACAGCGGGGTGCTGGCCGTCGACGCGTCGCGCGCGACGTTCGACTACGAGCCTGCGCCAGACGCGGTCCTCGACCGCACTGCCCGTCTGCGCGCGGCCTGCGACCGGCACGGGGTGCCGCTGGCCGCGGCCGCCCTCGACTTCTCGCTGCGCCACCCGGCCGTGACGGCCGCGGTGGTCGGTGCCCGCGCGCCGGACGAGATCCGCGCCGACGTCGCGTGGTTGACGACCGAGGTGCCCGAGGCGCTGTCCGACGAGCTCGCCGCGATCCGCTGACGGGACGGCTCGGTCGATCGCGCCGGACGGTCTCGGCTTGAATGCGGTGGTGCCGTCCACCGATCCCCGAACGTCGCCCGTGCGGGCCGGGTTCGTCGGGCTGGGGAGCCAGGGCGGCGGGATGGCGCAGCGGCTGGTGGACCAGGGCGTGCCCACGACGCTGTGGGCCCGTCGGGCGGCGACGCTCGAGCCCTTCGCCGGTCGGGCAGAGGTCGCCGCGGACCCGGTCGCGCTCGGGCAGGCGAGTGACGTGGTGGGGATCTGCGTCACCGACGGGGACGCGGTGCGCGAGGTGGTCCTCGGTCCCCACGGGGTGCTCGCGGGGATGGCCGAGGGCGGGATCCTCGCGATCCACTCGACCATCGGGCCCGACGAGTGCGGACCGCTCGCCGCCGCCGCCGCCGAGCGTGGGGTGGAGGTGCTCGACGCGCCCGTGAGCGGTGGGGGTGCCGCAGCCGCGGCCGGGCGACTCACGGTCTACGTGGGCGGCGCCGAGGCCGCGGTCGTCCGGGCCCGGCCGGTGCTCGAGTCCTATGGCGACCCGGTGCTGCACATGGGCGCGCTCGGCAGCGGTCTGCGGACCAAGCTGGTGAACAACGCGCTCAACGCCGCGCACTTCGCGCTGGCCCACGACGCGATGGCGACGGGGACCGCGCTCGGAATCGACCGGGACCGTCTCGGTGACGCACTGCGGTCAGGGAGTGGCCGGAGCTTCTCGCTCGAGGTGTTCGTGGGCCTCGGCTCCTTCGACGCCATCGCCGCCCAGGTGGGTCCGATCATGACGAAGGACATCGGCCTGTTCGCGCGGGCCACCCGCACGGCGCCCGATCGCGCCGCGCTGCTCGCGACGGCCGACCGGTTCCTCGCGCTGGTTGGTCATGCGCGTCGGGGCGCCACGGACCCGGAGGAGTCGCCGTGAGCGTGCCCGACGAGCGGCGGAGCGTCGACACCCGCACGCGGGCGGTCGGGGTTCCGGCCGCGGTCGATCCCGCCGGCTTCTGGGCCGACGACTGGTGCGACGCGTTGGCGCGCAACGGCGCGCGCGCCGCAGCCGACGCCGAGCGGCTCGGTCTCCCGCCCGTCACGATCGTGGTCGACGGCGTGGCCCGCACCCTGCAGCGCGGTGCCGACGCCCTCGAGGTCGTCCCGGGCCAGCACGCGGACCTCGCCGTCGCGATGGATGCGGCTGCCTTCGCCGAGCTGGTGGTGGAGGCGCGCACCGCGCTCGGGCTCGTCATCGGCGCGCGCGTCGTCGGTGACCCCGACGCGAGCTGGGCGTTCTGTGGGTGGGATCCGGTGTTGCGTTCGGTGCTCGACGGGCGGGCGGTGCACCGGCCGGGCGACGTGACGCTGCGGGCCGCCGACGGCTCGCCGCTCGTGCTCGACCGGTCGTTCCGGCTCGGCGAGGCGCCCGGCGACGCCGCGCACTTCCTCGCCGAGGCCGGTTTCCTCCGGCTCGGCGGCGTGTTCTCGGATGCCGAGATGGACGCGGTCGACGCCGACCTCGAGCGGGCGGTCCGGGAGGCCGATCCCGACGACGGCACGTCGTGGTGGGCGGCCACGAGCGACGGGACCCGCTATCCGTGTCGCATCCTCGACTTCGCTCGACGCTCCGACGCGTTGCGGGGGCTCATCGACGACCCGCGGTTCCTCGCCGTCGGTGAGCTCCTCGGTGACGGGCACACCCCCGGGGACCCGTTCGGCGAGCACTTCGGCGCAGTGACCGCCGAGGGTCTCGTGAAGCGGGTCGGTTCCGTGGAGGGTCTCGCCTGCCTCCCGTGGCACAAGGACTGCGACCGCGGCGGCCACTCGATGTACTGCTCCGGTCTCACGATCGGGATCTGCCTGACGCCGGTCGACGAGGCGCACGGCGGCCTGGACGTGATCGCAGGGTCCCACCGGGCGAACATCGCACGATCTCAGGTGGACGCCGGACTCGACCTCCCCGAGGTGACCCTGCGCGCAGGACGCGGTGACGTCACCGTCCACCTCTCGTGCACGCTGCACCGTTCGACCCACCCGACGTCTCGCGAACGACGGGTCGCCTACACCGGCTTCACCCTGCCGCCTCGTCCAGGTGACCACCGCGACGCGGCCGCGGACCAACCGCGGCTCGCACGGGAACGCGCCGCGATCGGCGGTCCGGAGCGCGCGGCCCGTCTGATGCCCGACGCACGCGGCGCATGACCACGGTCTCGGTCGTGACGGGTGCCGCCGGTGCCATGGGCTCGGCCTGTGCCGGCGCGCTCGCTCCCGCCGCCGACATGCTCCTGCTCACCGACATCGAACCCGACCGACTGGGCGACACTGGCGAGACGATCGCACGGGCCACCGGGACGCGCGTGCACACGCTCGCCGGTGACCTCGCCGACGCCTCGTTCGTCGACGCGCTCGCCGCGCGCAGCCGCGAGCTGGGCGCGCTCCACGCGTTCGTCCAGACCCACGGCCTCTCGCCGTCGATGGCGGGGTGGCGGGAGATCCTGCAGGTCGATCTCGTTGCGGTCGGCGGGCTGCTCGCCGCGTTCCTCCCGGCGGTCGTGCCGGGCAGCACGGCCGTCTGCATCTCGTCGATGGCCGGCCACCTCGGTGCGTTCGACCCGACGATGGACGCAGTGCTCGACGCGGCGCGCGAGCCCGACCTGTCCGACCGGTTCCGGTCGGCGTTCGGGGCCGAGCCCGATCCCGGGTCGACCTACCGGCTGGCCAAGCGGGGCGTGATCCGACTCTGCGAGCGCGCCGCGGTGCCGTGGGGCGCACGCGGTGGACGGGTCGTCTCGGTCTCGCCCGGCCTGATCGACACCGGCATGGGTCGCCTCGAGCTCGACGAGTACCCGATCAAGGAGACGATGGCCGAGCTCACTCCGATCCGCGCTGGTCGCGTCGACGGCACCACCGTGCTGCCGGGGCGCGTCGACGACATCGTGCGGGCGGTCGTGTTCCTCTGCTCGGACGCGGCGTCGTTCGTCTCCGGCTGCGATCTCCGGGTCGACGGCGGGCTGGTCGCGGCGATGTCCCACCCGGACGACCGATGACCGAACCCGACCTGGAGGCGACGACGATGGACGAGCACGAGGACGCCGCGCGCGAGATCGCGGCGGCGCGTACGGAGACCGGCCGGCGGCGATACCGCGAGGTGATGGTGTCGGATGCACCGCCACCGCTGACGCCCTACCTCGACAAGGGCGTCGTCGACGCCGTGTTCGGCGAGCTGTGGGACCGTCCCGGGCTCTCCCGCCGCGACCGCCGGTGGATCACGCTGGCGTGTGTGGGAGCGGCCGCCGTCGACGAGCCGATCCGTCAGCACGTGTACGCCGCGCTCGCGAGCGGCGACATCACGCGCGAGGAGATGCAGGAGTTCGTCCTCCACTTCGCGTACTACCACGGCTGGCCGCGCGCCTCGGCGCTCGAACTGGCCTATTACCAGGCACTCCAGCGCATCGACGGCGACGCCACGACCCCCGGACCCGGTCGCTGAGGACCCGGAGGTCGGGACCTTCGGCACACGCGTTTGCGGTCGCCCGCCCCTCGCCGGCCACCCCCGTCGCGGTCGACACTCAAAGCGTCGGCCCGGATCGCGGGTCGCGATCCGAAGGGGCGTCTCCATGCGTCGTTCAACCCTGGACAAGTTCTTCGTCGCGGGCGGCCTCGTGCTCGCCGTGCTGCTCTTCGCCCTCGGCGTGGTGTTGAAGCAGAACGCGAACTTCGCGCACGACTACGTGCGCAACCAGCTCGCCGCGCAGAAGATCGTGTTCACGCCGAAGGCGGGGCTCGCACCGGCCGAGGCATCAGCGGCCTGCCTCGTCGACAACGCCGGCAAGCCGCTCGACTCCGGCAAGCAGGCGGAGTGCTACGCCAACAAGTACATCGCGTTGCACCTCAGTGAGGTGAACGGCGGCAAGACGTACGCGGAGACGAGCGCCGTCGCACGTGCGGCGCGCACCGAGGCCGACGCCGCGGCGGCGAAGGGTGCCGCCGACGCCGCCACGCTCGACGCCAAGGCGACCGCGCTCGACGGGAAGGTGCAGACGCTGTTCCGCGGCGAGACGTTGCGTGGACTGCTGCTCACGTCCTACGGGTTCAGCGAATTCGGCAGGAAGGCCGACCAGGCCGCCACGGTGGCGTTCCTCGCCGCCTTCGTCCTGTTCCTCGCCTCGATCGCCGGACTGGTGCACGCGCTGCGGACGCCGAAGGACCAGGTCGTCGCGTAGTCAGCACCGGGCTGCGGGTCGCGCTGGTCCTCACCTCCGACGTGGGTGGGGTCCGGCGCGACCGCTACCGCCGACAGATCGCCTCGATCTCGCGTTTGACGTCGGGGGTCATCTGCTCGAGCGCGCGCAGCGCGCCCATGTTCTCGACCACCTGCTCGGGTCGGGACGCGCCGGTGATCACGGTCGAGACCCGCGGGTTCGAGGCGCACCATCCGATCGCGAGCTGAGCGACGCTCACGTCGAGGCGCTCGGCCACCGCCATCAGCTCCCGCACCTGTCCGTTGCGACGCTCGTTCGTGAGCCCGTCCTTCAACCACTCGTACCCAGGGAGCGCGGCGCGGCTGTCGTCCGGGACGCCGTCGAGGTACTTGCCGGTGAGCAGGCCCGAGGCCAGAGGGCTCCACGTGGTGAGGCCCAGCCCGATGTCCTCGTAGAGGCGGGCGTACTCACGCTCGACCTTGCGCCGCTCGAACAGGTGGTACTGCGGCTGCTCGGTCACCGGCTTGCGCAGGTTGCGCTTGTCGGCGACGTCCCACGCGGCGCGGATCTCGTCCGCCGACCACTCGCTCACGCCCCAGTAGTGCGCCCGGCCGGACTCGATGATGTCCGACATCGCCTCGACCGTCTCCTCGACCGGTGTCTCCGGGTCGGGCCGGTGACAGAAGACGACGTCGAGGAAGTCGAGCCCGAAGCGCTCGAGCGACCCGTCGATCGCGTGCATGAGGTACTTGCGGTTCAGCGTGTTGCGGGTGTTCACGCCCTCGGTGAGTCCCCAGAAGAACTTCGACGACACGACGTAGGTCTCGCGGGGCCAGTTGAGCTCGGAGATGGCCCGACCCATGATCCGCTCGGACTCCCCGCCGGCGTAGGCCTCGGCGTTGTCGAAGAAGTTCACACCCGCCTCGCGAGCGGCGGCGAGGCAGTCGCGCGCCATCCCGGTGTCGAGTTGGGTGCCGAAGGAGACCCAACTGCCGAAGGAGAGCACGCTGACCTTGAGCCCCGTGGGTCCGAGGCGGCGGTAGGGCATGGTCGGAGTCGTCGTCATGACGGGACCATACCCACCCGCCTACGTTGGCGACCCGGCCCCGACCGCCCCGACCCTGCTGGAGTTCTCATGGCCCACGACCTGATCATCCGTGGCGGCCGCGTGCTCGACGGCACCGGCGCCGACGCCGTGCGGGCCGACGTCGCGGTCGACGGCGACCGCATCGGCGCGGTCGGCGACCTCTCGGAGGAGACCGCGACGCGCGAGATCGACGCCACCGGTCTCACCGTGACGCCCGGGTTCGTCGACCTCCACACGCACATGGACGCGCAGGTCGGTTGGGACCCGTTCATGACGTCGTGCTCGTGGCACGGCGTGACCACCGCGATGATGGGCAATTGCGGCGTCACGTTCGCGCCGGCCGCAGCCGACGACCGCGCCTACCTCGCGGACATGATGCAGAGCGTCGAGGACATCCCGAGCGACGCGATCCTCGGTGGCCTGCCGTGGGACTGGGAGACGCACCCGCAGTACCTGGACTCCGTGCAACGGATGGAGCCGGCGCTCAACGTCGTGTCGCTGGTCGGACACTGCGCGGTGCGGTATCAGGTGATGGGAGAGCGGTCGCTCGGTGACGAGGAGCCCACCCCGGCCGAGCTCGACCGCATGCGCGAGATCGTGGGCGAGTCGGTCGCGGGCGGGGCGGTGGGGTACTCGACGTCACGCATCCTCGTGCACACGGTGCCCGACGGCCGCAAGGTCCCCGGCACCTACGCGTCGGCGGCCGAGCACTTCGCGCTCGCCGAGGGCATGAACGACGCCGGCGGCGGGATCTTCCAGGCGGTCAACGACTTCGAGTCGCGCGCGGGCACCGAGTTCGAGCTCCTGCGCGCGATGGCCGAGCACGCGGGCGACGTCCTGTTCGCGGTCGGGCCCGGCAACGACGCGAGCGGCGGCAGTGCCGTCGTCGACCTGTGGAACGGGTTCCTCACCGACACGCGCGCCAACGCCGGCAACATCACCGCGTACACGATGACGCGCCCGTCCGGCTCGCTCGCCGGGCTCGTGCAGGTGCCACCCGTGCGGGGTGCCCGGTGGCGGGCGCTCATGCAGCTCCCGACGCTCGAGGCCCGGGTCGATGCGCTGAGCGACGACGCCACGCGGGCCGAGCTGGTCGCCGAGGCCGAGGCCAAGGGAATGCTCTACGACCCCGAGTTCATCCACCCACTCGGCAGCGGGGACGTGCCGGAGTACGACGTCGAGGGCGGAAGGTCGCTGGCCGATCTCGCGGCCGAGGCGGGCGTGCACCCGGTGGAGATCGTGATCGACCGGCTGCTCGCGAGCGAGGGACGCGAGCTGTTCAACATGTGGTTCTTCCACCGGAATCGCGCCGCGATCGGCGACCTGCTCGCGCTCGATGCCGTGTACCCGGGGGCCGGCGATGCCGGTGCCCACGCCGGCCAGATCTGCGACGCCGACGCGCCGACGCACTTCCTCTCGTACTGGTGCCGCGACCGGGGCCTCGTGTCACTGGCCGACGCGGTGCACCGGCTCACGGCCAAGCCCGCGGCCACGCTCGGCCTGGTCGACCGGGGCACGCTGCGGCCCGGCGCGTTCGCCGACGTCAACGTCTTCGATGCCGACGCGCTGCAGGTGGGGTATCCCACCTACGTCAACGACTTTCCCGGTGGCGCCGGACGGCTGCTCGTGCGGTCGAGCGGTTACGCGGTGACGCTCGTCAACGGGGTCGTGGTGACCGAGCAGGGCGAGCTCACCGGCGCGCGACCGGGCCGAGTGCTCCGCGAGTTCGCCCGCGCCTGAGCGAACCCACGCGCGGATCGCGCTGTTTTCAGCGCGTACCGCGTGCCAGCCGGTGTGTGGGCGTCAGCGGTCGAGGAGGCCGCGGACGTAGGCGGCCTGGCCGAGATGTTGCAGGCTGTCGTCGGCGACGCTCACGAGGCGGACGCCGAGGGTGACCGGCGGGTCCCAGCGGCGGTCGACGATCTCGTCGAGGTCACCGGCGCCCAGACCCTGCAGCCACTCGACGGTGCGGGCCTGCACCGCGTCGAGGTACGCCACGAGCACGTCGGCATCCACGGGCCGCACGCGCGCGACGTCGGCGGGAGCGTGGCCGTAGCCGGTGTTCTGGGGATCCGGCTCGAGCCCGAACCGCGCCGCCCAGTCGCCGCCCTGCCAGAGCTGGTCGGAATCGAGCAGCTCGCTCAGGTGATGGTCCTGCACGCGTGCCGAGTGCCAGACCAACCACGCGATCGTGTTGGCGTCCGGCGCGGGTGCGGCGACGAGCGCATCCGGGTCGAGCCCGTCGACCGTGGCGCGGGCGAGAGGAGGGATGCGTCCGTAGAGCTCGTCGAGCAGCGCAGCGATGTCCATGGGCGCCATTCCACCACGACCGCACGCGATGATGCGCCGGCATGAGCCGGGGATTCGACGACGTCGAGCTCGACCGGCTGCGCGCCCGGCGCACCGTGAAGTGGTCGCTGTACGGGCCCGACGTGCTCGCGGCCTGGGTCGCGGAGATGGACTTCGACGTGGCACCCGTGGTGCGCGGGGCGATCCTCGACGCGGTGGATCGCGAGGACTTCGGCTACGTCGAGGCCGATCTGCGGCGCGCTCACAGGCGCGGCCGCGGCGTTCTTCGCCGACCGGTACGGGTGGATCGTGGCGCCGACTCGGATCTTCCCGGTGGCCGACGTGCTCGTGGGGATCGGTGCCGCCCTCGACGCGTTCGTCGCGCCCGGCGCGCCGGTCGTCGTGCCGACGCCGGCCTACCCGCCGTTCTTCGAGGTCGTGGAGCTCACGGGACGCCGCGTGGTGGCGGCACCGATGGTGCGGACGACCGCCACCGACCTCCTCGACCTCGAAGCCATCGACGCGGCGCTCGCGACCGGCTCGCGTGCGGTCCTGCTCTGCAACCCGCACAACCCCACGGGGCGCGTGTTCACGCACGGCGAGCTGGCCGCGCTCGCCGAGATCGTCGAGCGGCACCGCGCG
Source organism: uncultured Acidimicrobiia bacterium (assembly GCA_963756815.1). GTDB lineage: Bacteria > Actinomycetota > Acidimicrobiia > IMCC26256 > JAENVU01 > JAENVU01. The sequence continues at coordinate 25,049 of CAVWPR010000045.1, forward strand.
CGCGTGATCGCCGACGAGGTGCACGCGCCGCTCGTGTACGAGGGTGCGCGCCACGTGCCCTACGCGTCGGTCTCGGACGCGACCGCCGCGCACTCGGTGACGGTCACGTCGGCGTCGAAGGCGTTCAACCTGGCCGGGCTGAAGTGCGCGCAGGTCGTCGCGTCGAATCAGACCGACGCGGCCCGTTGGCGGGAGCGGCGGGTCTTCGAGGTCGCGGGTCCGACGCCGATCGGGGTCGCGGCGTCGACGGTCGCCTACGCCGAGGGCGGCCCGTGGCTCGACGCGCTCGTCGGGTACCTCGCCGGCAACGTCGACCGGCTCGGCGAGCTGCTCGCGACGGAGCTTCCGGGCGTGCAGTGGCACCGCCCGCAGGCGACCTTCCTCGCCTGGCTCGACTGCTCGGCGCTCGGGCTCGACGACCCGGCGCGCCGCTTCCTCGACCGCGCGCAGGTCGCCGTGAGCGACGGACCGCCGTTCGGGCCGCGGTGCGAGCAGTTCGTGCGGCTCAACGTCGCGACCTCGCGCGCGCTGCTCGAGCGGATCGTGGGCGCGATGGGTGCGGCGGTGCGGTGACGGCGCGGCGGCGTGGGTACGGGCCGGGTCAGCCGGCGATGCCCTGGCCGAGGATCTTGGCGCCGATGACGAGGAAGATCACCGCCATGATCGCGGCGTTGTTGTGGCCGAGCCAGGCCTTGAGGTCGTCGAGGACCGGACGCGGCGCGCTCGCCCATGACGAAGAAGATCGTCACGGGCGCGACCACGCCGAGGCTCGCGATGACCGCGAAGACCGCGTAGGCGATCGCCTGGTCGGCGCCCGACATCTCGGTGCTCGCGATGGTCGCCGCCGCACTGAGGGCCAGCAACAGGTTCTTGGGGTTCACCGCCGACAGGATGACGCCCATCCCGATGCTCTTGACCGGCGTGAAGTGGTCGACCGCGTCCATCCACTTCGGCATCGGCGGCTCGACGCCGGCCTTCGGCCGCTTGCGCCACTGCCGGACCGCGAAGACGAGGAGGAGCACGCCGAGCACGATCTGGAACGTGTTCGTGCCGTCGGCCGACGATCCGCTCGTGCTCGCCCCGGCGGCGTTCGCGACGGTGAGTCCCACGACACCGACCACCGCGAGGCCGACGACCCAGCCGGCCACGAAGGCCGGCCCGTTCGAGCGGGCGCGAGGCGTGACGAGCATGAGCACCACGCCGATGATCGGGATCGGGCTGATACCGGCCGCGATCGCCATCGGCAGGATCTGTCCGATCGCCTGTCTCATCGTGCGGGGTCCTCGGGGGTCGGGAGAGGGGGGAGCGAGGGGTCAGCGCGTGCCGCGGACCAGCCGGCCCGGCCGCTCGCCGGTGTCGCGATCGCGCTCGCGGGTCTGGGCGCCGGCGACGACCGTGGCGACGTAGCCGGACACGGGCTGCAGGTAGCGCTGGCCGCCCGCCGGGAGGTCGGCGTGCATCACCGGGCGCCGGACGGTGAGCCGCTCGTGGTCGATCACGTTGAGGTCGGCCCGCATGCCCACCTCGATCGTGCCGCGGTCGGCGAAGCCGTAGAGGCGGGCGGTGCGTCGCGTCTGCTGCTCGACCATGAACTCGAGCGGGATCGTCTCGCCGCGGGTGCGGTCGCGCGTCCAGTGCGTGAGCTGGGTGCTCGGACTCGATCCGTCGCAGATGAGCTTCACGTGCGCACCGGCATCGGCGAGGCCGACGATCGTGACCGGGTGGACGATCATCTCCCGGATCGCGTCGAGGTTGCCCTCCATGTAGCCCGCGCCCGCGAGGTTGACGATGTTCGTACCGTCGCCCTCGGCGAGGAAGTCGTACATCGCCTCGATGGCCGGCACGCCGCGTGCCGCACCGATCGCACCGAAGACCCGCTCGGGGCCGGGCTCGTAGTCGACGATCTCGTCGAGTCCGAACATGAAGTCGGCGACGTTCGCCATCACCTCGGCGAACATCTCCATCGACCCGGAGTCGTCGGGCGCGACGTCGTGCTCGGCGAGGATGCGCGCCCTCACCTCCGGGCCGCGCATCCGCCGGGCCTGCTCGGCGACGGGGAGCCCGGCGAGCGGCCGGTACGACGGTCGGCGCATGAACGGGTGGTAGCCGGCGAGCCCGCCGAGGATGCCGACGGGCCGAGACGCGACCTGGGGGAACAGGTGAGCGCCGGCCGCGTTCTGCTCGACCGCGAAGTCGAGGACGGTGCGCCACGCCTGCGGATCGTCGACGTGCTGCACCGTCGTGAACGTGATCGGCTGCCCGCTCGCGCGGGAGATGTCGGCCAGCATGCGGAGCTCGTGGTCCTGGCTGAAGCGCTCGCCGCCGAGCTGCGCGAGGTTCCCGAGTGACTGCGACGTGATCGCCTCGAACACGCCGCCGCCGCCGTCGGCCATGCCCTGCGTGAGCTCGGACAGCTCGACGTCGCTGGCGTAGGTGCCCGGAACCGCGTCGCCGCCGATCGAGCGGTGGAAGATCGTGCGCGACGTCGAGAACCCGACCGCGCCCGCCGCGATCGCCTCGGCGAGCACACGCCGCATCATCGCGATGTCGTTCGCGGTCGCGTCCTCGTTGTGGACGCCGCGTTCGCGCATGACGCTGAAGCGCAGCGAGCCGTGCGCGATCTGGGCGGCGACGTCCATCGCGTACCGGCGGGTGTCGAGGAAGTCGAGGTACTCGGGGAACGTCTCCCACGCGCCCCAGGGCACGCCCTCGTGCAGCGCGCTGCCCGGGATGTCCTCGACGCCCTCCATGAGCTCGATGAGGGTGTCCTGCTCGCCGGGCGGGCAGGGCGCGAAGCCCACGCCGCAGTTGCCCATCACCAGCGTGGTGACGCCGTTGCCGAAGGACGGGTCGAGCTCGTCGTCCCAGGTGACCTGACCGTCGTAGTGGGTGTGCACGTCGACCCAGCCGGGGGTGACGACGGCGCCGTCGGCGTCGATCGTCCGCTCGCCGGTGAGCGAGCCACCCACGGCGGTGATCCGGTCGCCGTCGACGCCGACGTCGCCGGCGTACCGGTCCGCGCCGGTGCCGTCGACGATCGTGCCGCCCTTGATCACCAGGTCGTGTGCCACGGAGGCTCCCTCACGTCGCGGCCCCTGCGGCCGAGCCCGGACATCATGCCCCACCCCGGCCGGGCGCGACCTCGACACCGCGGACAACACTGTCGGCATGACCGAGTTGGTGCGGGTCCCGGCGTCCGATCCCGTCGAGCGCATCGTCGAGGCGCTCACCGCCGACGGCGCGGTCATCGTGGAGGACCTGCTCGACGCCGATCTGCTCGCGCGTTTCAACGCAGAGCTCGACCCGCTCGTCGCCGGCGCCCAACCCGAGCACGACACGAAATTCGTGAACGAGGCGATCGCGTGGTTCTTCGGCGCGCAGACCCGCCACGTGACCGGCGTGGCGGCGAAGTCGCCGATCTTCGTGGACGAGATCCTGCCGCACCCCGTGTTCCTCGGCGTGTGCGACGCGGTGCTCGGGCCGAGCTGCGCGCGGTACCAGCTGAACATCGCGCACGTGCTCGATCGCGGTCCGGGCTCGGAGCAGCAGTACCTCCATCGCGACGAAGCGGTGTGGGTGCACCTGCCGAAGCCGCACCCGGAGGTGCAGCTCGCGTCGGTGATCGCGCTCGTCGACTTCACCGCCGACAACGGTGCGACGCGCGTCGCACCGGGCAGCCACCGGTGGCCCGAGGATCGCGTCGCGACCGACGCCGATCTGGTGCCCGCCGAGATGACCGCCGGCTCCGCGGTCGTCTACCTCGGCTCCGCGATCCACGCCGGGGGCGCGAACGTCACGGCCGCCGAGCGCCGGCGGGGCATGCACGTGAGCTACTGCGTGGGCTGGCTGCGCACCGAGGAGAACCAGTACCTCTCGGCGCCGCCCGACGTCGTGCGCTCGATGCCCCGGCAGAGCCAGGAGCTGCTCGGGTACGCCGCCCACGATGCGTTGCTGTCCGGCGGCGGCTACCTCGGCGTCGTCGACCTGCGCGACCCGGTGGACCTCATCGCCGACGGCCATCTCTGACGCGCGCGTACGGTCGAGCGACGCGCGACCCCGAGGGAACGGAGTGACGGTGGCGACCAACGAACGAGCCGAGCCGGTGCTGCTGTCCGGCGGGAACCCGCAGATCCCGAAGGGGGACGGCGACGGCCCAGTGCAGGATGACCTCGCGGTCGACGAGGAGCAGCTCCGGTCCTGGATCGACCAGGCGAGCCGCCTGCCCGGCGAGGTGTTGTGAGGCTCGGCCCGACGTCGCGGCGCGCCGGCAGCGGTACCGGCGACCGCGGAGCTCGCGGAGCTACGCGCCTGACGGGTCCTGCGGCGCGAGATCGGTGTGCAGCATCGTGGTCTCGGCGGCGCGGATGTTGTCCGGGATGCTCATCGGTGCTCGCGCCGCGATGTCGAACGCCAGGTTCACGATCTCGAAGCTCACGAGCAGGTCCTCGCGGTCGACGTCGTACGCCCAGAGGATGCGGTGCGAGGTCTTGTCGGCCAGGGCGAGCACCGCGCTGAAGCTCTGGATCCGGTCGCCCACACGGGGCAGGCGCCGCATCGCGAGGCGCGTCTCCATGGACGCCCAGCCCATGCGGCGGCCGTCGGGCGCGAGGTGGAGCATCTCGGGCCGGTCGCGGTCCACCGGATCGCCCGCCCACACGAGCATCGGGCCCATGGTGCGGAGGTAGGTGCCGTCGGGGGCGCACTCCTCGGCGCTCACCGCGCGTGGCTTGCGCATGGCGAGCTTCCGGGCGCGCAACTCGGCGATGTCCGGCGCGACCGCGAGCGGGTCCGACGCGAGGGCGATGCTGCGGGACGCGCCGTGCGGCGGGACGGTGGTCAGCAGTCCGGCGGCCCGCTGGGCGACGTCGTCCGGGAAGTTCGCCGTGCCGGCCTCGGGTCGGACGCGGTGCACGAACGTGGCCGCGAGCTCGCCGGAGTCCTCGTTGGCGAGCTCGTGGTAGATGCGCAGCTCGGCCGGGTCGGCGTCGAGCACCCCGCTGCGCACCACCAACGGCGCGCCGAGCAGCTGTTCGCGGCGGTGGCGGGTGTAGGCGTCGACCACCGGGGCGCCATCGCGCGGCGATGCCGAGCCGGTCGAGGATCGCCGCCGTGCCCGTGTGCGCGTTCACGCCGTAGAAGCGCACGTTCATGTGCCCGAGGTGGTCGATCTGGTCCTCGGTGACGGCGCTGTGGTGCGTGACGGTCAGGGCGGTGGTCGTCGTGTCGTCGATCCGGCGATCCTGGCGGAGGCGCTCGGCCACCGGCAACTCACGGCCGGGGCGGCGGGAGGCCGCTAGGTGGCGATGCCGGGGCGCTTCTCCGCCTTCTTCGCGTGCTTGTCGGCCCGCTTCTCCTTGAGGGAGCGCGCCGGCTTCTTGGCGTTCTCGTGCTTGGGGGACTTGTCGCCCATGGTGAGGCTCCTCTGGCTCGGTGGTCCGTGGCTGATCGATCAGCGCAAGACGTCAGTCCGCGGGCCGACGGGATCCGGGTCGGCGGGAGAGCCAGCGCCCCGACTGAGGGAGCGTCGTGACCGTACCAGTGGGCCCGACCCGCCCGGTCGACCTTCGGTAACGTATCTGTTACGGTAACGGCACCGTTACCGAAGGAGCAGCCATGAGCGTCGTCGTCGTCCGGTACCGCACCAGGCCCGAGCGGGCCGAGGAGAACCAGCAGCTCGTCGAGGAGGTGTTCACCGAGCTGGCCGCCGCACAGCCCGACGGCCTGCGGTACGCGACCTTCCGCCTCGCCGACGGCGAGCAGTTCGTGCACGTGGCCGAGGTGGACACGACGGACGGCTCGAATCCTCTGGCGTCGATCGCAGCGTTCGCCGAGTTCCAGCAGGGGATCCCCGAGCGGATGGTCGAGGGCCCGACGGTCGCCGACGCGACCCTGGTCGGCTCCTACGGCTTCGGGTTCGACGCGTGAGCGGCGCCCCAGGCGACGGGACCGCGGACTCCCCGTGGGTGCTCACCACCCCACCGGGTGGTTCCGAGTACACCGCGTACCGCGACGAGGCGGCCGACCCGCCCGCGCTCGTGGTGCAGGTGGGCAAGACCCAGCTCCGCTACCACCTGCGGTGCATCGAGGACCTCCACGCGATGCTCGTCGCGGTCGGCGACTGGGTGCCCCTCGGGAACGCCGACGAGCAGAAGCCGGCAGCCGAGGGCACGGTCGAGGCCTGGGGGCGCGCCGCCGACAATCCGGTGGGCGGTTGGTACGGCCTCAAGAAGGGGCTGCGGGGCCGCTTCGCCAACTATGTGCCGCCGGTGCTCGAGCGGCTCGGCCTCGCCGAGGTCGAGCACCAGGCCCGCAACAACCGCATGCGTGCAACGTGACGCGGAGAACCCGGGCCGCCGGGACGCTCCGTGGCGGCGCGCACTGCCCCGACCCGACACTCCGGCTCAGAACCCGGAGTGCGTGCAACCCGGGCGCGGGGCAGGATGCGGCGTGGCCGTGAAGCAACCGAAGGGCGACCCGTTCGAGGCGCTCGGCGACCCGAACCGCCGGGCGATCGTCGAGCGGCTGAGTGGGGGCGCGAGCTCGGTCGGCGCCCTCGCGGAGGCGCTGCCGATCAGCCGTCCCGCGGTGTCGCGTCACCTGCGCCTGCTGAAGGAGGCGGGACTCGTGGTGGAGGAGCCGGTGGGAACGCGACGCGTGTACCGCCTGCACGAGGACGGCGTCGCCGCGGTCCAGGAGTACCTCACGCAGGTGTGGGGCGACGCGATCGCCCGGTTCACGATCACCGCCGAGAACACGAGACCGAAGCGGCCGGGGTCGACGCCACCGCCGTCGAGGAAGCCGTCGTCGCGATGACCGACGCGCTCCGGCTGAGCCACGAGGTCCACTGCTCGCCCGAGCATGCCTTCGACGTGTGGACCACCCGGCTTTCGACGTGGTGGCCGAAGGCCCATTCGGCATCGGGGGACCCGGACACCGTGATCACGCTCCAACCGCGCCTCGGCGGCCGCATCTACGAGCGGACCTCCGACGGCACCGAGATCGACTGGGGTGAGATCACGGAGTGGGACCCACCCCATCGACTCGGCTACCGCTGGCACATCGCGTGGGACGTCGCCCAGGCGACCGACGTGCAACTGACGTTCGTCGATCTGGGCGACGGCCGTACCCGCCTCGACATCGAGCACACGGGCTGGGAGCGCTTCGGCGACGAGGCCGAGACGTGGCGCACCGCCAACACCGGCGGGTGGGGTGCGCTGCTCCCGGCGTTCGGGGCCGCGGCCGAAGCCTGATCAGCTCAGGTGTCGGCCGGCGCCACTCGCACCTCGAGTCGCTCGTGCGGGGCACCGCCGGACGATGAGTCCGACGTCGCGCGCGTACGGTGTGACCTCCGACGACCAGGGGAGCGGGCAATGGCGCGCATCGTGCTCGTGCACGGAGCGTTCAACGAGTTGTGGGGACCCCACGAGCTGAAGGCGCGGTGGCTCCCGGCTCTGCGCGACGGCCTGTGGCACGAGGGAGTGCACATCGCCGACGACGACGTCGCCGTGTGCTTCTACGGCGACCTGTTCCGGCGGGCGCCCGGCACCGAGGCGGAAGCTCGACTCGCGCAGTCGCGCGCCGGGATCGCGGAGACGCTGCGCGACCTCGCTGGTGGCGACGCGATCGCCGCACTCGGCCAGGCCGCGAGCGACGCCGCCTTCGACCGCACCGTCGACATGGTGGCGGTGATGGCGACGACGCCGGATCTCCGCACGCAGATGCGGGCACGGGCGGAGCCGCTGGTCGGACCCGAGACGCGGGTGATCGTCGCCCACTCCCTCGGGACCCTGCTGTCGTACCAGGCGCTCTGCAACCACCCACAGTGGACCGTCGACACGTTCGTCACCCTCGGGTCGCCGCTCGCCCAGCCGATGATCTTCGAACACCTCGACCCGCCCGCGGTCGCCGGTGTCGGGCAGTGGCCGGGCTCGGTGCGCCGGTGGGTCAACGTACGCGCGGTGGGGGACAAGGCGGCGGCGGCGCCACTCGGCGACCGGTTCGGCCCGCGCGTCGAGGAGGTGCTCGTCGACAACGGGCACCGCGCGCACGATCCCGAGCCGTACCTCAACGCGGCGGTCACCGGCGCAGCCGTGGCCGCCGCGCTCGCGTCGGACTGAGGCGGGGCGCGGTACGCGTGGCGCCCGCGCGCTCAGCGACCGGTGGCGCCGTCGAGGAGCTCGCGGATGATGTCGGCGTGACCGGCGTGGCGCGCGGTCTCCTCGATCAGGTGCACGATGACCCAACGCAGGTTCACGTTCGGCTCGACGTCGATGTCGCGACACAGTTCGTCGAACGACGAGGCGGCGACGATGGCGTCGGTGCGGGCGCACGTTGCCCGGTAGACGTCGATCGCTCCGGCGAGCGAGTCCGCATCCGCGTGGCCGCTCGCCTCGCCGGCGAACCGTCGTGCAACCCAGATGTCCTCGGCGTAGGAGAGGTGCTGGGTCAGCCAGAGGAGCGTGGTCGGGGTCGGGAGCAGCTCCCGGCGCGCGGTGGCGTCGTCGACGCCGTCGAGCTTCCGCACGAACGAGTCCCGGCAGTACTGGAGGAGCGCGTGCAGGGTGGCGCGCTCGTCGGCGTGGGTACGGGGCGGCTTCTGATCGAGCATGGTGCGAGCGTACGGAGCCGGGCCATGATCGGGACGTGAAGCAGGTCACGCTGAGTGTGCCGAACCGCTTCTGCGGGCCGCCGACGAGCGGGAACGGCGGCTACACCGCCGGACTGCTCGCGCAGCAGCTCGGCGGCCCGGGCGCGGTCGAGGTCACCTTGCGACTCCCGCCACCCCTGGAACGGTCGCTGGCCGTCGTCGTCGACGGCGGTCGCGCCGAGCTGCGCGACGACGGCGCGCTCGTCGCCGAAGCAGCGAGGGTGACGCTCGACGTCGACGCACCGCCGGAGATCGGATGGGACGACGCGGTGACGGCGAGCGCATCGTCGACCTTCCGCGACGCTTCGCTGCACCCGTTCCCCACATGCTTCGCGTGCGGGCCCGACCGCGCCGAGGGAGACGGCCTCCGCCTGTTCGCGGGAACGGTGGAGCCGACCGGGCTCTTCGCCGCGCCGTGGGTGCCGGTCGACGTCAGTGTGCCGATCGTCTGGGCCGCGCTCGACTGCCCGAGCAGCGCGCCTGCGTTCGCCGACCCCACCGCCGAGGGCCCCTTCGTGCTCGGGCGCATCACCGCCCGCGTCGACCGCCTCCCGACCGTCGGCGCCCGCCACGTGGTGACCAGCGCCGACCTCGGCCGCGACGGCCGCAAGTTCCACGCGGTGAGCGCGGTGCGCGACCAGGACGGCGCGTTGTGTGCGATCGCCCGCGCCACGTGGATCCAGCTGCCGAAGACCGACTGACGACCGCGTCGCGCCGTAGCGTGCCGCCGATGATCTACTCGCAGATCGACTACTCGGTCGCCGACCACGTCGCGACGATCACGCTCGACCGTCCGGATCGGCTCAACGCCTTCACGGTGCGGATGCAACAGGAGCTGTGCGCGGCAGTCGACGAGGTGGACGCCGACGAGGACGTGCGCGCCGTCGTCGTGACCGGCCGCGGACGCGGGTTCTGTGCGGGCGCCGATCTGGGTGGTGGCGGCGCAACGTTCGACACCGACAGCGAGGTCGCCACCGACGGCGGCGTGGTGCGGGAGACCGACGGTCGCCACCGCGACGAGGGCGGCCTCACCGCCCTGCGGTTCTTCGACTGCACGAAGCCGGTGATCGGCGCGATCAACGGCCCGGCGGTCGGGGTCGGGGTGACGATGACGCTGCCCTTCGACGTCCGCCTCGCCGCGACCACTGCGAAGTTCGGCTTCGTGTTCGCGCGTCGCGGCCTCGTGCCCGAAGCCTGCTCGTCGTGGTTCCTGCCGCGCGTCGTCGGGATCAGCCGCGCGATGGAGTGGTGCGCGACGGGTCGCGTCTTCGGGCCGGACGAGGCCCTCGCCGGTGGTCTGGTGCGCTCGGTGCACGAGCCCGATGACCTCCTCCCGGCCGCCTACGCGCTCGCGGGCGAGATCACGGAGCATTCGTCCGCGGTGTCGGTCACGCTGACGCGTGCGATGTTGTGGCGGATGCTCGGCGAGCCGCACCCCATGGCCGCCCACCGTGTCGACTCGGCGCTGGTGGACGCGCTCGGGCCCGGTGCCGACGTCCGCGAGGGCGTGCTGAGCTTCCTGCAGAAGCGGACGCCGTCGTTTCCGAACCGGGTCCCGCGCGATCTCCCTCCGTCGTACCCGTGGTGGGCGCAGCCGGAGTTCTGAGCGGGCGCGTCAGCGGTCGACCGCACGCTCCAGCTGGGCCTTGGTCATCTTCGAGCGACCCTTGATGTTCTTGTGTCGGGCCTCCTCGTAGAGCTGGTCGCGGGTGCGGCCGCCGGGGCCGCGGTGCGAGCGCAGGCCGCCGCGCCGGCCGGACGAGATGTCCTCCGTCGAGGTCCTCGACGCCGTGGCGCTCTCGCCGGCGCGGGCGCGCTCCTTGTTCACCGTGCGCGCCGCGATCTCCTCGGCCAGGTCCTCGGACCGGCCGCGGTCCTCGAGGCTGTCCTTGATGTGCTCGTACTGCCGTTCGCGCTTGTCGTTCCACGCCTGTGGCGGCATCCTCGCCTCCTCGGCTCGTCGGGTCGGACCCGGCCGGGGTACCCGCCCGCTCGACGCGGACAAACCACGCCAGGGGGCGCGGTGCCGGTGGTCCGGGCTCAGCCGGTGAGGCCGTAGACGCGGGTCGCGGTCCCGGCGAACAGCGCGTCCTGCTCGCTCGTCGAGTAGCCGGCGGCGATCTTCTTGAACGCGTTCCAGAGCACCGGATACGACAGCGACATCCGGTCCATCGGGAAGTTCGACTCGAACATGCAGCGATCGGGACCGAAGCACTCGATCGTGTGCCGGTAGTAGCGGCCCTGGGCCGCGACGAACTCGTCCGACGTCGGCGGCCGGTCGGCCCGGTGCCAGCCGAACCCGTTGTCCGGCATCGCGAGGCCGCCCAGCTTGGCCACGACGTTCTCACAGCGGGCGATCGCCGCGACGTCGTCCTTCCAGGCCTCGAAGATCTCGTCACGCGTGTCGGCGAACCGACCCACGCCGAGCGGCGAGCCGAAGTGGTCGAGCACCATCTGCGTGTCGGGCACGGCGCGCGCGAGGGCCAGGAACTCGCCGTTCTGATAGTGGTAGTGCCAGGAGTCGTACGTGAGGCCGCGCGCACCGAGCCGTGCCACTCCCGCACGGAAGTCGGAGTCCTGGAACAGCCCTTCGGGCGCTCGCCCGGCGATCATCAGCCCGAGGTCCGGCTCCGCACGCGCCAGCGCGTCGCGGACGCCACGGAAGAGACCGTCGCTCGCCTCGACGTGCGCGTCGAGCACGTCGTCGAGCTCCGGGAGGCGGAGGTCGACGTGCCCCACCATGGCCGCGATGAGGCCGTCGCTCTCGCGCGCCGCGCCGGCGACGAACTCGCTCTCGCCCACCGGAGCGAGTGCGGGTGGGCCCTCCTTCCGGTACCGCGCGTGACATTCCATGAACACCGTCGCCTCGACGCGGTGGCCGGATCCGACGTCGGCGCGCAGGTCGGCCACCGTGTAGGGGAGGACGTCGCCGGCCGGCCAGAGGTGGTGGTGCGGATCCACGATCCGCCGATCGGGGTCGACGATCTCCTCGACCACGCTCGCTCGCCATTCGTCGGTCCCGAGTTGCAGCGCCGGCATCTCGGCATCGTCCCCGAACGCCGTCGCCGGGTGCAACCGTCGCGTCGCTCGCATCGGTGCGGGCCGGGCGCGAGAGTTCGTCGGCCCCCCGACCCGTCAGGAGTCGCCGATGTCCGTCGCCGACGTACGCGCCGAGTTCCGCCGACTGCACGAGGCGGGGTGCTTCGTGATGCCCAACGCGCCCGACGCCGGGAGTGCCCGCCTGCTCGCGGCAGTGGGGGCGACGGCGATCGCCACGACCAGCTCCGGCTTCGCGGCCACGCTGGGCCGGCGGGACATGAGCGTGACACGCGACGAGCTCGTCGCCCACACGGCCGCGCTCGCGGCGGCGGTCACGGTCCCGGTCAGCGTCGATGCCGAGCGGTGCTTCGCCGACGACGCCTCCGGCGTCGCCGAGACCGTGGGACTGCTGGCCGCGGCCGGTGCCGCCGGCTGCTCGATCGAGGACTGGGATCCTGTCGCGGGCCGGATCGATCCGATCGAGGACTCGGTCGCGCGCGTGGCGGCCGCCGCGGACGTGGCGCATGCGGCGGACATGGTGCTCACCGCGCGCTGTGAGCACCACATCCGCGGCATCGACGATCTGGACGCCACGGTGGCCCGGCTCGAGGCGTACCGCGACGCGGGCGCGGATGCGCTGTTCGCGCCGGGTCTGAGTGATCTGGGGTCCGTGGCGCGGGTGGTCGCCGTCGGTCTGCCGGTGAACGTGCTCGTCCTGCCGGGCGCGCCGCCGGTGGCCGAGCTGGCCGCAGCCGGCGTCCGGCGGATCTCGGTCGGCGGGATGCTCACGTGGACGATGTACGGCGCGCTCGTGGCCGACGCCCGGCACCTGCTGGAGCACGGCACGCTCGATGCGACGCTGCCGCTGGTCGACCGGGGACTCATGAACGACGCGTTCGCCTGAGCGCCGCCTGCGGCTCGTCAGAGGAGTCGGATGAGCGCGGTGAGCCCCACCACGACGATCAAGGCGCGCAGCGCGCGTGGGTCGAGCTTGCGGCCCACCGTCGCGCCGATCTGACCGCCCACGATCGATCCCGCGGCGATGCACGCGACCACCGCCCAGTCGATCCGGGTCGCGAGGACGAAGACGACCGCGGCAACGACGTTGACCGTCATGGCGAGGACGTTCTTCGTGGCGTTCAGGCGTTGCAGGTCGTCGAGCACGAAGATCCCCAGGACCGCGATGAGGATGATCCCCTGTGCGGCGCCGAAGTAGCCGCCATAGATCCCGGCGAGGCCGACGAGCACGACGAGCGTGAGCGACAGCCGCGCGTGGCCTGCATGGGGGCGGGCGAGGCGCTTCGACAGGCGCGGTCCCAGTACCACGAGCACGAGCGCGATCACGATGAGCACGACGACGACCCGCTTGAACACCGCGCTCGGCAGGACGAGGAGCAGCAGTGCGCCGGCGAGCGCGCCGGCCGCGGACGCCGGCACGAGGCGGAGGATCCGGCCCCGTTGCCCGACCAGCTCCCGCCGGTACCCGTACACGCCCGAGATCGCACCCGGGACCAGGCCGATGTTGTTCGACACGTTCGCGAGCACCGGCGGGTACCCGAGCGCGAGCAACGTCGGGAACGTGATCAGCGAGCCGGAGCCCACCACCGTGTTGATCGTGCCGGCGGCCATGCCCGCGATCACGATGACCACGCCGTCCCAGAACGTCATCGGGCCCCGAGGGTGGTGGTCGGCACCCCGGCAGCATGCCCGATCGCGCCGGCCGGCCCCGCTCCGTGGGGGCGGCGCCGGTCGAGACGCGGATCAGGCGGGGGTGCGACCGAGAGTCAGCAGCAGTCGCGTGGTGGCGTCGGCGTCGGCGGGGATCGGCTGCGCGGATCCGAACATCCCGCTGGCCCGCAGCAGGTCGAGCTGGGGCTCGAGCACCCGCCGGCACGCGTCGACGAGGTCGGGCGTGAGCGGTGAGGGCTGCCCGGTCCCGACCGCGAGGTCCCAGCCGTGGATCGCGACGTCCACGAGGCGGTGGCCCGCGTAGACGAAGCCCGGCACCGGCCCGTACGAGACCGCGCAGGGCGCCTCCAGCGCGCCGGGTGCCTCGAAGGCTCGCGCGGCCGCCACCGCCGACTCGTGGTACTCACCGAGCGGTGACGGCTGGAGCAGGTCGCCGTCGTACTCGCTGCCGACCTCCTCGATCGTCGCGCCGGCGGCGAGCCGTGACGCCCACCAGTTGCCCGCAACCACGTGGTTGAGCAGGGCGCGGACGTCCCACTCGGCGCAGGGGGTCGGTCTCGTCCACTGGTCGTCGGTGATCCCGGCGACCACCTCGCGGGTGGCGTCGAGCGCGACACGGTGGCACGCGGCGACGTCGAGCTCGACGGCGGAGGTCATCGCCTCACCCCTTCACGTAGGAGAGCTTCTCGGCGACGCGCCCCTCGCGGACCCGCATCACGTCGACGCCCCGGATGTGGCCACCGGACCACGAGTACCGCCACCGCTGCACCACGCGGTCGCCGGCGGCGAAGGTCTCCTCGGCGTCGAAGCGGCTCGACCGGTCCCCGAAGATCGGCGCCCAAGCGGCCCGGATCGCCGCAGGACCGACGGCCCGGGCGCCGTCGGGTGCCGGTCCCGTGGCGTCGAACACGCAGTCGTCGGTGATGAGCGCGAGCGCGGCCTCGAGGTCGTGATCGGCCCACGCCGCGCCGAACGCCTCGATGACGGGAGGGAGCTCGTCCATGACCGGAGAGTGTTGACCTACTGGTAGGTAAGGGTCAAGAGTATCGGCGTGCCGATCGGCCAAGATGTCACGAGATGACCGTCGCGACGACGCCCGATACGCGGGAGCGGATCCTCGACGCCGCGCAACTGCTGCTCCAGACGCGCGGGTTCAACGGGATGAGCTACGCCGACGTCGCGACCGAGCTCGGCATCACGAAGGCCGCGCTCCACTACCACTTCCCGACGAAGACCGATCTCGGTCTCGCAGTGGTGGAGCGGTACGCGGCGGACTTCGCGTCCGCCCTGCGCGAGATCGACGGTCGTCTCCCGCGTGCGGCCGACCGCCTCCGCGCCTACGCGACGCTCTACGTCGAGGTGCTCGAGGGCGATCGGCTGTGCCTGTGCGCCATGCTCGCGGCCGAGCAGCGGACGCTGGACCCCGCGGTGCGGCGAGCGGTCGACGGGTTCTTCGTCGCCAACGTCGAGTGGCTCACGGAGCTCGTCCGGGTCGGCCGACGCGACGGCACCATCGCCGGCGTGGGCTCGCCGGCGGCCGTCGCCGAGCTGGTGCTCGGCGGGCTCGAGGGGGCGCTGCTGTTGGCGTGGGCCCGCGACGACGCCCGGGGGCTCCGGCGCACGAGTCGGCAGCTGATCGCGTCCTTGGCACCGGCTCGCTGAGCCCCGCGACGCGCCCGTAGAGTCGCCGGCTTCCGGACGGGGAGTCAGTCATGCAGTTGTCGATGCAGATCAGCTACGCGGGCGGGTACCAGGAGTCCGCGCAGCAGTTGGTGCGCCTGGAGCAGGCCGGGCTCGACATCGCGTGGATCGCCGAGGCCTACAGCTACGACGCGCCGAGCTACATGGGCTATCTCGCCGCGCTCACCGAGCGGGTGCAGATCGGTGCGGGAATCCTGCCGCTGTACACCCGCACACCGACGCTGCTCGCGATGACCGCCGCCGGCATCGACGCGCTGTCGGACGGGCGGTGCATCCTCGGCCTCGGTGCCTCCGGCCCGCAGGTGATCGAGGGCTTCCACGGCGTGCCCTACGACAAGCCGCTGGCGCGCACCCGCGAGATCGTCGACGTCTGCCGTCAGGTGTGGCGGCGGGAGGCGCCGCTCGAGCACGACGGCCCGCTCTACCGCATCCCGCTGCCTCCGGAGCAGGGCACCGGCCTGGGCAAGGCCCTGAAGATCATCAACCACCCGGTGCGGTCCGCGATCCCGATCTACGTCGCATCGCTCGGCGAGAAGAACGTGGAGCTCACGGCGGAGATCGCCGACGGCTGGCTGCCGCTCTTCTTCGTGCCGGAGAAGGCGCGTGCGGTGTTCGGTCCGGCGCTGGACGCCGGTGCGGCGAAGCGTGACGCCGCGCTCGGGCCGCTCGAGGTCTGCGCCGGCGGCCTGGTCGCGATCGGGGAGGAGTCCGAGGTCGCGCACGTCCGCGACTTCGCCCGGCCGACGACGGCCCTCTACGTCGGCGGCATGGGCGCGCGCGGCAAGAACTTCTACAACGCGCTCGTGCAGCGCTACGGGTACGAGGCCGAGGCGGCCGAGATCCAGGACCTGTACCTGGCCGGCAAGAAGCGCGAGGCCGAGGCCGCGGTCCCGTCAGAGCTGCTCGAGCTGACGAGCCTCGTCGGCCCCGAGGGGTACATCAAGGAGCGACTGGCTGCGTACCGGGAGGCGGGCGTCACGGTGTTGAACGTCCTGCCGATCGGGCCCGACCCGGCCGAGATCGTCGAGAAGCTGAAGGCCTGGACCGCCTGAGCTCCGATCCGAGGAGGGCCATGCGACGAGAGCTGTTCGAGCCCGAGCACGACGAGCTGCGCGCGAGCTTCCGCGCGTGGGTCGACAAGGAGATCGTTCCCCACCATCTCGAGTGGGAGCGGGCGGGGATCGTCCCGCACGACCTCTTCACCGAGGCGGGCCGGCACGGCTTCATCGGGATGAACCTCCCCGAGGAGCACGGCGGCGGCGGCACCGACGACTTCCGGTACAACCAGGTGATCGACGAGGAGGTCCAGCTCGCGGGCGTCGGCGGGGCCGGGCTCGGCCTGAGCCTGCACAACGACATCTGCGCGCCCTACTTCCTCGCGTACTGCACCGAGGAGCAGCGGGCGCGGTGGATGCCCGGGATCGCGTCCGGCGCGCTCGTGACCGCGATCGCGATGACCGAGCCCGGGATCGGCTCGGACCTCGCGAGCATGGAGACGACCGCGATCCGCGACGGCGACTCCTACGTCGTCAACGGCTCGAAGACGTTCATCACCAACGGCATCAACGCCGATCTCGTGATCGTCGCGGCCAAGACCGACCCGACGCAGAAGCACAAGGGCATCTCGCTGCTCGTCCTCGAGCGTGGGATGGAGGGCTTCGAACGGGGCCGCAACCTGGAGAAGCTCGGGCTGCACTCGCAGGACACCGCCGAGCTGTTCTTCAACGACGTGCACGTCCCCGCGGAGAACCTGCTCGGCGTCGAGGGCGAGGGCTTCCTCCAGCTGGTGCACAACCTGCCCCAGGAACGCCTCTCGATCGGCATCGCCGGCATCGCCGCCGCGCGCGCCGCAATGGGCTGGACCCTCGAGTACACGAAGGAGCGCACCGCGTTCGGACAGCCGATCGGGTCGTTCCAGAACAGCCGCTTCGTGATGGCCGAGATCGCAACCGAGGTCGAGGTCGGCCAGTCGTTCGTGGATCGGTGCGTCCGCGCGCTGAACGACGGGAGCCTCACGGCCGAGGAGGCGGCGATGGCGAAGTGGTGGTGCACCGAGCTCCAGAAGCGGGTCGTCGACCGCGGTCTGCAGCTGCACGGAGGGTACGGCTACATGCTGGAGTTCCCGATCGCCCGCGCGTACGCCGACGCCCGCATCACCACGATCTACGGGGGCACCACCGAGATCATGAAGGAGATCATCGGCCGCTCGATGGGGCTCTGAGTCAGGCGCTGCGCTGCTCGTCGCTCTCGGTGTCGGCGAAGATCGGCGGCACACCGCCGAGGCCGAGCTCGGCGGCCTCCTCGAGCGACTCGACCGCACCGTGCATCGCGCCGGTCGGCACCAGCGAGTGCGGCAGGAACTTGTAGACGATCACGGCGCTGAACGTCGCGAGCACGGCGCCGACGGTGACCGCGAGGTGGATGCCGCCGACGAAGGCGTGATCGGCCGCCGCGGTGAGGACCTGGCCGGCGCGGGCCGGGAGCGTCTCCGCCACTCGGAGCGCACCGGCGAGCGACGTGCGGGCCGCGTCCTGGTCGGCCGGCGACAGCCTCCGGAGGAACGGCTCGATCTTGGTGCCGTAGTGGGACGCGGCGACGCTGCCGAGGATCGCGATGCCGAGCGCGGCGCCGAGCTCGCGGGTCGCGTCGTTCATCGCCGAGCCTGCGCCGGCGCGCCGCTCGGGGACGGCCCCCATGATCGACGCCGTCATCGGCGACATCGAGAGCGCGATGCCGGTGGTGAGGGGGATCACGCAGAAGACGACATACGCGTAGGACGTGTCGGGCGCGAGGCCGTTGAACAGGGCGAGGCCCGCGGCGATGCAGAGCATCCCGAACGCCACGGTGCGGTGCGCGCCGAACCGGGCGCTGAGCCGCGGGGTGAGCGGCGCGACCACGAGCATGATGAGCGCGATCGGCATGAGGCGAAGGGCCGCGCCGAGCGCGGAGTAGCCGAGCACGAGCTGGAAGTACTGCGAGATGAGGAACATCACGCCGTACATCGAGAGGAACACCAGGATCATCCCGCCGGTCCCGGTGCTGAACGCGGGCAGGCGGAAGTAGTGCATGTCGAGCATCGGCTCGTCGGTGTGCAGCTCCCACGCCACGAAGCCGACCAGCACCACCGCGGCCACGGCGAAGGAGATCAGGGTCGCGGTGCTGCCCCAGCCGTGGTCGGGCGCCTCGATGAGGCCGTAGACGAGCGCGACGATCCCCACGGTCGAGAGCAGCGCGCCCAGTGGGTCGAACGAGGCGTGCTCGGGATCGCGTGACCTCGGGACCACGAAGTGGCCGGCGACGAGGGCGACGAGGATGATCGGCACGTTGATCAGGAAGATCGCTCCGAACCAGAAGTGGCCGAGCAGGAAGCCGCTGATCACCGGGCCGAAGGCGCCCGCCGCGCCGGTGACGCTCGCCCAGATCGCGATCGCCTTCGGCCGCTCGTGGGCCGGGAAGATGTTGATGATGATCGACAGCGTCGACGGCATGATCAGCGCCGCCGCGACCCCCATCAGGGCGCGGCACGCGATCAGCCCCTCCATGCTGTCGGCCTGCGACGCGAGGACCGCGCCGACCGCGAAGAGCGCCAGCCCGGCCTGCAACGCGCCCTTGCGGCCGAAGCGGTCGCCGAGCGCGCCGGTCGTGAACAGCAGACCCGCGAAGACGAGCGAGTAGATCGCGACGACCCACTGCAGCTGCGACTCGGTCGCGTGCAGATCGCGCGAGAGGGTGGGGATGGCGACGTTCAGCGACGAGTTGCCGACGAAGACGATCAGCAGGCTGAGGCAGAGGACCGACAGGGCCCACCAGCGGCGGGCGTAGAGGTGCTCGGTCCCCGTGCCGGCGACGGGCGCGGTCATGGGGCTCCGGGGTGCTGGGAATCGGGGGTGCAATCACTATAATCGGAGTCGTGACTCCGGTTACAACCGATTCCCCCGAGCGCCGGCCGCGGGCCGACGCCGTGCGCAACCGGGAGAAGGTGCTGGCCGCGGCCGAGGTGGCGTTCGCCGCCGGAGGGCCAGCGGGCGCACCTCGACGACATCGCCGAGGCGGCCGGGGTGGGCGTGGGCACCGTCTGCCGCCACTTCCCGACCAAGCAGGACCTCCTCGCCGCGGTGTGCGAGCGGCTCTACCGGTCGCTGCTGGAATCGGCCGAGGCCGCGCTCGCCTCGGACGACCCCGCCGAGGCGTTCGAACGGTTCTTCGTGACGCTGCCCGAGTTCGTGCACCGGCACCGTGCGTTCGCCGAGCAGATGGCGAACGAGCTCGAGGTGGCGGCCGAGCCGGTACGCGACGAGCTGATGCGCGCGATGACCGAGCTCGTCACGCGTGCCCAGGCCGCCGGCGCGGTGCGCGCCGACATCGGACCGGCCGACGTCTCGATGCTCTTCTCCGGTGTCGCGCACGCGACTGCGGTCGCGGGCGACCTCGCCCCCAAGCTGCGCGAGCGCTACGTGCGCATCGTCCTCGACGGTCTTCGGCCCGACGGTGCGTCGGAGCTGCCCGGTCGCCCGCTCGGCTTCGGTGAGCTGCGCCGGATGAAGCAGCGTGCCCGCGGTGCGGGCTGACCGGCGCTACGCGGCCGCCTTCTCCAGGATGTGCACGCCGCAGGCGGAGCCGAGACCGATGACGTGCGCGAGGCCGACGCGCGCGCCCTCGATCTGACGGTCGCCGGCCTCGCCACGGAGGTGGTGGCAGACCTCCCAGATGTTCGCGATCCCCGTGGCCGCGATCGGGTGGCCCTTCGACTCGAGGCCGCCGGAGACGTTCACCGGCGTGGTGCCGTCGCGCCAGGTGGCGCCGGAGCGGAAGAAGTCGGCCGCACCGCCCGGCTCGCACAGGCCCAGGTTGTCGTAGTGCACCAGCTCGGCGGTCGCGAAGCAGTCGTGGAGCTCGACGAGGTCGAGGTCCTCGGGACCGACGCCCGCCTGCTCGTACGCCTGCGCCGGCCGCGTTCCGCGTGAGCGTGTTGACGTCGGGGAGGATCTGGCACGCCTCCTCGTACGGGTCGGTGGTGAGGATCGAGGCCGAGACCTTGACGGCGCGCTGCTGCTGCTCGCGGGACAGCGTGCGGAGCTTCGCGTCGCTCACGACGACCGCGGCCGCGGCGCCGTCACAGTTCGCGGAGCACATGGGACGCGTGTTCGGGTACGCGATCATGACGTCGTTCATGATCTCTTCGAGCGTGAACCGCTTCTGGTAGCTGGCGAGCGGGTTCAGCGTCGAGTGCGCGTGGTTCTTCTCCGAGATCTTGGCGAAGAGCTCGAAGTCGACGCCGCCGTACTTGTGTCCGTACTCCATCCCGATCTGGGCGAAGACGCCGGGCATCGTGTCGGTGCCGATACGACCGTCGACCGCGGCGACCGCGCCGTACCGACCGTGCGGGCTCCACTCCTTGTCGTCGGCCTTGCGCGATCCGCCGCTCAGGAGCCCCGCGCCGGCGAGCTTCTCGACGCCCACCGCCAGGCCGGCGTCGACCTCTCCCGCCTTCACCGCCATGATCGCGGTGCGCAGCGCGGTGGCGCCGGTGGCACACGCGTTCGACACGTTGTAGACGGGGATGCCGGTCTGGCCGATCTGCTTCTGCAGCATCTGGCCGATCGGCGCGGCGCCGCCCATGAGGTTGCCCGCCGCGATGATGCCGATCTCACCCATGGTCACGCCGCCGTCGGCGAGCGCGCCCATGACCGCCTCCGACGCGAGGTCGACGGTGTCCTTGTCCGGGTGCTTGCCGAACTTGGTCATCGAGATGCCGAGGATCCAGATGTCGTCGCTCATGAAGTGCTTCCCCTCAGTTCCCTGCGACCGGCTCGAAGCCGAAGCCGACGGCCTCGGTGCCCGCGCTGTCGGTGCCGACGACCTGGGTCGCCAGCCGGACCTTCATCCCCACGTGGACGTGCTCCGGGTCCGGCGGGGTGTTGATGACGTTGCCCTTGACGCTGGTCCCGTCGCAGTCGATCACCGACGCGACGAACGGCACGGGGATCCCGGGCGCGGCGAGCGAGACGATGGTGAAGGCCCGCACCTCACCTTCGGTGGCCACGTCGGCGGCGCGGAACTCCGTGCCGAAGCAGTTGGCGCACGCGTTGCGACGGTCGAAGAACCGCGCACCGCAGCTCGTGCACTCGTGTGCCACGAGGTGTGGCTCGGGCTCGAGCGCGAGGTAGTCGACCAAGGGGACCTGGGCCATGCGGACTCCCGACGTGATGGCGAATGCGCCCGGATCGTAGAGCGCGCCCGTCCCGGCCGTGCAAGGCAGGGCGGTGCGATCGGCTACTGCTCGCGGGCGATCAGCCAGTCGTTGCGCAGGCTCTCGACGAACTCGGCGTTCGATCGACTCTGGTGGGCCAGCGTGTCGAGGACCTGCTGCACCATCACGATGTGGAACTCGTCCGCCGCCGGTGGCCGCAGCGTCATGCGCCCCTCGGCCGCGCCCCGCTCGATCTCCAGGCCGGCCGAGTAGAGGGCCTGCATCAGGAACTCCACCTTCTCCGGGGGCTCGTCGGTGGACCAGTGGAACGGACCCTTGTGCGTCGCCGCACGCCGCCAGGACGTGACCAGCTCGGCGAACCGATCGAGGGCACGGTCCGGCACGCGGGGCGTCTCCGACGCCCGGAGCTCACCGAGGGCGATCGTGGCGTAGTCCAGCCAGGCACGGGCGCTCGCTCGTGAGACCGGTCCGATCTCGATCAACACAGGGGTCAAGTCTCGCGCCGTCACCGTGTCGGGTGGGTGAGTGCCGGGTCAGCCGCGGCCGGTCCCGACGAGCTGGGAGAAGAGCGCGAGGTGCTCGGGCCGGTGGCGCAGGAGCTCGGGGTGCCACTGCACACCGAGCACGTTGGGCACACCGTCGACCTCGATGCCCTCGACCTGGCCCTCCTCGTTCCGCGCCACCACCCGCACGCCGTCGCCGAGGGTCGCGACCACCTGGTGGTGCAGCGTGTTCACGCCGAGGGTGGTGGTCCCGACGATCGCAGCCAGGCGCGACGCCGGCTCGATGGTCACCACGTGCGCGTCGTCGTTGTACCGGTCCAGCTGCATGTGCTCGTCGACGTGCTGGTCGAGGGTGCCGCCGAGCGCGACGTTGAGCACCTGGATGCCGCGGCACACCGCGAGCGTGGGGACGTCGCGCGCGACGACCGCACGTGCGACCGCGAGGTCGGACGCGTCCCGGCGTGGGTCGACGGGTCCGCACCGGGCATCGGGATGGTGGCCGTAGGAGGCGGGGTCGATGTCCCGACCGCCGGTGATGACGACCGCGTCGACGGCGTCGAGCAACCGGTCGACGTCGGTCGCGTCGACGACCGGGAGGATCACGGGCGTTGCCCCGGCCCGTTGCACGGCCTTCACGTAGGGGACGGCGACCATGGCGTGGTCCATCGCCACGCCCTCGTCGCCGGTCACGGGGTCGATGTGGGCGACGATGCCGACGACATTGCCGGCCGCGGTGCTCATGCCAGCTCGAAGTAGCGGTCCAGCTCCCACGGTGTCACCGTGGGCGCCATCGGATCACCACCGGTGGTGTGGAACATGAGCCACTCCCACCGGCGCGTCTGGCTCCAGTACCGCACGAAGTCGGGTCCCATCACCGCGGCGAGCCCGGTGTCGGCATCGAGTGCGTCGGCGGCGCGCGTGATCGTGGTCGGGCAGGGGCGGGAAGCGGTCCGGTGGCAGTCCCCAGCCGCTGACCGTGATCGGCGGCGGGAGCTCGGCGGCGGCGTCGAGGCCCGCGATGCCCGCCGCGAGCACGCTCGCCAGCACGAGGTACGGGTTGGCGTCCCCACCGGCGACGCGGTACTCGACGCGGGCGGCCCGGGGTGCGATCGACAGCACGCGCAGCGACGCCGACTTGTTGTCCTCGCCCCAGGACGCGACGGTCGGCGCAGCGGCGAACCCGACCATCCGCCGGTACGAGTTGATGGTCGGACAGGCGAACGAGGTGAGGGCATCCGACGCGGCCATCAAGCCGCCGAGCCAGTGCTGCATCGTGGGGCTCATGGTGCCGTCCGGCGCGTAGAAGACCGGTTCGCCGTCGCGGGTGAGCGAGTGGTGCACGTGCAGCCCGTTGCCGTACTCCGCCGACGGCTTCGCCATGAAGGTCACGGTGTGGCCCTGCTCGAGCGCGACCTCCCGCATCACCTGCTTGGCCCGCACCACCGCGTCGCAGGCCGCGAGCGGCCCGGTGGGCTCGAGGTTGATCTCGAGCTGGCCGGGCGCGGCTTCGTCGTGCCAGCCCTCCACGGGGAGACCGAGGCCTTCGAGACGGTCCAGGACGACGTCGAGGAACGCGAGCTGCTGGCGCGAGTTGTGGTGCAGGTAGCCGACGGGGATGTTCGTGGCCATCGGCGTCAGGTCGGCGAAGTGGCGTCGCCGCGCGCTCTCCAACGAGTCCGTGAAGAGCAGCGCCTCGATCTCGAAGGCGGCTCGCGTCGCGAGGCCCCGGTCGGCGAGCACGTCGAGCACGTGCCGGAGCACGCCACGCGGGCAGCTCGGGATCGCGGCCCCGTTCGCGTCGACGAAGTCGCAGACGACGTTGGCGGTGTGGGCGCGGTCGGGTGCGAGGACGAGCGTGTCGAGATCCGGGCGCTGGTGGATGTCGCCGAGCGCGTCGGCCCGCCAGGGATCCCACCACGCGAGATAGGGCGTGCCGCCCATGTCGTAGCCGAGCACGAGCTCGGTGATCGCGTTGCCGAGGGGGAGCGCCTTGGCGAACTTCGCGCGGCCGAGGTGCTTGCCCACCACGAGGCCGTCGAGGGACACGCTCTCGGTCTTGACCCAGCGGACGTCGTGTTGGTCGAGCCAGCCGGGTACCGCGGTCGCGTCCACGTCAGTGGCCCGGTCACTGCCGGCCCAGGAGCACGTCGATCGAACGTCCGGTGAGCTCGGCCAGGTGCTCGAGCGAGCCGACCGCGTAGAGGTGGCCGTCCAGGACCTCCTGGCCCAGCACGGTCCCACCGGTGAACAGCGCCGTGAGCCGGTGCGCGGTCCCGTGGATCTCGAACGTGACCGGTTCGGCCCCGAGGGTGATCTGCGAGCGCTCGTCGGTGCACACGACGTGGACGCCGCGCGGCGTGCGCGGGTGACCGGCGATGCGCGCCCACCACCGGCGGGCCTCGTCCCGCCACGGTCCCGTCGGGGGCTCGAGCACCTTGCCGGCCATGAGCGCGAGCCGGGCGTGGGTGGCGGCGCCGGACACCTTGGGCTTCGGCGCGTCCTCGTCGGCCATCCGGTTCACGTCGGTCGAGATCGTCACGTCGGTGTCGGGCGCGACCCCGCGTTCGACCCGCACCCGGCCGCCGGCGAAGCGGATGGTCGCCGCCTGCGGGTCCACGGTCGACCGGAGGGCCACGTTCCCCCTGGCCCCGCGCATCATCGCCGCGAGCTTCGGGGTCTCCTCGGCGCGTCGCAGCGTGGCCGCGAGGATCAGCACGATCGGCGTCGGATCGTCCTCGGTCTCGACGATCGAGGCGTCGGCGGCGCCGGCATCGGGTCCACGGGCGCTTCGTACCACGCGGCCGCGGGCGCGCACGGCGTCCGCGTCGGTGGTGGGGCACGATGGCGGGCATGCCCAGGACCACGGCGAAGCGGAGTGCGGGCCTGCTGGTCCACCGGCAGCGTGACGGGCGCACGGAGGTGCTGCTCGTGCACCCCGGCGGACCGTTCTGGGCCAAGCGCGACGACGGCGCGTGGTCGATCCCGAAGGGCGAGCTCGACGACGCGGACGGCGACGGGCTCACGACGGCGCGTCGTGAGTTCCGCGAGGAGCTCGGGATCGATCCGCGCCGGTCGGTGATCCGCGCGCCCCTCGGCGAGATCCGTCAGAAGGGCGGCAAGGTGGTCGAGGCGTGGGCGGTCGCGGGCGATGTGGACGTCGACGCGATCGTGAGCAACACGTTCGAGGCCGAGTGGCCGCCGAAGCTCGGGGCGGATGCAGACCTTCCCGGAGGTCGACCGGGCCGGGATGGTTCACGCTCGACGAGGCGCGCGTGAAGCTCAACCCGGCGCAGGTCGAGCTCCTCGACCGGCTGGCCGCCCTCGGCTGAGGCGGCGTCAGCCGCGTGCCGGCGCGCTTCACGCGCGTCAGCTCCACGCGGTCGGGGTGGTCCTTGTAGAAGGGGTCGATCGGGTAGCAGCCGGAGACCAGGCCCGCGCGCGGCGCGGTCGTGCAGTCGGAGAAGGTGCGGCACACCGAGCGCGCATCGAGCGTGCGCCCGGTCAGCACATCGGCGGCGAGGGTCGGGTACGAGAGCATCATCCGGCCGAGGCCGATCATTCCCGCCTCGCCGCGCTCGATCACCGCCTGCGCGACGTTCGGCAGCCAGTCCTGCAGGTAGGAGTACGCGCCGCCCACGACCGTCAGCGCCGGATGCGCGTGGGCGACCTCGGCGGCCGCCGCCAGCTGGCGCGCGACCCCGACGAGCGGGTCCTCGGGCGGCCGGTACCCGTCCGACGGCGGGAAGTAGGCCGGCCGCTGCACGTGCGGGTTGTAGTAGGGGCTCCCGGCGGTGATGCTCACGAGCCCGATGCCCAGGTCGGTGAGCGCGGCACAGAACGCGTGCGCCTCGGCGAGGTCGATGCCAGGCCGGTCCCGTCGCCACCGAAGGCGTAGGGGTACGCGCCCGTCGGTCTCGGGGACGCCGGTCCCGTCACGGACCGGGCACGTACGGCACGAGGTCGAACGCCGACAGCCGCACCGCGATCGCGAGCCCGGGCGCGCGCGCCCGGATGCCCGGCGACGACGGTGCGGAGGAATCGCGTTCGGCCGGCGAGGTCACCGCCGTACCGGCCGTCGCGCTCGCGCGCCGACAGCAGCTCGTGGAGCAGGTAGCCGTGGCAGTGCTTCACGTCGACGAAGTCGAAGCCCGCCTCGGCCGCGAGCACGGCCGCGCGCACGTAGTCGTCGGCGAGCGCGTCGAGCTCGTCGTCGGTGAGACGCGCCGACGCGGACGGCGCCCACACGCGCGTCGAGGAGCGGGTGCGCGTACGCGGTCCGCGGCGCGGGCGTGCCGTCGGGTCGGCACCACCGGCCGGAGTGGGTGAGCTGCAACCCCACGACCTGCGCCGGGTCGAGTCGGGCGCGCAGCTCGGCAATGCCGGCGACGGTTGTCTCGTCGATCACGAGCTGGCGCGGGTTGGCCCGACCGTCGTGACGCACGGCGGTCGCCTCGCCCCACACCAGGCCGGCGCCGCTGTGCCCGAAGCGCTCCCACCGGCGGCGCACGAGATCGGTGGGCGCACCCGACGCGGATCCGTCCCATCCCTCCATCGGGAGGACCGCGAACCGGTTGGGCGCGGTGAACGTGCCCGCGCTCGCGTCGGTGAACGACACGGGTGTGGCGAGGGGCCCGCCAGCATCGACGTCATCGGCCACGGGGATGTCGACGCCGAGCTCGTCGAGGCGGGTGCGGAGCGCGCCGACGCTCCGGAGCGACTTCACCTGGGGGTAGCGGTCCCCGGTCACGGGTGCGCGGCCTCGAGCGCGTCGAGTCGTTCGGCGAGCGTCCAGAGGACGTCACGGTCCGCGTCCGGGCGGCGGAGCGCTCCGAGCGGGGTCGCGTCGATCGCGGCCCAGCCGCGGAGCTCGAACCACATCGACGCGTTGTGGCGGTAGGCCGGGACCGGCTCCCGGAACGAGAAGGCGCCGAGGTACTGCAACGCGTCGTTCAGCTCGTGGAATGCCGGGTCGCCGTCCCGCCACATCCGATCGCGCCGCGCGAACTCGGCCGGCGCGAACGTCGACAGGCCGAGCAGGTAGTCGGAGCCGTACATCACCATGTCGATCGCCAGGTCGTTGCCGGTGAACACGTGGAAGTCCGGCCGGTGCGCGTCCCGGAGCGCGAGTCGATCCCATTCCGAGCGGCGGCTCAGGGAGGAGTGCTTGGCGCCGATGCACGCCCCGATCGCCATGAGCCCGCGGTACGCGTCGAGGCCGACGATCCGTCCGTACGGCACGAACATCGGTCCGAGCTCGAAGCCGATGAAGCGCTCGAGTCGCGCACCGAGTGCGGCGTGGGCGTCGACCCACGCGTCGTCGACGAGGGCGTTGAGCCCGTAGGACGGGAAGATCACCGGTGTCCCGCCGCGCCGCGCGATCGCGTCGGAGGCGGCGAGGTACGCGTCGAGGTCGAACGGCGCACCGAGGTCGTCGGCGACGTACGCGCCGGCCACGAAGTCGCCGTCGGTCAGGGTCGCGGCGAGGTCGAGCACCCGCTCGCGCTCCTCGGGCGCGAGCAGCTGCACGTACCCGGTGTCCATGTTCACCGCGGGCGTGAGCCCGGCCTCGTGCGTGCGGGCGATGTGCGCCGCGACGTTGTCCCAGTCGATCTCGCCGTCGACCGTGTACGGCAGCAGCACCGCCGACATCCCCGTGATCGCCCGGCCGGGCCGCAACTGCGGCGTCGCGTCGTCACCCACACCCGTGATCCTCGCATGCGCCTCGGCCCGGTCCTCAGCCGGGTGTGCAACACCGCGACACGTCGGGAGCGCGTCAGCCGGCTGCGAGCAGCTCCCAGAGCGCAGTGAGGTAGGTGGTACCCCAGTCGATGCGGATGATCTCGCGCATCGGGTAGTCGAGTGCTCCGTCCTCGTCGTACCGGCCGTTCGGATCGACGTGCTCGAGCGTGATCGTGCCCGGCGCCGTCGCGACGATCTTGCCGACCAGGAGCTCGTCCGACCCTGTCCGCTCCCGGTAGAGACCGATGAGCGGCTCCGTCGCCGCGAGGTGGACCAGCACGCCGAGGGAACTGGGCGGCGTGTGCGACCGGGGTCACGCTGATCGTGACGTGCGCGCCGAACGTGCTCCCGGACGTGACCCCTCAGACCGGCGCTTCGACGTCGAGGCGGGGGTCGTGGTCGGCGGGCTGGTGGTCCCAGAGGTCGCCGACGAGGTCGGACTGCGGACGGACGCGAGCGCCGGGTCGTTCCATCGGTTGACCTGCTGGAGCGGGTCGTCGGTGAGCGAGTACAGCTCGCCCTCGGTGCCGTCGTGCACGTAGCCGGGCCGGTACGCGGTGCAGACCCACCCGTCGCGGGTGATGGTGCGGAGGTGCACGCCCACACCGAACAGCTCGCTGTCCCACTCGGTGAGCACCCGTTCGGGGCCGGGGTGCAGCGTCGTCGACCGGCAGGGCGCGGCCCTGCATCCACTCGGTGGGTGCGACGCCGGCGATCGAGCAGAACGTGGGCGCCAGGTCGACGAGTCCGACCGGTGTGGTCGACGACGCTCGGCGCGACCCCCGTGCTCGGTGCCGGCCGCCAGATCAGCGGCAGCCGCATGAGACCGTCGACGTGGTACGGACCCTTGAAGAGCAGGCCGAAGTCGCCCTGCAGCTCGCCGTGGTCGGTGGTGAAGACGACGTCGACGTCGTCGGTCCAGCCGCGCGCCTCGATCGCCGCGAGCACCCGGCCGAGCGCCTCGTCGATGAGCTCGACCTCGACCGCGTTGCGGGCGTTGATCTCGCGCACCTGGTCGTCGGTGAGCGTCGCCGGCACCCAGTGCTTCGGCGCCTCGTAGTTGGAGACGAGCGTGCCGTCGTACCACTGCCGCCAGTGCCGCGGCTTCGCATCGAGGATGCGCTCGCGCTCGGCCCGGTCGGTCGGGTAGCCGTCGGGCAGCGGGACCTCGCGCCAGTCGATGCGGTCCATCTCCGACTGCGGCGGGTCCCACGGGTGATGCGGATCGGGGAAGCTCATCCAGCAGAACCAGTCGTCGTCCGCCGCGAGGCCGTCGAGCCACGCGATCGTGCGGTCGGCCACCCAGTCGGTGTGGTACCAGTCGCGCGGGATCGGGTTGACCTTCACCTGCGGCGCGTCGGTGTCGCCGCCACCGACCGCGCTGACGTTGAAGTCGCCGTCGATCGGTGAATAGAACATCCCGGTCGCCTCGGGGTGGTTGAGCATGATCCACTGCGCGTAGTGCAGCATCCCGTTCGCGCCGTGGGTCGCGAACTCGAGGTGGTCGAAGCCGCGGTGCGGGCCGATCGAGCCGTCGGCCCAGCGGTTCGGGAGCGTCTCCTCGCCCGAGCGGGCCACGGAGTTCTCGGTGAAGCGGCCGAACGGGTCCATGAACGGCTCGAAGTGCGCCTTGCCGACGAGCGCGGTGCGGTAGCCGTGCCGGTGCAGCTCCGCGGCGACCGACGGCGCGTCCACCGGCAGCGGGACGCCGTTCATCCACACGCCGTGGGTCGACGGGTACTGGCCGGTGAGCATCGTCGAGCGCGACGGCATGCACACCACCGACTGCGGGATCGCGCGCTCGTACCGGATGCCGGACGCGGCGAGCCCGTCGACGACCGGCGTGCGTGCCACTCCGCCGCCGTTGCACCCGAGCGTGTCGTAGCGCTGCTGGTCGGTCGTGACGAACAGGATCTTGCGGCCCACGAGGACCACGTCCCTTCCACTCCTGGCACCTTCGGCGCCGGGCCGCTCGGGCCACGCCTCGCCGCGTGACGTCGAGCCTGTCTCGGTTCAGCGGCGAGGCTCTTGCTCCAACTGTCGCTTGAGCTCCTTGAGCGCGTTGCCGGTCGCACCGCCGATGATCAGGGCGACGGGGTCGGGCTCGGCGTCGGTGCCGTAGCTCACGAGGCTGCGGCCGTCGTGGAGGTCGAACACGTCGACGGTGCCGAGGTGCGACGTCATCATCGGTCCGACGACGCGGTACTGGAACCGTCGCTGGATCGGGTCGTTGGTGACGATCTCCTCCGGCAGCGGGATGCCGGAGTCGGCCGTGATCACGCGCGACGTGCCGTCGACGTGGGCCTCGGCCATGCCCGGGAACCACCCCGCGATCGCCCCGGGGTCGCCGATGAGCGGCCAGACGACGTCGGGCGGGCGGTCGATGATGATCTCCCGGCGGATGGTCCCCATCTACTGGCGGCCCATCGCGGCGCGCGCGTCGGACGCGTCGGCGTCGGCGGCCGCGCTGCGCTCGACGAGCTGGATGTCGACCTGGTGCAGCGTGCCCGCGAACGGGAACGAGTCCGCGTACCGGTCGCTCACGGGCGAGCCGTGGTCGTGGGCGACGCTCGGGCCGATGCTCGAGATGATGTTCATCACGAAGGGCACGTCGAGCCGGCCGCACTCGTCACCGTCGATGACCAGCGTCGCGTTGCCCTCCTTGCCGGTGCGGCGGAACCGCACGCCGACGGTCGACGGGCCAATGGGCACCTCGCGGTCGGACTCCACCACGTGGTGGGTGCCGAACTCGTTGTAGTCGAGCACCAGGCGCTCGCCCTGGACGAACACGCTCACACCGGAGTTGCCGGTGCCGGTCGCGTAGAGCACGCCGTTCTCGCCGGCGTCCCGCTCGATCCGCGCGTCGAGGTCCCAGCTGCGGCCACCGATCTGCGCGCCGACCTGGGCCGGCATCGACGACATCGGCGGCCGGTACGTGTAGTGGCGGTCGGCCCGGTGCGGCGACCCGTCGCGGAACCGAGCCCCGAAGAGCTCGATCCCGCGGTCGTCGAGGGGGAGCACGCCGTGGGCCTCGGCCTCGGCCCACCAGAGATCGATCATCGCGGCCAGGCGCTCGGGCTCGTCGGCCGCGAGGTCGTGGCACTCGGAACGGTCGATCTCGACGTGGTACAGCTCCCACTCGTCGTCGTCGAACGGCGTGCCCGGCAGGTGGCGCGTGACCGCCTTCCACCCGTCCTCCCAGATCCCGCGGTGGCCGACCATCTCGAAGTACTGCACCGGCTTCGCAGCTCGGCGCGTCGGGCGGGGCCGTGAAGCTCGAGAGCATCGACGTGCCGGTCACCGGCATCTGCTCGAAGCCGCGGTACACCTCGGGCGGCGTGACGTCGAGCGCCTCGTAGATGGTGGGCACGACGTCGCTCACGTGGTGGAACTGGTGGCGCAGGCCGGTGGTGCCGTCGAGCCGCGCCGGCCAGTGCACGATGCACGGCACGTGGACACCGCCCTCGTGGGTGTTCTGCTTGTACCACTTGAACGGGGTGTTGCCCGCCTGCGCCCAGCCCCACGGGTAGTTGCTGTGACTGTTGGGCCCACCGATGTCGTCGACGCGGGCGACGGCCTCGTCGGGCGTCTCGATGATGAAGTTGAAGAACTTCCATTCGTGCAGGACGCCGAACGGGCCGCCCTCCTGCGACGCGCCGTTGTCCGACAGCAGCACGATCATGGTGTTGTCGAGCTCACCGCGCGCCTCGAGCTCGTCGACGAGGCGGCCGATCTGCGCGTCGGTGTGCTCGAGGAACGCCGCGAACGCCTCCTGCAACCGCGCCGCGAGGATCTGTGCGTTCTCGGAGAGGTCGTCCCAGGCCTCGACCCCCGGGTTGCGCGGCGCGAGGTCCGTGTCCGCGGGGACCAGGCCGAGCGCCTTCTGCTTCGCGAACCACTCGTCGCGCATCGCGTCCCAGCCGGCGTCGAACTTCCCGCGGTACTTCTCGAGGTACTCGGCCGGCGCCTGGTGCGGCGCGTGCGTCGCGCCGAACGCGAGGTAGAGGAAGAACGGCTTGTCGGGTCGGATCGACTTCGTGTCGGAGATCAGCTTGATCGACTGGTCGACGAGGTCCTCGGACAGGTGGTATCCCTCGGCCACGGTGCGGGGCGGGTCGATGAAGTGGTTGTCGGCCACGAGCTCGGGGTGGAACTGGTCGGTCTCGCCGTCGAGGAAGCCGTAGAAGCGGTCGAAGCCGCGCTGGCACGGCCAGTTGTCGTACGGGCCCGCGGCACAGGCCTGCTCCATCTGGCAGAGGTGCCACTTGCCGACCGCGAAGGTCGCGTAGCCCTCGTCGCGCAGCACCTCCGCCGCGGTCGCCGCGTGGGGCGAGATGTGGCCGGTCATGTGGGGGAAGCCGGTGTTCCAGTTGCTCACCCCGCGCATCCCGACCTCGTGGTGGTTCCGGCCGGTGAGCAGCGACGCGCGGGTGGGGGAGCACAGCGGCGTCACGTGGAAGTTCGTGTACTGCAAGCCGTTCCCGGCGAGGCGGTCGATGTTGGGCGTGTCGATCGTCGAGCCGTAGCACCCGAAGTGGGAGAAGCCGAGGTCGTCGATGAGGACGACGACGACGTTGGGGGCGTCGGCGCCGGGGTGCGGCGGCTCCGCCCACCAGGGCGTGGAGTCGGCCAGCGTCTTCCCGATCGTCCCCTCGAACCGCTCGTACTGCTGCTGCACCGACGACCTCCCCGAACGCTCCGGTCGACCCGACCCTATTTTTTGGCAGTCTCACTGTCAAAAGAAGTCGGGCGTTCGATGACGCAGCGCAGGTGACGAGCGGACCGGTCTCGCGGGGCGCGCGCAGCCACGCGACCGGGGCCGAGCTCGCGGACGGGGGACGACCACGGCGCTACCGTCTCGGTGTGGCTGCGACCGGTCCGTCCGACCCGACCGACCAGACCCGGCAGTGGTCCGACGACCTCTCCGCAGCGTGGGAGCGCCACCGGGATCGGCTGTTCGAGACCCAGCGCCACGTGTCGGAGTGGCTGATCGACCGGATAGACCCGCAACCGGGCGAGACCATCTTGGAGCTCGCGGCGGGACCGGGTGAGACCGGCTTCCTCGCCGCCGAAAGGCTCGGAGCGGTGGGAAGGCTCATCGCGACGGACCTCGGACAGGGCATGGTCGACGCGGCGCAGCGCGGCGCGCGAGCGCGTGGACTGCGCAACGTCGAGTGCCGGGTCATGGACGCGCAGGAGATCGACCTTCCCGATGACAGCGTGGACGGCGTGCTCTGCCGCTTCGGGGTGATGCTGATGCCGGAGCCGGCGCGTGCCATCGCCGGAGCTCGGCGGGTCCTGCGCCCGGGTCGGCGGCTGGCCTATGCGGTCTGGGGGCCACCCGATCGGAACCCCTGGATGACGCTGCTCGTCATGGCGGTGCTCCAGAACGGACACCAGCCACCCGGAGCGCCGGTCGGTCCGGGTGGCCCGTTCTCGCTCGCGGAGCCGGCGGACAACCACGCGCTGCTCGAGCCCGCCGGCTTCTCCGACGTCGAGGTCGCGGAGCTCCCCGGCAGCATGGTGTTCACCGACTTCGAGGATTTCTGGACTCTGCAGAGCGAGGTGTCGGGACCGATCGCGCTGCTCATCGCGTCCCTGCCCCCGGACGACGTGGCCGCCGTCCGCCGCACGTTGGAGCCGATGCTGCGCGACTTCGAGACGCCCGACGGCTACGAGGTCCCGTCGCTCGCGATCGGGGTCAGCGCGCGCTGACACCCCTCGGGGACGCGCCCCGAGCGAACGCAACCGTGCGCGATGGCACCCGGGTGTCGATCCTGTCGTCGGGCACGCTTCCGCGACTCGCCGGCGCGCGGTCACGGTGCAGGGCCGAAGACGCGGATCTCGACTGCGCCGACATTCCCGCCCGTCGACGTCGCGACGTCGAACCGGAGCCGTTGTCCGGTCGCGTCGAGCGCTGCGAACCGGGGTCGGGCGACGGTGCCGGCGGGAAACGGTCCGGCCGGAGAGCCACCGTCGACGGTCACGGTGAACGTGTCGGTGATGGCGGAGCCGTCGGCCATCGACCGGGTGAGGAACTCGACGCCGCCGATCGGTCGGCTGCTGCCGAGGTCGATGGTGATGAAGCCTTGATCGCCGTCGCCGCGAGTCGCCCATTCGGTCGACGGGTCACCGTCGAGCGCCTTCGTGGCTGCGAAGGCGTTGGAGAACTCGGACGAGACGTCGACGACGGTCGCGTCACGGGCCAGGTTCGGGCCGTGGTCGACGGCTGGTTGCGTGGTCGGGGCCGCGGGGATGCTGAACGTGCCGGTCTTGGACCGGTACAGCGTGCCGTCCGCGGTCGTGCCCTCGACGACGTAGCGATACGCCACGCCGGGCTTCACGTTCGGTAGTCGGACGTCGTGCTGTTCGATGCCGGTGCCGTTCATCGAGAGGCTGTTGTTGAACCGGCCGAACGACTCCGTCGTGCCCCAGACGATCGCGCAGATCATCGGCTCGGTCGTCGTCACCCGGAAGATCCCACGACTCGGATCGCTCGGATCGCGTTCGAAGCCGAGTCTGCTGGCCTGCACCTCCGAGAACGGCTTCACGGTCGTCGAACTCTTCGAGCTGGTGCTGGCTCCGCAGGCCGCGAGCGTCACGACGAGCACTGCCGTCGTGACGGTCGTGCGCCGCCGAGCCCGGCGACCGGCAGCGAACCGGCGTGCTCGTCGCATCGTCGTGACCATAGCGACCGGTCCTGCTCGCGCAGGGCCGCCATCGCATCTCCTCGTGGAGCAACACGGGTGAGCGCGGCCCCGGCGGACGAGATGGTCACGACGGCCGTGACGCGTCACGGTGGTGCGGCGAGCCGTACGATCCGGCGCCATGACGACGACGCGAGGCCACGCGGAGCACATCCAGGCGGCGGAGCGGCGCGGGCTGGCGGGTCAGATGCCGAGGCCGGTGAAGATCACGATGCTCGGCGCCGGTTCGATGTTCACGCCTGAGCTGGCCAAGGACCTGTTCCTGATCCCGGACAACGCCGGCGGCATGATTGCGCTGGTCGACGTCGACGAGGCGCGGCTCGCCACGATGACCAAGGTGGTCGAGCTGCTCGCGGCCGAGCTGGGAGTCGCGGACCGGTGGACTGTCGCCGCGAGTGCCGATCGGTGCGAGGTGCTGCCGGGAACCGACTACGTCGTGAACTGCATCGAGGTCTCGGGCGTCGACTGCGTCGGGTACGACAACGACATCCCGGCGCGCTACGGCGTCGACCAGTGCATCGGCGACACGGTCGGGCCCGGCGGCGTGTTCAAGGGCCTGCGCACGATCCCGGTGTGGCTCGAGGTCCTCGCCGACGTCGAGCGCCTCGCACCCCGGGCGATCGTCCTCAACTACACGAACCCGATGAGCATGATGTGCCTCGCCGCGGCGCGGACGAGCCGCGTGCCGGTCGTCGGGCTCTGCCACTCGGTGCAGGCGACGAGCAGGGTCCTGGCGGCGCGTGCGGGCATCCCGTGGCGCGAGCTCACGTGGGAGTGCGCGGGGATCAACCACCTCGCGTGGTTCACGACGCTCGAGCACGAAGGTCGCGACCTCTACCCGCAGCTCATGGAGCGGGCCCGCCGCGATCTCGCCGGCGACCCGGCCGAGGTTTGGGACGCGGGCGACCTCGTGCGCAAGGACATGATGCTGCACTTCGGCGCGTTCATCACCGAGAGCAGCGGCCACCTGTCGGAGTACCTGCCGTACTACCGGACCGACGCCGACACCATGGCGCGCTACCTCGGCCCCGAGTACGACGGCGAGTCGTCCTTCTACTCGCGCAACTGGCCACAGTGGCGCGTGAACGCCGACGCCCAGCGCGACCGGATGCTGGCGGGCGAGGAGTCGGTGCCGGCCAAGCGCTCGTGGGAGTACGCGTCGTGGATCGTCGAGGCGCGGGAGAAGAACGTCCCGTACACGATCAACGGCAACGTCCCGAACCGCGACGGCCTCGTCGCGAACCTGGACCACGACGGCATCGTCGAGGTGGCCACGATGATCGACCGCAACGGCGCGCGGCCCACGAGCTACGGACGCCTGCCGTCGCACATGGCCGCGATCTGCGCCGCGAACATGGCGGTGTACGACCTGGGCGCGCAGGCGGCCGTCGAGCGATGCAAGGAGGCCGCGATCCTGGCGGTCACCCTCGACCCCTTGACGGCCGCGGTGTGCAACCCGGCCCAGATCCGGGCGATGGTGCTCGAGCTCTTCGACGCCGAGGCCGAGTACCTCCCCGGCTTCTCCTAGGGCGCCGACATCACGAACTGGTGCGCAGAACGTGCCCCGAAGGGCGAGTTCTGCGCACCAGTTCGACGGATGGTTCAGGGCCGGACGGGCTGGGGCATCAGACGCCCAGTCGCCGGCCGAGCACCGCGACGTCGCGGGGATCGAGCACGGATCCCGCCAGGCTCCACACGCCGGCGAACACCTCGGGCGGCGCCTCCGCCTGCATGCCGCCGAGCATCTCGGTGCGGTCGTCGTTGTTCATCGCCGGGAGCATGAGGGCGAGCGACGCCGCCATCTGGTCCGGTGGGATGCTGGCGAGGATCGACTGGTGGATGGCGAGCACACCATCGGCGCCGATCACCCGGTGCAGCTCGGGCGCCACGACGCGCTCCTCGAGGTCCTGGTGGGCGAGGTACGCCGAGGTGAACGACGCGAGCTCGATGTAGAGGCGCTGCACCTCGCCCCGGGTCTCACCCTCCGGCGCCGAGACGGCGGTCCGCGCCCAGCCCTGCAGGTCGACCAGACGGCCTTCGAGCTCGGCGTGGTCGCGCTGGATGGTGGCGTTCAGGTCCGGCAGCAGCTCCGACATCACGGGGACCAGGTGGGTGTCCTCGTGGCCGGCGTGGACGACGAGGAAGTCGACGGTCTGGTCGACGTGACGGGCGAGGTCGGCGACGTCGGCGGGGCACGACGGGTCGATGCGGCCGGCGCTGCCGGTCAGGTCGAACAGGTCGGCCCGGATGCCCTTGTGGATGTCGCGGTACGTGTCGACGGCGACGAGCTCGTAGGTGCTGGGAGTGACGGTGTCGATGACGGCCATGGTGGCTTCCCTTCCTCGTTCCCGGCCCCGTGCCGGGGGACCTCGTCAGGATGCGGGATAGCGTGCGGCCCCGCTCGTGAAAGCCCCGTATCGGAACGCTAAGTAGTCACTATTCGAGGATGATCGTGAGGATCGGACCGGACGCCGCTCAGTACCTCGAGGGCGGGAGCGCGCTCATCGTCGGGGCCGCCGACGCCGACGGCGCACCGTTGGCGACCCGCGCCTGGGGCGCCATGGTCGTGGAGGACGGCGCCGCGCTCCGCGTCTACCTCGATGCGGAGGACGCCGGCGTCGTCCCGCTGCTCACCGAAGGGATCCCGCTGGCGATCACCGGCGCCTGCGTCCGGACCCTGATGTCGACACAGGTGAAGGGACGCGTCCGGTCGGTCGACCCGCTCGATGCGCTCGACATCGCCACGCGAGAGCGCGCGACCGAGATGTTCGTCAGGGACGTGAACGAGACGGATCACACGCCGCGCAATCTGATCGACACCATGGTGCCCGAGCACTTCGTGGCTTGCACCTTGGAGGTCGAGGAGCTGTACGACCAGACGCCCGGCCCGCACGCCGGAGCGAGCCTTCCGGTCGAGCCGTGAGCACCGAGGCATCCGAGCTCGAGCTCGAGGATCTGCGACCGTGCTGTGAGGGCGTCGTCCCTCCCGTGCTGGCGACCGCCGACGCCCGCGGTCTGCCGAACGTCACCTACCTCTCCTGCGCGCACATCGTCGACAGCGAACGGATCGCCTTGTCGAACCAGTTCTTCTCCAAGACGGCACGCAACGTCATGGAGAACCCGCGCGCATCGCTGCTCCTGATCGACCCGCGTGACTACGGGCAGTACCGGGTGGCGCTCCAGTACGAGCGAACGGACCGGCACGGACCCGCGTTCGAGGCGCTCCGGCGGGACGTCGACACCGTGGCCGCGCTGCAGGGCATGCAGGACGTGTTCCGGCTGCGGGCCGCCGACGTGTACCGCGTCGTGCGCATCGAGCAGCTGCGGGCGGGTGTCGTCGACGAGGACGCACCGCCGGCGCACGGGACGGCGGTGGGCGGACCGGCGGAGATCGCCGAGCTCAGCATGCGGTTGGGTCGGGCGCCGGATCTCGACACGCTGGTGGCGACGGCGCTGCGGGGACTCGCCGAGCTGTTGGGCTTCGAGCACTCGATCCTCGTGCTCGTCGACGAGACCGGTTCCCGGCTCTACACGATCGCGAGTCACGGCTACGCGTCCGAGGGCGTCGGCTCGGAGGTGGCGGTGGGCGAGGGAACCATCGGCGTCGTCGCCGATCAGTGCCGGGCCGTGCGCGTCGCCAACATGACCCAGGTCCGCAAGTACGCACGAGCGGTGCGCCACAGCTTCGAAGCGGACGGGCACGTGGGCCCGGGGGTGGAGATCCCGATGCCGGGCCTCGAGCGGGCCGAGACCCAGCTCGCCGTGCCCGCCATGGCAATGGGCCGACTCGTGGGCGTGCTGATGGTGGAGTCCGAGCGGAAGCTCGCCTTCGACACCGACGACGAAGCCGTCCTGGCCGTGGTGGCCGGAATGCTCGCGAGCGCCATCGAGATCGACCTCGTGCGCGAACGCACCGAGGTCGCGACCGGAGCGGCTCCGACCTCGCCGTCGCGCCAGGAGCGCGGCGGAGTGCCCACCGCGCAGGTGCGGTTCTTCGCCGTCGACGGCAGCGTGTTCCTCGGCACCGACTACCTCATCAAGGGCGTCGCCGGTCGGATCCTGTGGTCGCTCGTCAACCAGTACGTGTCCGAGGGTCGTGAGGAGTTCACCAACCGGGAGGTGCGGCTCGACCCGTCGCTCGACCTGCCCGAGTTCCGCGACAACCTCGAGAGCCGGTTGATCCTGCTCAAGCGCCGCCTCGACGAGCGCGACGCTCCGATCCGCATCGAGAAGACGGGTCGCGGACGCTTCCGGCTCGTGGTCGACGCACCGCTCCAGCTCGACGCGGTCAACGCGGAGTAGTCCCGGACCGGTCCTTGAGTCGTTCGGTCGGGCGTCCGGGCGTCTCGGGGTGTGACGGCCGAGGCGCCTCACCGCATCTCGGAGCCAGGAGTCCCGGACCGGTCCTTCAGTCGTTCGGTCGGGCGTCCGGGCGCCTCGGGGTGTGACGGCCGAGGCGCCTCACTGCATCTCGGAGCCAGGAGTCCCGGACCGGTCTTTCAGTCGTTCGGTCGGGCGTCCGGGCGCCTCGGGGTGTGACGGAAGACGAAGTTGGCCGCGGTGCTGAAGCGGGCGAGCGCGGTCTCGGGCTCCTCGAGGCGGGCCTCGGCGTCGGGGTCGACGCTCAGCTCGTAGGCGAAGCGCTCGTCATCACGCGGCGCCAGCGCGCGGGCCGAGCCGCGCGGGTCGAGGACGCGGGCCAGCGCGTCGATCGCGCGGTCGCCCGCGCCGCCGAGCCCGGCGAGCCACGTGTGGTCGTCACCCTCCTCGAACACGTCGGACGGTCCGAACGCGAGCCGGACGGTGCGGTCGTCCACCACCTCGACGCGTGCGTCCACGTACTCCGGCGGTTGGAACGTCGGGTGCAGGGCGAGCACCCGTGCCAGCGACGCGGCATCGGTGCCGGTGATCCCGAGCGCGGCCGCGATGCGGCCCGGCCGTCACCGGCGTCACGCCGGTGAGCACGCGCGGGCCGTTCTCGGACGCGGCCTCGGGGCCCACGCGCTGCGCGACCGACATCAGGTGGCCACGGAACAGCAGGTGGCTCTGGCGCGCGACCTCCGGCAGGATCGCGAGCAGCACCTCGCGGGAGAAGTCCTCGAAGCGCAGGTCGGCGTCGAGCGGGCCGGAGTAGTCGCGCCGGCCCTCGGAGCCGTCGGGCGTGACCGGTGGGACCACGGGCGCCGACGCCGCGAGCGAGGTCTCGAGGATCGCCTGGTTCGGGTGGGGCTCGGGCGTCGGGTGCGCCGGATCGATCGAGACCGTCCAGTGGCAGTGGGGGTGCCGGTCGGCCGGTCGGCGGGGTGGGCGGTGGACGGGCCGGACCAGCGCGTGTGGGCTCGTGGCCAGCGCCGTCGCGTCGAACGTGGGGTCCTCGATGGTGTGGCACATGCCGTGCACCCACTCGTCGCCCATCGGCTCGACGTCCATGAGCGCGCCGCAGTGGTCGAGCCAGAACTCGCCGTGCTCGTCGTCGTCCACCCGTACTCGGAAGTCCATGTACTGGGGCGGCGCGCCGATGTCGATCTGGATGTTCTTCAGGATCGTGGCCACCGTCGGCTCGCGGAACGAGAGCAGCTCCTGCGTGCGCAGCGAGTAGATCGGGCTGGCCGCCATCCACTCGTCGATCGCGACCTGCTCGGCCTCCTTGCGGTCGACGCCGCGCTCGTAGAGGAGCGGGACCGCGACGCGGTCCTGCAGGTGGCCGTGGAGCAGCCACTCACGCAGCAGGACGGCGAGCTCGTCGCGGGTCAGCGCCTCGAGCGCAGGGGGAACGACGGGTGTGGGCGTCGACGACATGGCGACTCCGATCGGAGGCTCAGTAGGACTTCGGCAGGCCGAGTGACTGCTGGGCCACGAAGTTGAGGACCATCTCGCGACTCACCGGCGCGATCCGCAGCAGGCGCACCATGCCCCAGAGGTCGGCGAGGCCGTACTCGCTCGCGAGCCCGTTGCCACCGTGGGTCTGGATCGCGGCGTCGAGTGCGTGCAGGCCCGCCTCGGCGGCCGAGTACTTGGCCATGTTCGCGGCCTCGCCCGCGGCGACGCGGTCGTCGGCGTGGTCGTGCATCCACGCGGCCTTGGCGGTCATGAGCCGCGCGAGCTCCACCTCGATCTTGGCGACGGCGAGCGGATGCGCGATGCCCTGGTGGCGTCCGATCGGCGTGCCCCACACCTCGCGGTCGTTGGCGTACGCGGCGGCTCGGTCGAGCGCGTACCGGCCGATGCCGGTGCAGATCGACGCGCTCATGATGCGCTCGGGGTTCAGCCCGACGAACACCTGGCGCAGGCCCTCGTGCTCGTCGCCGAGGAGGCGGTCGGCCGGCACCTCGACGTCGTCGAAGAACAGCGTGTACTGCTTCTCCGGCGCGCGGATCTCCATGTCGATCTGCGTGCGCTCCAGGCCCGGGGCGTCGGTGTCGACGATGAACAGCGAGAGCTTCCCGCGTCCGGTCTCCGGGTCGGTGCCGGTGCGCGTCACCACCACCATCTGGGCGGCTTCGTCGACACCGGAGATGTAGGTCTTCGCCCCGTTGAGGCGGTAGACGTCGCCGTCGCGCGTGGCGGTCGTCGCGATGTTGTGGCTGTTCGAGCCCGCGTCGGGCTCGGTGATCGCGAACACCATCTTCGTGCCGGTCACCATCGGGCGGAGCCATCGCTCCCGCTGCGCGACGGTGCCGAAGTGCTTGATGAGCTCCGCGCAGATGGCGGGGGAGACGAGGACGAGGAGGAGCGGGCAGCCCACTGCGGCGAGCTCCTCGCACACGATGGCCAGCTCCGACATGCCGGCCCCGCCGCCACCGAGCTCTTCGGGTAGGTGCACGCCGAGGAAGCCGAGCTCGGCGACCGCGTCCCAGAGCTCCTGGGTGCGGCCGTCGGTGCGGGACTGCGCGGCGTAGTAGTCGTGCCCGAACTTCTCGCCGACGTCACGGACGGCGGCCCGCAGCATCTCCTGCTCGGGGCTCTCGGTGAACTCCATGGCGCGACCGTACCGCCGGTGTCAGCCGCCCGGCGCCTCCCCGGCTGAGGTCGGCGACGAGTCGTCGTGCGGAGAGTTCGAGGCGGCGAGGCGCGTGAAGACGGGCACGAACACGTCGACCCACGCGCGCAGCACACGGTCGTCGTCGAGGCCGAGGACCGTCTGCCCGGTCGCCCATTCGATGAGCCGGTGGTACACGAGCGGTCCGACGAACAGGAATGCGAGCGCGTCGGCGTCGAGGTCGCCGGCTCCGCTCGCGTCCTGGCTCGCCCGGATCGCCGCGGCGGTGGTGGCGTACGCGAGCTCGAGGTTGCTCGCCTCCTGCGCCTCGAGCACACCCGGCGGCAGGTTGTGCGCCTCGCGCAACATGATGAGCGCGACGTCGCGGTGCTCGTCGGCGTTGGCGAGCACGAAGCGGCCGAGTCGTTCGAGGAAGTCCGGGACCTGATCGGGCGCCGGGCGTGACCACGCCCCGGCCTCGGCCTGGACCTGCGCACCGTGTGCGAGTTGGGCCTCGAGCACGCCCCGGACGAGGTCGTCCTTGGTCGCGAAGTAGCGGTGGACCCCGCCCGAGCCGCGGCGCAGACCGACGGCCTCCTCGATCTGGGCGACCGTCGTGGCCTTGATGCCCTGGGTGGCGAAGAGACGCGTCGCCGCGGCGACGATGCGATCGCGGGTTGCGGCGGCCACGGGCCCAGGCTACAAAGAAAGCACTTGCTTTGACGGGAGGGCCGGCAATGGACGACGTGCCCGTGATCCGGATCGATCGCTCGCTGCGTCGCTCGCTCCGTCGGTTCAGTGAGGATCGGCTCCGGTACCTCGACGAGGCGGCCGCGGCCGGGGCGGTCGCGCGCCTGCGCTTCGGACCGTCGACCGTCGTCGTGGTCAGCGACGTCGAGATCGCCCGGCGGCTGCTCGTGACCGACGGTGCCGCGTGGACGCGGCCACCGGCCATGCGGTTCCCGGTACGGCTCGGCGTGGGCGAGAACCTCTTCACGCAGTCGGATCGGGCGTGGTCGCACGTCCAGCCGCTCGTCGCGCCGGCGTTCCGAGCTCGCGCGCTCGCCGCGCCGTTGGCTCGTCTCGACGAGATCGTCGCCGACGAGGTCGCGGCGATCCCGGTGGGACCCGAGCTGGATCTCGAGCTCGTGATGGGTCGCATCGCGCTCGTCATCGCAGCGTGGGTGTTCCTCGGTGACCGGTTGGACACCGAACGAGCGCAGGAGCTCGCGGATCACCAGCGTCACGTCGTCGCCTGGATCGGTCATCGGCTCGGGATGCTCTCGGCCGGCATGCCGCTGGCTGCCGGCGCCGAGTACCGACGGGTGTGCGCGCACCGCGCCGCGCTGGAGCGGTACGTGGACGCTGTCATCGATCGTGCCGAGCGGCGGAACGAGGACGCGACGACCGTGCTGGGTGCGCTCCGTGCCGTTCGCGTCCGCGGACGCGCCATTCCGCGTCGCGCGTTGCGGAGTCAGGTCCTCGGGCTCCTGCTCGCGGGCAACGAGACCACCGCGGCCGCGCTGTCGTGGGTGCTCGTGCACGCGGCCGGCGAGCCGGAGTGCTGGGCCACGCTGCGCAGACGACCGGAGGCGGCGGATGACTTCGTGACCGAGAGCCTGCGCCTGCACCCGCCGGCCTGGGGTCTGATCCGTACGCCGACGGCGGGAGGAACCGAGCTGCACACGGGCGACCGCTCGGTCCGTGTCCGCCGTCCCGGCGTCGTGACGGCCTACATCCGGGGCATGCACCGGGACCCGGCCGTCTGGCCGGATCCGGACCGTTTCGACCCGTCGCGGCATGCGGCCGACGGCGGTGGTCACGCCCGTCAGCTGATCCCGTTCGGGCTGGGCCCGCGCGGTTGCATCGGGCAGCATCTCGCGCTCGCCGAGCTCCGTGCCCTCGCGCCTGCGTTGGCCCGGCGCGGAGATGTCGTGACCGTGGGCGTGATCGAGGAGTCCGCCGATTTCGCCCTCCGCCCGCGCGGCGGCCTGCGCGGCGGGTTCACGCCGCCCGGGTGAGGACACGGCGTTCCGCTTCCGGGTCAACCTCGGGCGTGGTCAACCTCGGGTCGCGAGCACGTGCTCGACGGCGCGGACGGCGGCGGTCACGTCGCCCGCCACGACCGTCACGCGGTGCGCGGTGGGTCGGGTCGCGAGAAAGCGGTCGTAGGCGTCGTACATGTCGCCGATGGCGCCGGGCCCGATCCGGTCGGCCAACGCGCGGGCGTCCGGATGCGAGATGCGCGCGTCGAAGCGTTCGAGCCCCTCCGCACGGTTCACGACGAGCGCGATCTCGACGAAGTGCGCACCGTGCTCGGACGCGACGCGTTCGAGCGCGTCCGCGAGCTCGGGGCGGGCGACGAACTGCGGCACGACGACGTCGTGACCCGCCGACACGTGGGTGC
Source organism: uncultured Acidimicrobiia bacterium (assembly GCA_963756815.1). Lineage (GTDB taxonomy): Bacteria > Actinomycetota > Acidimicrobiia > IMCC26256 > JAENVU01 > JAENVU01. Next base: position 68,671 of record CAVWPR010000045.1, read on the forward strand.
CCGCCATGGCGAGCGCGAGATCGCGCGCGGCGCGTCCCGCGTCGCCGGCATGGTCGAGCCAATCGCCGAGGAGTCCCCGGACGACGTCGATGTCGAGGTTCAGCGCCAGTGGACGGACCGCGACGAGCGCGGCGGCGATGGTCGACTTGCCACTGGCCGGGGGCCCGTTGACCAGCACGAGGTGGGGCACGCCGGGCACCGTAGGACGGCGTTGACGTGAGCGGTACCGTGCCCGCCATGCCCGTGGACCTGGATGCGCTCGCCGACGATCTCGGCGAGGAGACGCACGTGCTGCTCGCGCTGATCGAGCCCCTCGACCTCGCAGGATGGGCGACGCCCACGCCCGCGCCGGGCTGGCGGATCCAGGAGCAGATCGCACACCTCGCGTACTTCGACGAGCAGGCCGCGCTCGCGGCGCGCGACGCGGACGCCTTCCAGCGTGAGCTCGAGGCGGCGCTCGCCGATCCCGACGGCATCACCGAGCGCATCGCGGCGCGCTCGACGCGACCTGGAGCCGGCCGCGGTGCTCGACTGGTTCCTCGCGGCGCGCGCCGAGATGGTCGCGACGTTCCTCGCCCTCGACCCTTCGACGCGCGTGCCGTGGTACGGGCCACCGATGAGCCTCGGATCGTCGTTGACCGCGCGGATCATGGAGACCTGGGCCCATGGTCAGGACGTGGCCGACGCGCTCGGTGCCGAGCATCCGGTCACGCCGGCCCTCGAGCACGTGGCCTACCTCGGGTTCCGCACGATCGGCTTCTCGTTCGTGAACCGTGGGCTGGAGGCGCCCGACGTCGCGGTCGCGGTCGAGCTGACGGCTCCTGACGGCACGACCTGGTCGTTCGGCGACCCGGACGCAGTGGACCGAGTCGCCGGGCCTGCGCTCGACTTCGCGCTCGTCGTCACCCAGCGCCGCAACCTCGCCGACACCGATCTCGCGGTCGTGGGCCCGGTGGCCGCGGAGTGGATGGGCATCGCGCAGGCCTTCGCCGGACCGCCGGGCGAGGGCCGTCCGCCCGTCCGAGTCTGAACACGCGGAACGGCCCGGACCGATGCGGTCCGGGCCGTTCCGACGAGCAGGTGCGCGGACTACGCCGGCGGTGCGAAGAACTCGAGCGCGATGCCGTCGGGGTCGCGGAAGCTCACGCCGGAGCCGTAGTGCGCGTCCTTGATGCCGCCGTGCTCGATGCCGAGCTCGTCGAGACGAGAGGCCCACTTCTCGAGCTCGGCCCGGCCGGCGCAGCCGAAGGCCACGTGGTCGAGACCGACGCGGTACTCGCTGAAGGCGTCGGCCGGCGCCGGGGTGTCGTGCTGGTGCAGCCCGAGCAACATGCCGCCGGACAGCAGGTACACGGTGTGGTGCATGTTCGGGTCGGTGTCCTCGTCGAGCACGGGCTCGGCACCGAGCAGCGCCTCGTACCAGGGGATGCTGGTGGCGAGGTCGCGGACCGTCAGTGCGACGTGGGTGATGGGCGGGAAGGTGGTCATGGTGGATCTGCTCCTCGGTCGGGTCGGGTTCGCGGCGGCGGCCGGGATCTCCCCAGCTGCCGGACGCAGGGTGACGTAGCGTCTCGTCGAGTATCCGTGGGAGCAGGAGTGTGGCAATGACCGAGGCACCGGCGCGGGTGACCGCGAACACCGGGACCCTCGGCGGAGAGTCCCGACGGCGGCGCCGCCGGGCGCGCCGATGCTCGCGGGCGCGCTCGAGCAGCTCCGGCTCGGCGGGCGCGATCTTCTTCCGGGCCGAGCTTCGGAGCCGTTCGCGATCGGTGCCGCGCCGAACGTGATGGCCGAGGCGCTCCACCCCGGCGCCGACCGTCTGCTCGAGTTCCACATCATCGTCGGCGGCCGGGCTGGGTCGTGCGGCCCGACGGGGAGGGCTGACCGCCGAGCCGGGCGAGATCGTCGTCGGTCCCGTACGGCGACGAGCACACCATCACGGGGGAGTCGGCGACCGAGACGGTGGCGTTCACCGCTCGCCCTGTCGTCGGCCCGCCGCCATGGGACGACGTGCCCACTGATCGAGCACGGCGGCGGGGGCGCGCCGACGGAGTTCGTGTGCGGCTACCTGGTCTCGGACGACCCGCTGTTCGATCCCGTCATGCGGGTGTTCCCCCCGGTGTTCGTGGTCCGGCTCCCGGCCCGGCGCCCGCCGGTGGGTGGAGGCGAGCGTGGAGTACGCGATGCAGGGGGTCGGCCGCCGGTCGACGCGACGCGCTGGGCGTGGTCGCCACCCGCCTGCCCGAGCTGGTGGTGATCGAGGTGCTCAAGCAGCACCTCGCCACTGCGCCGGGCGCCGACCACGGCTGGCTCGCGGCGCTGCGTGACCCCGTGCTCGCGCCCGGCCCTCGCCGCGCTCCACGCCGACCCCGGGCGCCGCTGGACCGTGGACGAGATCGCGGCCGAGGCAGCGGTGTCGCGCTCGGTCCTCGACGAGCGGTTCCGTGACCGGTTGGGCCGCTCGCCGATCCGCTATCTCGCCGAATGGCGGATGCACCTCGCCGAGGAGCTGCTCGCGACCAGCGATGTGACGTGTTCTCGTGTCCCGCGACGGGTCGGGTACGACTCGGAGGAGGCGTTCAGTCGTGCCTTCAAGCGCGAGCCCGGGGGATCGCTCCGTCGCAATGGCGGGCCGAGCACCGGAACCGCCCGGGACGGCGACGAGGTGGACGCCGCAGGAGTGGGACCGCCGCTACGACCGCGACCGACTACGTCTGGCACGTCGCCCCCAACCGGTTCCTGCCGGACCTCGTCACCGATCTCCCGGCGGGCCGCGCGCTCGACCTCGCGTGTGGCGAGGGCCGCAACGCGGTGTGGCTCGCGCAGCGGGGCTGGAGCGTCACCGGTGTCGACTTCTCGAGGGTCGGCATCGACAAGGGGAAGCGGCTCGCGGCCGACAGCGGCGTGGCCGTCGACTGGCTCGTCGCCGACGTCACCGAGGTCGAGCTCCCGCCGGCGCTTCGACCTCGTGATCATCTTCTACGTACAGCTCCCGCCGCCCGAACGCGAGGCGATGCTGCACCATGCCGCCCGGGCGTTGGCGCCGGGTGGACGATTCGTGATGGTCGCGCACGACCTCACCAACATCACCGAGGGGATCGGTGGCCCGCAGGATCCCTCCGTCATGCCGACGCCGGAGCTGGTCGTCGCCGATCTGTCCTCCGCCGGGGTGGCCGACCTCACCGTCGACCGCGCCGAGCGCATCACCCGTTCGGTCGACACGGACGACGGACCGCGCGACGCGATCGACTGCCTCGTCATCGCGAGTCGCTGACCGGAACTGGCACGCAGAAGAGCCGGAGAATCGTCGATTCTGCGCGTCGGTTCGCGGGCGGCGCCTACTTCGGGGGCATCCGGATGCCGCCGTCGACCCGCACCACCTCGCCGTTCATGTACGGGTTGGTGATCAGGTCGGTGACCATGAACGCGAGCTCCTCGGCCGAGCCGAGCCGCTTCGGGAACAGCACCGACTGGCCGAGGTGGTTCTTGAACGCCTCGGACGCGTCGCCCTCGCCGTAGATCGGCGTGTCGATGAGGCCCGGGCGCGACGGTGTTCACGCGGATGCCGACGGCGCTGAGGTCGCGTGCGACCGGCAGGGTGAGGCCGACGACGCCGCCCTTCGACGCCGAGTACGCGGCCTGACCGATCTGCCCGTCGAACGCCGCGACCGACGCCATGTTCACGATCGCGCCGCGCTGACCGTCGTCGGTGATCGGATCGGTCTTCGCCATCGCCGCCGCGCACAGCCGCATCATGTTGAACGTGCCGATCAGGTTGACCTTGATCACGAACTCGAACTGGTCGAGCGGGAACGGGTTGTTGTTGCGGTCGACCGTGCGGTTCGCGTTGCCGAGGCCCGCGCTGTTCACGCACACGCGCAGCGGTCCCATCTCCGACGCCGCGTCGACCGCGGCCTGACCGTCCTCCTCGCTCGCCACGTTGCACTTCGCGAAGAGACCGCCGAGCTCCTTGGCGACGGCGGTCCCCTTGTCCTCGTTGAGGTCGGCGATCACCACGCGCACGCCGAGGTCGGCGAGCTGGCGGGCGCACGCCTCGCCGATCCCGGACGCACCGCCGGTGACGACGGCCGAGGCTCCGTTGAGGTCGAGGCGGGGCATGGGGGGACTCCTTGGGGTGGGAACGGCCGCGGTGAAGGTAGCGGGCGTCGCCGAACCGTGGTCAGTCCGGGGCGCCTGATGCGGCTCCGTGTCGGGCGCCGAACCAAGTCGTCGTCGACCTACACGCGCGCCGTCCCTGTCACTTCACTGCAACGCCGCGAACGTGTGGAGCTCACCGGCGTCGACCGCATTCCACGTGGTCAGGGCACCGATCGGCGTCGGGCTGGTCCGGCGCGTGGTGGTGCCGTCGCCGAGCTGGCCGTCGGAGTTGCCGCCCCAGCACCAGAGGGTGCCGTTGCTCTGGATCCCGCACGTGTGGTAGCCGCCGGCGGTGACGGTCCTCCAGGTGGCGGTGCCGATCGGGGTCGGGCTGGTCCGGGACGTGGTGGTGCCGTCGCCGACCTCGCCCGTCGACGTTGTAGCCCCAGCACCAGAGGGTGCCGTTGCTGCGGATCCCGCACGTGTGGGAGCCACCGGCGGCGACGCTCTTCCAGGTGGCGGTGCCGATCGGGGTCGGGCTGGTCCGGCGCGTGGTGGTGCCGTCGCCGACCTCGCCGTCGACGTTGTAGCCCCAGCACCAGAGCGTGTCGTTGCTGCGGATCCCGCACGTGTGGGAGCCGCCGGTGGTGGCGGTCTTCCAGGTGGCGGTGCCGATCGGGGTCGGGCTGGTCCGGCGGTGGTGGTGCCGTCACCGACCTGACCCGAAGCGTTGCGGCCCCAGCACCAGAGCGTGTCGTTGCTGCGGATCCCGCAGCTGTGGTCGTGCCCGGCGGCGACGGTCTTCCAGGTGGCGGTGCCGACCTGGGTCGGGCTGGTCCGGTCCGCCGTGGTGCCGTCACCGACCTGGCCGTCGACGTTGTGACCCCAGCACCAGAGCGTGTCGTTGCTGCGGATCCCGCACGTGTGGTAGCCGCCGGCGGTGACGGTCTTCCAGGTGGCGGTGCCGATCTGGACCGGGCTGGTGCGGTCCGCCGTGGTGCCGTCACCGACCTGGCCCGAGCCGTTGCTGCCCCAGCACCAGAGGGTGCCGTCGGACTGCGCGATGCCGCACGTGTGGCTGCCGCCGGCGCTCGCCTGCTTCCAGCTGGCGAGCTGGCCGTCGATCTGCACCGGCCGGGTCCGGCCGGTCGTGGTGCCGTCGCCGAGCTGGCCGGCGGTGTTGGCGCCCCAGCACCAGCGGGTGGCTGTCGGACTGCGCGATGGCGCAGGTGTGCGGACCGCCGGCGGTGACGGTCTTCCAGGTGGCGGTGCCGACCTGGGTGGGGCTGCTGCGGTTGGTGCCGCTGGTGCCGTCGCCGATCTGGCCGTAGGCGTTGTACCCCCAGCACCAGAGGGTGTCGTTGCTCCGAGTGCCGCAGGTGTGGAAGCGGCCGCCGCTGATCGTCTTCCAGGTGGCGGTGCCGACCTGGACCGGGCTGGTCCGGCTGGTGGCGGTGGTGCCGTCGCCGACCTCGCCGTCGGTGTTGTTGCCCCAGCACCAGAGGGTGTCGTTGCTGCGGATCCCGCAGGTGTGCAGACCACCGGCGGTGACGGTCTTCCAGGTGGCGGTGCCGACCTGGGTCGGGGCTGGTGCGGTTGGTGCCGCTGGTGCCGTCGCCGATCTGGCCGATCGAGTTGCCGCCCCAGCACCAGAGGGTGTCGTTGCTGCGGATCCCGCACGTGTGGTAGCTGCCGGCCGGTGACGGTCTTCCAGGCGGCGGTGCCGACCTGGGTGGGGCTGGCCCGGTTCGTGGTGGTGCCGTCGCCGACCTCGCCGTCGGTGTTCCTCCCCCAGCACCAGAGCGTGTCGTTGCTGCGGATCCCGCACGTGTGGTCGAAGCCGGTGGCGACGGTCTTCCAGGTGGCGGTGCCGATCTGGACGGGGCTGAACTGACTGGTGCCGCTGGTGCCGCCACCGATCTGGCCCACGTCGTTGCGGCCCCAGCACCAGAGGGTGTCGTTGCTGCGGATCGCGCAGGTGTGGCCGCCGTCGCCGGCCGCTACGGACTTCCAGGTCCAGGACGGGCGGACCTCGATAGGACCGAGCCACGGAGTCGTGCTGCCGTCGCCGAGCTCCCCGTAGGCGTTGTCGCCCCAGCACTGCAGGGTGTCGTTGCTGCGGATCCCGCACGAGTGGGTCCCACCGGCGCTCAGCATCTTCCACGTGATCCCGCCGACCTGCGTCGGGGCGTTCCTGTCGGCGCCGCCGTGTCGATCCCGAGCTGGCCGTTGGTGTTGGCGCCCCAAGCCCACAGGCTGCACCCGCTGGTCAGCACCGCGAGCCCGGCGACCGCGACCACGACGCGCAGGTGCGGGAGCCAGGACCGGCGCAGGGACCGACCGGCGGGGCGATGCCCTCCGGCCGTGCTCGCGTGTCCGCGAAGTCCTCGTCCGTTCATCTGGTCCCTCCTCCCGGGTCCGCGGCCAGGCCGCGGACCTCTGACCGGTCGCGCTGGCGCCGCGATGCGCCGACCGATGCCGGTGTGATCTCTCCATCAGGTCAGCAGCGCGAGCGTGTGGTCGTCGCCGGCGTCGACCGAGTCCCAGGTGGTCAGGGCGCCGATCGGCACCGGGCTGGACCGGTCGACGCCGAACGTGCCGTCGCCGACCTGGCCGGCGTCGTCCCGACCCCAGCACCAGAGGGTGCCGTTGGTGCGGATGCCGCACGTGTGGCTCGCGCCGGCCGTGACGGTCTTCCACGCGGCGGTGCCGATCGGCACCGGGCTCGTCCGGGTCGCGGTGGTGGTGTCACCGAGCTGGCCGTGGAAGTTGTTGCCCCAGCACCAGAGGGCGTTGTTGCTCTGGATCCCGCACGTGTGGCTCCCACCGGCGGTGACGGTCTTCCACGTGGCGGTCCCGACGTGGAACGGAGTGGTCCGGTCGGTGGTGGCGCCGTCACCGAGCTGGCCGGTGTCGTCGGCGCCCCAGCACCAGAGGGTGTCGTTGCTCTGGATCCCGCACGTGTGGAGCAGGCCGGCGGTGACGGTCTTCCAGGCGGCGGTGCCGATGGCGACGGGGCCGGTGCCGAAGAAGGTGGTGGTGCCGTCGCCGCGCTGGCCCCGCCCGCTCGCGCCCCAGCACCAGAGGGTGTCGTTGCTCTGGATCCCGCACGTGTGGGCGTAGCCGGCGGAGACGGTCTTCCAGGTGGCGGTGCCGACCTGCACGGGGCTGGTCCGGCTGGTGCCGCCGCCGTCCCCGACCTGCCCGAACACGTCGTTGCCCCAGCACCAGAGGGTGTCGTTGCTGCGGATCCCGCACGTGTGGGCGTAGCCGGTGGAGACGGTCTTCCAGGTGGCGGTGCCGATCTGCACGGGGCTGGTCCGGTCGGCGGTGCTGCCGTCGCCGATCTGTCCGCTCGCGTTGTAGCCCCAGCACCAGAGCGTGCTGTCGGCCTGGGCGATCGCGCAGCTGTGCACACCGCCGGCGCTGGCCTGCTTCCACGTCGGGTGGCGCCCGTCGACCTGCTCGGGCCGGGTCTGGCCGATCGTGCTGCCGTCGCCGAGCTGCCCGGAGGTGTTGCTGCCCCAGCACCAGCGGGTGGTGTTCGTGTCGATGGCGCAGGTGTGCTGGCCGCCGCTGCTGACGGTCTGAAAGGTGCCGATGCCGATCTGGACCGGGCTGGTGCGGCTGGTGGTGGTGCCGTCGCCGACCTGGGCGAACTGGTTGTAGCCCCAGCACCAGAGGGTGTCGTTGCTCCGGGTCCCGCAGGTGTGGAAGCGCCCGGCGCTGATCGTCTTCCAGGTGGCGGTGCCGACCTGGACGGGGCGGGTGCGGTTGGTGGTGGTGCCGTCGCCGACCTGCCCGTCACTGTTGCCACCCCAGCACCAGAGGGTGTCGTCGCTGCGGATCCCGCAGCTCTGGAACCCGCCGACGGTGACGGTCTTCCAGGTGGCGGTGCCGACCTGGACGGGGCTGGTCCGGGCGGTGGTGGTGCCGTCGCCGACAGCGCCCGCTGGTGTTGCCGCCCCAGCACCAGAGCGTGTCGTTGGTTCGGGTCCCGCAGGTGTGGTAGCTGCCGCCGGCGACGGTCTTCCACGTCGCGGTGCCGACCCGGACGGGGGTGGTGCGGTTGGTGGTGGTGCCGTCACCGACCTCGCCGTCGGTGTTCCTCCCCCAGCACCAGAGCGTGTCGTCGCTGCGGATCCCGCAGGTGTGGTCGTAACCGGTGACCACCGACTTCCAGGTGGCGGTGCCGACCCGGACCGGGCTGGTCCGCATGGTGTTGGTGCCGTCGCCGATCTGGCCGACGTCGTTGCGGCCCCAGCACCAGAGGGTGTCGTCGGTGCGGATGGCGCACGTGTGGCCGCCGTCGCTCGCCGCGACCGCTTTCCACGTCGTGCTCGTCCCGCTGACGACGACCGGCGCGACCTGGGTGACGGTGCCACCGTTGCCGACCCCTCCGAAGTCGTTGTTGCCCCAGCACCAGAGGGTGGTGTCGGTGCGGATCCCGCACGTGTGGGTCCCACCCGCGCTCAGCACCTTCCACGTGGTGGCTCCGACCTGCGCGGGGGAGATCTGCTGGGTGGTCGTGCCGATGCCGACCTGGCCGTGGGTGTTGACGCCCCACCCCCAGAGCGTGCAGCCGCTGGTCAGCACCGAGAGCCCGACGACCGCGACCACGCCGAGGAGGTGGCGGACGGTCGGGACTCGACGTCCGACCCCGAGTCGTGGTCGCATCCCGCTGCCTCCCCTGGCGTCGCCCGGCCCCCTGACGCCGGGGCCTCGGACGACCGTACGGATCGAGGCGTTCGATGGCTCGCGTAGTCACTACGCGATTTCGGCTCCAGGCGTTCTCCGGCGACCGGCCGGCGTCGGTCAGTCCGACGCGACGGTGACGTGGCTCACGCACGGGAAGGCCACGTAGTAGAGGTCGCGACCGAAGCCGGGGGCCATGAACACCGGCGACTGGAGCGGGCTGCCGGTGTCGACGCGTGCCTTCTCCTCGCCGGTCTCGATGTCGAGCACCACGAGCTGGTCCATGAACCGGTCGCCGTCGTGGTCGGCGGTCACCAGCTCGCCCGTGTCGGGGTAGAGGATCGGATGGCAGGCGTGGTACTGCTCGCGCCGCCAGCGCGGGGTCAGCGTGCCGTCGGTGTCGATCGCGAACGCCGCGAGCACGCCGTTCGCGCTGTCGTAGCCGACCGCGATCCCACGCGTCGCGTCGATCGCGGGCGGGTTGGCGACGATCCCGTTGGGCAGGCCGCACACCTCGGTGAGCGTCACGGAGCCGGTGGCGAGGTCGACGCGCACGAGGTGCAGCGGGGCCGGGCGACCGGCTGACCCCGCGGAAGGAGCCCGCGAATCCCTCGGTGCCCTCACCGTCGTCGAGGAACCATGCCGCACCACCGGCAATGACGGTGTCCCAGCCATGGGTCTGGCCCTCGATGGTGCGGTACCTGGCCGTGAAGTCGACGTCGACCGCGAACGTCGGCGCCGTCCCACCGCACGCGGAAGAGGTGCTCGACGCCGACGACGTAGACGTCGTCGCCGTCGGCCGACAGCCGCGCCACCGACCGCTCGGGCAGGGTGACGCGGTCGACGATCTCGAGCGTCTCCGGCTCGAGCGCGAGCAGCTCGCACGACTCGTCGTCGGTCGCCTCGATGCCCGGCGGGCAGCGCGCCACCGAAGTCCTTCAGGGCGAGATGGCCGTCGGGCAGGATGACGAAGCTGTTGTAGGGACGGTCGCGCGGCAGCTCCACGGTGCGCACCGACTGCAGGTCGGCCGAGAGCCGGTGCACGTGCCGGCCGAAGGCGACGTAGAGCGAGCCGTTGGCGTGCGCCGCGATCCCGCCGGGCCACGTCTTGCCGCCCGGCAGATCGGGCGATCGCTCGATGACCTCGAGGGTCTCGGCATGGATGCGCTCGACCCAGGAGATCGCATCCGGTCCGCCGGTGTGGCGCAGCAGGTACACCTCGCCCGGCTCGCGCAGCACGACCATCGTGGCGACGATCGCCTCGCGGGTCGTCGACCACGAGCCGCTCACCGGCGACGATCCCGAGCCCCGATCCTGACCGGGGGATCTCCGTGCGGCGCGGTCCGCCGTCCTCACCGGGCCAGCGGCTCGTCCCAGTACCCGGCATCGACTTCGTTCGCGTTCGGTCCGCGCATCCTGGCACGCGACTCGCCGCGCGACCCTCGCCATGGGGCACCCGAGCCGCGTCGGATGACCGCGGACGACGCCGCACTCGTGCGCGGATCCGGTCGCGACTGCTCGAGGCCGGCGCCACTGCGGAGGAGCTCGCTGCCGCCACGACCGTCGAGTCGCTCGCGGTTCACCGCGGCGCGTCGGGATCGCCACCGGCGACGTGCTCGAGCAGGACGGCGACTGCGTGGCCCTGTCGTCAACTCGCGCGCTTCGTGGCCGCGACGCCCGACGGTCGCGTGACCGTCGACGCGCCGGTGATCAGCTCTTGTCCTCGCCCACGTAGCGGCGGCGGGCATTGGGGTCGACGAGGTCGGCGACCTCGGGGTGATGGTCCACGTAGGCCTGCACGAAGGGGCAGCGCGGGACGATCGTCATCCCCTGCTCACGGACGTCGGCCAGCGCGTCGGCGATCAGCACCGACCCCAGTCCGAGGCCCTCGAACCGCGGGTCGATCTCGGTGTGGACGAACGTCCGGATGCGCCGGTAGTCGGTGTACTCGGTGAATCCCGCCGGCCGGCCGTCGAGGGTGATCTCGTACCGGCCCTTCTCGGGCCGGGGGGTCACCACCGTGATCGGCTCCGGGCCGGGCAGTCCTTCGCCGGTCATCGGCGCTCCTCTCGTGGTTCGCACCGTGTTGTAGCCGCTCCCGGACCCTCGATGTCGCGTCGGCCCGATCTGCGGCGGGTGGCGACCGGATCTCACGGAGCGTGCCGCGCAGCGAGCGTCACCGTGCTCGCGGTCCTACGCTCGACGACCATGTGCAGAAACATCACGGAGCTGCGCGGGCTCGAGCCACCGGCCACCCGCGAGGAGATCGAGGCGGCGGCACGGCAGTTCGTCCGCAAGGTGTCGGGGGTCGCGAAGCCCAAGGGTGACGCCGCCGCGGCGATGGAGGATGCGGCGCTGCGGATCGCGCACATCACCGAGCACCTGCTGGCCGACCTCCCGGCCCGTCGCCAGCCGCCGAAGTCCGACCCGCCACTGCGACGGCCCGAGGTCCGGGCGCGGCTCGGCCTCGAGCCCTTCGAGACGGTCACATCCTGAGCCGCCCGGACGTTCGGCGGTTCGAGTCGACCAGCGGTCCGGGACTCCGGCTCCGGTCCGTCGGCGTCGCGGCTCAGCTCACATCCTGAGCCGCGAGGGGGTCAGCTCGTCGCGGCCGGGGTCTCCCGTGCGGTGAGCTCGGCGAGCTCGGCGTCGAGGTCCGGGTGCCCCTCGATGTGGATGCGGGGAAGGATGCGGTCCAGCCACTTCGGGATCCACCAGTTGCGGTCGCCGAGCAGCTCCATCGTCGCGGGCACGAGGACGAGGCGCACGATCGTCGCGTCGATGAGCACCGCGACGGCCATGCCGAGACCGAACACCTTGAGCGCGCGGTCCGGACCGAGCACGAACGCGCCGAAGACGCACACCATGATCGCGGCGGCGGCCGTGATGACGCGTGCGGTGACGGCGAGGCCGTCGGCGACCGCCTGCGCGTTGTCGCCGGTCCGGTCGTACTCCTCCTTGATGCGCGACAGCAGGAACACCTCGTAGTCCATCGAGAGCCCGAACACGACGGCGAAGAGCATGAGGGGCGCCCACGCCTCGATCGGGCCCTCCTTGCCGACGCCGATGATGCTGATGCCCCAGCCCCACTGGAACACGGCCACCATCACGCCGTACGCCGCGCCGACCGACAGCAGGTTCATCACCACGGCCTTGAGCGGGACCAGCACGCTGCGGAACACCAGCATCAGCAGGATGAACGACAGCAGCAGGACGAGTCCGACCACCAGCGGGAGCATGCGGAACGTGTAGTTGGCGAAGTCGTCGACTGCCGCCGGGAGCCCGCCGACGGCGATGGTGACGTCGGAGCCCGAGATCGCCTGCGGCACGATCTCGTGGCGCACGCGGTCGACGAGATCGTCGGTCGCCTTGTCCTGCGGCGACGTGGTGGGGACCACCTGCATGATCGCGGCGTCGCCGGCGGCGTTCGGGCGCGGCGGTGAGGCGAACGCGATGCCGGGGGTCTGGTTGAGGGTCTGGGACAACCGGTTCAGCACGGCGAGGTCGTCGGCCCCACCCGGCGTCTCGGCCGCGAGGAGCAGCGGGCCGTTGAACCCGGGGCCGAAGCCCTTCGCGAGGAGGTCGTACGCCTCGCGACTCGTGTCGCCCTTGGGCTTGTTGCCCGCATCGCCGAACCCGAGCCGGAGCGAGAACACCGGGATGGCGATCACGATCAGGAGCACGAGCGCCCCGATGAACGCGGGCCACCGCCGCTTCTGGATGAACGCAGCCCAACGGTGCCAGAAGGAGTCGCCGCCGTCGCGCTGCTTGCGGCGCGGGAGCCCGTACCGGTCGATGTTGCGACCGACGAAGCCGAGGAGGGCCGGGAGCAGCGTGACGGAACCGAGCATGGTGACGAGCACGCCGATGGCGGTGCCGATCGCGACGCCCCGGAAGGTCTCGGTGTTGAGGACGAGCAGGCCGAGCAGCGCGATCACGACGGTGGTGCCGGCGAAGAGCACGGCCCGACCCGCGGTGTCGAGCGCGACGACGACGGCCGACTCCGGATCGCGCCCGGAGTCGAGCACCTCGCGATATCTCGTCACGATGAAGAGCGCGTAGTCGATCCCCACGCCGATCGAGATCATGAGGACGGCCTGGGTGGTGAAGTCCGGCATGTTCACGCCGTTGGCGACCAAGCGGACGATCGCGACGCCGCACCCGATGCCGACGAGTGCGGTCGCGATCGGCAGTCCCATCGCGAGCAGGGACCCGAATGCAACCAGCAGGATGATCATCGCGAGGATCAGACCGACCGCCTCGCTCCCGAACTCCTGCTTCGAGAAGATCTGGTTGCCGAGCTCGACGCGCAGACCGTCGACCTTCACCTGGTCGCGGAGCTCGATGATGCGGTCGGCGGCGTCCTGGTAGTCGGCGGACTCGCGGTCCTTGAACTGCAGCTCGGCGTACGCGATCTTCCCGTCGCGCGAGATCTGGCGTGCGTTCTCGGCCGCGTACGGGCTCGCGATGCTGACGGCGTCGACGTCGCGCTCGATGTTCGCGAAGAGCTGCTCCATCGCCTGCTGGACCGCGGGGTCCTTCACGCCGTTCGGGCTCGTGAACGCGATCTGCGCCTGGATGCCGGCGCGCTCACCGAACCCCTTCTCCTTCAACAGGTCGAACGCACGCTGGCTCTCCGAGCCCGGGAGCCCGTTCTGGACCTTGAAGACGCCGCCGGCGTTCGCGGCGAGGACCGAGAGCCCGATCAGCAGGACCACCCAGACCGCGAGGACGGATCGGCGGTGGTGGTAACAGGCGCGCGCGAGCTTCTGCATTCCTGGGCTCCGGGGGGTCGGGGAGGAGGCCGACCGGGAGGCTACGACGCGGGTGTGACGACTTCAGCGTGCAATCGGTCACGCAGCGCGTGTCGGGCGCGGTCAGGTGACCTCGGTGCCGTCGGGTCTGGTGACGGTGAAGGTGTGACCGTCGAACTTCGCGTTCCAACCGGGGAGGTGGACGACGTGATGGTGGTGGTCGCAGAGCGAGATCAGGTTGATCAGGTTGGTGTGGCCGCCGTCCTTCCAGTGGATGACGTGGTGTGCCCGCGTCCAGCCGTGCGGCCGGGTGCAGCCGGGATATCGGCAGCCCTGGTCGCGGACGCGGAGTGCGCGGCGGAGCTGCGGTGGGATCGTGCGTCGGGACCGGCCGACGTCGAGGGGGAGTCCGTCCTGGCCGGTGACGACCCGGCTGACGGCGCAGTCACACAACAGGCGCTCGACGTCGCTCGGGTGGAGGGTGCCGGTGTACTGGCCGTCCATGCGGCCCCACTGCTCGCCGGTGAGGGTGGTCCAGTCGATCACGATCGAAGCGGACGATCGGGCGAGCACCGGTCCGGCGGGCCCGGCGAGGTTGGCGAGCGCGAGCTCGGCCATGCGCACCAGCGCATCCGCACGCCGGCGGGCCGGGGAGCGGGTGTCGTTCTCGGAGGGCGGGTCGGTGAGGGCATGGAGGGCGGTGACCACGATCTCGGCACCGCTCGACGACAGGTCGGCCTGGATCGAAGTTCGGCCGTCGTACCCGGACGAGATCGTGACCCCGTCGTGCGCACGCGGCTCGGTCCCGTCGGCCCGCGCGCAGTTCCGGAAGTGCGTGCACGCGCGCCGCAACTCGCGTTGGTCGTCCGCGCGAGCGAGAAGGAGGAAGGTGTCCTCGAGCGCGACGAGCTTCACGTCGTGTCCGTCGACCCGCGCGCCGGCGATCGTCCGCACCGCTCCGGTCGTGACCTCACCCTCGCGCCACGCCTGCCCGATCTTCGGCAGCAGCTCGGACACTTCGCCGGTCTCGATCGACGCGCGGCGCGTCGCCTTCGCGCATCCCGGTGTGTCGACGAAGCCACGCCTGCGTCGACGGCGAACCATCGACCGCGCCGATCCCGCGCTGGTGGCCCGCCCACGCGAGCTGCGCGAACTCGGCCTCCAGCCGGTCGATCTCCGCCCGGCGACGCACGAGCTCGTCCGCGATCTCGACATCGCACAACGACGACACCTCGAGCACAGCAACCACGCAGGAACCTCCTCTCGCGCCAGCGACCAACGGATGTGGGTGGAGCGGCTCCGGTCGACGGAGCACACGAGGAAGTTCCAGACACCATACCGAACCGGCGTTCGGAAGTCAACGAATTCGTCAAGAAATCCGGGACGAATTCGATGGTGTCGCGACCGTCAGCGAGTCGCGATCTCCCGTTCGAGCGGGGTCCGGAAGCGAGGGGTCACGACCGTGCCGCCGAGCCAGTCGGTGAGGGCCGCGACCTCGCGCTCGACGGCACGTGCCGTGGTCGCGTCGACCGGCTCGAGGAGCTCCGCCTCGACGGTGCCGTCGCGTCGCTGACCCCAGCCACCCACCACCTGCCCGTCGGCCCACACCGTGGGACCCGCGTTGCCATTGCGGTCGAACAGACGCGCGGCGTGCGGGCCGAGGAACCAGTCGCGCTCCTTCCATCCCATCACCGTCGGATCGAGGCCGGGCAGGAGCGCCACCCACCGACGCGGTGCGCGGACCGGCGCGACGTCGTCGGGGAGGACCCAGCCGGTGCCGTCGTCGAGCTCGACCTCCACCGCTTCGAGCGCGCCGAGCGCGGCGCGGCCCTGGGCCTGCGTCCACCCCGTCCACCACGTGACGTCGCGCAACGTCGCCGGTCCGAAGCGGAACAGCCATCGGGCCAGCAGGGCCACTCGTGCGTCCGCCGGCTCGTGGTCGGGCAGCGGATCGACCCACGTCCGCAGGGACGTCCACTCGTACTGGCTCGACAGCCACTGCCCGCGTGGCCGGGCGCGCACGATGCGACCCTCGGTGGCGAGGAGGAAGAGGACCCGCGTCGAGACGCCCACCGTGCCGCCCCATGTCTTGCCCTCGCCCATGACGAGCTTCTCGCGGAGCTCGGGAACGACCTTGGTGAGCTCGGTCGCGGTGGCGGTGCCGCGCGCCTCGATCGCGGCGACGGTCTTGATCCGACACGCGCCGCAGCCAGCGCGCGCCGTCGCGCGCGATGCCCTGGGCCTCGAGCAGACCGATCAGGCGGCGGCGCTCGCCGGCCACGAGCGCTCGGGTGCACGCCGCGTCCATCACCGCCCCGAGCTCGTGGTCGACGACGAACATCGTCCTGCGCATCCCGAGCATGCGCAGGAGCGTGCGCTCGTCGTAGAGCGCGCGCTCGAGCGCGGCGGGCGTGAAGCCGCGCACGCGGGCGCGCGCGGCGAGGAAGACGGTCGCCGGATCCGAAGAGTGCAGACCGACGAGGTCGGCGGCGACCTGCTCGACGGTCGTCGCTCGGGTCGCGAGGTGGTGGCGCCGGCCGAGACGCGCCCGTCGCTGCGCGGTGTCGATGTGGACCACCGCTGTATCTCAGCAGGCGCGCGCTCAGCGCGTGCGCCGCAGCGCGAGCCGGGCGGCGTGCAGGCCGCACATGCCGTGGACGCCACCGCCGGGTGGCGTCGACGACGAGCAGAGGTACACCCCGTCGATCGGCGTCGCCCATGGGTGCGGTGACGCCACCGGGCGGGTGAAGAGCTGGCGGAGGTCGCCCGCGCCCCCGTTGATGTCGCCGCCGACGTAGTTCGCGTCGTGGCGCTCCATCGCGGGCGCGGTCATCGTGTGGCGCTGCTGCACGACCTCGCGAAAGCCCGGCGCGAAGCGCTCGATGTGGGACTCGATCGCGTCGGTGCGGTCCGCGGTCGACCCGTTCGGGACGTGGCAGTACGCCCACGCCACATGTCCGCCGGCGGGGGCCCGGGACGGGTCCATCAGGGTGGGCTGCACCACGAGCACGTAGGGCCGGTCGGGGAGGCGGCCGGCGTGCACCTCCGCCTCGGACGCGGTGATCTCGTCCGCGGTGCCGCCGACGTGCACCGTCCCCGCCGCCCGCGCCGAGGTGTGTGTCCACGGGATCGGCTCGGTGAGGGCCCAGTCGACCTTGCACACGCCCGGTCCGTAGCGGAACCGCCGCAGGCGACGCGCGTACCGGTCGGGCACCCGGCCCGCTCCGATGCGCAGGAGCTGGCGCGGCGTGACGTCGAGCATCGTGACCGGCGCGGCCGGCAGCGCGTCGAGGTCGGTGACCTCGTGATCGGTGACGATCTCTCCGCCGTGGGCGCGCAGCACGCGGCCGAGGGCGTCGGCGACGGACTGGCTGCCGCCACGCGCCACGGGCCAGCCGTAGGCGTGCGCGAGGAGCAGCAGGAACAGCCCGTACCCCGCGGTCGCCGGCGCGGTGAGGGGTTGGATCGCGTGGGCGGCCGCCCCGACGAGGATCGCCTGCGCCTCGTCGCCCGCGAAGTGTGCCACGCGCGAAGCCCTGGGCGCTGCGCAGCGCGTGCAACCCGAAGCGCGCGCCCGAGATCGGCGCGTCGGGCCGGCCCAGCGGCGACAGAAAGGTCGCGACGAGCCGCTCGGCGTGGGTGGTGAGCGGCTCGATCACGCGGCGGTACGAGGCGGCGTCGTCGCCGAACCCGGCTGCGGTCTCGGCGACGTCCCGGTGCAGCGTCGCGGCGCGCCCGCCGTCGAGCGGGTGTGCGAGGGGGATCGGCGGGTGGACCCACTCGACGCCGTGCGCCTCGAGGTCGAGGTCGGCGAAGGCCGGCGAGGCGACGCCCAGGGTCTGGACCGTGGAGCACACGTCGTGGACGTACCCCGGCTCGGTGAGGGCGGCCGATCGCAGCCCGCCGCCGATCTCGGGACCGGCCTCGAACAGCACGACGCGGCGGCCCGCACGCGCGAGCGTGATGGCGGCGACGAGACCGTTCGGTCCGGCCCCGACGACGACGGCGTCGTACTCCGGTGTGCTCACGGTTGGTCGACTCCGAACGCGATCTCGATTGCTTCCGGCCTCTCCGGTCGGGAACCTAGGCTCGCCGCGTGCCGATCCGCGTCGTCGTCGCCGAGGACAACTATCTCGTGCGCGAAGGCGTGGTCCGCCTGCTCGGCATCGAGCCCGACGTCGAGGTCGTCGCCGCCTACGAGGACTTCGACGCGCTGATCGCCGGGGTGGCCGCCGATCCGCCCGACGTCGTGATCACCGACATCCGCATGCCGCCGACCGGTACCGACGAGGGCGTGCGCGCCGCGAACCTCATCCGGGAGTCGCACCCTTCGGTGGGCGTCGTGGTGCTGAGCCAGTACGTCGAGCCCGACTACGCGCTCGCGCTGCTCGAGCACGGATCCGACGGTCGTGCATACCTGCTGAAGGAGCGAGTGTCGGACGTCGACGTCCTGCGTCGCGCGATCGAGGCGGTGGCGTCGGGTGGCTCGGTCATCGACCCGAGGGTCGTGGAGGCGCTCGTGACCGCACGCGCCCGTCCGCAGTCGCCGCTCGACTTCCTCACGCCGCGTGAGTCCGAGGTGCTCGCGGAGATGGCGCTCGGGAGGAACAACGCGGGCATCGGTGCCGCGCTCGGCCTGTCCGAGCGCGCGGTGGAGAAGCACATCAACTCGCTCTTCGCGAAGCTCGGCGTGACTTCGGAGCCGGACGTGCACCGCCGGGTGAAGGCGGTCCTCCTGCACCTCTCGGAACGATCGTGACCGGCCGTCGGGTGGTAGCACCCCTGCCGGCCGCCGGGCCCGCACGGTTCCGATGAACGTCGGTTCCGGCCACCATGACGGGGTGTCCGCCGTTCCCGTGCTCATCGTCGACGACCAGATCCCGTTCCGGCGCGCGGCGCGGCTCGTGATGGCGGCGACGCCGGGCTTCGAGGTCGTCGGCGAGGCGGTCACGGGCGAGGAGGCGGTGGAGCAGTTCGAGACGCTCGACCCGGGCCTGGTGCTCATGGACATCAACCTGCCGGGGATCAACGGCATCGAGGCGACGCGCCGCATCACGGCCGCGCACCCCGACGCGGTGGTGCTGCTCCTGTCGACGTACCGGGCCGACGACCTGCCGGAGGACGCCGGGAGCTGTGGCGCGGCCGGGTACGTGAACAAGGAGCAGTTCGAGCCTGCGGTCGTGCTCGACCTCTGGGCGAAGCGCACCGAGGGCTGAGTCCGCGTCCGGACGTGGGTCATTCGTCCTCGAGCGGCACGCGCCCGGAGATCGTGGTTCCCCGACCCGGCGCGGAGTCGACGCGCAGGGTGCCACCGAAGGCACCGACGCGGTCGGCCATGTTGATGAAGCCGTGGCCCGTGCCCGCCGCGCCCGACGAGTCGAAGCCGGCGCCCGTGTCGGCCACGGAGAAGAGCAACGCGCCCTGCTCCTCATGGAGCTCGACCGCGATGGTCGCGCCGTCGCCCGCGTGCTTGCCCGCGTTCTGCAGGGCCTCGAGGCAGCAGAAGTAGATCGCCGCCTCCACCTGTTGCGGGTACCGCCCGATCTCCTCCGCGTCCACCGACGTGGGGAGCGCGGCGCGGTCGCCGGCGGCGCGCAAGGCATCGGGCAGGCCGCGATCCATGAGCAGCGGCGGGTAGATGCCGTGCGCGAGGTTGCGCAGCTCCTGCACCGCCTCCTGCAGGTCGGCGGCGATCTGGTCGAGCATCTCCTTCGTGGCGTCGGGATCGGCGTCCGCGAGCTGACGCGCCAGGCGGGTGCTGACGGCGAGCGCGACGAGGTGCTGCTGCGCGCCGTCGTGGAGGTCGCGCTCGATGCGTCGGCGTTCGAGGTCGGTCGCCTCGACGATGCGCGCCCGGGATCGGCGCAGCTCGTCGGCCTGACGCCGGACCTCGTCGAGGGAGTCCTGCAACGCGGAGTCGAGCTTGAGGTTGTGCAGCGCCAGACCCACCTGGCGGGCCAGCTCGGTGAGCGCCTGGTCGTCCTCCTCGGTGAACGCGGTGTCGCCGAACACCCGACGCACCACGATGACGCCGAGGAGCTCGCCCGAGTTGGTCACCGGCGCGACTCGGATCGGCGGGTCCAGTTCGGGGTCGTCCTGGGGCAGCAGCGCCGGGAGCCACACCCGGATCCACGCCGGCCCCGAGACGCCGGCGCGCGCGATCACCGTCTCCTCCTCGGTCGCGATCGGCAGCTCGGCGTGGCCCCGATCGGGGACCGACACCGCGCGTTCGAGCGCGCCTCCCGATCGCGTCCAGACCTCGGCGCGATCCAGGTCCATGGTCTTCTTCAACGACTCCGCGAGCTGGAGCAGCAGCTCGTCGAGCGGCAGCGCACGGGTCAGTCGGCTCCCGAAGGTGCGGATGACCTCGTCGGGTGCGTGCTGCTCGCCGTACACCCGACGGTTCGCGTAGTCCTGCAGCCGCTCGCGGGCCGGGACCCACAGCAACGCGGCGGTCGCGGCACCCGCGATCGACAGGCCGAGGACGCTGCGCTCGCCCTGGTCGAGCGACCGTCCCAGCGCGGCGACCACCGCGAGCGCGACGACGGCCACGAGCGCGGCCAGGCCGCCGAACGTGATCGTGTGGACGAGGAGGCGGTCGATACGCACCGCGAGCGAACGGTGCGCGCCGAGCGCGAGCGCGACGGGGAACAGCGCGGTCGCGGCCACGGCCACCGCGAGGAGCTCCGTCGGCCAGCCGACGAGCGCGTCGAGCACGACGGCGGCGAGCGCGATCGCGGCCGCAGTGAGCGCACCCCAGGCCGGCCACTGCAGGCGTGCCCGGGCGGCCTGGGTCCGAGCCCGTCGGCAGCGCGCCACGAAGCCGGTCACCGCGACGGCGATCGCCACGGCCGACAGCCCGCCGAGACCGACGACGGGCAGCTCGGGGCGCACCGCGATGCACCACGCCGCGACGGCCGCCGCGAGCACGTCCACGACGAGCGCCCACTGCCGCCGGACCCGCTCTCCGAGCCGGCCGTCGGGGAGCCCGAGCACGAGGTGCGCGCCGACGGCCGGGAGCGCGGCGATCGCGATCGCGCGCACGACGGCGGTGACGGCGTACGTCGGGTGGTTGGCGGCCTCGGCCGCGCCGAGCATGGCGAGCGCGATCGTGCCGCCCACGAGCGTCATGAGCGCGGCGAGCGGCTCGCCGGGTCGCAGCACCGACGTCACGAGGGCGCCGACGCACCAGGCGACGACGACGGCGAGGAGAACGAAGCGGCCGGGGCCGACGGACGACGACGGGGCATCGCCGGCGGCGAGCGCGGCCGCGCCGATGGCGAGGAGCGCCACGAGGCGGGTCGGGAGCGTCGAGCCCGAGGGTCGGTAGCGCGTCGGCGGATCGTCGTCGCGCAGGGTCGTGAGCTCGAGCGGGGTGTCGATGCGGGTCATTCGCGCGGCCCGGAGGCGAGGTTGGTCATGACCTTCGGGTCAGGCCGTGGTGCGGCGCGCGTCGGCGAGGCCGCGCACCTGCTCGTTCTCGATCTTGCCGTCGCGCAAGAACACGATGCGATCGCCCGCGTCGGCGACCTCGTGGTCGTGCGTGACGAGCAGGATCGTCTGCCCGTTGGCGTGCAGCCGGCGGAAGAGCTCCAGTACCTCGTGGCCGCCCTCGGAGTCGAGCGCACCGGTGGGCTCGTCGGCGAGGAGCAGTGTCGGCTCGTTGGCGAGGGCCCGAGCGATCGCGAGGCGCTGACGTTGACCGCCCGACAGGACCCCGGGCGCGTCCTTCGCCTTCTCCGCGAGACCGAGCAGGTCGAGCAGGTCGCGCGCGCGGGTCTCGGCGCGCTTGCGCGGCGCGCCCGCGATCACCGCCGGCAACGTGACGTTCTCCAGCGCGGTCATGCCCTCGAGCAGGTTGAAGAACTGGAACACGATGCCGATGTGCCGGCGACGCATGATCGCCAGCTCGTCCTCGGTCTTGCCGACGAGTGACGTACCCGCGAGCTCGAGCTCGCCGTCGGTGGGGGAGTCGAGCCCGGCGACGAGGTTGAGCAGCGTGGACTTCCCGCAACCCGACGGTCCCATGACCGAGACGAACTCGCCGGCGCGCATCTCGAAGTCGACGCCGCGCAGGGCCCGCACGGGCGCGCCCTCGGCCTCGAAGTTCTTCCGCAGGCCGCGTGTGCGCACGACGACGTCGTCGGTGGCGCCCGAGGACACGGGAACGGTGGTCGGGTCACTCATGGAAGGGTTCCTCCGGCGCTGGTCGAGACCGTGACCTCGATGCGGTAGGTGCGGACGGGGGTGTGGCGTCCCTTGACGAGCTGCTCGCCCATCGCGTCGTGCTCGGGGACGCGCTCGAGCTCGGTGAGGGTCGACTCCGCGACGACGATGCAGCCGGCGGGACGCGCGAGGTCCTGGAGTCGCTGGGCGAGGTTCACGGTGTCGCCGACGAGCGTGTACTCGAGCCGTTCCTCCGAGCCGAGCATCGCGGCCGCGACCGGGCCGGTGGAGATGCCGATCCCCAGTCCGAAGGCGGGCAACCCCCGATCACTCCACTCGGCGTCGAGGTCGCGCTGCGCTTCGAGCATCGCGATGGCGGTGTCGAGCGCGTGCTGCGCATGGTGCGCGTGCGGCAGCGGTGCGCCGAAGCACGCCATCACCGCGTCGCCGACGAACTGCATGACCGTGCCGTCGCGATCGAGGATGGCCTTGTTCATCGCGGCTCGGTGCTCGTTGAGCTGCACCGCGAGCGCACTCGGGTCGGATTGCTCCGCGATGGTCGAGTAGCCGCGGACGTCGGACATCAGCACCGTGACGGTGAGCTCCTCGGTCTCGCCGATCGTGCCGCCGCCGGCGCGGACCTTGTCGGCCACGCCGGTCGGGAGGAGGCGGCTCAGCGTCTCGCCCTGCTCCTCCCGGTCGACGATGGCCTGGTGCAGGAGCCGGAGCCGGCGCAACGCGCCGGCTCCCCCCGTCCTGGCTTCCTCGGAGAGTGTGATGAAGAGCTGTTCCACCGCCTGCGCGACGGCCGCGGGCGTGGTCTGGGTGGCGACGGCGATCGCCTTGATCGGCCGCCCCTCGGCCACGTACTGGAGCAGACGCTCCTGCTCGGCGCTCAGGCCACCGGTGCTCGACACCGGCGACACGATCGCCTCGACGATCTTCGGGTCGAGCACGGAGCCGCCCGCCGCCACCTCGCGCACCGTCCGGGCGAGCTGGTTGCCCTCGGCGATCCGGTCCTTCAGCAGGTACGCATAACCCGCGGCACCGTCGGAGAGGAGGGCGACCGCGTACTCGGGGTCGTCGTACTGCGAGAGCACGACGATCCCGGTGCCCGGGTGGCGGCGGCGCAGCTCCTTGGCCGCGTCGATGCCCTCCTGCTGGAACGTCGGCGGCATCCGGATGTCGGTCACCAGCACCTGGGGAGCGGTGTCGGTCGCCCCGGCGAGCAGCTCGTCGTAGTCGCCGGCGACCCCCACGATCTCGAGGTCGGGCTCCATCGACAGCAGCGCGCGCACGCCTTCGCGGACGATGACGTTGTCGTCGGCCAGGAAGACGGTGATCCCCACGTCGGCAGCATCCTCGTTCGACGGGCACCGGGCAAGGAGGTCCGTGCCCGGTGCGTTGGGTGTGGCTGCCACCCCCTCGGCGGCCGGGGTGGCCCCCTTCCGGCGCGTGGTCCCGGTCCGTACCGTCGGGACGAACGCGGAGGAAGGAGCGGTCATGCGGATCGCGTCATCGGTCACCTCGATCTCCTGGATCCCGTCCGAGGCGGTGACCGGGCTCAACAAGGGGATCTTCGAGTCCGGCTTCACGCACTACGACGACCCGCCGCCGGACCACGTCACCGACCTCGACGCGCTGCGCGACGCCGACGGCTTCCGGTTCGCGAACCACCTCTCGGTCTGGATCGACGTCGAGGACGGCCGCATCGTGGCGTGCGGACGCGGCGGCGGCGGGCTGATGGGTGCGACCACGGTCCGGCTCGGGAAGAAGGCGGCCACCTTCGAGGCGGTCGCGCTCGAGGATCTCCGTCCGGACCTCGAGCGCACGGAGACGAGCGTCCGCTTCGTGCAGACCACGGGTGGCCGTACCGCGCTGCCCGCGCCGCGACGTGTCAACCGGCCGCCGTTCGTGCAGTTCACCGCCCCCACCGTCTGGACCACGCTCGCGTTGACGCTGCACGCCGACGGCCGGGTCGAGCGAGCGGTGGTCGGCGCGAGCAAGTTCCCGCGCCACTGGATCTACGACGACGAGCTCCGGCTGGTCGAGAAGATCGGCGTCGCCGACTTCAAGGGCTGGTACCGGCGGTCGTTCGGCAAGCGGACCCCGTGGGGGGACGAGGACTCGCCGGCGCTGGTCACCGCGGTCGAGACCGCGCTCGAGCGGGAGCTGTCCACCACGATCATGCGGGGCGGCGAGGCCCCCGACGTCCGCACGGTGAAGGAGGGCGGTGTGCTCGTGCGCCAGGGCGACCCGGGCGACGAGCTGTTCCTCGTCCTCGACGGCGTGCTCGTGGTCGACGTCGACGGTGAGCCCGTCGCCGAGGTGGGTCCCGGCGCGGTGCTGGGCGAGCGGGCCGCCCTCGAGGGCGGGGCCCGCACCTCGACGCTGCGGGCGGCGACGAGGTGCAGGGTGGCTGCGGTCCCGGCGGCGCGGATCGACCGCGACGCGCTCGACGAGCTGCGGGGTGGGCACCGGCGCGAGGAGCGCAGCCTCTGAGTCGACGGGCGCGCAGCGGAGGAGCACGCCGGTTTCCGCCACTGCTGGCAATTTCCCAGGTTTCCCTCCTATATGGGCCGTCCGGCTCAGAACATCACAAGGCGGCATGAACTAGCCTCCCGGACGGTCTTCGGGCGAAGTCTTCTGGGAGGGACGATCGTGCGCAATTCCGCGCGTCGAGTGTTTGCTGTCTGTGTGCTGGTCGCGGTCGGTCTGTCGGTGTTGCCGGCGGGGACCGCGTCGGCCGGTGTCGACGCGGGGATTCCGTCCCTGGCGCTGAACCGGGCGTACACCACCGCCCCGTTCGCGGGGACGTCCACCACCGCCAACAGCCAGGAGGGTTCGGCCTCCGTGCCGGCCGACAACGCGCTGTGGCTGGTCGACAGCACGCACGCCTACGAGGTGGACGCGTCGACCGACCAGCTCCGTCGCACCATCGCGACCGCCGACTTCACCAACGCGCTGCCGGTCGGTGGCGTCGGCACACCTGCCGGGACCACACGCTCGGACTCCTTCGCCGCCGTCGCCTACGACCCGACCGCCGACGCGCTCTACGTCTTCTCGCGCAACTGCTGCACCGCGACCGGGCTCGACCCGAGCGTGTTCCGGCTGAAGCGCGATCTCGCCGGCGCGTTCCAGGTCGAGTCGTACCAGTCGCTGCCCGCCGGCACCGACCCGAAGGGCGCGGGCTACAAGGCCGGTACCGGACTCGTGTTCGGCAAGGGCAAGACGATCAACCCGTACGACTACGACACCAACACGATCGGGACGACGATCACCCTCTCCGGCATCGACGCCGGGGTGCAGGGCATGGACTTCTCGGCCGACGGTTCGTTCCTGTACGCGGTGACGTTCGTCGCGGGCGTCAGCCCGGCGCCGAACAGCGTGAAGCTCTCGCGGATCGACACCACGACGTGGAAGGCCGATCCGAACTGGAACCTCGACCTCACGCCCTTCGGCGTCCTGGACCCGCGCTCGGTCGAGGTGATCGGCGACCAGATCTACGTCGGTGACGGCGGCACGCGCGCGGCCGGCGATCCGCTGCGTCGTGCGATCTTCGTCTTCGACGTCAACGATCTCAGCGTGCAGCCGACGGCCGGCTTCACCGCGACGCCGACCTCGGGCTCCTTCCCGCTCCCGGTGCAGTTCACCGACCAGAGCGCCGGCGGTCCCACGAGCTGGGCGTGGGACTTCGGTGACGGCGCGACGTCGAACGTCGCGAGCCCCGCCCACACCTATGCCGCGCCCGGTACGTACACGGTGTCGTTGCACGTCGCGAACAGCAAGGGCTCCGACACGTCGACGATGACCGACCTGGTCACGGTGTCGGCGCACACGCCCACGGCGGACTTCACCGCGTCGCCCACATCCGGCACCGGTCCGCTGACCGTCGACTTCACGGACACGAGCGCGAACGCACCTTCCACCTGGGCGTGGGACTTCGGCGACGGCGCGACGTCGACCGCACAGAATCCGACGCACACCTACACGACTGCCGGCAGCTACGCGGTCTCGCTCACCGTCACCAACACCGGTGGCACCAACACGCGCGTGCGGTCCGATCTGGTGCACGTCGCCGACGGTCCGCTCACGGTCACCGCCGCCGCCGATACCTACGTGCGGTCCAACGCCGCGACCTCCAACTTCGGTACCCAGACCACGATCCAGGGACTCAAGACGAACGGCAGGAACGGCGCCACCTATCAGCCGTTCGTACGCTTCACGGTGCCGGCGCTGCCGGCCACGCCCACGAGCGCCAAGCTCCGGCTGTTCGTCACCGACGGCAGCTCCGCGAGCGGGTCACTCTTCTCGACGGGCTCGACCGCATGGTCCGAGACCACCACCAACTGGAACAACCGGCCGGCCACCACTGGTGCGCAGCTCGCGGCGAGCAAGTCCGCCGCGCTCGGCCAGTGGCTCGAGTTCGACGTCACGTCCACCGTGACCGCAGCCGGCGGCTACGGGTTCACGCTCACGAACCACGGCTCCGATGCCGTGGCGTTCTCCAGTCGCGAAGGCGCCAACGCCCCGCAGCTGCTCCTCACGTTCCCCGCCGCGACGGGCTCGGGCGCGCTGCCGAACCCCCCGAATGCGGCGCTGCGCCTGAACCACCAGTTCTCGACGTCGCCGTTCGCAGGCACGACCACGTCGGCGACGGGCGGCGGCGGTGACGCGTACGTCCCCTCCGACCACTCGGTGTGGCTCGTCGACGGCACCAAGCTCTACGAGACCGACTCGAACACCAACCAGCTCCGCCGCACGGTTCCCACCGCCGACTTCACCAACGCCCCACAGCTCGGCGGCGGCTCCGCCGCGGGAACGTCGCGCAGCGACTCGCTCGCCGCGGTCACGTACGACGCCACGGCCGACGTGCTGTACGTGTTCTCGCGCAACTGCTGCACCGCGACCGGCCTCGACCCGAGCGTCTTCCGGATGGTGCGTGACGGCAACGGCACCTTCCAGGTCGAGTCCTACCAGCCGCTGCCGGCCGGGACCGACCCGGTGGCCGCGGGGGTGTGGCCCGGACACGGTCTGTACTTCGGCAAGGGCCAGACCATCTACCCGTACGACTACGCCACCAACACGATCGGCACGTCGATCGTGATCCCCGGCGTCGACACGAGCCTGTCCGGCATGCAGTTCACCGCCGACGGCAAGGACCTGCTCGTCACGAGCCACCTGAACGTCCTGTACCGGGTCTCGACCGCCACCTGGGCGAACGTCCCCGGCTGGTCGTTCGACCTGACCCCGTACGGCTTCGTCGACCCGCGCGGCGTCGCGCTCGTCGGCGACCAGCTCTTCGTCACCGACGGAGGTCTCCGCCCGGTCGGTGACCCCTTGCGCTACCAGGTCGCCGTCTTCGACATCGTCGACGGATCGGGCGCGCCGGCCGCCGCGTTCACTGCGTCGCCCGTGAGCGGAACGGTGCCGGTGTCCACCACCTTCATCGACCGGAGCACCGGGGTCCCGACCTCGTGGCTGTGGGACTTCGGCGACGGCTCCACGTCGACCGCGTCGCGTCCCGTCCACGCGTACATCGCCGGCGGCACGTACTCCGTGACGCTCACCGTCACGAACGCCAAGGGCTCGGCCAGCACCACGCAGACCAACCTGGTCACCGTGGCGCCGAACCCGCCGCTGCTCAACGCGAGGTTCACCGCCGACCAGACCGCGGGCGGCGCACCGCTCACGGTGCAGTTCACCGACCAGAGCGTCGGTGGGGCCACGAGCTGGGCGTGGGACTTCGGCGACGGCTCCGCCTCCGCCGCGCAGAACCCCGCACACGTCTACGCGGCGAACGGGAAGTACACCGTGAGGCTCACGGTCACGAGCCCGGACGGCACCAACACGCGGATCAAGACCGATTACATCAACGTCGCCGCGCTGCCGACCACGCTGACGCCGGTCGCGGACAGCTACGTCCGGTCCAACGCGGCCACCACGAACTACGGCTCCGCCGCCGACGTCGAGGGCTACAACACCACGGGCAGGAACAAGACGACCTACCTGCCGTACGTGCGGTTCGCCACGGGGGCGCTGCCCGCGACGCCCGTGAGCGCGACGCTGCGCTTGTTCGTGACCGACGCGAGCGCGACGAGCGGCACGCTCTACCGCACCGGCACCACGTGGAACGAGTCCACGATCAACTACAACAACCGGCCCGGCACCACCGGAGGCGTGCTCGGTGCGAGTCGCAACGCCGCGCTGGGGCAGTGGGTCGAGTTCGACGTGACCTCGACGGTCAAGAGCGCCGGTGACTACGGCTTCACGCTCACCAACGGCTCCAGCGACCTCGTCGGGTTCTCGAGTCGCGAGGGTGCGCACCCGCCACAGCTCGTCATCTCCTACGGCGGGGGCGCCGCCGGTTCGCTGCCGATGCCGGCGTCGCCGGGCCTGGCCCTGAGCCGGTACTACACGACCGCTCCGTTCAAGGGGACGAACCCGGCGATCCGCGCCTTCGACCTCGAGGGCTCGACGTACGTGCCCAAGGACGACGCGCTCTGGGTCTCGGACGACAACGGCGACCGAGTGTTCGAGGTGGACGCCACCAACAGCACCGTGCGGCGGGCGATCGACCGGACCGACTTCTCGAATGCGCTCCCGGTCGGCGGCGTCGGGAGCCCCGCCGGGCTGTCCCGCTCCGACGACTTCGAGTCGACCGTCTACGACCCGGTGCACGACGTGCTGTACCAGTTCTCGGGCAACTGCTGCTCGAGCACCCCGAACACCACCCAACCGCCGTACGACCCGACCATCTACCGCCTCACCCGTGACTCCGGTGGCCGGTTCCAGGTCGAGTCGTACCGGCCGCTGCCCGAGGGCACCGACCCCACCGGCGCAGCCTGGCGACCGGGCGTCGGGCTGTTCTTCGCCCACGGCGGCCTCATCACGAGCTACGACTACGACACCAACGCGATGGGGACGGCGGTCACCGTCTCCGGCTCGTTGCCGGGCGGGATCACCGGGCTCACGTACACCGCGGACGGCAAGTACGCCCTCGCGGTGACGACGCAGCAGCGCCTGGTCCTCATCGACGCCACGACGTACACGTTGGTGCCGGGGTGGAACGTCGATCTCCGCCCGTTCGGGATCCTCGACTCCCGCGACGTCACGATGATCGACGGTCAGGTGTACATCGTCGACGGCTACGACTTCCGGGCGCCCGACGACCCGATGAAGTACGCGGTGTTCGTCTTCGACATCGTCAACGGGCCGCCGAACACGACGTTCACCGCGACGCCGAGCACGGGCGCGGCGCCGCTCGCGGTGCAGTTCGCCGACACCACCGCCGGACCGGTCACGAGCCGCCTCTGGAACTTCGGTGACGGCTCACCGACGTCGACGGTCGTGAATCCGTCGCACACGTACAGCACCTCGGGGCAGTACACGGCCTCGCTGACGGACACCAACGCGAACGGCAGCACCACCGCGACCCAGCTCGTCAACGTGGTCGTCGCGCCGGTGACCGTGACCGCCGCCGCGGACACCTACGCCCGGTCGAACTCTGCGAACTCGAACTACGGCTCGCAGTCGACGATCCAGGCGTACAAATCGGGGACCACCACGTATCAGCCCTTCGTCCGGTTCTCGGTCGGGCACGCTGCCGGCGACGCCGGTGTCGGCCAAGGTGCGCCTCTACGTGACCGACTCGAGCACGGCGACGGGCACCCTGTTCCAGACCGCGAACGCCACCTGGACCGAGACGGGTCTCACCTACAACAACCGGCCGGCGACGACGGGCGCCCAGCTCGCGGCGTCGGTCAACGCACCGCTCAACCAGTGGGTGGAGTTCGACGTCACGCCGGTCGTGACGGGAGCCGGCCAGTACAGCTTCACGCTGACGAACGCCAACAGCAACGTGGTGCAGTTCTCGAGCCGTGAGGGCGCCAACAAGCCGCAGCTCGTGATCAGCTTCGGCTGACCGACCGGTTCCTCCGCTCGGCTGGTGAGGGCGCCCGGCGCCGCGGGACGCTCCGGAACGACGCGCGTACGCTGCCGGCCATGCCTCGCGCCACCTTTCCCGTCACCGGTGACGACGTCGCCGACCGACTGCTCGTCGACGACCCGCTCGCGCTCCTGATCGGGATGCTGCTCGACCAGCAGGTGCCGATGGAGTGGGCGTTCCGTGGCCCGGCGACGCTGCGTGACCGCCTCGGTGGACTCGACGCGGCCGCCATCGCGGCGATGACCCCCGAGGCCCTCGACGAGGTGTTCCGCACCAAGCCCGCGCTGCACCGGTTCCCGTCGGCGATGGCCAAGCGGACCCACGCGCTGTGCGTCCACCTCGTGGAGCACTACGACGGCGACGCCGCCCGCATCTGGCGGAGGGTCAAGGACCCCGAGGTCGTGTACGAGCGCATCCGCGCCCTTCCCGGCTACGGCGAGGAGAAGGCCCGGATCCTGCTCGCGATCCTCGGCAAGCGTCTCGGCAAGGCTCCCGCCGGGTGGGAGCGGTTCGCCGGTCCCTTCGGCGACCCCGAGCCCCGCTCCGTCGCCGACATCGACTCACGGGAGGCGTTCGTGCGGGTGCGGGCCTGGAAGAAGGAGCAGAAGGCCAAGGGTCGATCCAAGAGCGAGTGACCCTTGGTCCTGCCGCGGCCGAGCGCCGGCCGGGACCACTGCACACCCTGTGCAAATTGCGCCTACGATCGCCCGAGCCAACGATCCAGGGGGACCTCCGTGCGGCTGACCCGACGCCTCGTCGCCTCGTGCTTCGCCATCTCGCTCGTCACCGCCGGCACGGCCGCCGCCGCCGGTGCCCACGACGGTGGCATGACGCCCCAGCAGATGCAGTGCATGTCCCTGACGTACAAGAGCGCGCACAAGAAGCTGTGCGCGGCGGCCGACAAGACCGGCGGGAACGGCAAGATCACCCTCGCGCACCCGCTCAGGTACACGAAGGCCGGGATCATCGACGTCCGGCACATCGACCTCACCGGCGTCCAGGGCGTCACGAAGCAGCAGGCGAAGGTCGCGAAGCAGCTGCTCGTGTCGACGATCAAGACGCTCCCGAAGTGGAGCGACCCGGCCGTGGCGACCGCCGACGGGTTCCAGTCGATCGGTGACGGCCTCAGCGGCGAGGAGCACTTCCTGCACTGGGACTGGATCAACGACAACACGATCTTCGACCCGAACCACCCCGAGTCGCTCGTCTACCGCGTGGACCGCGCGACCGGAGCGAAGCAGCTCGAGGCGGCGATGTACATCCTTCCCGACAAGTACACGCTCCAGAACCCGCCCAAGAAGTACACGAGCAACCTCGTGCAGTACCACGAGCACGACAACCTGTGCTTCGGTCCCGCCACGGCGACGGCCGGACCGCAGGTTCGTGGGCTCACGCGGCCGGACGGCACGTGCGGGACGATGTTCGGACAGCAGCTGACCAAGTTCAACCCGAACATCCAGGTGCACGTCTGGATCCGGGCGAACGAGTGCGGACCGTTCGCGTCGCTGCTCGGTGTCGGCGCCGGCCAGATCGCATCGGGTCAGCAGCGGTCGTGCGTGCACTCTCCGACGCGGGTGGGCCTCTAGCCGACCCGGGACACGCCCCGCCTCGGCGGCCGTGTCTCAGTGGGTGGTCATGCCACCGTCCAGCACGAGACACTGCCCGGTCATGAAGCTCGACGCGTCCGACGCCAGGAACAGCGCGCCGTTGGCGATCTCCTCCGGTGATGCCATGCGGCGGATGAGCGCGGCGTCGACCATTCGTCGCTGAGCCGCCGCGTCGTTGTTGCGGACCATGTCGGTGTCGGTGGTGCCCGGCGCGAGGGCGTTGGCCCGGATCCCGGACCCGACGAGCTCGGCCGCCATCGCCCGCGTCAGCTGGAGGACCGCGGCCTTCGCCGACGTGTACATCGCCAGGTACGTTCCGTGGGTGAACGCGCCCGCGCTGATGACGTTGACGACGACGCCCCGACCGCTCGCGACCAGATGAGGGAGGGCGTGCTGCACGAGGAACAACGGTCCCCGCAGGTTCACGCCGTACGACGCCTCCCACGCCTCCGGCGTCACCTGTCCGAGCGGCAGTGCGAGCGCGTTGGCGGCGTTGTTGACGACGATGTCGACGCCTCCGAGCTCGCGGTGGGTGCGATCGACGAGCGCGGCGAGCTCGTCGACGCGACCGCAGTGCGTCGGCACGGAGATCGCGGTGCCGCCGGCGGCTCGGATCGTGGCCGCCACGGCGTCGCACGCATCGGCCTTGCGGCTCGCGACCACGACCGCCGCGCCGCACGCGGCGTAGGTCTCGGCGACGGCGCGACCGATGCCGCGACTGCCACCGGTGACGATCGCGACGCGACCGTCGAGGTCGAACTGGCTCTGGATCTCGGCTCGGGTTCGCATCGACGCAGTCTCGCGGCACCGCGCTCGTGATGGAGCTCTCGATCGCCCGGGCGCGGCGGATGGCGCTCGCCGCGCAGGGCTTCGCCGACCCCCGGCCCACGGGGCGGGTGGACCGCCGCCACGTGCGACGGGTCTTCGACCGCGTGGGTCTCATCCAGATCGACTCCGTGAACGTGTTGGTGCGCTCGCAGGAGCTGCCGCTGTTCGCGCGCCTGGGACCCCACCCACGGGACCTCCTCCCGAAGATGCTCGACGCCGGTGAGCTGTTCGAGTACTGGGCCCACGAGGCGTCGCTCCTGCCGATCGAGACCCTGCCGTGGTTCCGCTGGACGATGGACGCGAAGTTCATCCGCTGGCCCGGCCTGCGCCGGATGGCCGAGGAGCACCCGGACGTCGTCGAGCGCGTGCACGCCGTCGTCACCGAGCGCGGCCCCATCGCGCCGAGCGACATCGCCGAACGCGAAGGACGCTCGGGACCGTGGTGGGGGTGGGACAACACCCAACGGGCGTTCGCGGTGCTGTTCGCCTACGGGAAGATCTCGGCCCGCCGCCGCTCGAACTTCGAGCGCGAGTACGACCTGCTCCATCGCATGTTGCCGACCGAGCACGTCGAGACGCCCGGTCTCTCCGAGCACGACGCACGACGCGCGATGGTCCTCCGGGCGGCCCGGTCGATGGGGGTGGCGACGGTCGCGGACCTGTGCGACTACTTCCGCCTCAACGTGCCCAAGACGCGGCCCGTGGTCGCCGAGCTCGTGGAGGAAGGGCACCTCCTGCCCGCGACCGTCGCCGGCTGGCGGCAACCGGCGTTCGTGGCGGCCGACGCCCGCGTGCCGCGCGCGGTGCGGGCGCGCGCGCTGCTGTCGCCGTTCGACTCGTTGATCTGGTTCCGCGACCGGGCGGAGCGGCTCTTCGACTTCCGCTACCGCATCGAGATCTACACGCCGGCGCCCAAGCGCGTGCACGGGTACTACGTGCTCCCGTTCCTGCTCGGTGAGCGCCTCGTGGCGCGGGTGGACCTCAAGGCCGATCGCAAGGGCTCGGCACTGCTCGTGCGGGGCGCGTTCGGCGAGGACCCGGTGCCGTCGCCGGACGTGGCCGAGGAGCTCGCCGCGGAGCTCGCGCTCATGGCCGGCTGGCTCGGGTTGGACGGTGTGGAGGTGGAAGCGAGGGGCGACCTGGCGCCCGCGCTCGGTGATGCGGTGACGGGGTAGCGCGCCTGGTCCGCGCCCCGTCAGACGACGGTGCCGAGCAGGTCGCCGATGACGGCGGCGAGCAGCATGGCGAGGCCGCCGAAGAGCGTCACGCGCAGCGCGGCGCGCCCAACCGGAGCGCCACCGAGCCGCGCGCCGGTCGCGCCGATCACGGCGAGGAGCACGAGCGCGACGGCGGCGATGGCCACGATCCGGGCGCCGCTCGGTACCGCGGCCGCCACGACGAGCGCCGGGATCGCGCCGGCGAGGAACCCGCTGGCCGACACCGCGGCCGCCTGTACCGGCCGGGCCGAGCCGCCGGTGTCGTCGATCCCGAGCTCATCGCGTACGTGGGAGGCGAGGGCGTCGGTCTTGGTGAGCTGGACGGCGACCTGCCGGGCGAGCGGACGGTCGAGACCTCGTTGCTGGTAGATCTGGGTCAGCTCCTCGAGCTCGACGTCCGGGGTCTCGCGGAGCTCCTGCGTCTCGCGCTCGATGTCGGCGAGCTCGGTGTCTCGTTGCGACGACACCGACGTGTACTCGCCGGCGGCCATCGACGTCGAGCCGGCGACGACCGACGCCACGCCGGCGATGACGAGTGCGGTGCGGTCGTTGCTGGCCGCGGCGACCCCGATGAGCAGGCTGGCGGTCGACGCGACGCCGTCCTGGGCGCCGAGCACGGCTGCTCGCAGCCACCCGACCCGGTTGGACTTGTGGATCTCTCCGTGGCTCCGTGCGGGCATCCCACCAGCATGGCAGGCAGGTCGTCGGCGGTTCGGGTATGAAGCGGCGAGCGGATGGGGTTGGCAGGGAGACGAGATGTGTGCTGACAAGGGGAGGGTGGGGGTAGTGGTGACGCTGATCGTCGTGCTCATCGTGGTGTTCGTCGTGGCGGTCCTGGCGTTCAAGTCGATCCACCTGATCGGCCCGGCCCAGATCGGGCTGGTGAACAAGCGGTTCGCGTTCCGCAAGCTGCCCGAGGACAACCCGATCGCGTTCCGGGGCGAGGCCGGCTACCAGGCCACGATGCTGATGCCCGGGCTGCGCGTGAGGCTGTGGCCGATCTTCTCGGTGCAGAAGTTCCCCTGGGTGCAGGTCCCGGGCGGCGAGATCGGCGTCGTGATCGCGCAGGTCGGTGCACCGCTGCCGATCGGTGCGAAGAGTGGCGTGTACCGCAGCGAGTTCGGGAACTTCTCCGAGCTCGACACCTTCATCGCCGGCGGCGGCCAGAAGGGCGTGCAGCGGCCGGTGCTGCCGCCCGGCACGCTCATGCCGATCCATCCGGTCGCGTTCCTCGTCCTGACCCCCGGGCAGGTGTACGGCGTCCCCGTGTCGCCGGACATCGCCGCGTCGACGCGCGGGAGCGGCGGCATGCTGACGCCCCAGAGCTTCGGGCTCACGTCGGAGGCGCTACGGGTGGTGGTCATCGCCCCCGACGGGCCCGTCGACATGATCGGCATCGTGACGGTGCTCGAGGGCGAGCCGCTGCCGTCGGGTGACATCGCGAGCCGGCTCGGGGGCTACGTCGACGTGGCCGCGATGGAGGAGGACGCGGTCACCCGCGGCGCCTCGGCGAGCGAGACCGACGCCCGCATCATCGAGGTGCTGCTCGGCAACAAGAACAACGAGCACAACAACTACCAGGACCTGCAGCGGTTCCTCGACAACGGCGGCAAGATCGGCCTGCAGCACGACCCCCTGCTCTACGGCGCCTACCTGCTGAACCCGTTCCTCGTGCGGGTCGAGATGGTGCCGATGCTCGTGGTCAACCAGGGCGAGGTCGCGGTCATCAAGGCGTTCGTCGGGCTCCCGACGCTCGACACGTCGGGCAGCGAGTTCAAGTTCGGCTCGATCGTGTCGCCCGGTCACCGCGGCATCTGGCGCGAGCCGCTCCGCACGGGCAAGTACCCGATCAACCCGCGCTGCTACGCGCCGGAGATCGTTCCGACGTCGATCCTCACGCTCAACTGGTCGAAGGAGACGAGCGCGTCGCACAACCTCGACGCCAACCTCGCGCCGATCGAGGGCAAGAGCCGCGAGGGCTTCGTCTTCTCGATCGAGCTGCAGGTGCAGATCCACGTGCCCGACACGCGCGCCCCCAAGGTCATCTCGATGGTCGGCACGATGCTCAACCTCGTGAACGAGGTGCTGCAGTCGGCCGTCGGCAACCACTTCCGCAACACGCTGCAGGACCAGCCCGCGGTCACGTTCATCGAGACCCGCATGCAGGTGCAGCAGGCCGCGCTCGTGCACGTGACCGAGTACCTGCAGCTCTACGAGGTGGAGACGAAGGGCGTCTACATCCAGAACGTGCACTTCCCGGCGGAGCTCGTCGAGGTGCTCACCAAGCGCGAGATCGCGAACCAGGAGAAGGCCACGTTCGAGGAGATGCAGCGGGCCCAGACCGCGCGCATCGAGACCGAGAAGGCCAAGGGCACGGCCGACATGCAGGCCGAGCTCGCCAACGCGCAGGTGGGGGTCGAGATCCAGAAGAACCGGGCGGACGCCCGGCGCGAGGAGGCGACCGGTGAGGCGGCCTACGTCGAGCTGACGGGCCGGGCGGAGGCGACCAAGGTCGAGGCCATCGGTCTCGCCGAGGCCAAGGCGACCGAGGCCTTGGGTGTGGCGCGCGCCACCGGCTTCGAGGCCCAGAAGGAGGCCCTGGGCGAGACCGCGACCGCGCTCGTGGCGGTCGCGAACGCCGTCGCCGACGGGCACATCAGCGTCGTGCCCGACGTGCTCGTCACCGGCGGCGGCGGCAGCTTCGAGGGTCTGGCCGCCCAGCTCATCCGCCACTTCGGCGCGAACGGCGACGGGCGGGGCAACGGGCGGTCGCAGCCCGCCGAGATGGCACCGCCGGCGGTCGAGCCGACGGCGTCAGTGGAAGTCGCGGGCGATGCCGACGATGGTGCGATGCGCGGTGACCGTGGTTGAGGGGCTGAGCTTGCGCACCTCGACGATCTCGTCGCCCGAGAGCGCCAGCAGCAGCTTGGCCCCACCCCGCCACGTGCGCCGCGTCGCCACCCGTTCGAGCCGGCCCATCGGGATCACCCGATCGCCGTGCTCGGTCGTGACGACGAGCCGGTCGGCGTAGACGTAGAGGTCGGCCGCCGCGCCGTCGACGCGCACCCTCGTCAGCGCGAGTCGTGCCTCGGTCGCCATGGGCGTCGAAGGTACCGGAGCCCCGAGCCGTGGGCGCACCTGACACCGCCGTCATATTGTGCGGCCATGC
Source organism: uncultured Acidimicrobiia bacterium (assembly GCA_963756815.1). Lineage (GTDB taxonomy): Bacteria > Actinomycetota > Acidimicrobiia > IMCC26256 > JAENVU01 > JAENVU01. The sequence goes on from CAVWPR010000045.1 coordinate 105,153, forward strand.
GCGCCTTGCTCTTCGGCACCACGCCCGAGTCGGTCCCCCCGCCCGAGACCGACAATCGCAACCTGAAGATGCTCGCGGCGAGCCCGATGGGCCTCGTCGAGATGGACGACCCCGGGTTCCTGCGGCCCGACTGGGTCGTGACCAAGCCCCGGCTCACCGGCATCTGCGGCTCGGAGTCCAAGCAGGTCTTCTTCGACTACGCGAGCTTCACCGACCCCGATCGGGCGGGGAAGGGGTTCGCCGACAACCCGATGAAGAACTTCGTCTCGTTCCCGCACGTGATGGGCCACGAGGTGGTGGCCGACGTGGTCGCCCTCGGTCCCGAGGCCGAGGGTCTCGAGGTCGGTGACCGGGTGGCGCTGAACCCGTGGCTCACGTGCGGGCCGCGCGGTGTGGAGCCGCACTGCCCGGCGTGCGCGGCGGGCGATCTCTCGCAGTGCTGGTCCTTCGGCGTCGGCCCGCTCGCGCCGGGCATCCACACCGGGATGTGCAAGGACGTGCCCGGCGGCTTCGGCGAGCTCATGCCCGCGCACGACTCCATGCTCTTCAAGATCCCGGACTCCGTGCCGGACGAGACCGCGGTCTTCGCCGACCCCTTCGCCGTCTCGTTGCACGGCATCACCCGGCATCCGCCCGCACCCGGTGCGAAGGTGCTCGTGTACGGCGCGGGCGCGCTCGGCACGTCCGCCATCGCGATCCTCCGCGCGCTGTACCCGGACGTCGAGGTGATGGCGGTGGCGCGCTTCGCCAGCCAGCAGGAGCTCGCGACGACGTTCGGCGCGACCGTGGTGGAGCCGGAACCTCGCGAGGCGTTGATCGAGGCGGTGGCCGCGTGGTCGGGCGGCGTGCTCCAGCCGGCCGACGGGCTGCCGATGGCGTTCCCCGGTGGGATCGACGTCGTCTACGACACGATCGGCGCGGCCGAGACGCTCGAGGTCGGCGCCCGCGTGCTGCGCGCCCGCGGCACGTTGGTGAAGCTCGGCATGCACGGTCCGGCGCGGTGGGAGGACACGCCGGTGTACTTCAAGGAGATCACGTTCACGGGCTCGAACGCGTTCGGCTTCGAGGAGGTCGACGGCGTGCGCAAGCACGGCATCGCGCTCTACCTCGATCTCGTCGAGTCCGGGCGCATCGACCTCACCGGGATGCTCACGCACACGTTCCGGCTCGACGAGTGGCGGGACGCCTTCACCGCGCTCGCGGACCAGCAGGCGAGCGGCGCGATCAAGGTCGCGATCGACCAGCGCTGACCCGCCCACGCTCTCGCACTTTGTGGCTCCGGACCGTCGCTTTCGCGTATCCACAACCGCAAAGTGCGGATGGCGCGGCTGTTTCCTCAGTTGATCTGGCGGTCCTGGCCCTCCCAGAACGGGGAGCGGAGCTTGAACTTCTGGAGCTTGCCGGTGGCGGTGCGGGCGAGCTCGTCGCGGAACTCGATCGACGTCGGGCACTTGTAGTGCGCGATGGCGCCGCGGCAGTGGGCGATGAGGGCGGCCTCGTCGACGTCGTCGTGCCCGGGCCGGAGCACCACGAGCGCCTTCACCGTCTCGCCCCACTTGGCGTCCGGGACGCCGATGACCGCGACCTCGGCCACGGCCGGGTGCTGGAAGAGGCAGTCCTCGACCTCGATCGAGCTGACGTTCTCGCCGCCGCTGATGATCACGTCCTTCTTGCGGTCCGAGATGACGACGTAGGCGCCGTCGAGCTCGCCGCCGTCACCGGTGTGGAACCAGCCGTCGACGACGGCCTCCGCGGTGGCGTCCGGCTGCTCCCAGTAGCCGTGGAAGACGTGGTTCGAGCGGGCCAGCACCTCGCCCTGTTCGTCGACGCGGATGCGCACGCCGATCGCAGGGACGCCGGCGCGCGAGAGGCGACGGGCGCGCTCCGGCGCGTCGAGGTCGTCGTACTCCGCCGACGTGCGGTTCACGGTCAACAGCGGTGACGTCTCGGTGAGCCCGTAGATCTGCATGAACTCCCAGCCGAGCTCGTGCTCGACGCGCTCGATGATCCTCGACGGCGGCGGCGCGCCCGCCACCACCATCCGGACCGTCCCGCGTCCCGGGACGGCGACGCCGCGCTCGGCACGCGCGGTGGCGGCGTCGAGCACCGCGGCCACCACCGCCGGCGCGCCGGCGAGGAACGTGATCCCCTCGCGCTCGACGCGTTCGAGGATGTCCTCGCCGTCGATCTTGCGGATCACGACCTGGCGGGCACCCATCCCGGCGACCGCGAACGGCAGCCCCCATCCGTTGCAGTGGAACGTGGGGAGCGTGTGGAGGTACACGTCGCGATCGGTGACCCCCATGTGCCAACCGAACGTGACCGCGTTGAGCCACAGGTTGCGGTGCGTCATCTGCACGCCCTTGGGACGCGCGGTCGTGCCGGACGTGTAGTTGATGGTCGCGGTGGCGGCCTCGTCCTCGGCCAGGAACCGTGGCGTGCCGGACCGCTCGAACAGCTCGGCGTCGGTCTGGGCGCCGAGCACGAACCGGTGCTCCACCGGGACGTCGCGCGTGAGCTCGTCGTACTCCGGATCCACCAACAGCGCCGTCGAGCCGGAGTGCTCGACGATGTAGGCGATCTCGTCGCGGTTGAGCCGGAAATTGATCGGGACGAGCACGCGGCCGTGGGCCGGGATGCCGAACAGGGCGATCAGGAAGCGGCCGGCGTTCGGCGACAGGATCGCGATCCGGTCGCCGGCGTCGAGGCCGAGCTCGTCGAAGGCGACCGCGATCGACCGCGCCCGGCGCCCGAGCTCGCCGTACGTGAACGAGCCCAACCCGCCGCCCGGGGGCGCCGGCTCGTCGACGACGGCAGTGCGGTCGGTGAACACGGACTCGGCCCGCTCGAGGAAGTCGAGAGTGGTCAGCGGCACGTGCATGGGTGTCCCTCCGCGGTTCGGGGCGCGGAGCGTACGCGCCGGTCGTTCACGCCGCGAGCGCGCCGCCCATCAACGCGGCGAAGTTGCCCGAGTAGAAGCGATCCCGCTGGACGTCGTCGAGGCCGGTCATCGTCGCCTCGAACCGTCCGATGGGATCGCGTGTCCCCTCCGGGTGCGGGTAGTCCGAGCTGAAGCACAGGATGCCGTCGCCGACCTGCTCGGTGATCCATCCGACCGGTTCGCCGGGGAACGGCGTGACGAAGATGCGGTCCCGCACGTACTCGCTCGGGTTGCATCGGGAGGTCGCGCAGCTGTGGCTCGTTGCGACCGAACGACGCCTGGGCGAGATCGAGGCGTCGCAACCAGGGGACGAGCCACATCGCGCCCTGCTCGATGCACCCGCCGCGCAACGTCGGGAACCGCTCGAGGATCCCGTCGAAGATCAGGCTCGCGAGGAACACCTCCGGCATCTGCGAGATGGCCATGTAGTCCTTCGCCCGGATGTTCTCGCCGCCGCCGAGGAAGTCGGTGACCGGCATGCCGTTGTCGTGGAACTCGCGCGGGACGAGGCGCCCCGCGCCACCCACGTGCACGACGAAGGGCACGTCGCGCTCGGCGAGCGTGGCCCACGTCGGGTGGTGGTCCGGGTGGCTCGGCGCCGGCGCACGGCGCGCCGGCCTGCTCGGGAAGTGCACGGCCCGACACCCGAGGTCGAGCGCCTCGACCACGGCCTGGTGCACGAGCTCGGGCGGCCCCCACGGGACGAAGGCGACCGCGAGCAGGCGCGCGTCCTGCGAGCAGAAGTCGGCCATCGCCCGGTTGTGCGCACGTGTGCCGCCGAACACGAGCTCGACGTCGTCACCCAGGTACTGCGTCGGCGCGAACGTCGAGAAGACGAGCTGCGCGTCGAAGCCGAGCCGATCGAGCACCTGCGAGCGTTCGGTCGCGTCGAACGCCCCCGCGGCGTGCCAGCCCTTGCGGCCGAGGAGGTCCGCGTCGTCGAGCCGCTCGTCCGGATCCTCACGCCGCCGCTGCGCGTCGGCCACGGCCGCCTCGGCCATCGCGCCGGCGCCACCCAACGCGAGTGGCCGGATCCGCGAGCGCACGTCGGGATCGGCGTACTCCTCGAGCCAGCCGGGGAGCTCCATCAGGTGGCTGTCGGCATCGAAGTACCGGCGTCCGGTCGCGTAGGTCATGGGAGCACCCCTCGTCCGACGGTGCGGTCGCTGCGCAGGGTATCCCCGCGTCCCGGGTCCGCTCAGCGGTCGAACATCGGATGGGCGGGACCGGTGCCGAGGTAGTCCTCGAGGCGCCCGATCTTGTAGCCCTCCGCCCGCGCGCGGCCGAGCACCAGCTGCAGGTTCTCCACCAGGTCGGGCCGGAAGTGCATCAGGAGGATGTCGCCGGGATGGAACTGCCCACCCACGATGTCGAGGCGACCGTCGTTGGTCGCGCCGCGCCAGAGGACGAGCGCCTTCATGCCGCAGCCGCCGGCAACCGCGCGCGTCGTCTCGTTCCACTCGCCGTACGGAGGTCGGAACAACGTCGGGCGCGTGCCGTAGATCGTGGTGAGGTCGGGGATCTCGTCGCAGATCTGGTGGTGCTGGTCGCTCCATCCGAGCTGCTTGAGCTGCGGGTGGTCGATCGTGTGGGCCTGCACCGTCGCGCCGAGCGTCTGCATCTCCTTGAAGTACGTCGCGCCGTCACGTGCGGGCTCGCGGACGAGGAAGAGCGTCAGCGGGATGCGCTCGCGCCGGAGCAGCGTGAGGAGTGCCGGGTCGCGCACCAGACCGTCGTCGATCCCGAGGAAGATCACCTTGTCGGTCGTCGGCACGTGATCCAGCGCGGGCGTCGTCTCCGTGAGCGACACCGGCGCCGCGGGCGTGGGGGCGGCCATCGGTCCCGGTCGCAACGCGGGCGGGCCGGTCGTCGTGGTCGTCGTCGATGTGCTCGACGTGGTGGTGGACGTGCGTGGTGGACGAGCTGGTCGGCGCCGGCGCGGTGGTCGTCGACGTCGTCGATGCCGTGACGCGGGTGCCGAGGACCTCGGTCGAGCGGCGCGACGCGGAAGCACTCGGCATCGCGTCCGCAGCGACGATCGCGGCGATCACGAGCACGGCGCAGACGAGCGCGATGCGGATCGGTTGTCGGTTCATCGAGCGGTCCCGGACGGCAGCCCCGGAGTCTACGAAGCGGAGGGCTGCCGGTGACACTCGGACTGTGCCACGCTCCCGGCATGGCCGATGCCGTTCCGGACATGCGCCAGTGGGGCCTGCCCGACCCCGGGGAGCTCGACGCGGTGGTGATCGTCTCGCCCCATCTCGACGACGCCGTGCTCGGGTGCGGACGCCTGCTGGCGGCGGTGCCGAGGGCGACCGTGGTGACGGTGTACGCAGGTGCTCCTGCGACGTACCCGGATCCGATGACCCACTGGGACACCCAGGCGGGGTTCCGGCCGGGCGACGACGTGCTGGCGGCTCGGCGTGACGAGGACGCCGCCGCACTGGAGCGGCTCGGGGCCACCCCGTACTGGCTCGACTTCGTGGAGCACCAGTACCTGCCGCGCTCGGAGTGGGTCGGGCCCGACGCGACCGTCGACCGGCTCGAGGCGGTGCTGCGCGAGCTGGCGCCCACGGCGGTGCTCATCCCGTTCGGGCTGGCGAACCCCGACCACGGCGCCACCCACGACGCGGGCCTGCGGGTGCGCGAGCGGTTCCCCGATCCGTCGTGGCTCTGCTACGAGGACTCCGGCTACAAGCACATCCCCGGGATGCTCGCCTGGCGCGTCTCGCAGCTGTTCCGGCGCCGCATCTGGCCGACGCCGGTGGCGCTCGCGACCGACGGGCACGACGCCGACAAGCGCGCGGCCCTCGACTGCTACCGGTCGCAGCTGCTCGCGCTCGAGGCCGACTGGCAGCTCGGGCCGAAGCTCGTCGCCCCCGAGCAGGTCTGGCGGCTCGCGCCGCCCCCCGACGGTTGGGAGCGCCTCGCCGACGATTGACGGCAGCGTGACAGCGGACCGGGCCCCGCCTAGATTGCACGGACCGTGCAATCTTCTGTGGGGGGAAGTTCCATGTCCGTGCGTTCCTCGGCTCGCCGGTTGCGCCGGCTCCTCCTCACCGTGCTCTCGGTGGCCGCCCTGGTCTCGGTGGCCGTCGCACTGCCCGCGTTCGCGCACGACACGAACTCGGGCACGAAGGGCTCGAAGTGCCAGGAGATGGAGGGCATGGACATGTGCGGCAACGGCGTGTACCGCGGCAAGACCAAGGGGAAGGCCAAGCTCGCCGTGGGCACCATGCACACGATCGACGGTGCGCTCACCGGCGACTCGCCGTGCGAGAAGTCGGGTCCGCCCGGCGTCGGTCGGCCAGGTCGCCAAGGACTCCGAGGGCCACGATCATCGCGGCCCCCTGTACCAGTACCCCGTGACCCAGGCCGAGCGTGAGCAGCTGATCCAGGAGCAGACGCAGGCGCGCGCCGTCGCCGAGAAGTACCCGACGGTCGCGTCGGCCGAGGCCGCCGGCTACCGGAAGTCGACGCCGTACGTGCCCTGCATCGGCGCGCACTACACGAACGCGGCGCTCGTCGGGAGGTTCGACCCGGCCGCGCCGTCCGAGCTCCTCTTCGACGGCACGAACCCGGACTCGAAGATCGTCGGGCTGAGCTACCTCATCTTCAACCGCGGTGGCCCGCCGGCGGGCTTCGCCGGTCCGAACGACATGTGGCACCAGCACAACTCCAACGGCGGCCTCTGCCTCAACCGGCAGGGCGTCGTGGTCGGCAACGAGGCGACCACCAAGGCCGACTGCGCGGCGCGCGGCGGCGTGAAGGCGAGCCTGAGCGACATCTGGATGGTGCACGACTGGGTCGTCCCGGGCTGGGAGTGCGGCTGGGGCGTGTTCGCCGGTGAGTGCCCCGAGCTGGGTGGACGGGTCGGCGGCACCGCCTTCGACCAGCCCGACCCGAGGGCGTTCGCCAAAGCGACCGCCGCCAAGAAGAAGAAGAGCTCGTCCTCCTAGCGCCCGACCTCAGCGCCAGAGCTCGCTGAGCGCGGCCGCGGCCTGCGGCGCGCGCTCCCAGCTCCACCAGTGCCCGCAGCCCTCGTAGACCACGAGCGACGCGTCGAGGCGCGTCGCCAGGCGCTCGGCGATCCGCCGGTCGCTGTAGGGGTCCTCGCCGCCGTGGAACACCACGGCCGGGCGCTCCGGCATGTCGTCGACCGCGCCCTGCCACTCCGCGCCGACGGTCACCGCCGAGCGGTAGAGGGCGAGGATGCAGCGCGCCATCTCTCCGTCGAACGCCTCGGCCTGCTCGACCGCGAGCTCGGGTGGGGCGCTGCCGGCGACGAGTCCCGCGGCGAGCTGCTCGGTCGGGAGCGCGAGCATCCCTTCCACGATCTGCTCGCCCACGTCGGGTGTCTGCCAGGCCTGCGCCATGGCGTGCCACGTGTACTCCACGTCGAGCGGACCGCTCCCGCACGCAAACGTGCGGATCAGGTCGGGCCGCACCGACGCCACCCGCTGGGCGAGGATCGCACCCCAGTCGTGCGCGACCAGATCGACGGGCTCACCGATCGCGACGAGCCGGTCCTCGAGCCACGCGGCGTACTCCTCCTTCGTGGCGGTCCAGCCCGGCGGCGCGAGGTTGCCGAAGCCCGGGAGCGCGACGACCTCGATGTCGGTGCCCGCCAGCTCGCGGCGCAGCGGGTCCCACATGCGGCCCGTGTCCGGCACACCGTGCACGAGGACGGCGGGCATCAGAACAGCGGCGACCAGGGCGCGGTGCGCAGCAGGCGGCTCTCCCAGTCGTCCCGGACCCGGAGGGCATCGTGCATCCAGGTGCCCGGCGCCCGGTGCTCGGCCGGCACCTCGGAGGTGAGCAGGCCGAGGATCCCGGACGGTCGGGTGACCCGCTGCCACAGGATCACCTCGCGGCGGCGGGCGGCGGCGCCCCAGGCCGGGCAGAAGACGGCCTGGAGCTCGAGGAGCGACCGGCCGCCGTGGCGGCCCTCGGCGAGGCTCGGCGCGTAGTTGTCGCGCGCAGCCTCGAGGTAGTCCTCGAGCATGCCGGCGTGCGGCCAGGCGGTGTCCTCCATGAAGAGGGTCTGGTCGTGCTCGCCGCCGTCGGCGGGGACGTGTTCGAAGTCGACGGACTGCAGCGGCGACCACTCGGCCGGTGCGAGCATCTTCGCGGTCACGTCCCACCGCATCCCGTCGATCCGCGCCGCCCACGCGCGCAGGTCACCGAGCTGCACCCGGTGTGCGAGGCGCTCCCACGCCGCACCGTCGGTCACGCCGGTGATGGTGACGAAGTTGTACGCGCGTCCGGTGCCGTGGGCGAGGCGCATGAAGTACAGCAGGCGGGCGTCCGGGGCCGCAGCGAGCGATGGCATCCACTCGGAGCGGAACGCCTCCTCGAATGCCTCCTCGTGCTGACCCATGACGCGATGGATCTCGTGGACGAAGAGCACGGCGGGACGATAGTGCTCGCCGAGCGCGCAGCGCTCAGGCCGTCACGGCGTCGAGGATCGCGTCGATCGCGTCGTCGGCGAGCGCCTGGAGCTCGGCGTCGGTGCGGTCCTGGATCGGATGCGGGACGAACACTGCGGCCGGATTCGCACCCAGGGCCCCCGACTGCGCGACCGCGGCGTCGACGAACTCCGTCGACGCGACGAACACGCCGACCACACCGGCGGCTTCGAGGTTCACGATGTCGTGCACACTGCACGACGTGCAGGAGCCTCAGTCGGCGAGGGCCTCGATCACGACGTCACACGTCGTGGTGATCTCGTGGCGCAGGTCGATGGGCGCCGGCTTGGTGAAGGTGGGCTTGGCGAACCGCACCACCGTGTGCCCGCGTGACTCGAGCGTCGACGCGACGCGGTCGAGGAAGATGTCGCCGCGGGCCTTGGTGATGTCGAGCAGCCCGATCGTCAATCCGTCGAGTGACGCGGGCCGCGGCGCACGTGGACGCGTGACCGGACTGCGCTCGCCCGTCGGGTCCAGCAGCGTCGTCACGTCCCGACCTCCCTCGTCACGGTTTCCGAGCCCATCTTCCCACTCGCCCAGCCGCCGATGATGCCCGAGAAGAGTCCCGCACCGCCGCCGGTGTGCGCGATGAGCAGGCCGCCGTCGCGGAACTTCGGCAGCGTGAGCTCGGCGAAGGCCTCGGGCACCCCCTCCTCGATGCCGTCGGCGCCGCGGACGAGCTCGGCACCGTCGAGCTGGAGCAGGGCGTCGAGCTCCTCGCGAAAGCGGGCCTTGCTCCACCCCGCCTCGGCGTACACGCGCAGGTGGTCGGGCGAGATCACGAGCATGGCGTCGAACGCGAGGGGCAGCTTCGGGTGCGCGGTGGTGCGCAGGCAACGGGCGAACGTTCGGGTGAGGGACTCGGGCGTGCGGGACAGCTGATCGACCACGCCCCGGACCCCTTCTCCCGCGAACAGCGTGACGGTGCTCTGGTCGGCGCGATACCCGCGTTCGACGTGCATCGGCTCCCAGTGGGCGTCCTCGTGCTCGGCGAAGCAGCTGGTGAACTTGCCCGGCTGCCCGATGGTCGCCCGATCGATCTCGCCGGGGCGACCACCGCCGACGTTGCGGACCACGAGCTGGAGTGCTCGCCCGATGGTCGCGTTGGCGCGGTTCCCGGGACCGAGCGCGTTGATGCCGTTGTTCATGCCGATGGCGCGGCTCACCGGTCCGTTCACCACGACGACCGGTCCGCTGAACCACGTCGTCGCGAGCAGCCCGTGCATGTTGAACTCGTCGGTGCACGCGGCTTCGACGGCGGCGAGCACGACCGGCAGGTACTCGGGCCGACAGCCCGCCATCACCGCGTTGATCGCCACCTTCTCGACCGTGCACTCGACGAGGTCCGGTGGTGCGAGCACGACCACGTCGTCGGGAGCGCGCGTCGTGCCCGCGAGCATCCGCACCACCCGTTCGGGCGTGGGTGGCACGAGCGGGAGACCGTCGGACCACCCGCGCTCGTACATGGCCTCCGCGTCGTCCTCCTCCGAGCCGAGCACCACGCGGCGCGAGCGGAGGTGGCGCTCCTGCTGGCGCGTCGCGTGCGCCTGCGCGACCGCAGGTTCCTGGGTCCGCGAGCCGCATCCGGGCCGATGGTCGGGGAGATCGGGTCCGAGCGCGTCGACGCCTGTGAGCTCCTCCCACTGCGGCCGGCTCCACCCGACGATCCGCCCGGCCTCGGCGCCGTCGACGACCCGCACGAGGGTGGGGACCGTGTCGAGGTCGAGGGCGAAGCTGACGTCGAGATCGCGGTCGTCGATCGCGCCGCCCGTCGCCTCGGGGAAGGTCGGGTCGTCCTGCGAGTAGACCGCGACGGTCCCCGGGAAGCGGACCGTCAGGTCGGCGAGCACCGGAGCGACGAGGGCGCAGGTGGGACAGTCGCGCTTGACGATGGCGACGAGACCGTCCGGGAGCATCGCCCCAGGTTGGCGATGGAGACGGTCGGCGTCAATGTCGGCGAGGAGGATCCCGAGCGCCGGTCAGAACCGCGTTGCGCCGCCGACCCACTTCGCGATCTCGGGATCGGCGTCGCGGAAGCCGATCTCGATGAGCTCGTCGAAGGCCTTGAAGTCCATGAGCCCGACCGCGTCGGTGCGGGGCCGGAGGTAGAGGTCGCCCTGGTCGGCGGTGTCGCCCGCGCCGAGCTCGGTGAGGCGCATCAGGATGCGGGGGAGTCCGGCCAGGTTCCCGTAGCTGCGCGCCCGAAGCTGCGACCACACGTAGCCCCATCCGGAGACGACACCGGTCTCGGACATCGACGCGGTGAGCGGCTCCCGGGCCGCGCCGACGTCGATGGCCACGACGCTGATGCCGGCGTGGTTGCGGCGCATCGGGCCGACCGGCAGGTTGTCGAGCAGACCGCCGTCGACGAGCACCTCGCCGGCGCCGTTCGGAACGGGCGGGAAGACGCCGGGCACGGCGAAGCTGGCTCGGATCGCCTTCCAGCCCGGACCGTCCCGATGGATCTCGACCCGACCGGTCGTGAGGTTGGTCGAGACGCAGAACGTCGGTCGCCAGGTGTCCTCGAGATCGAGGCCGTCCGCCCCGTCCCGGATCCGCTCGGTCACACGTGCGCCGGCGGCCAGGGAGAGCGCGGGCAGCGTGACGTCGATCGGCGACTTGCCCTCGACGACGGCGGCGCGCAGCAGCGCCGCGGTCCGGTCGCTGCCGTGACCACGCGCGACCGCGCCGGCGATGATCGAACCGATGCTCGTCCCGCCGGTGGCGTCGATGGGCACACCGTGCGCCTCGAGCGCGCGGAGCACCCCGATGTGCGCGATGCCACGCGCGCCGCCGCCCCCGAAGACGACGCCGATCCCACGGTTGAGCACGAGTCGCGCGACGCGGGCCGCGTCGGCGGCGTCGCCGGCGCGCACGTGGTGGTTCTGGCGAACCGCGCGCGGTCCGAGCCAGGCCCGCGTGTTCCGGGGCGTCTCGGTCGCGGGATCGTGCACGAGGACGAGCTCGGTCCGTGACGGCCGGCCGGCGCGATCGAGGATGGCTTCGACGGGTCGGATCCTGGGCGCGGTGCGGGCTTCGGCGACCGCGAGGACGACGTCGGCGCGATCGAGGCAGGCGCGAGTCCACGCATCCGGCTCCGGGTGGGCGACGAAGACGACCGCGCCGAAGGTCGCCTCGAGCCGTTCGAACCACTGGACGCGCGCGAGGGAGGTGGGTTCGCGCCCGAGCTCGGCGCGCAGGTCGTCGCTGGTGACGACGCGGTGTGTGTCGACGATGCGTCCGATGGCCGGCGCGAGCGCGCCGACGAACCCGTGCGCCGGCCCGCCGGCGTCGAGCGGGACCACCACGATGCTCCGGACCGGGCTCGTGACCTGACGGCCCTGAGCGGTGGCGGCGAGCTTGCGCACGAGGACGCTCGTGATGGTGCGGAGGGCTTCGGGGTGGGCGGCGATGACGCGCTGGAAGCCCTCGTACGGCAGGAACAGCAGGTGGCACTCGCGCAGCGCGATGACGTTGGCGGAGCGCGGTGCGTCGTTGACGAGCGCCATCTCACCGGTGACGCCGCCGTAGCCCTCCTCGCGGAGGATCACGGCCTCGCCGTCGTCGCGGTCGAGCACCACCTGCAACCGACCGCCGGCGACGACGTAGAGGCCGTCGGCCGGATCTCCCTGACGGATGACGACGTCGCCCGCCTGGGCGGTGCGGAGCCGCAGCTCGTCGCGCACGAGCGCGCGGACGTGGATCGGGAGGCTGCCGAAGACCTCGGACTCCCGCAGCAGCGCGTCGACCGCGTCGCGGTCGACGAGCGGATCGCCGCCGTCGCGCGCGTCAGCCCCGTGCGGATCCACCGTCGACCCCACCCATTCGTCCCGTGTGCACCCCTCGAGCCCCGGGCCGTACTGTACGGCAACCGCTCGCGAGCCGACAGCGGCGCCGGGGTGTGAGAGGGGCAGCGGACGATGACGACGACGGCGGCGCCCAGGGCCACGCGTACGTACCGCGCGCTCAAGGGCGTCGCGTGGATCGTCATCTCCGTCTTCTACCGACGCGTCGACGTCACCGGCGACGGTGCCTGGCGGGCCCCGGGTCGACCGACGATCGTCGTCGCCAACCACACGAACGCGCTCGCGGACCCGGTGGTGATCCTGGCCGAGCTCCCGGGCCACCCCCGCTTCCTCGCCGCGGGCTCGTGGTGGAAGTTCGCACCGGCCCGCTGGCTGTTCCGGCTCGCGGGAGTCGTGCCGGTCTACCGGCAGCGCGACGGCGGAGGCGCGGGCGCCAACGTCGCAACGTTCGCCGCGTGCCATGAGGCGCTGGCGGAGGGCGCCACCCTCGCGGTGTTCCCCGAGGGGGAGCTCCACAACGAGCCGTCGATCGCGCCGCTCAAGACCGGTGCGGCACGGATTGCGCTCGGCGCAGCGGCGGACGCGGGCGTGGCCGATGTCGTGGTGCTGCCGGTGGGCATCGTCTACGAGGATCGCGGGCGGTTCCGCTCGCAGGCGGCGGTGCAGGTGGGGTCGCCGATCCCGGTGGATCCCTGGGTCGACCGGTACCGGGAGGATCCACGTGGTGCGGCCCGGGCCCTCACCGAGGCGGTGGCACGCGGTCTGCGCGCGGTCACGGTGAACCACGAGTCCTGGGACGACCTCCGACTCGTCGATCGCGCCGCCGCGGTCGCCCTGGCCGACGACGACACGACGGAGCGTCGCTACGCGCGCCGCAACGAGCTGCGTCGCGGCCTGGGCGCGGCACTGGCGCGCACCGGTGGACGCGCCGATCCGGCCTGGGCCGACCTGGCGGCACGGGTCGCCACCCACCAGCACGAGCTCGACGACCTCGGCCTCGATCCCGCACGCGCGTTGCCGACGACCGCACGCCTCCGTCGCGAGCGGACGCGCGCTGCGGTCGGTCCTGACCGCGGTCGCTCCGGGCGCCGCGATCGGCGCAGTGGCCAACGCGCCGGTGGCGGTCGCGCTCAAGGGGGTGAAGGCGGCGGTGAAGGACCCGGCGTGGCAGGCGACGTCGAAGGGTGTGGCCGGACTCTTCCTGTGCCCGATGGTGTGGGGAACCGAGGCCTTCCTCGTGCGCCGGCACGGGCGGCGGGCCGTGCTCGGCGTCGCGGTGGCGGCGCCCCTCGGCGGCCTGGCCTGGATCGCGTGGCGCGAGGCGCGCGTCCGCTGGCGTCAGGTGCGGGCCGAGGAAGTGCTGCTCGCGAGGCGCGCCGACGCGGTGCGGGCGGCGGCGGCGACCCGGGCCGGCGTGCGCGCGACCGTCGACGAGCTCATCGCGGACGCCGTGAGCGCCGCGGCCGCAACGGCACCGGACACCGGTGCAGCCGCTCAGTCGGTGAGCTCGCCCACGACGTAGTCGATGGCGCGGGTCAGGATCGCGACGTCGTCGGGCTCGACCGCCGGGAACATCGCGACGCGCAGCTGATTGCGTCCGAGCTTGCGATAGGGCTCGGTGTCCACGATGCCGTTGGCGCGCAACGCCGCCGCGATCGCCGCGGCATCGACGCCGTCGACGAAGTCGACCGTCCCCACCACGTGGCTGCGCTCGTCGGGCTTGGCCACGTACGGCGTGGCGACCGCGCTGGCCTCCGCCCACCCGTAGAGCGTCTCCGCGCTGCGGTCGCACCGGCTCGCGGCCCACTCGAGCCCGCCCTGACCGAGCATCCAGTCGACCTGGTCGGCGAGGAGGAACAGCGTCGCGAGCGCGGGGGTGTTGTAGGTCTGATCGAGGCGCGACTGCTCGAGCGCGATGCCGAGGTCGAGGCTGGCGGGAGTCCAGCGGTCGGACGCCGCGATGCGCTCGATGCGCGCCACTGCGGCCGGCGAGACCGCGGCCAGCCACAGGCCGCCGTCGCTCCCGAAGCTCTTCTGCGGCGCGAAGTAGTACACGTCGACCTGTGTCGGGTCGAACCGCAGACCGCCGGCGCCCGAGGTCGCGTCGACGAGCACGAGCTGGTCGGTGCCGGCGCCGTCGGGTCGGGTGACCGGCAACATCACACCGGTCGACGTCTCGTTGTGGGGCCAGCAGTACGCGTCGACCGCGCCGCTCGCTCGCGGGCTCGGATGGGTGCCGGGCGGACTCTCGATCACCTCCGGATCGTCGAGGAACGGCGCCGCGCTCGTCGCCGCGGCGAACTTGGAGGAGAACTCGCCGCACACGAGGTGCTGGGTGCGCGCATCGACCAGCCCGAACGTCGCGGCGTCCCAGAAGGTGGTGGTACCGCCGTTGCCGAGGAGGATCTCGTAGCCGTCGGGGAGCGAGAAGAGCTCGGCGAGGCCGGCGCGGGCTCGACCCACCACCGACTTGACCGTGGCCTGGCGGTGGCTGGTGCCCAGGTAGTCCCCGGCCCGGCCCGCGAGCGCCGCGACCGCCGCGACCCGGACCTTCGAGGGGCCCGATCCGAACCGCCCGTCGGACGGCAGGAGCTCGGGCGGCAGGACGATGCGCTTCGGGTCGGCGGCCATCCTCCGAGCCTAGGCGTCGACCGGTACGGATCCTCCGGGCGAAACCGGCCCCGCGTCGCCCTCGGCCACGTCCGTCTCCGCGAACCACGCGGGTCGGTGCGCGCGTGCCCAGGTGCTGCTCACGGTGCCGCCGACCATTCCGGCGAGCGCCTCGCGGTCGCGCAGCGCCATGACGACGTGGCCGAACACGCTGATGCCGACGAACAACGCGAACCAGCCGTGCACGAAGTCGGCGCCCGTGCGCAGGTCGGTGGAGAAGGGTTGGTTCCACTTCATGATCGAGCCCGTGGCCGCGAGGACCACGGCGGCGGCGCCGATGAACGTGGCGTTGAGCTTCTGACCCGGGTTGAACTTGCCGAGCCGGACCTTGCGATCGCCGCCGAAGGTGCGCAGCCAGCGCACGTCGTCGCGTGACCAGCGGTTGAACCGTCCGAGGTCGCGCCGCAACGCGCGACCCCAGCGACCGACGATCGCGACCAGGAACGCGACGAGGATGCCCAGCCCTGCGATCACGTGGATGTTGCGGGCGAGTCCGCGGTCGGAGATGAGCGACTGGCCGACGCCGAAGCGGAACATCGCGCCGGTCGCGATGCAGACGAACCACAGCGCGGCGTTGACCCAATGGGTGATCCGCTCGGCACGACTGAAGCGCGGGACGCGGCCGACCGTGGCCGCGGCGGGGTCAGGTCTGCTCATCGTTGCGTCCGTTGGAGTCGCCGACCCAAGCGTCGACGTCGTAGCCGCGCTCCTCCCAGTAGCCCGGGACGACCTTTCTGGTGACCTCGATGCCGTCGAGCCACTTCGCCGACTTGTAGCCGTACATCGGAGCGACGTACAGGCGCACCGGACCGCCGTGGTCGCTGCCGATCGGGCTGCCGTCGAGCTCGTAGGCGACGATCACGTCCGGACGGCGGGCCTGGTCCAGCGTGAGGCTCTCCGTGTACTCACCGTCGAAGCAGGTGAAGCGCAGCGCCGTGCCCTCGGCCTGCACGCCGGCGCGGTCCAGCAGGTCGGCGAGGCGCACGCCCTGCCACTTCACCCCGGCGACGCGCCACCCGGTGACGCACTGGAAGTCGCGGTCGAGCCGCGTGGGCGGCAGGGCGCGGAGCTCGTCGTAGGTCATGGTGAAGGGCCGGTCCACGAGGCCACCGACCCGGAGCGTGTACGCCGCGTGGGACCGGCTCGGGTAGTCGCCCGTGACGGTGTAGTAGCGCCAGCCGCCACCGCCGGGCAGGACGGACGCCAGGCCGGTCGGGTCGTTCTTCGCCAGCTCCTGGTACCACTCGGACAGCCTCGATCCCGTGGCGACCCCGACGGCACCCAGGCCGAGCAGGCCGAGGAACACGCGCCGCCCGACCGGGCGGCCGGCATCCGAGCTCATCGGGCCCAGGGTAGGACCCCGATCGGCGGACCGAACCGCGACACTTCTCACGATTCGGTGAACTCGCCGATCGGCGAGGGCCGAACCGCGGGCTCAGGGGGCGCCGACGGCGACGACGTCGGCGAACGCCTCCTCGAGGCAGTGCATGAACACCTCGCGGTCGGGGACCGCAACCGCGTCGACGTTCACGCCGATGCAGCACGAGCCGCAGTGGCTGAGGAGCGTGATGTTGGCCGCCGCGCCCGAGAGCGGCCCGAACGCGTACATGCGCTCGAGCTCGGCGCCGCCGGAGTAGATCGGGAACGGCGCGCCGGGCACGTTCGACGTGACGAAGTCGGCGCCCTTGAGCATCGCCCCGAAGACCGCGGTGGTCACCGTGGTCGGCAGCTGGTTGAGGATTCCCGCGAGCGCGTCGGTGAGCGCCACCGCCGGCTCCTCGCGGATGCTGCGCGCCAGCGCGCCCAGGGCGACGATGCGCTCGGCGGGGTCCTTGATGGTGAGCGGCACGAGGAAGCGCGCGGGCGTGAAGTGGTTGCCCCCGAGTGCGGCGGACGCGTCCCGGACGTTGATCGGCATGACCATCCGGAGGTCGTCGACCTGCTCGCCGTGGAACTCGTGGTAGCGCGCGAGTCCGCCGACGACGCCGGCCACGAACGCGTCGTTCAGCGAGCTGCCCACCGCCTTGCCCGCGCGCTTGAGGTCGTCGAGGGGCACATCGAGCGTGCCGAGCGACCGGGCCAGCGTGCGCGGCCGCATGATGTGCGAGTGCGGCGTCGTCGCCGGCGCCAGGTAGCGGGCGACCGAGCTGCCGACCTCGGCCGCGTGCGCGATCGACTCGCGCGGGTGCCGCGCGAGCGCCTCCGCGCCCTGCAGCGCGTCGGTGACCACGCGGCGCGCCATGCCGAATGCGCGCCGCTGCCGGTGACCGAGCGACTTCAGGACGAGGTCGGCGGCGGTGAAGGTCCGGATCAGCTCGACGCCGTCGAGCGGGCCCGGCTCGGCCGGCTCACGCTCGAAGTCGAAGAGCATGAGCAGCAGCTTCATGCCACCGACCCCGTCGGTCATCGAGTGGTGGACCTTCATGACCATGGCGGCGCGGCCGTCCTCGAGCCCGTCCACGAGGGTGTACTCCCACAACGGCCGCGAGCGGTCGAAGCCCGCCATCGCCGCGGTGCGGGCGAGGTCGAGCACCGCGTCGTCGGTCGGCTCGCAGGCCCGGACGCGACGCAGGTGGTACATGAGGTCGAAGTTCTCGTCGCCCGACCAGTGGGGTGGACCCATGCGCAGCAGCGGCGTCGCGACGCGCTGACGCATCCGGGGGATGAGCCACGAGCCCCGCTCGATGCGCGAGACGAGCGTGGGCCAGTCGGGCGCCCGGTCGAAGAACAGCACCGTGACGATGGTCGACCGCAGGAGCGGGTCCTTCTCGATGTTCCACATCGAGCGCGTCGGAGTCGCTCATGTGCGTCTCGAAGCGCTCGACGTCCTGCGGTCCGGGCATGCGGTTCTCCTGCGATGTGGAGCCGTGATGCTACGAGATCGGTTCGCCGTCGCTCGCGGCACGCGCGACGGGCGCGGGCACCCCTCTCGGCCTCGCCGCGCGCGTCGACGGCGTGGTGGGGGTTGACCGGATAAACTCGGATAGCTAATATCCGGATTGTGAAGCTCTCGGATGGGGTCGAGTGGGGCGTCCACGTCACGACGCTGCTGGCCGTGCTGCCACCGGAGCGGGCGCTGCCGGCGGCCAAGCTCGCCGAGTACCACGGAGTCCCGGCGGCGTACCTGGCCAAGCACCTCCAGGCGCTGAGCCGCGGCGGCATCCTGGAGTCGGTCCAGGGGCCACGCGGTGGCTACCGCCTGGCCCGGCCGGCGTCGGCGATCACCGTGCTCGACGTGGTGGAGGCGATCGACGGTTCCGAGCCCGCGTTCCGCTGCACCGAGATCCGTCGCCGCGGGCCGACCGCGCAACCGGCGTCGGCGTACCGACTCGCGTGCGGCATCCATCGCGCGATGGACGCGGCGGACGCAGCGTGGCGGGACTCGTTGCGCGGCGTGACGGTCGCGGCGCTGGTCGACGGCGTCATGAAGGAGGCGTCACCGACGGCACTCGCCGCCGGGGCGGCCTGGATCCAGGAGGCAATCGCATGAAGGTGTTCCTCACGGGCGCGACCGGCGTCGCCGGTCGGGCGACGGTCCCTGCTCTGCTCGCCGCCGGGCACGACGTCCGCGCCGTCAGCCGGCGGCCGGAGGCGTCGGCCGCGCTCGAGGCGGCCGGAGCTGAGGCCGTGACCGTCGATCTCTTCGACGCCGACGCAGTGGCCGACGCGGTGGTGGGCAGCGAGGCTGTCGTCCACCTCGCCACCAACGTGCCGGAGATGAGCAAGGCGGCGCGGCCCAAGGGGTGGGACACGCACAACCGGCTCCGGGTGGACGCCACGCGGCATCTCGTCGCGGCGGCGCGCGCCACCGGCGCGGCACGCTTCGTGAAGGAATCGATCACGTTCGTCTACGCGGACGGTGGTGACCGGTGGCTCGACGAGGACGCGCCGCTGCTCGGCGACCTCGGGCAGCTGGCCCCGACGGTGGAGGGTGAGCGCCTCGCGCTCGAGTTCGCCGCCGACGGTGGGATCGCGACCGTGCTGCGCTTCGGGCTGTTCTACGGCGGTGCCGGCAACCGTGGGACGGCAGAGAGCCTCCGCCTCGCGCGGTGGCGACGCTCCCTGATCGCCGGCGACGCCGGCAACTACATGTCGTCCATCCACGGCGACGACGTCGCGACCGCGGTCGTCGCCGCGCTCTCGGTGCCGACCGGCGTCTACAACGTCACCGACGACGAGCCGCTGACCCGCGCCGAGTACCTCGCGGCGTTCGGCGCCGCGTTCGGGGTCAAGCCACCGAAGCCGACGCCGGCGCGACTCGTGAAGCTGATGGGCGGTGCCGGCGCCGAGGGTCTGCTGGCGTCACAACGGGTCAGCAACCGGAGGTTCCGTGACGCGAGCGGGTGGGCGCCCGCCTACCGGGACGCCCGGGTCGGCTGGGCCGCGGTGGCCGCACGCGGCGAGGAGGGCTGAGTCGTGGCGACGCTCTGGACTCGGATCGGACTCGCGTACGTGGCCGCCGGGTACGCGTTGGTGGGCTTCTGGGCCGCGTTCGCGCCCCGGTCCTTCTACACGGACTTCCCCGGCGCCGGTCGCCACTGGATCTCGCCCGACGGGCCCTACAACCAGCACCTCGTGCGCGACGTCGGCGAGTTGAACCTCGCGCTGCTCGTCGTGGTGGTGGCGGCGCTCGTGACGCTGTCGCTCCCGCTCGTGCGCGCCGCGCTCGTCGCGACCCTCGTGAACGGTGTGCTGCACGTCGTGTACCACGTCGGCCACGTCGGCATGTTCTCGTCGGGCGACCAGGTCGCGATCATCGGGAGCCTGGTGCTGGCGCCGGTCGTGGCGATCGTGCTGCTGGTCACCTTCCGCGGCGTGCCGGCGGCGTCGGTGCCGCTCGAGCGCGTGTCCTAGCGGCGGCCGACGCGCGGCCGCTTGCCGTGATTGGCCTTGCTCCGCCGGGCCCGCAGCTTGCGCTTCTTGGTCTTCTTGCTCACGACTGATCCTCCGAGGGGAAGCCGGGCAGGCTAGCCGAGGGTCGCACTGGGCTTCGGGCCGGGACGAGGGCGGGGCCCGCCCGCGTGGTCAGCTCGGCACCGGGGCCGGGAACCAGCGGCGGGGGAGCAGCCGGCAGATGCGCGCCGACTGCGAGGCCATGATCGGGCTGGCCACCGCCAGCACGAGGACGTACAGCGCCACGAAGGGCGTCAGCCGCGCGTCGAGGCCCGCCTGGGTGGCGAGCGCCGTGAGGATGAGCGCGAACTCGCCACGGGCGAGCACCGAGCACGCGATGTTCGTGGCCGCGAGCCGGTCGAGCCGGTTGAGGCGCGCGCTCACGACGCCCGCGACGCCGGCGAGCACGAGCGAGACCCCGATGGCCGCCAGCGCCGGACCCGCGACGCCGCCGATGTCGCCGGGGTCGATCGACAACCCGAACACGAAGAAGAACAGCGCGGCGAATGCATCACGCAGTGGCGTCACGAGCCGCTCGACGCGCTTGGCCGCGGCGGTCCCGGCGAGGATCACGCCCGCCATGAACGCGCCGATGGCGTCGGAGACGCCGAGCTCGAAGGCGACACCGGCCACGAGCAACGCGAAGCCGACGGTGAGGATGACGAGCAGCTCGTCGTCGCGACCTTCGATGACCCGACCGACGACGCGCGTGCCGTAGCGCGCCGCGAGGCCGAGCACGATCAGGAAGCCCGCGGCACGCGCGAACAGCAGCACGGCCTCGCCCGCGGTGTCGGCACCGCCGAGCACCGGCGCGAGCGCGGCGAGGTAGAGCGCGAGGAAGAGGTCCTCGAGCACGATGATCCCGAGGATGAGCTTCGTCTCGGGATTGTCGAGGCGCCGCAGCTCGACGAGCAGCTTGGTGACGATCGCGGAGGAGGAGACGCCCGTGGCGCCCGCGATCACGAGGGCTTCGTCGGTGCCCCATCCGATCGCGAAGCCGAGCGCGAGCCCGGCACCGACGTTGAGCGTGAGGTACACCGCCGCGGACGCGAAGAGTCGCCCGCCGCCCTCGGTCAGCTGGTCGAGCGAGAACTCGATGCCGAGGTAGAAGAGCAGGAAGATGAGGCCGAAGGCGGCGAGCAGCTCGAGGTCCTCGGGGTGGCCGAAGAGGACCGGTCCGGGCGTGAACGGGCCGACGAGGATGCCCGCGAGCATGAACAGCGGGATCGTCGGGAGCCCGACCCGCCGTCCTGCCCCGCCGAGCAGTCCGGCGAGCAGGAACGCGAGGCCCAACGCCACCAGCTCGCGTCCCATCGGGTCACGGTAGGGCACCCGGGCGCGGGCCCACCGTCGGTTCGCGGCGGAGCGGGCCAGGCGGTCGCCCCGAGGGAATCGCGTCGGTCAGCTCGTCACCAGGTGAGGCCGATCGTGGCGCGCATCGCGGCCTCGAAGTCGGCATCGGACATCGCGGCGCGCGTCGCGAAGATCATCTCCGCGTCGGCGCCGACCGCGACGCGCAGGGGTGTGTCCGGCTGCTCGATCGCGTCCGCGATCGCCCGGGCCACGAGGTCGGAGCCGGGTCGGCCACCGGCGTTGAGCGTGGCGTCGGTCCCGGACCACTCGTCCCACAACTGTCGGTACTCGGGCGGGCCGACGTGGTCGTCGCCGTGCTTCATGCCCGGCGCGATGAAGCCGGGTTCGACGATCACGACGCGGATGCCGAAGTGCGCGACCTCGTAGTGGAGCGTCTCGGACAGTCCCTCGAGCGCGTGCTTGGACGCGGCGTACGGTCCTTCCAGCGGCGTGGCCACCCGGCCCTGCACGCTCGAGACGTTGACGATCACGCCCGAGCCGCGCGTGCGCCACGACGGCACGAGGCCCTGGACCAGGCGCAGCGCGCCGAAGAGGTTGGTCTCCACGACCCGCCGGAACTGGTCGATCGGGTAGTCCTCGAGCGGACCGGCGCCGATGATGGCCGCGTTGTTCACGACCGCGTCGAGCTCACCGACGGCGGCCAGGCACGCCCGGACCGACGCGTCGTCGGTCACGTCGAGCGCGTGCGTGCGGGCGCCGTCGAGACCGGCGAGCAGCTCCGGGTCGCGGGCGGTGGCGACGACGTCGTGGCCGCGTGCGAGCAGCTCTTCCGCGGTGGCCCGGCCGATGGCGCGCGCCGCGCCGGTGATGAGGATGCGCATCGGCCGAGCGTAGGGCGGCAGCGCAGCGCCGCGCCGCGCCCGAGGTCCGGGCGGATCGTCCTTCCAAGCGGCACTGCTGTACGTGGCGAACTGGCACTTCATCCGCCACTCGACCGACTACTTCGCGTCGACCACCACGCTCAACCCCGTGATCCACTTCTGGTCGCTCGCGGTCGAGGAGCAGTTCTACCTGTTGTGGCCGATCGTGTTCACGGCCATCGTGTTCGTGAGCCGCGGTTTCGGCCGCCGCGCGAGTCGCGTCCGTCAGGCGATGGTCGGCTTGGGCTTGTTGGCCTCGATGCTCTGGGCGATCCACCTGGCCGGGCCGAACCTCGACCGTGCGTACTACGGCACCGACGCCCGCGCGTACCAGTTGCTCGCCGGTGCGCTCATCGCACTGAGCCCGGGCCTCCTCCGGCCGCGCGGGCTTCCGGCGCCTCGGTCACGGTGCGGTGTTGGCGGCGATCGCGACGCTGCTCGTCCTGTCGACCGACCTGGTGCGCGGCGGGCCGATCGCGCGCGGGATCGCGACCACGGTCGTGACGGTCGGTGCTGATCGTCGCGATGGACCGGCCGCGCCCTGAGGTCCCGGACGGGATCGGGTCCGGCGCGTGGGCGTGAGCTCCTCACGAACCCCTCACATGTGCATCGCAATCGGCGCGCGCGACGCATGGGAGCATCTCCGGATGGACAAGGGCACGATCCTGGTGGTCGAGGACGAGCCGAACATCGCCGACCTCGTCGACCTCTACCTGAGCCGCGACGGGTTCCGTGTGGTGAAGAAGGCCACGGGCGAGGACGGGCTCGCCGCGATCCGCGACCAGCAGCCGCGCCTCGTCGTGCTCGACGTCGGCCTGCCCGATGTCGACGGGCTCGAGGTGTGTCGCCGCATCCGCGCCACGAGCGCGCTGCCCGTGATCTTCCTCACCGCGCGCGCCGACGAGGTCGACCGCGTCCTGGGCCTCGAGCTCGGCGCCGACGACTACCTCACGAAGCCCTTCGCGCCGGCGGAGCTCGTCGCGAGGGTGAAGGCGGTGCTGCGGCGCACCGACGGCATGCCCGGCGCCGCGCTGATCCAGGTGGGTGGGGTGGTGGTCGACCTCGGGCGTCGGGAGATCCGTGTCGACGGCACGCCGATCGACTTCACGACCAAGGAGTTCGAGCTCCTGCGGTTCCTCGCGGAGCGGCCGGGTCTCGCGATGAGCCGGCACCAGATCCTCGACGCGGTGTGGGGCCACGGGTGGTACGGCGACGAACGCACCGTCGACGTGCACATCGCGCAGGTGCGCAAGAAGATCGGTGACGCGTGCGTGATCGCCACGGTGCGCGGGGTCGGCTACCGCCTCGAGCCGGCGGAGACGTGACGGACTCGCCCGCACCGGTGCAGACGGGACGACGACGCAAGCTCCGCACGCGCCTGCTGATCGCGATGGCGAGCATCGCCGTCGGTGTGCTGGTGGTCACCGGCGTGACCACGGTCGCGCTGGCGCGACGGGGCGCCGAGCGGACGGCCATGGCCCATCTCGAGGACCAGGCGCCCGACGTGCGCACCCAGCTCCTGGAGCTGGGACGCGTCCTGCGTGGGCGCGAGCTGCGCGGGCAGTCCACCGTGGGGGTGGGGCGGCTCGTGACGTCGGTGCTGCGCGTCACCGGCGGCACGCTGCTCACGGTGCACGCCGACGGAACCATCACCGAGGGTGTCGACGCGCTCGCCGGACGTCCCGCGACCACCGACCGCCCCATCGCGAGCCGGCGCGCCGCGGCCGCCCGCAACCGGATCCGGAGTCGTCTCGGCCTCGCGCCGACGAGCTCGACCACACCGGCCACCTCGGGGACCGAGGTTCCCAACGTCAACACCCTGCCGGCCGGGCTGACGCTGGAGGACTTCGACGCGGCGTCGTTGTTCGCGGGCGAGCGCCAGACCGGCACCGCCAACGGCCGCGTCTTCGTCGCCGAGCCGGTGCGCGCCGGCGCCGACGCGGTGCCGGTCCTCGTCCTCACCGAGCGGATCGACTCGGCCGCGGTCAGCCGGGCGCGCGGATTCTTCCTGATCGGCGCGATCCTGGCCCTGCTCGCCGCCGGCATCGTCTCGTACTTCCTCGCCCGCCGACTCACGCGTCCGCTCGCGGCGATGGGGACGACCGCCGGCGCGATCGCGGCCGGCGATCTCGGCGCGCGCGTGGACCTCGGTCGGCACCCCGACGACGAGCTGGCCGACCTCGGACGTGCGCTCAACGCCATGGCGGCCGAGCTCGAGCTCGCCCGCCACGGAGAACGCCAGTTCCTCCTCTCGGTGTCCCACGACCTGCGGACGCCCCTGACCTCGATCCGCGGGTACGCGGAGGCGCTCACGGACGGCACGATCCCCGCCAACGACGAGGAGCGCCGCGCGGGAGCGGTCATCGCGGCCGAGGCGAACCGGCTCGAGCGACTCGTCGCCGACCTGCTCGACCTCGCGCGCCTCGACGCGCACCAGTTCTCTCTGTCGCCGCGTCCGTTCGACGTCGCCACGACCGTTCGCACCGCGGTCGAGGCCTTCCTCCCCGCGGCGTCGGACCTCGGCATCGAGCTCGTGACCGAGGTCCCGGCGGAGCTCGCGGCGGTCGGTGATCCGGAACGGGTCGCGCAGATCGTCGCGAACCTGGTGGAGAACGCGCTGAAGTACGCGCGCCGGCGGATCACGGTGGTGGTCTCCGCCGACGGGTTGCACGAGGTCACGATCCGGGTCGTCGACGACGGACCGGGAGTCGACGCGGACGAGGAGCACCGCGTGTTCGAGCGCCTCTACGTGTCGCGCACGACGCCGGGCCGCAGCGTCGGCACCGGTCTCGGGCTCGCGATCGTCGGCGAGCTCGCGACCGCGATGGGCGGCGCGGCGACGGTCGAGCCCTCGGTCGCGACCGGCGCGACGTTCGTGGTCCGGCTCCCGCTCCCGGCCTGAGGCCGATCGGTCGCGCGCCGGCGCCCGTGGCGCCGGATCCCTCGACGTGTTCGTGCGGTTCGCGCGGGAACGGCAGGGGTCGGGGACTACGATCGATCCCGATGGCGACGGCGGTCCGGAACGCTCCCGACGTCGTCGTGACCCCCTCGCCGGCGCCTCGGCCCCGGCGTCGAGCACGCGGTCGGCTCGTCGTCCTGGTCTGGCTCGCGTTCGTGGTCGGCTTCGTGATCGCGCTGGCTGCGTTGGCGCATCCGCGGTGGTTCCCGATCCTCGACCTCGCCCAGACCGAGATGCGCCTGCGCGACGTCTTCACGTCGCACCCGCCGCTCATCGGGCTGCCGGGCCGGATCGGGTCGTGGAGCCACCAGGGCTCGCACCCGGGCCCGCTGAGCTTCTGGACGCTCGCGGTCTTCTACCAGCTGTTCGGCGCGTCGGCGTGGGCGATGCAGGTCGCGACCGCCTGCCTCAACGCGATCGCCATCGGCATCGCGCTGCTCATCGGCCGTCGGCGTGGCTCGACGACGATGTTCGTCGCGGTCGGCGCCACCGTCGCGGTGCTCACCTACTTCTACGGGCCGTCCGTCCTGACCCAGGCGTGGAACCCCTACCTGCCGCTCATGTGGTTCGTGGTCTTCGTGCTCGGTGTGTGGTCGGTGCTCTGCGACGACCTCGCGATGCTGCCGGTGGCCGCGTTCGCGGCGTGCTTCTGTCTGCAGACGCACATCTCCTACGTCGGGTTGGTGGGTGGCCTCGGCGCGCTGACGCTCGGCTGGGTCGGGTGGAGCCTGTTCCGTCGCCCCGACGCGCTCGGGCCGCGACGTTGGTGGTGGGTCGGGCTGGCCGCCGCGATCGTCGTGGTGACGTGGATCCCGCCGGTGGTCGAGCAGTTGACCTCGTCGGAGGGGAACCTCACGCTCATCTGGCGTCACTTCACCGATCCGCCGGAGACGTCGATCGGGATGCGCGCCGGCGCGCGGATCCTGCTGGTCCACCTCGACCCGTGGCGTCTGGTCGCCGGTCAGGACGGGACCACCGGCTCGGTGGTCCCGGGGATCGCGCTCCTGCTCGCATGGGCCGCCGGGGTGGTGGTCGCGATCCGTCGGCGCGTCCGAGCGCTCGTCGCGCTCGACGTCGTCATCCTCGTGGCGCTCGGGCTCGGCGCGTTCTCGATCGCCAGCATCTTCGGCTTCGTCTGGTACTACCTCATGTTCTGGGGCTGGCAGCTGAACGCGCTGCTGATCTTCTCGACGGTCTGGGCCGGCGTCGAGCTCCTCCGGTCGCGCGCTCCGCGAGAGGACTCCTACCGACGCATCGGCACGGTCGCGGCCGCGATCGTGATGGTCGGCTACCTCGCGGGGTTCGCCGTCGACGCGTCGACGGTCGAGCCTCCGACGCCGCAGGTCTCGGCGACCGTGGGGAGACTGGCCCAGGATGCGATCACGGCGATCGACGCCGGCAACCTGCCGGGCGGCGGGCGCGACGGCCGGTACCAGGCCACGATCGTCGACACCGTGACGATCAACTCGCCGAGCTACGGATTGGTGTCGGAGCTCCAGCGCGTCGGGATCCACGCCGGGTTCCCCGACGGCCCGGCGTACCGCGCGATCGTGCGCTCCCAGCGCATCGTGCCGAAGGAGGACGCCACCGCGGTCGTCCACTACTCGGTCGGTGAGGCCGACATCGCGAAGTGGCGGAACCTGCCCGGGGTCACCATGGTGGGGCGCGACGACCCCCGCACTCCTGCCCAGCGCCGCGAGGCCACCCGCCTCCATCGTCTCGTGCTCCACCAGCTGCGCGCCGCCGGTCTCGCCGACCTCGTCCCGAGCTACGAGGGGAACGTCTTCGCGGTCTCGCTCGCCCCCGGGCTCCCGGCGTCGATCCGCAGGAACATGCAGCGGGAGCTCGACATCGGGCGAGCGTCCGCGGTGTTCATCGGGCCGCCCCAGTACGCCATCTGAAGGACGTCGAGGATGGTCGGACCCCGCTGGCTCGTGCGCGACGCGGTCGTGCTCGCGGCGGTCGAGGTGCCGGCCGGACCGACCGGTCGCGCGCGCGGGCTGCTGGGTCGGGACGGGATCGAGGGCGTGATGATGCTGCGACCGTGTCGTCACGTGCACACGTTCCGGATGCGGTTCGCCATCGACGTGGCGTTCTGCAACCGCGAGGACGTCGTGGTGCGGGTCGTGAGCCTGCCGCCCGGTCGGCTCTCGCCGTTCGTGTGGCGGTCGGCGTACGTCCTCGAGGCCGAGGCCGGCGCGTTCACACGCTGGGGCCTGCGCGTCGGTGACCGGATCGAGCTGAAGCCGTGAGCGCCGATCGTCGGAAGGTGCCGCCCGGCCGCGCCGGCGCCCTCCCGAGCCGGAGGAAGCGGAGGCGAGCCGCGTCGAAGCGAGCCCCCGTTCGGCGGAGGGACGGAGCACGAGCGCAGACGCCGACAAGGCAGGCGCGCTGGTTCTGGTGGGCACGCCGATCGGCAACCTCGGCGACCTCGGTGCGCGCGCGATCGAGGTCCTCACGACGGCGGACGTCATCGCGTGCGAGGACACGCGCCGCACGCGCGCGCTCCTCACGCACACCGGGATCGCGGCCGCGGGGCGGTTGCGGTCGGTGCCGGCCCACGACGAGGCGGCGCGCACCGATGCGATCGTCGAGCTGGTGCTCACCGGCTCGCGCGTCGCGTTCGTGACCGATGCGGGCATGCCGGCGATCAGCGACCCGGGCGCGCACCTCGTCCGCCAGTGCCTCGCCGCGGGCGGAGCCGTCGAGGTGGTGCCGGGTCCCGACGCGGTCACCACCGCGCTCGTGCTCTCCGGGCTCCCCGCCGACCGGTTCGTGTTCGAGGGCTTCCTGCCCCGCAAGGGCCGGTCTCGCGCCGAGCGCCTCGCCGCCCTGGCCGTCGAGCCCCGCACGGCCGTGCTCTACGAGGCACCCCGGCGGGTGCTCGCGACGCTGCGCGATCTCGCCGACGTCTGCGGCGACGATCGTCCCGTCGCCCTGGCCCGCGAGCTGACCAAGGTGCACGAGGAGGTCCGGCGGGGGACCGTCGCGTCGGTGCGCGCCGAGCTCGGCGACGACGACCCGCGCGGTGAATGCGTGATCGTGCTGGGTGGCGCGGTTCCGGACGTCACGCCCGCGTCCGAGGCCGACGTCGACGCCGCGCTCACCGCCGAGCTGGCTGCGGGTGCGTCGACGCGTGATGCTGCCGACGCCGTGAGCCGGCGGCTGCGGGTGGCGCGACGCGACGCCTACGCGCGTGCGGTCACACTGAAGGCGCGCTGAGCTTGTCGACGCAGGACGAGCACACGAGCTTCTTCGCGAACTCCCGCAGCGGCTCCGACGCCCCGCAGAAGACGCACTTCTGCTCCACCTTCTCGAGCACGATGCGATCGCCCTCGGCCGACATCATCACGAGGTCGCCGACCTCGATGGTCAACGCCTTGCGCATCTCGACGGGGAGCACGACGCGACCGAGCTGATCGACCTTGCGGGCGACGCCGTTCGCCATGTGCATGACCCCCCGAATGAGCGCTCGGATCCGCCCGGACCGTCGGTACTGTAGGGCGCGTGCCTGATTCCTTCTACGTGACGACGCCGATCTACTACGCGAACGACGCGCCGCACATCGGGCACGCATACACCACCGTCCATGCCGACGTGCTCGCCCGCTGGCGCCGGCTCCACGGCGACGACGTCCTGTTCCTCACCGGCACCGACGAGCACGGCCTCAAGATCCAGCGGGCGGCGGAGGCGCGCGGGGTCTCGCCCCGAGAGCAGACCGATCTCACCAGCGCGCGCTATCGGGACGCGTGGGCCAGCCTCGACATCAGCAACGACGACTTCATCCGCACCACCGAGGACCGGCACCGGGCCGCCGTCCAGGCGCTGCTGCAGCGCATCCACGACAACGGGTTCATCGAGCTGGCCAAGTACGAGGGCCTGTACTGCGTCGCCTGCGAGGCCTATTACACCGAGGACGAGCTGGTCGACGGGCTGTGTCCGATCCACCATCGACCCGTCGAACGCGTCTCCGAGGACAACTACTTCTTCCAGCTCTCGAAGTTCGAGCAGCCGCTGCTCGACTACTACGCGGCCCATCCCGAGCGTGTGCAGCCCGACGGCAAGCGCAACGAGGTCCTCGGGTTCATCCGCCAGGGCCTGCGCGACTTCTCGATGAGCCGGACCGCGATCACGTGGGGGATCCCACTGCCGTGGGATCCCGCGCACGTCACGTACGTGTGGTTCGAGGCCCTCATGAACTACGTCACCGCGGCGGGGTTCGGGGTGGACGAGGAGATGTTCGAACGGCGGTGGCCGGTCCAGTACCACCTCATCGGCAAGGAGATCCTGCGCTTCCACGCGATCTGGTGGCCGGCGATGCTGATGGCCGCCGACCTGCCGCTGCCGGAGTGTGTGTTCGCCCACGGGTGGCTGCTCGTCGGCGGCGAGAAGATGAGCAAGACCGCACTCACCCAGATCGCGCCCGCCGATCTGCTCGGCGAGTTCGGCAGCGACGGCGTCCGGTACCACTTCGTCACCGACCTCCACTTCGGCCAGGACGGTGACTTCTCCTACGAGGGGATGGTGGCGCGGTACAACGCGGACCTCGCGAACAACTTCGGCAACCTCGCGAGTCGCGTGCTGAACATGGCGGTGTCCTACTGCGACGGCTTGGTACCGGACGTGCGTGCCGACGGTCCGCTCGCGGCGCAGGCGACGGCCGCGCTCGAAGCGATGGAGACCGCGTTCGCGGATCTCGCGTTCGACGACGCGTTCGGCGCGGTGTGGCAGCTGATCCGCGATGCCAACGCGTACATCGAGGAGCAGCAGCCGTGGGCCACGCACAAGGCGGGTGATGCGAGCGCGACCGCCGCCGTGCTCGGCGACTGCCTCGAGGCGTTGCGGATCGTCGCGTTGCTCGCGTCGCCCGTGATCCCGCGCGGCGGCCGCGCTCTGGCAGCGGCTCGGGCTCCCCGGCGTACCGGAGGACGCGCGGGTGCCCGACGACGCGACGTGGGGCGCGGTGCCCACCTTCGGCAACGCGCTCGAGAAGGGGCCGTCCCTCTTCCCGCGCCTCGACCCGTGAGCGAGCCCGCGCCGACCTGGGTGGACAGCCACTGCCACCTCCCGGAGGACCCGGCGGAGGCCGACGCCGTCGTCGACGCCGCCCGCGCCGAGGGCGTCGAGTGGCTCGTCTGCGTGGGCACCGACCTCGCGACCTCCCGAGCCGCGGTCTCGGTCGCGAGCCGACGGCCGGAGGTGCGCCCGACGGTCGGCCTCCACCCGCACGACGCGATCAGGCTCGACGACGAGTGGCCCGAGCTCGACGAGCTCGCCCGGAGCGCGGGCGTCGTGGCGGTCGGGGAGTGTGGTCTCGACCACCACTACGAGCACTCGCCGGGCCCGGCCCAGGCCGAGGCCTTTCGGGTCCAGATCCGCCTCGCCCACGCGCTCGACCGGGCGCTCGTCGTCCACACCCGCGAGGCCTGGGACGAGACCTTCGCCATCTTCGACGTCGAGGGGATGCCGGCGCGCACGATCTTCCACTGCTTCACCGGGGGGCCCGACGAGGCCCGCGAGTGTCTCGCCCGCGGGGGCGCGCTCTCCTTCAGCGGCATCGTCACGTTCAAGACCGCCGACGACGTCCGGGCCGCGGCCGTGATCACGCCGGCGGACCGGCTGTTGGTGGAGACCGACAGCCCGTACCTCGCGCCCGTGCCGCACCGCGGGCAGCCCAACCGGCCGGCCTGGGTGCCCGCGGTCGGCGCCGGGTTGGCCGCCGCCCGCGCTGAATCCGTGAAAACCGTGGCGGATGCCACGCGCGACAACGCGACCCGCCTGTTCACGGTGCGCTGACGCGCCCGAGCACGCGAACGTCGCTGTTTTCCGGGGCTGTTTGGCGGACTCACCCCTAGGGGTAGGTGAGCCGGCATGCACCGATCGGGCGGTCGGGGGGAGCGTTGGGGCTCCCAGATACTGGTATCGAGATTGACCCCTCCGGGGCCCCTCGTTAGGTTCGCCCGATCTCAACCGGCCGACGCGGAGTGCGGCCGGAGGACCGGGAGGCGGACCCGATCAGCGAGCACCTGACTCGCCGCAACGCGCGGCTGACGAGCGTCGACGCACGGGCGCGGCGCTATGCGCTGCGCTCGGTGCAGCCGTCGCCCGCCCGCCAGGACGCGCCCGAGCCGAACGCTTGGCTCCCGATCGACCTGACCGCCGAGCTCGCCGCGCTCGACCTCACCGGCGAGCTCGAGCTGCTCGAGCTCGAGGAGGGCGCGGTCGACCTCGACCGTGAGCTGGCCGAGCTCGAGGCCGACTTCTGGCGGACGGCCGAGCACGAGCACCCCTTCCTCACCGGTGTGCTGCCCGGGGCCACCGAGGCGACGCCCGCGGCCGATCTGGTGGTGCCGGTCGCCCCGGTCCCTGTCGTCGATCCCGCTCCCGCGCCCGCGCCCGGTCCGGCCGAGCCGATCTCGGTGCTCGCGCGGCCGGAACCCGTACCCGAGGCGTCGACGGTCGAGACCGAGCTCGGGCCCGAGCCGGCGACCGTGCTCGACGAGCCGGAGCTCGCGCCCCTGCCCCTGCCCGTGCCGGCGGCGTACGCGCAGCTGCGCCCGAACCGCCCGGCGATCGCGCACCATCGGCGCGCGCTGCGCCTCCGGCGTCGGCTGATCCTCACCGCGCTCGTCGTCGCGTGCAGCGCTGCGCTCGTGGGCGTCGTCGCGCAGGTGCTCGGCGGCACGAGCCCGCGTCGCGACGTCACCGTCTCCGTCGACGGCCGGGCGAGCACGATCGTGACGCGCGCCGGCACCGTCGGCGACCTGCTGGCGTCGCGCGGCATCGTCCTGCGCGAGGGTGACCGCGTGGTCCCCACCACGTCGACCGCGCTCGAGCAGGGCATGCCGGTCCGTGTGTTCCGGTCCTTCCCGATGACCGCCGACGTCGACGGGACCCTGGTGGAGCACCGCACCACCCGTCACGACGTCGCGAGCGTCCGCCGCGAGCTCGACCTCCCCGCCGGTCTCGTGCGCACCGACGGCCACGGTCGCATCACGCGCGGCACGCGTCTCGTGCTGCGCACGCCGCACGACCTCACGCTCGCTGTCGACGGCACGACGACGCCGCTCGCGCACCAGACCGCGCTCACGGTCGCGGAGCTGCTGGCGGCGCGAAAGGTGACCCTCGGTCCGAACGACCAGGTGGACCCGGCGCTGGACGCTCGGCTCGGCGACGGCACGATCGTGCGCGTGTACCGCCTGACGCCGGGCTCGACGGTCGAGAGCAGGATCCTGCCGTTCCCGACGGAGTACCGCGACGACCCCACGCTCGCGGCGGGCCACACCGCCACGATCCAGGCGGGCCACAACGGGCTGGCTCGCGTGATCTCGAACGTGGTCACGAAGGACGGTCAGGTCGTCCAGTCGAACGTCGTCCGCGAGGACGTCGTCCAGGCCCCCGTCACCCAGATCCTGCGGCGCGGGACGAAGCCGTCGGGCACCCAGAAGCCGCCGGCCGCACCGGCGCGCCCGAGCGGTACCCCCGTCCGGCAGAACGGCTCGGCGAGCTGGTACGACAGCCACGCCGGCTCCGGCTCGTGTGCCCACCTGACCCTGCCGTTCGGCACGATCGTCACGATCCACAACACCGCGAACGGCCGGACCGCGCAGTGCCGGGTCGGCGACCGCGGCCCGATGGCCTACACCGGTCACATCATCGACCTCAACCGCGACGTGTTCGCGCAGCTCGCACCGCTCGGCACCGGCGTGATCCCCGTCCAGCTGTCGTGGTGATCCGGTCACCGCGTTGCCGCTGACCCCGGCGACGATCCCCGCCCTCCTCGAGCGGCACGGCCTCGCTCCGAGCCGCGCGCTCGGGCAGAACTTCCTCGCCGACCCCAACACCGCGCGACGCATCGTCCGCCTCGCGGACATCGGCGCGGGCGACCGCGTGCTCGAGATCGGCCCCGGCATCGGCTCGCTGACCGTCGCGCTGCTCGAGGCCGGCGCGCGGGTCACCGCGATCGAGCTCGACCGCCACGTCGTACCCGCGCTGCTCGACACCGTCGGGCCGGACGCCATCACGCTCGTCATCGGTGACGCGATGACGATCGATCTCGACGCCGTCCTCGCGACCGACGCTGACGTCGCTCGACCGTGGACGGTGGTGTCGAACCTGCCCTACAACGTGGCGACGCCGATCGTGATGCGCTTGCTCGAGGACGCGCCGCGTGCCGGCTCGATCCTGGTGATGGTCCAGCGCGAGGTGGGCGAGCGGCTCGCGGCCGGGCCGGGCACCAAGGCGTACGGAGCGGTCTCGGTGAAGGTCGCGTACTTCGCCTCGGCGCGCGTCGTGGGCATCGTCCCGCCGAGCGTCTTCATCCCGGCGCCGCGCGTCGAGTCCGCGCTCGTGCAACTGGTGCGCCATCCGCGACCACCCGTCGAAGTGCCGTCGCCGGCGCGCCTGTTCGCCCTCGTGCGCGCCGGCTTCGGCCAGCGGCGCAAGATGCTGCGGGGCGCGTTGCGGACCGAGCTCGGCGAGCGGACGGAGGCCGAGCTCGTCGCCGCCGGGATCGACCCGCGCGCACGGGCGGAGACGCTCACGCTCGAGGACTGGGCCCGACTCGCCCGGGCAGTGGGGTGAGCCGGGTGAGCGGCTGGTCGGTGACCGTCTCCGCCCCGGCGAAGCTGACGCTGTCGCTGCGCGTGCTCGGCCGCCGTCCGGACGGGTTCCACGAGCTGGAGGCGCTCACCGTGACGGTGACCGCGCCCGCCGACCGTCTGACCGTCCGTGACGCCGAGGCGGGGGTCGTCACCCTCGCCCTCGAGGGAGGCGGTCCCGACGTGCCGGACGACGACGCCAACCTCGCGGTCCGTGCGGCACGCGCCGTCCTCCCGCCGGGCGAGGGCGTGCACCTCGAGCTGGCCAAGGCCATCCCGTCCGGGGCCGGCCTCGGCGGTGGCTCGGCCGACGCGGGCGCGGTGCTGCGGGTGCTGCGCGACCGGCACGGTCTGGAGCCGGATGCGGTGCAACGGGTCGCCGCCGGGCTCGGGTCCGACGTGCCGGTCTGCGTGGAGGGGCGGCCGGTGATGATGCGCGGGCGGGGCGAGATCCTCGAGGCGGTCGAGCCGGCCGCCGACCTGGACGTGGTCGTGGCCACGCCCGGGTTCGGGCTGGCGACGCCGGCCGTCTACCGGGCGTGGGACGAGCTCGCGGGCTCGGGACGCGCCCGCTCGATGCCGGCGCCCGACGCGGTGGCGCACCTGGTGCCGATCCTCGTCAACGACCTCGAGCCGGCCGCCGAGCGGGTCGAGCCGCGGCTGGCCGCCTTCCGGGACGCCCTGGCCGGCATCAGCGGCGGGGCGCCGCTCCTGGCCGGCAGCGGATCGTCGTACTGGCTCCCGTGCCGCGACGCCGACACGGCGGCGCACATCGCCGCGCGCGTGCGCGACGAACTCGGCGTGCAGGCGTCTGCAGGTCGGGTGGTGCGGGGGTCACCCGGATGAGCGAAGGTGCGGGGCCGGTCAGCGGCCTTGCTGGCGACGCTGCCAACGCGTCTTCTTCAGCAGCTTCTTGTGCTTCTTCTTCCGCATGCGCTTGCGGCGCTTCTTGATCAGGGAGCCCATGACGGCGCCGACCCTAGCCGTGGGGACGTGTGATCGGCACATCGCCCCGGAAGCAGCGCGAGCACGAAGAGCCCGGCGGGTAAGGTCGATCGGAGCCCTTCGGGGGTGGTGTAACGGCAGCACGGGGTCCTTTGGAGTCCCAAGTCGAGGTTCGAAACCTCGCCCCCGAGCCGTGCGCCGAACCCAGGGGTGCGGTGCGATCAGTGAGCGGAGCGATGCGGAGCGAGGCGCCGATGAGGATGCACCGATGTCGCGCTCGCCGAGCGGTGCGCAGGCGGAATGTCCGTCGGCCCGGGCCGCAGGCCCGAGAGGGGACGAGACCGTGAGTCGTGGGTACCGACCTCTGGCCGGTGTGGTGATGGCGGCGGGCGAGGGCACCCGCATGCGTTCGGGCACGCCGAAGGTGCTGCACCCCCTGTGCGGGCGGCCGATGGTGCTCCACGTGGTGGACGCCCTGGGCGCGCTGCCGTTGGAGCGGATCGTGGTGGTCGTGGGTCACGGTGCCGAGCGCGTCACCAAGACCCTGCAGGAGCAGGTGACCACGGACGTGCCGGTCGTGTTCGTCGAGCAGCACGTGCAGCGCGGCACCGGCGACGCCGCGAGCGTGGCGCTCACCGCCTTCCCGGACGACCCCGACGACGAGGGCGACGTCATCGTCATGCCCGGCGACGCGCCGCTCGTGCGTCCCGAGCTGCTGGCCCGGCTCGCCACGGTGCACCGTGAGTCGGACGCCGCGGTCACGTTGCTCACGGCGGAGCTCGCGCCGTGGACGTGGAGCTTCGGCCGGGTCGTCCGCGACGCACAGGGCCGGGTCGACCGGATCGTCGAGCGCACCGACGCCACGGCCGACGAGCTCGAGATCGGCGAGGTCAACACCTCGATCTACTGCTTCCGGCGCAGCCTGCTCGCGCCCGCGCTGCGGCGGCTCAGCCCGGAGAACGCCCAGGGCGAGTACTACCTGACCGACGCGGTGGCGGTGCTGCGCGAGGCCGGGCATCCGGTGGTCGCGGTCCCGGCCGACGATCCCGCCGCGGCGCGTCACGTGAACGACCGCGCGCAGCTCGCGACCGCCGAGGCGGTCCTGCGGGAGCGCATCAACGAGCGGTGGATGATCGACGGCGTGACGATGGTCGACCCGACCGCGGTCTACATCGACACGATGGTCGAGCTCGCGCCCGACGTGCGCCTGCTCCCGGGCACGATCCTCGAAGGGCGCACGTCGATCGCGCGCGGCGCGGTCGTCGGACCCGACACGCGCCTCGTCGACACCGTCGTGCACGAGCGCGCGGTCGTGCAGCAGACCGTGGCGCGCGAGTCGGTGATCGGTGAGGGGGCGACCGTCGGCCCGTACGTGTCGCTGCGCGCCGGGACACACCTCGCCGCGGGCGCGCACGTGGGCACGTTCGTCGAGACCAAGAACGCCGACATCGGCGAGGGCGCGAAGGTTCCGCACCTCGCGTACATGGGCGACGTCGAGATCGGGCCGCGCGCGAACGTCGGCGCGGGCACGATCACCGCCAACTACGACGGGAAGAACAAGCACCCGTCGAAGATCGGCGCCGAGGCCCGGATCGGCTCGAACACGGTGCTCGTCGCGCCGGTCGAGGTGGGCGACGGCGCGTACACCGGCGCCGGGTCCGTGGTGAACCGGTCGGTGCCGCCGGGGTCGCTCGCGCGCGGCGTACCCGCCCGGGTGGACGACGGGTGGGCGACGCGCCACGCTCGGGACGACGCCGAGGACACCGACGAGCCGGGCGACCGGACGGAGGACTGATGGAGCTCGTATCGACCAAGACGCTGCAGCTGTTCTCCGGGTCGGGGAACCGCGAGCTCGCGGAGGAGATCGCCGAGTCGCTCGGTGTGCCCCTCGGCGACGTCGAGCTCAGCACGTTCGCCAACGGCGAGAAGTACTGCCGGCTGGGCGAGAACGTGCGCGGCTCCGACGTGTTCGTGCTGCAGGGTCACTGCGAGCCGATCAACGACCACGTGATGGAGCAGCTCATCATGATCGACGCGCTGAAGCGCGCGTCGGCGCGGCGCATCACCGCCGTCTGCCCGTTCTACGGCTACTCCCGCCAGGACCGGAAGGCGGCCGGGCGCGAGCCCATCACCGCCCGCCTGCTCGCGGACCTCCTCACCGTCGCCGGTGCCGACCGCGTCGTGGTGGTCGACCTGCACACCGGTCAGATCCAGGGGTTCTTCGACTTCCCCGTCGACCACCTCACCGCGGTGCCATTGCTCGCGGACCACCTCGCGACGACGCTCGACCGTGACGTCGCCGCGACGGTCGTGTCGCCCGATGCGGGCGCCGGCAAGCTGGCCCGCCGGTTCGCGAACTGCCTCGACGGCCACGGCATCGCGGCCGACCTCGCGTTCATCGACAAGCGGCGGCCGAAGGGCACGCACAACGTGGCGATCGCGACCGAGGTCGTCGGTGTGGTCGAGGGCCGGCAGTGCATCCTGATCGACGACATGATCGACACCGCGGGCACCGTCGTCAGCGCGGCCGAGCTGCTGATGAGCCGGGGCGCGGTCTCGGTGTCGATCCTCGCCACCCACGGGCTCCTCTCGGGCCCCGCAATCGACCGGCTCAAGAACGGCCCGATCCGCGAGGTCATCGTGACGAACAGCCTCCCGGTGCCGAGCGACAAGCACTTCGACAACCTCACGGTGCTCTCGATCGCGCCGATCGTGGCCCATGCGCTGGCCGCGGTGTTCGAGGAGCGCAGCGTCTCGGAGCTCTTCCAGGGCGACAACGTCTGACCTGACGGTTCCTCCGCCTCCGGCCGCTCCGCTCGGTGGCCGGCGCCGCGGCGGGACGCTCCGCGAGCTGCTCGCCTCCGCAGCGCTCCGGCTCGGCGAGCGCGGCGCCGTCCCGCGGCCGTGCGAGCGGTGGCCGCAGGTGATGGTTTGGTCGGAGACCCCGGCGAAGCGGGCAGAATGGCGGGTCCTCCACCGCAACATCGAAGGATCTGTCGCGCCATGCCTGACGTCACGTTGACCGCCGAGCCCCGCACCGAGCACGGCTCCGGCCCCGCCGGACGGCTCCGCCGCACCGGCAAGGTGCCCGCGGTCGTCTACGGCCTGGACGCCGACCCGCAGTCGGTCACGGTGGTCGGTCGCGAGCTCGAGCGGATCCTGCACGGTGCCGGTGGCGCCAACACGCTGATCACGCTCCACCTCGGCACCGGCGACGACGCGCTCGCGCTCGTCCGCCAGATCCAGCGCAACCCGACCCGCGGCGACCTCGTCCACGTCGACTTCGTGCGCGTGCGCCGCGACGTCGCGGTGAGCGCCGAGGTGCCGCTGCAGACCGAGGGCGAGGCGCCCGGAGTCCGCGAGGGCGGGCTGCTCGAGCAGCTGATCTTCAGCGTCACGGTCGAGGCGATGCCGGGCAACATCCCGAACTCCCTCACGATCGACGTCTCGGGCCTCGCGCTCGGCGACCAGCTCCACATCGGCGATCTCGCGGTACCGGCCGGGGTCACCCTCCAGCACGAGGCCGAGGAGCTCATCGTGCAGGTCACCATCCCGCGCGGCATGGACGAGGGCGAAGAGGGCGAAGGCGAAGAGGGCGAGGGCGAAGCAGGCGAGGGCGGCGAGTCCGCCGCCGGCGGCGACGCCACGGCCGAGGACTCCGGCGGCGGCGAGGGGTGATCCGTGTTGCGGCGTGAGCGCCGCGGCACCCCCGCAGACCTCCTCGTCGTCGGACTGGGCAATCCCGGCGCCGAGTACGCCAAGACGCGACACAACGTCGGGGCCGAGGTCGTCGAGCTCCTCGCCCGTCGTCACGGCGCGACGCTCCGCAAGGGCAAGGAACGCGCCGTCGCGGCCGAGGTCACGATCGCCGGTGCACGCGTGGCGCTCGCCATCCCGCTCACGTTCATGAACGACTCCGGCGAGGCCGTCCGACTGCTGGCGCGGCGCTACGGCGTCGACCCGGAGCAGATCGTGGTCGTCCAGGACGAGCTCGACCTGCCGGTGGCGGCGTTGAAGCTGAAGGCCGGAGGCGGCCTCGCCGGCCACAACGGGCTGCGGTCGATCAAGGCGCATCTCCACTCGGACGCGTTCCAGCGCGTGCGCATCGGGGTGAGCAAGCCGGTGAGCAAGGAGCGCGGCGCCGACCACGTCCTCAACAAGTTCGCCAAGCGCGAGCGCACCGAGGTCGACGTGACCATCGAGCGGGCCGCCGACGCGGTCGAGGCGATCGCGCGCGACGGCATGACCGCGGCGATGAACGCCTTCAACTGACCGGGATCAACTCCAGGCGTGCGCGGCGCCGAGGTCGCGCAGGCGCGCGCGGGTCGCGTCGTCGCAGAGCGCGCCCTGGAGCCCTGCGGCGTACGCGCCCTCGGCGGTCTGTCCCAGCGTCGCGGCCGCGTCGTAGTCCTGGCTCAGGTCGGTCGCGAACATCGCGGGATCGTCGGTGCTGATCGAGCACGGAACCCCCGCGGCCAGGAGCTCGGGGAGCGGATGCGCGGCCAGTGACTCGACCGCGCCGAGCCGGACGTTCGAGACCGGGCACACGTCGCAGACGATGCCCCGGTCGGCGAGCTCGCGGACCAACGCCGGATCCTCGACGGCGCGGATGCCGTGGCGCAGGCGGTCGGCACCCAGCGCGTCGAGCGCGCCGCGAATCGACGCCGGGCCGGCGACCTCGCCCGCGTGCGGCACGGAGCCGAGACCGGCGTCGGCCGCCAACGTGAACGCGTCCGCGTACGGCTCGGGTGGAAACTGCGCCTCGAGCCCGCCGAGCCCGAGCCCCACCACGCCGCGGTCCGCGTACTTCACCGCGTAGCGGGCGGTCTCGAGCCCCGCCTCGACGGGGAAACCGCGCGGGATGTCGGGTGTGAGGCGCACCACGACGCCGGTCTCCGCCGTCGCCGCCTCGGCGCCGTCGCAAAAGCCGGTGAACACCTCGTCCCATGACGCGCCGGTCCGCACCCGCTCGGCCGGCGTGAAGATGCCCTCCACGTACACCGCGCCGTGTTCGGCGGCCTCGCGTGCGTAGTCGACGACGACCTCGCGGAAGTCGGTGGCGGTCCGGATCGCGTGCGTGGTCATGATCCAGAGCTCGATGAAGTGTTCGAAGTCGCGGAACTCGTACAGGGCGGCGAGCTCCGGCTCGGTGGCGGCCGGCAGGTCGCACGAGTTGCGGCGGGCGATCCGCAGCAGCGACGGTGCGCGCACGGTGCCCTCGAGGTGGACGTGCAGCTCGATCTTCGGATCCACGACGGCATCCCTCCCGGTCGGTTCGCCAGTGTTCACGAACCGCGACCGGGGTCGTCAGACCCTCACCATCTGGTCGGCGCGGAGCGCACAGGGTACCGCCCGGGTGGGCCACGAGCGGTCGGTCGCATTTCGTTCGCGGCGCGGCCGGGTGCGCCGGACGCGCCGCGCCGCCGGGAGCTCGGGAGGTGGCAGACCCGTTCGCCCGGCGTCGTCCGGGTGGGTCAGAGTGTCGTGATGCCCGATCCCGCGCTCGCGGACCTGCCGCGCCTGCTGGTGACGGACGCTGCCGTGGCTGCGGTGGCGTCCGGTCGCGCCGACGCCGTGGCCGTGCCCGACGCGGCCCGACCGCTCTTCGCCGCCGCGGTGCACGAGCTCGCGGGCACCCGGCCGGTGCTGGTCGCGGTGCCGACGGTCGCGGAGGCGGAGCGCATCGCCGGCGACCTCGTGCCGATGCTCGGGCGCGACGACGTCGAGCTGTTCCCCGCCTGGGAGACGCTGCCGTTCGAGCGGGTGTCGCCGGCACTCGAGACCATGGGTCGGCGGCTCCGGGTCATGTGGCGCCTGCGCGCGGGCGGCGACGCCGCCCCTGCGGTGGTCGTCGCCCCGGTGCGGGCGCTGGTGCAACGGCTCGGCCCGCACGTCGAGGACAGCGAGCCGGTGCGGCTGCACGTGGGTGACGCGATCGACCGGGACGAGCTGGTGGAGCGTCTGGTCGGCATGGGCTACCGGCGCGAGTACCAGGTGGAGGGACGGGGCGAGGTCGCGGTGCGCGGCTCCATCGTCGACGTCTTCCCCGCGACGGCGGAGCACCCGGTGCGGATCGACCAGTGGGGCGACGAGGTCGAGCGTCTCTCCCAGTTCTCGGTCGGGGACCAGCGCAGCACGCACGACGTCCGGCACGTCGATGTGTTCCCGTGCCGCGAGCTCCTGCCGACCGCCGAGGTGCGCGCCCGCGCCGAGTCGCTCCTCACCGAGGCGCCCTGGGGGCGTGCGCAGTGGGAGCGGCTCGCGCAGGGCCAGGTGTTCGACGGCATGGAGTCGTGGCTGCCGTGGCTCACCGCCGAGGAGCACCTCCTGCCGGACCTGCTGCCCGCCGGCGCCCGGGTGCTCCTCGTCGAGCCGCGGCGGATGCGGGACCGTGCGCAGGACCTGCTCGACGAGGAGGCCGCGCTCGGCGACACCCTCGCGGGAACCTGGGGCGCCGAGGGCCACGAGTTCCCGCGCCTCTCGCTGCCGTTCGAGCGGCTGCTCGCCCGGACGCACACCGCGACGACGTCGGTGCTCGCGTCGCCCGACCACCCCGACACGCCGCAGCTCGGTGCGAGCGCCTTCGACCCCGTCGTCGGTGACGTCGAGGCGCTCGCCGACCGCATCCGTGCGCTCGTCCGCGCCGAGCACCGGGTGGTGCTCGCGGCCGAGGGCGAGGGTTCGGCCCGTCGCCTCGCCGACGTCCTGAGCGGCGAAGGGATCGACGCGCTCGTCGGCGCGCCGGTCGCGCCGGGCGCGGTCACGGTGGTGGTCGCGCCGCTCGAGCGCGGTGTCATCGTCGCCGGGGCCCACCTCGCGCTCGTCGCCGAGGCCGACCTCACCGGCCGGCGGCGCGTGCACCGGACCGCGCGCGGCGCCCGGAAGGCCGTCGACTACTACGACGACCTGAAGGCCGGGGACTTCGTCGTGCACCAGGTGCACGGCGTCGGTCGGTACGAGGGCATGGTCGCCCGGGCGATCGGTGGGGTCGAGCGCGACTACCTGCTCATCGCCTACCGGGGCGGCGACAAGCTCTACGTCCCCACCGACCAGGTCGGCACCGTGCGCCGCTACACGGGCGGCGACTCACCGTCGTTGTCGCGCATGGGCGGCGCGGAGTGGCAGAAGACCCGCAACAAGGTGCGCGCCGCGGTCGCGGAGATCGCGGCCGAGCTGGTGATCCTGTACCGCAAGCGCCTCGCGACGCCCGGTCACGCCTTCGCGCCCGACACGCCGTGGCAGCGCGAGCTCGAGGACGCGTTCCCGTACGAGGAGACCCCCGATCAGCTGCGCGCGATCGAGGAGGTCAAGGAGGACATGCAGTCGACCGTCCCGATGGACCGCCTCATCTGCGGCGACGTCGGGTTCGGCAAGACCGAGGTCGCGTTGCGGGCCGCGTTCAAGGCCGTGCAGGACGGCAAGCAGGTGGCGATCCTCGCCCCGACCACCCTGCTCGCGAACCAGCACGGGCAGACCTTCCGCGAGCGCTTCGCCGGCTACCCGGTCCGGGTGGAGGTCATCTCGCGCTTCCTCACGAGCGCCGAGCAGCACGCCGTGGTGGCCGGGCTGCGGTCGGGCGAGGTCGACGTCGTGGTCGGCACGCACCGCCTGCTCTCCGACGACGTGCAGTTCAAGGACATGGGCCTGCTCGTCATCGACGAGGAGCAGCGTTTCGGGGTGCAGCACAAGGAGAAGATCAAGCACCTCCGCGAGAACGTCGACGTGCTCACGCTCACCGCCACCCCGATCCCGCGGACGCTCGAGATGAGCCTCACCGGCATCCGTGACCTCTCGCTCGTGCAGACGCCGCCGGAGGCACGTCAGCCGATCCTCACCTACGTGGGGGAGTACGACGACCGCGCGGTGTCGGAGGCGATCCGACGCGAGCTCCTCCGTGAGGGTCAGGTCTTCTTCGTGCACAACCGGGTGCAGGACATCGAGCACGTGGCCGAGCAGGTGCGCCATCTGGTCCCCGAGGCGCGCGTCGCGATCGCGCACGGGCAGATGGACGAAGGTCGGCTCGAGCGCGTGGTGCTCGATTTCGCCGATCGCGAGTACGACGTGCTGGTCTGCACCACGATCGTGGAGAGCGGGCTCGACATGCCCACGGTGAACACGCTCGTCGTGGATCGCGCCGACCTGCTCGGACTCGCGCAGCTCTACCAGCTGCGAGGACGGGTCGGACGCCGCGGCCAGCGCGCCTACGCGTACCTGCTGCACCCGCAGGACCGCGCGCTCACCGAGGAGGCGTACGAGCGCCTGAAGGCGATCGGCGAGTACACCGACCTCGGCTCCGGCTTCAAGCTCGCCATGCGCGACCTCGAGATCCGCGGCGCGGGCAACCTGCTCGGCGGCGCGCAGAGCGGTCACATCGCGGCCGTGGGGTTCGACCTCTACTGCGAGCTCGTGACCGAAGCGGTCGGCGAGCTGAAGGGCGAGAAGCCGGTCGAGCCGTTCGAGGTGGTGCTCGACCTGCCGATCGACGCCCACCTCCCGCGCGAGTACGTCGCGCGTGACGATGTGCGCATGGAGGCGTACCGCCGGCTCGCCGCCGTCGTGGATCCGGCCGACGTCGACGACATCCGCGTCGAGTGGCAGGACCGCTACGGACCGATCCCCGAGCCGGCCGAGGCGCTGCTCAGCGCCGCCCGCCTCCGAGCGGAGTGCGTGCGGGTGCGGGCGACGAGCGTCTCGGTGCAGAAGGGCGTCGCCCGCATCGACGGCCTCGACCTGCCCGAGAGTCGCAAGGTCCGGCTGAAGCGCCTCTCCCCGCGCGCGGTGGCCAAGGACGGCGGCGAGCTCGCGATCCCGATCGGCGTGCCGCCGCTCGAGGTGGCCGACGCGCTCGTGGATCTCCTGC
The DNA here is from genome assembly GCA_963756815.1 of uncultured Acidimicrobiia bacterium. Classification (GTDB taxonomy): domain Bacteria; phylum Actinomycetota; class Acidimicrobiia; order IMCC26256; family JAENVU01; genus JAENVU01. The sequence goes on from CAVWPR010000045.1 coordinate 148,529, forward strand.
GTCAGCTCGTCGACTGACACATCCCGAGCCGCCCGGACGTTCGGTCGCCAACGCGCACCGCCCGGTACGTGGACTCCGGCTCCGGGTGTCGACGTGGAGCGGCTCGGCTCAGAGATGTGTGCCGCGGCTTCACCACGGTCCAGGCGACGATCATCGGCATCCCTGCGAACGCGCGCTGCGACGCGTCGGGGAACACGAGGTGGCTCGGGAGGAGCGGCACGAACTCCGACCGGAAGCGCGCCTCGTCGAAGCCGCGCACCTCGAGTCCGGCGCCGACGAATGCGGCGAAGTAGTCGGACAACGCGTGCGTGTGGTTCCGGACGAACGGAAAGTGGCCCATACGCTCGCCCGGGAAGCCGGCGGCACCGCCGAGCATGGTGGACGTCGGATGGATGTCCGAGATCACCAGCCAGCCGCCGGGCCGCACGACGCGCGCCATCTCCCGCACCGGTGGCTCGACGTCGGTCGCATGGCACAGGGCGAGCGACGACGTCACGAGGTCGAACGAAGCGTCCTCGTACGGGAGGTCGTCCCAATCGCCGACGACGAGCTCGGCCTCGGGACAGCGCGCCCGGGCCCGCTCGACCATCGCCGGAGTGAGGTCGATGCCGCGGGCGTCGTATCCCAGCGCAACGAGGCGCGCCACCTGGCGCCCGGTCCCGCACGCGACGTCGAGCGCGCGTCCACGCGGCGCGGCGGCGAGGATCGGGTCGGTGATCGACTCCTCGAGGAGGAGCGCCGGATTGGTCCCGTCGTCGTAGGTCTCGGACCAGGTCGTGTAGCCGGCGACGACGTCGTGCTCGTCGAAGTCGAGGTCGATGTCGTAGGGGAACTCGTCGGCGTGCTCGAGCACCTGGCGCATCTCCGCGGTGCGCTGCATCACCTCGTCGGTGTCGCGGAACAGGTCGCGGGACGCCGCGAGGCCGAGCACCGAGAGCAGGAAATCGCTCGAGCGGAACGCCGGCGGATCGTCCATGAGCGCACGATAAGGCGCGCCCCACCGGCCCGCTCGGGGATTTCCCCCGGCCGCCGGTAGGCTCTCGCCCTTCATGAAGCGGACCGTTTCCTTCCTCGTCTTCGTCGCGCTCCTCGTCCTGGCGGGTTGCTCCAACAGCGGTGCCGTCGCGGCCACGGTCAACGGCCACGACATCTCCTCCGAGGACGTCGTGCGCGGCGCGCACGCCTTCGGCCAGTCGGCGCTGTTCCGCCAGCAGCTGTCCCAGCAGGGCGTCGACCTCAGGCCGACGGGCACCGTGCCGACGAGCTTCGCGGCGCAGTGGCTCGTGTCGTTGGTCCAGACCGAGGCCATCGAGCAGTACGCGGCCAAGAAGCACGTGACCGCCTCCGATCAAGAGGTGGCCCAGGCTCGCCAGCAGTTCACCGCGCAGGGGTCCCAGAGCGCCGCCGCCTTCGAGCAGCTGCCGAAGTGGTTGCAGAACCAGCTCATCAACACGACCGCGCTCCAGATCGCGGTGCGGTCGACGTTGAAGCCCTCGGTGAGCGACGCGAAGCTCGCGGCCGCGTACGCGCAGCTGAGCTCCGACTGCGCGAGCAAGCGGCTGATCGGGCACATCCTGGTGCCGACGGCCGACGCGGCCCAGCAGGTGGTCGACCGCATCAAGGGCGGCGAGAGCTTCGCCACCGTCGCCGCCGCGGTCTCGACCGACGGCTCGTCCGCGCAGGGCGGTCTCCTCGGATGCGAGGGCAACGCGCAATGGGCGCAGGTCGACCCGACGTTCCGCGCCGCCGCCGAGGCGGTCCCGGCCGGCGGCATCTCGGCACCGGTGCAGACGCAGTTCGGGTTCCACGTGATCGAGGCCCTCCCGCTCACGCCCGAGAACGCCCGCCCGCTCGTGCTCGCCTCGCTGCAGGCCGCGGACCCGCTCGAGCCGGTGATCGGCCGGTTCGTCAAGCAGGCGAAGATCACGGTCAACCCGCGCTTCGGGAAGTTGCAGCGCTCCGGCACGTCGTTCACGATCGTTCCGCCGACGCCGAAGAAGGTCCGCAGTCTCCCGTCCGCCACGCCGTCGACGACCCGACCCGCGGCCACGGGCGGCACCGGATCGTCGAGCGGCACGAGCAGCACGACCGCCACGTCCTCGCCGTGACGCCGGCGCGGGTCGTCGTCGTCGGGCTCGGCCCGGCGGGCGTCGACCTGATGCTGCCGGTGGCGCGCGCCGCGTTCGAGCGGATCCCGCACCGCTTCGTCCGGACCCGCCGCCACCCCGCGGCCGCCCAGCTCGAAGACGCGGGCGTGGCCTTCGAGTCGTTCGACGCTCGCTACGACGCGGCCGAGTCCTTCGCCGACCTCTATCCCGACATCGTCGATCGCCTCGTCACGGCGGCGCGGGCCCACGGCGAGATCGTCTACGGCGTGCCCGGCAACCCGGGCGTCGCCGAGCGCACGGTGCCGCTCCTGCGTGCCGCTGCCGGTCGGGATCTCGAGGTTGCGATCGTTCCCGGGCTGTCGTTCCTCGACCTCGCGTGGGCCCGACTCGGGCGCGATCCGATGGCCGGTGTCCACGTGGTGGACGCCCAGGACTTCACCGTGTCCGCCGCGGGCCGGTCCGGCCCGATGCTGATCGGCCACGCGACCAGCGTTCTGGCGCTCTCCGAGGTGAAGCTCGCGCTGCTCGACTCGCTGCCGGCGGACACGCCCGTTCTGGTGCTCTCGCACCTCGGCCTGTCCGACGAGCAGGTGACGGAGGTCGCGCTCGTGGAGCTGGACCGCGTCGTCGAGCCGGATCACCTCACGTCGTTGTTCGTCGACGCGGGGCCGCACACGATCGCGGGCGACGTCGCGGAGTTGGTCGCCCTCGCGCGTCGCCTGCGCGGCCCCGGCGGCTGCCCCTGGGACGCGGAGCAGACGCACCACTCGCTCACGCGGTACCTCCTCGAGGAGGCGTACGAGACCGTCGAGGTGCTCGAGCAGCTCCCGGGATCCGCGCCGGCGGGCGACGTGGATCTCGACGTCTACGCGCGGGTGGAGGACGAGCTCGGTGACCTGCTCTTCCAGGTGGTCTTCCACTCGATCCTCGCCACCGAGGCCGGGGTGTTCGACCTGGGCGACGTCGCCCGCGGCGTGCACGACAAGCTCGTGCGCCGGCATCCCCACGTCTTCGGTGACGTCGAGGCCGACTCCGCGTCCGCGGTGGTCGCGAACTGGGAGCAGATCAAGAAGGCGGAGCGGTCGAGCTCGTCCCTCGTCGACTCGATCAGCCCGGGACTGCCGTCGCTCCTGTACGCGCACAAGCTGTACCGGAAGGCGGCCAGCGTGGGCCTCGAGCCCGATCCGCAGCGGGACGGATTCGACGTGATGCGAGACGCGCTGGCGCGCCTCGCCGTGAGCGACGGTCCCGTGGCGGCGGAGTCCGCGCTGGGCGAGCTGCTCGCCGGCGCGGTCGTCGCGGCGCGGGCGCGTGGGGTCGACGCCGAGAGCTCGCTCCGAGGGTGGTCGGGACGGTTCCGCGACCGATTCGTGCGCATGGAGACCCTCGCGAACCGAGCGTGGGCTGGACCTCTCGGCCACCGACGCGGCAGGGTCGGAGCAACTCTGGGAGGACGCAGCCGACGAAGGGGAAGGGCCATGACGAGCTACGAGATCATGGGACGCACGATCACGGTCCCCGTGGAGATCCGCAGGGCGCGGTCGTGGTTCTCGTCGTTCGCGGTGCCGGCCGACCGGGTCACCACGATCGTCGGCGCCGCAGGCCTCGCGCCCGCGACGTTGCCGGGCGGTCGGGCGATGCTGTCGCTCGCCTTCGTCCGCTACGACGACGGTGACCTCGACGCCTACCGGGAGGTAGCGGTCGCGTTCCTCGTCGCCGACCCGGAGCAGCCGAAGCGCAAGGGTGCGTACATCCACCGGCTGCCGGTCGACCAGGAGTTCACCTGTGCGGCCGGTCGTGACATCTGGGGCTTCCCGAAGTTCGTGACGCCGATCGAGATCACGGAGGGTGCGGCCGCCCCGAACGAGGGGCTGCGAGCCGACCGCGCCGTCCTGACGGTCGACGGGCGCATGGCGCTCACCATCACGCAGCGCCGCGGGTTCCCGGCACCGATGCGCTCCACCGCCGTCGACGCGTTCTCGTTCGGCGACGGCATCCTGCGCCGCACGCGCTGGGAGCTGCGCGGCTCGAAGTCACGGATGCGGCCCGGCGGGTGTCGGGTCGAGCTCGGCACCGGTGCGATCGCCGACGAGCTCCGCGCGCTGGGCTTGCCCAAGCGCGCCCTCATGAGCGGTTGCGTCGGCGAGGTCGCGATGACGTTCCAGGCCGCCGAGGTCGTGCACCCCGCTGCGACCGAGGCGACCGGAGCGTGAGCGACCACCGCGCCACGGCCGACGCGTTCCGCGCCATGGCCCACGAGATCGTGTGGTGCACCGTCGCCACCGTCGGGCCCGACGACCGACCGCGCACTCGCGTGCTGCACCCGTTCTGGGAGTGGGAGGACGAGCGGTTGGTGGGATGGATCGCCACGTCGCCCACACCGGTCAAGCGCGCCGCGCTCGAGCACTCCCCGAACGTGTCGCTCACGTACTGGGCGCCGAACCACGACACCGCGTCCGCGGACTGCGCCGCCACGTGGCACCTCGACGACGCGACGTGCGAGCGGGTCTGGGAGACGTTCAAGGCGCTCCCGGCACCGGTCGGGTACGACCCGGCGATCGTCCCGCCGTGGGCCGACGGTCCACGGAGTCCGGCATTTGCCGCGATGCGCCTCGATCCGTACCGGCTCCGCGTGATGCCCGGCACCCTGATGACCGACGGGCGCGGCGAGCTCCTCACCTGGTCGGCCTGACGGCGAAACGCGGGCAAGAGGTCCGATTCGCGCGCCGCACGGGACTACCCTCGTCACACCCACCACATGCATCACGGAGTGGAGTCGCGTCCGTATCCGGCCGAGGGGGACCGTGAGCAGCATCGTCGACGTCAGTGCCCGGGAGATCCTCGACTCCCGCGGGAATCCCACCGTCGAGGTCGAGGTCGAGCTGCTCTCGGGCGCGCGGGGCCGGGCCGCGGTGCCGAGTGGCGCCAGCACCGGCGCCCACGAGGCGGTCGAGCTGCGCGACGGCGGTGACCGGTTCGGGGGCAAGGGCGTCGGGCGGGCGGTCCGCAACGTCGAGGAGGAGATCGCCGACGCGCTCCTCGGCATGGAGGCGCTCGACCAGCGCGACGTCGACCGCACGCTCATCGAGCTCGACGGCACCGACGCCAAGAGCCGGCTCGGCGCCAACGCCACCCTGGGCGCGTCGCTCGCTGTGGCCAAGGCCGGTGCCGACGAGTCGGACCTCCCGCTCTACCGGTACGTCGGTGGCGCGAACGCGCACGTGCTGCCGGTCCCGTGCCTCAACGTGCTGAACGGCGGTGCGCACGCCGACAGCAACGTCGACCTGCAGGAGTTCATGCTCGCGCCCGTCGGCGCCGCGAGCTTCCGCGAGGCGCTGCGCATGGGTGCCGAGACGTACCACGCGCTGAAGAAGCTGCTCCACGACCGCGGGCTGTCGACCGCGGTGGGCGACGAAGGCGGCTTCGCCCCCGACCTGCCGTCGAACGAGGAGGCGGTCAAGCTCCTGCTCGAGGCGATCGCCGCCGCCGGGTACGCGCCGGGCGACGACATCGCGATCGCGCTCGACCCGGCGTCCACCGAGTTCTTCCACGACGGCAGCTACGACCTCGCCGGCGAGGGTAGGAAGTTCACCAGCGCCGAGTTCGCCGACTACCTCGCCGACTGGTGCGCCCGGTACCCGATCATCTCGATCGAGGACGGCATGGCCGAGGACGACTGGGACGGTTGGGCCGCGTTGACCGAGGCCGTCGGCGACCGCGTGCAGCTCGTCGGGGACGACCTCTTCGTCACGAATCCCGCCCGGCTGCAGCGGGGCATCGACCTCGGCGTGGCCAACTCGATTCTCGTGAAGATCAACCAGATCGGCACGCTCTCGGAGACGCTCGACACCGTGGCGCTCGCCGGTCGGCACGCCTACACCGCGATGATGTCGCACCGCTCGGGCGAGACCGAGGACGTCACCATCGCCGATCTCGCGGTCGCGACGAACTGCGGCCAGATCAAGTCGGGCGCGCCCGCCCGGAGCGACCGCACCGCGAAGTACAACCAGTTGCTGCGCATCGAGGAGGGTCTCGGAGAGGCGGCCGAATTCCTCGGACGTCGCGCGTTCGCCGGATCGGCCGCGCCCGCATGACCGCGCCCAATCCGCCGGGCCCACGCGCCACGCCCCGGTTCACCGCCGAGCAGGTGCGCCGCCGGCGCGCGATCGCGCTCCGTGTCAGCGTCGCGACGATCGTCGTGATCGGCCTCCTCTTCGTCGTCGTGTTCCCCCTGCAGGCGTGGATGCGTCAGCGTGACGACCTGGACGCGTCGGAGCACCGCCTCGAGGTCATTCACAACGAGCGCGTGCGACTCCAGCGCGAGGCCGCGAAGCTGCAGGACCCACACGAGGTGGAGCGGATCGCCCGCGAGCTCTACGGCATGGTCCGTCCCGGCGAGCAGGCCTACGCCGTGGTCCCCGGACCGCCGACCACCACGACGACGGTCGCGCCGGCGGCCCCCTGAGCCGTCGCGAACCGGTCACCTACGCTGGCCGCATGAGTGATCCGGACGACGTTGCGCGTGTGAGCGCGCTCCTCGGCCGGCCCCCACGCGCCGCGTTCTCGGTCGTGGTGCGCGACGCGTCCGACGCACCGATGGTGATCCGCAACGCGCCGTTCCTCGACGACGGCACGCCGCTGCCCACCACCTACTGGCTCGTGGACCCCGATCTCTCGCGTGCCATCGCCCGGCTGGAGGCCGAGGGTGGGGTGCGCAGCGCGCAGGAGCGCGTCGACCCCGTCGCGCTCGCCGCCGCGCACGCCCGCTACGCCGCCGAGCGCGACGCGGCGATCGCGCCCGATCACCAGGGCCCTCGTCCGTTCGGCGGCGTGGGCGGCACGCGTATCGGGGTCAAGTGCCTCCACGCGCACTACGCCTACCGGCTCGCCGGCGGTGACGACCCCGTGGGCGACTGGGTCGCGGACGCCCTGGCCCAGCGGCGGAGGATGCGGGCGCGTCCGTGCCGTCGGCCGGGGAGCGGGATCGGTGAGGGCGGCGGCGATCGACATCGGGACGAACTCGACGCGCCTCCTGGTCGCGGACGTCGACCGACCCGACGGTCCGCTGCGCACGCTGGACCGGCGGATGACGATCACCCGGCTCGGTCAGGGCGTCGACGCGACCCGGCGCCTCGCGCCCGAGGCGATCGAGCGCACCGTCGACGCGCTGCGCGAGTACCGGGTCACGATCGACGACGTCGGTGACGTCGGCGCGGTGCGAGCGACGGCCACCTCCGCCGCTCGCGACGCCGAGAACCGGGACGAGTTCTTCACCGCCGCCCACGACGTGCTCGGCGTCACTCCCGAGCTCATCAGCGGGGACGAGGAGGCGCGGCTGTCGTTCCTCGGTGCGACCACGGGTCTGACCGACGTCGCACCGGCGCCCTATCTGGTGGTGGACATCGGCGGCGGCTCCACAGAGTTCGTCGTCGGCACCGACGCGCCCGAGGGCCTGCTCTCCGTCGACATCGGGTGCGTCCGCATCACGGAGAGCTGGCTGCGCTCGGACCCGCCGACCGCGGAGGAGCTCAGTCAGGCGGTGCACGTGGTGCGCGAGCACCTGGCCGACGTCCGGCGCGAGGTGCCGGCGGTGGCCACGGCCAAGACCCTGGTCGGGTTGGCCGGGACGGTCTCGAGCTTCGCGATGATCGAACAGGGCCTCCCCGTCTACGACCGCGACAAGGTCCATCACTTCCGGCTGACGCGCGCGGCCGCCGAGGACGTCTTCCGCACCCTGGCCACCGAGGCGGCCGACGACCGGCGCCACAACCCTGGGCTCGAGCCGGGACGGGTCGACGTCATCGTCGGTGGCGCGATCGTCCTCGTCACCGTGCTCCGGACCTTCGGATTCGACGAGCTCCTCACGAGCGAGGCAGACATCCTCGACGGGATCGTGCGCGACCTTACCGACGGGTAAGTACCCGTTTGCACCCAGGATCCCCTCAACCCGGAGGGGCGGCGGGCCGTTGCACTGAGTGTGGAGCTGCCGGCCTTCGTCGAGATGTTGCGCCGCCTCGGTCCCGATGACCTGGGTGCGGTCGCCCGGGCGATCGACGCCTCCCACCAGACCGCCGCCGACGAGGTCGCGGCGTGGGAGGACCTGATGCGGATCGACGAGGCACTGCGCCGGCGCGGCCGCTCACGCGTGGCCGCCCGCGCTGCGCACGAAGCGGTCGCCGCCGTCCGCTTCGCCGTCGCGGCGAGCGACGTCGAGGTCCCGGAGTCGGTGGTCACCCGCGTCGCACGCGAGGCGGCCCTGCTCGCTCGGGCCATGGTGGCCGGCGCGCCCGAGGCCGTGGCCAACCTGCAACGCGAGTTCGCCGTTCACTTCGGCGTCTCCGCTCGCACCTCTGCGCGGCTGACCGACTCGGCTCGCTCGGCTCGCCTAGCTTCCGGGCATGGTGATGCCGGAACGACTGCTGATGGGTCCCGGCCCGTCGAACCCGTACCCCGAGGTGACGGCCGCGCTCGCGCAGCCGTTGCTCGGCCACCTCGATCCCGAGTTCCTCCGGATCCTCGACGAGACGTGTGACCGCCTGCGGACCGTCTTCGACACCACGAATGCGCTCACCCTGCCGATCTCGGGAACCGGCTCGGCGGGGATGGAGGCCTGCTTCGTGAACCTCGTGGAGCCGGGCGACACGGTGGTCGTCGGGGTCAACGGCGTGTTCGGCGAGCGCATGTGCGAGGTCGCCCGGCGCGTCGGCGCCGAGATCGTGCGGGTCGATGCCGACTGGGGCACGCCCGTCGATCCTCAACGGCTGCTCGACGCGCGTGCGCGCGCATCCCGAGGCGCGGGTCCTCGCAGTGGTCCACGCGGAGACGTCGACGGGGGTGCAGAACGACGTGGCCCCGCTGCGTGCGATCGCCGACACCGACACGCTCCTCCTCGTCGACACGGTCACCTCGCTCGGCGGCATCCCGCTGCACGTCGACGAGTGGGGGATCGACGCGTGCTACTCGGGAACCCAGAAGTGCCTGGGAGTTCCGCCGGGCCTGTCGCCGGTCACGTTCTCGCCGCGTGCGGTCGCGCGCATCGGCTCGCGGAGCACTCCGGTGCAGTCGTGGTACCTCGACCTCGGCCTCATCGGCGACTACGTGGGGACCGCACGGAAGTACCACCACACCGCGCCCACCGGGATGATCGTTGCGTTGCACGCCGGTCTCGGCGTCGTCCTCGAGGAAGGCCTCGACGCGGTCTGGCAACGACACCACGGCGTCGGCCGCTCACTCCAGGAGGCGCTCGACGAGCTCGGCTTCTCCCTCATCGCGCCCGAGGGTGCCCGGCTGCCCCAGCTGACGTCCGCGCGGGTCCCCGACGGCGTCGACGAGGCTGCGCTGCGTCGCGCGCTGCTGGCGGAGTACGACATCGAGGTCGGTGGCGGGCTCGGCGCGTTCGCCGGAGTGGCGTGGCGAATCGGCCTCATGGGTCACACCGCGCGTCGCCGCTCCGTGGCCGCGCTCCTCGGGGCGCTGGCCGACCTGCTCTAAGCGGACTCGGCCGCGGTCCTCAGCGCGGCGAGCGTCTGCTCCATCGTGCGCCGGTTGTGGTCGTCGCGCTCGGCCACGCCGCTCGCGAACTTGCCGGCGAACTTCGCGAATCCGCCGCGGTCGTCGGTCCACGTCTCGGTGACCCGGCATCCTGAGTCGGTCGGCTCGATGCGGTAGTCCCAGCGCGCGATCTTCAAGGCCACCGCGGTGACGCGGAAGCCGAACGCGCGGCCGGGCTCGCACGCGGTGATCTCACAGTCGGTCTTCCACGACTTCTTCCCGTTCGCGTTCGTTCCGGTGAACTTCGCACCGAGCGCAGGGCCGGACGCCCCGCCCTTCCAGATCGCGCCGGTGGCCTCGGGCGACCACTCACCCATACGGGTCACGTCGCTGATGAGCGACCACACCACCTCGGGCGCGGCGGCGATGTCGGTCTGCACGCTGACGGTCTCCACGGCCCGAAACCTAGCCACCCCTCGCGTCGTATGCTCTGGCGCCGGCCGGACGGGGAGGCTCGATGGGCGGCCAGGCCGGGCTCACCGTGGTCACGTGGAACGCGCAGGGCAGCCGCGGCCTCGACATCGCGCTCGCGGCCTCGGCCCTCGAGGAGCTCGGCCCCGACCTCGTGCTGCTGCAGGAGATCCAGCGCCGCCAGCTCGCCGCGCTGCGCGAGGCGCTGGCGATGACCGACGCCAGGTGGAGCTTCAAGCACTGGCCGGTTCGAGTCCCCGCCGAGGGCCTCGGGCTGCTCTGTCCGTCACCCGGTCACGAACGCGCACGCCCAGGTGCTCGCGCACCGCTGGCGACCCTGGGACTGGCGGCGCCGGATCGCGCTGCACGCCACGCTCGAGCTCGGATCCCGGCCGGTGCGGGTGGCCGACGTCCACCTCGGCGCGGGCGTGAGCCACGCCGAGCGGGTGCGCCAGGTGCACGCGTTGCTCGCCCAGGTGGGCGGCGCGGCCGATCGTGGCCGGCGACCTCAACGCGGAACCGGCGTCCGGGGAGCTCGCGGCGTTCGCGGCGGCAGGATGGGAGGACGCCGAGTCGGCGTCATCGCGCCGGTGCGACCCCGCGACCGTCGACGAACTGGCCGCCCGGACCTCGGACCGCGCCACCGACGCAGCGGCTCGACTACCTGCTCGTCCGGGACACGACCGCGGTGCTCGACGCGGAGGTGCCCGGCCGACTGGGCCCGCTGGGCCGGGCTCAGCGACCACCTCCCGGTGACGGCGCGGCTCGACCTCTAGGCCGTGGGCAGCTGGAGGAAGTGGTCGCGGTAGAACCGCAGCTCCTCGAGCGACTCGCGGATGTCGTCGAGGGCGCGGTGCGTCTCCGACTTGTCGGGCCGGCCCTTGTACACGCTCGGGTTCCAGCGCCGGCACAGCTCCTTGAGCGAGCTCACGTCGATGCTCCGGTAGTGGACGTACCGGTCGACCGCAGGCAGGTAGCGGTCCAGGAACCGTCGGTCGACCCCGATCGAGTTCCCGCAGAGCGGCGCGACGTTCTCCGGGATCCGGGCGCGCAGGTACTCGAGCACCTCGGCGCCGGCGGCCTCGAGCGTGCGCGTCGACGCCTCGATCTGGGGGAGCAGGCCCGACTTCGTGTGCATGTTCCGCACGAAGTCGTCCATGCGCGCGAGCTCGGACGGCGTGGCGTGGACGACGAGGTCGATGCCGTCGTCGACGAGGTCGAGCGCGGAGTCGGTGACGAGAACCGCGATCTCGACGATCGTGTGCCGCTCGGTGTCGAGTCCGGTCATCTCGAGGTCGATCCAGACCATGCGGTCGGCGGCGCCGGGCGGCGGGCTCGCGGTTTCACCGGCCGCGCCGGTCGTGGTCGTGCTCCTCCATCAACTCCGCTCCTGCGCCTCCGGGCCGCCGTCGCGTCCGACGTGACCGTGGCGCGCTCCCGGGCACCCTACGCGTGGGTCACCCGATATCCTGCGCCCGTGCCCGAGGCCGCGTGGATCCCGACACCCGAGCTGGCCGCCACGAGCAACGTGGGCCGGTTCATGGCCGCGCACGGGTTCACCGACTTCGAGGCACTGCGTCGGCGATCGATCGACGAGCCCGAGTGGTTCTGGGACGCGTTCGTCTCCTTCCTCGGCCTGCCGTTCGCGACGCCGTACACGCAGGTGCTCGACGAGTCGCGCGGGATCGAGTGGGCGACCTGGTTCACCGGTGGCCGGCTCAACGCCGCGGCGGTGTGCGTCGACCGCTGGGCCGACGACCCGGCGCGGCGCGACCACCCCGCGATCCTCTGGGAGGGCGAGGACGGGCCGCCCCGCTCGGTCACCTACGGCGAGCTGCGCTCCATGACCGACGCCATCGCCGGCGGCCTCGCGGCGCGAGGCATCGCCGAGGGCGACGCGGTCGGCGTGTTCCTGCCCATGCTGCCCGAGACGGTCGCGACGGTGATGGCCGTCGCCAAGCTCGGTGCCGTCTTCCTGCCGATCTTCTCCGGCTACGGCGCGGAGGCGGTCGCGGTCCGGCTCCAGGAGGGCGAGGCCAAGGCGCTCGTCACCGCCGACGGCACCACCCGGCGGGGCAAGGTCGTGCCGATGAAGGCGACCGCCGACGCCGCGGTCGCGTCCGTGCCCGGCGTCGGGACGGTGGTGGTCGTCCCCCGGCTCGGCGTCGACGTGCCGATGCAACCCGGTCGCGACCTCACGCTCGCCGAGTGCTGCGCGCTTGGCGCCCGAGGCGCGCTTCGAGACGCCCGCCCTCGACGCGGAGCATCCGCTCTTCATCGCGTACACGAGCGGGACGACCGGGAAGCCGAAGGGCGTCGTGCACGTGCACGGCGGCTTCGTGGCCAAGATCGCGGAGGAGGTGGGCTTCCAGGCCGACTGCCGATCGACGGTCACGGGCGGTGACCGCGACGACGTGTTGTTCTGGCTGACCGACCTCGGCTGGATCATGGGCCCGTGGGAGATCTTCGGGACGCTGGCGTGGGGCGGCACGATGTTCGCCTACGACGGTGCGCCCGACCACCCCGGTCCCGACCGGCTCTGGGCCATGGTCGAGCGCCATCGGATCTCGATCCTCGGCATCTCGCCGACGCTGGTGCGCGCGCTGATGGCACAGGGCGACGCGCCGGTCCTCGCCCACGACCTGTCGTCGCTGCGCGTGCTCGGCTCGACCGGTGAGCCGTGGAACGAGGGACCGTGGTGGTGGTACTTCCGCACGGTGGGCGGCGAGCGCTGCCCGGTGATCAACGTGAGCGGCGGGACGGAGGTCGGCTGCTTCCTCGCGCCGCACGTCGTGGAGCCGATCGCACCGTGCTCGCTCGGCGGCCCCGCGTTGGGGTGTGCCGTCGACGTCGTGGACGACGACGGCACGCCGGTGCGTGGCGTCGTCGGCGAGCTCATCTGCCGGCGACCGTGGCCGGCGATGACTCGCGGGATGTGGAAGGAACCCGACCGGTACCTCGAGACCTACTGGTCGCGCTGGCCGGGCATCTGGTGGCACGGCGACTGGGCGTCGATCGACGCCGATGGTCGCTGGTTCCTCCACGGTCGCTCCGACGACACGATCAAGCTCGCGGGCAAGCGGCTCGGTCCGGCCGAGGTGGAGACCGCGCTCGTCGAGCATCCGGCGGTGGTCGAGGCCGCGGCGATCGGGCTGCCCGACGAGCTCAAGGGCGAGACGCTGGTCTGCTACGTGGTCGTCGCGCCCGGGACCGTCGTCGACGACGCCCTGCGGGCCGATCTGCGCCGTCGGGTGGGCGACGCGCTCGGGAAGGCGTTCACGCCGTCGGCCGTGCACGTGACGACCGCGCTGCCCAAGACGCGGAGCAACAAGGTGATGCGGCGCACGATCCGGGCGGTGGCGCTCGGCGAGCCGCCCGGCGACCTCTCGGGGCTCGAGGACCCGGCCGCGCTCGACGCGATCGCCGCGGCCGGTGGGGACGGGCCGAGAGCGGGTCGGGCGTGAAGCGCCACGACGCCCCGCGGTTGGTGGGGCCGAGGGTCCTGCTGCGACCGCTGCGCGGCACCGACTTCGCGGCGTGGCGGGAGGTGCGGCGGGCGAGTCGCGACTGGTTGGAGCCCTGGGAGCCGCGCCCGGAGCCGGGATCGGCCGACCCCGTCGCCGACGCCGACGCGTTCCGCGCCCGCTGCTCCGCGTGGGACCGGCAGCGCCAGTTCGACGCGGCCTACGGCTTCGGTCTGTTCCTGCGGGCGGACGAGCGGTTCATCGGCGAGGTCAGCCTCGGGACCGTGCACCGCGGGCCGTTCCAGTCGGCGTCGATCGGGTACTGGGTCGACCGACGGCAGGCGGGCCACGGATACGTCCCCGAGGGCGTCGCGCTCATCATGCGCTACGGCTTCGAGGAGCTGTCGCTGCACCGGCTCGAGGCGGCGATCGTCCCGCGCAACGCGCCGAGCCGCCGGGTCGCGGCCAAGCTGCGCCTGCGCGAGGAAGGGACCTCGGAACGCTTCCTCCAGATCAACGGCGTGTACGAGGACCACGTGCGCTACGCGATCACCGTGGAGGAGTGGCGCGCGCGGCGTGAGGAGTTCGACGCGTTGCTCGTGACCGCACGCTGACCGCGCGCTTCGGTCAGCGCGCGCCGAGGATCTGGAACGTCTGCAGCAGATGTCGTTGCGGCGCGGGGTCGTCGTTCGGCGCCTTCACGATGATCGTGTAGAGCCGGTCCTTGAGCAGCTGGAGCTCACCCCGCCAGTACGTGCCGCCCTTGCGGTAGACGAACTTCTTGTAGACGGTGTCGCCGAAGGGGATCGGCTTCAGCTGCGAGACCATCTCCGCACCGGCGTCGGCGACGATCTGCCCGGTGAGCCGGTTCAGGCCTTCCTCGTAGGAGTCGAGGGCCGACACGGGCTCGGGCGTCTTCGTCACCGAGAACTCGTAGCCGCCACCCGGGTTGTCGCTCACGGTGACGATCGTGCCGAGCGGGTCCGGCCGTGATGCGACCTGGAACTTCGTCGGCATCGTGACGCGGAACTGCGCGACGGTCGGGTCGGCGAAGATCTCGCCCGCGTTGTGGTTGACGTAGCGGTCGATGGTGCCGCCCACCGGCGGGTCGATCCATCGGGTCCAGACCCAGGACCCGATCACCACCACCGCGAGCACGACCGCGGCCCATGCGACGGCCGTCATGATCGGGTTGGCGGTCGTCGTCTCGACCGGGATCGCTTCGATCGGGTCGGCGAGGTCGTTGGTGGTCACCGCGGGCGAGGCTAACGCCGGGTCGTGTCGCCGGCGGGGCCCAGGTTCGCGCGCAGGGACCACACCTGATGGACCAGCTCGAAGCGCATCGCGTCGTCGTGCTGCTCGAGCCCCGCGGTGTGACGAATCGTGGCTTTCGTCCGCATCGCCAGCTCGCGCGGTACCTCGGCGGCGCGGCCCGCCAGGGCCAGCGCCCGGTCGAGCAGCGCGTCGTCGTCGACGCACTCCCAGGCGAGCCCGAGCGCGGCGGCACGCGTTCCGTCGACCCGCTCGCCGAACAGGTCCATCGCCGCGGTCGTCTGCGGCCCGGCGGCACGGTCGAGCAGCCAGGTGTGACCGCCGCCGGGATGGATCCCGATGCGCAGGAACCGCGCGTCGAAGATCGCGCTGCGACCGGCGACGCGCACGTCGCAGGCGAGCGCGAGGTTGCAGCCGGCACCGACCGCGGCGCCGTTCACGGCGGCGACCGTCGGCAGGGGCGAGTCGAGGATGCGCAGGAACCCGGCGTAGATCGCGCGGACGTCACCCGGCTCGTCCGTGCCCGACGCCATTGCGGCGAGGGCCTGCACGTCGGCGCCGGAGCAGAACGCAGGGGGTGCCCCGGTCACGACGACCGCACCGACCCCGGGGTCGGCGTCGAGGTCGTCCATGGCGGCGACGATCTCGGCCACCAGCGACGCGGTGAGCGCGTTGCGGCGCTCGGGCTCGTCGAGCGTGAGGAGGGCCACACGGTCGTGGTGGTCGACGTGGAGCGGCACCGGTCGCTCAGGTCTTCTCGCGTACGACGGCGGGGGAATGACGGAAGAAGGTCTCGACGTCGCGCTCGTACTGGTACGCGGGTCGGTTGCTGCCGACCGCGTTCTCGAGTCGGATGCCGCGTGCGAACGCGTCGACCGTTCCGGCCGTCGAGTACTGGTAGTGGAAGCCGGTGCGCTTGAACGGACTGTTGTCGAGCGCGCGTCCGTAGCGCAGCAGGCTCAGGACCTCGGGCGGGAGGTCCAGGATGCCGCGCCATGCGCAACGGCTCGGCGGCCCACTGCGTGAGCAACGGCGGCAGGGCGATGCGACGACGACCGACGATCGCACACACCTCGCTCCACGGCAGTGACCCGTCTCCCGCGATGTTGAACACCCCCGGCACGTCGTTCAGCGTCGCGAAGACCAGCGCGCCGGTGACGTCGGACTCGTGCGTGAACTGCAGGCGCGGATCGAAGCCGAAGACCTCCGGCACGAGGGGGAGGCGGAGCGCCTTGGAGAACGGTGTCGTGACGTCGTCGCCGAGGACGTTGGTGAAGCGCAGCTTCGTGACCGTCACGTGCGGGTTGTCGATCGCGAAGTCGCGCACGAACGACGCAGCCTCCAGCAGTGATCGCTCGACGCGTGTGCGCGGCGGACGTGTCCGCGCCATCGTCTCCCGGAAGAAATAGGGATCCTGGTAGTTCGCCCCGTAGGTGAGGGCCGAGCTCTTCACGATGACCTTGCGCACGGGCGATCCCGCGGCGCCGGCCGCCGCGAGCAGGTTCATCGTGCCGATCACGTTGATCTCGTGCAGGGCGCGGCCCGGGAGCTCGGTCGAGTCGACGATCAGGTGCGTGTGCAGGATCGTGTCGACCTGCGTGGCGCGCACGATGCGGTCGAGGATCGAGTAGTTCGAGTCGGCCCGGACGAACTCCGTGCGCTCCAGGGGAAGCCGCGGCGGCTCGGTGTCGAGGCCGACGATCATCTCGACGTCGGGAATGGCCTCGAGGCGCTGCGCGAGATGGCTGCCCCAGAACGTGCCGAGGCCGGTGACGAGGACCCGCACGACTCAGCCGCGCCAGACGCTGCGCCGGCGGCGCAGCATGTCGTAGAGCGCATCCTGGATGGTGTCGCGGATGCGCTCGGCCTCGTCCATCACCTGCGCGCGCGGGTAGCGCTCCTGGTCGGAGGCGACGTCGAAGTGCACGGGCGGCAGGACCCGGATGCGGAACTTGGCCGGGAAGTACACGCCGGCGCCGAGCGGCCCGAACGCGAGCATGTTCGCGGTGACCGGCGCGTACGGGATGTTGAGCAGCGCCGCGATCCGGCGACTCTTGAACATGATCGGCATCGCCTCTTCGTTGCCGACGACGGCGATCGGGACGACCGGCACACCGGAGCGCATCGCGATCTCGACGAAGCCGGCGCGACCGAACCGGTGGAGCTTGTACCGGTCGCGGTAGGTCTTGCCCGTGCCCTTCGTGCCTTCGGGGAACACGAGCACGAGCTGGTGGTCGTCGTGCAGCAGGCGGAACGCGTTGTCGGGGTGCGCGGGAACTCCGCCGAGGCGCGACCACATCGTGCCGACCACGGGGATCGAACGGAACAGGTTCTCCGCGAGTCCGTAGACGGGACGGTGGAGCTCCTCCTCGATGCCGTGCATGATCACGGGCGCGTCGGCGGGGATCGCACCGGCGTGGTTCGCCACCAGCAACGCGCCGCCCTCGAGCGGCACGTGCTCGAGCCCCTCCCACTCGGCGCGGAACCAGTGCTTGTACACCGGGTCGTAGAGCCGCCGGGCGAGCGTGCGCATGTGCTCGCTGCGGCCCCACGCGTCGACGTCGCCGCGCCGGATCCCGCGCTCGTGGTCGGTGAGGTCGAGGCGCTCGGTGCGCGGCGCGGGCACGAGCGCGACGCGGCGCGCCGCTGCGTCGGTGGTGAGGTCGAGCTCGGCCGCCGACGGGATCGGCGCCGGCGGCGGGCTCGTCGGGCGCGGTCACGCCCGGGTCGGGATCCGGCGCCGCCACGAGACGCTGGACCGGCGCACCGGGCTCGTCGGGAGTTGGGGCCACGGGGGAGAGGAAACCGCGTCGAGCGCGTTGTTGCAACTCGTGGCGCGGTGCTCGCGGAGGGTGGTCACGGTGTGCGCACCGTGCCGGTCACGATCCAGCGGTCCGTGCGGAAGCGGAGGTACAGCCCGAGCCACCGGAGCACGATCCAGACCGAGAACGCGGCCCAGAGCCAGAGGAGCCCGGCCCCCAGCGGGACGGCGACGGCGAGCAGCCCGCCGTAGACGACCGAAGCGGCGACCATCGCGCCGGCCAGGTACCGGGCGTCGCCGGCACCGATGAGGATGCCGTCGAACACGAAGACCGCCGCGGCCAGCGGTTGGAGGACCGCGACGAACCACAGCACCTGCTCGGCGAGGTCACGGACGGAGGAGTCCGTGGTGAACGGCACGACCAGCCAGGGTCGGGTGAGCGCCACGAGGAGACCGATCGCGGCGCCGGCACCGACGCCGAGCTCGAGCATCCGGCGCGCCACCGTCCGCGCGCCCCGGCCGTCGTCGGCGCCCAGGTAGCGGCCCACGAGGGCCTGGCCGGCGATCGCGATCGCGTCGAGGGCGAGCGCGAGGAACGACCAGATCTGGAAGGCGATCTGATGGCTCGCCAGGGCGGTGTCGGAGACCCGTGCGGCCGCCGCCGTCGTCGCGAGCAGCGCGAGGAGGAGCGATCCGGTGCGCACCACGAGCTGGCTGCCGACGACCGCGGCGGCTCGGATCCCGGCGCGGCGGGGCCGGAAGCTCGCCCGTCTGCGCCGACGCGCGGACGCGGACGATCACGATGAACACGAGGGCTGCGCCCACCTGGGCGACGACGGTTCCCCACGCCGAACCGGCGATGCCGGTGTCGAAGCCGTAGACGAGCACGAGCTCGATCGCGAGGTTCGCGACGTTGGCGCCGACCGCGACCAGGAGCGTCGTGCGCGTGTCCTGTGCACCGCGCAGGTAGCCCGCGCACGCCAGCGCCACGAGGACGAATGGCGCACCCAGCAGCGAGATGCGCAGGTACTCCGACGCGTACGGACGGACTGCGTCGGACGCGCCCATCGCGGCGGTGACGAGCGGGACTGCGAGCACCCCGGCCACCGTCAGCGCGACCCCGAGCGCGACCGCGAGCCAGATGCCGTCGATCCCGTGCTCCACCGCCGCGCGCTCGTTGCCGGCGCCGACGTGGCGGGCCACGGTGCCGGTCGTGGTGTAGGCGAGGAAGTTGAAGATCCCGAAGGTCGCGGTCAGCACGATGGCGGCGATGGCGATGCCGCCGAGCGGACGGGTGCCGAGGTGGCCGACGATGGCGGTGTCCGCGAGCAGGTAGAGCGGCTCGGCGATCAACGCGCCGAACGCCGGGAGGGCCAGCCGGACGATCTCGCGGTCGTGGGGGCTCCGCCAACGCCACGTCGGCCCCATCGGGGCACTCTTGCAGGCCGGGTCGTTGCGGCGGCGAGCGGTTCCGGGACGTCCGAGACGATCGCGGCGGGCCCGCTCGAGCCGGAGCGAAGCGGAGGCGAGCAGTTCCGGAGCGTCCCGGGACGATCCCGCCCGAGCTTCCCGAGCGGAGGAACCGTGAGGATCGTGTCACACCCCCGTGCGAGGGTGCACGGGTGGAGGGGGTGCCGGCGACCAGGTTTGCGACCATGGCCCGGTTCCTCGCGGCCGAGAGCCGGGAGGCCGGGCTCGAGGTCCCTGCCTTCCGGAGCCCACCCCGCCGGGCCGGCACCCTGCGGACCATCCGCCGGCTGCGCGACGGCACGGTCGTCGCCATCCAGCTCCGGGGGCGGGGTACGGACGCGGTCGCCGCGGACATGATCGAAGGGATCGTCGTCGCGAACCGGCTCGATGCCGCCACGGCCGAGTCGGTTCGACGGCGGCTCCGCGCCGCGGTCACGCCGGTGGACGTCGACCTGACGGCCGAGGCGGACGGGGGTCCTAACCTCGGGCACCACGCCCGGGTGGCGGAACGGCAGACGCAGGCGGCTTAAACCCGCCGGTCCCCTCGGGGGCGTACAGGTTCGAATCCTGTTCCGGGCACGCTGACCAGCACCCATGCGACCAGAACGCCGTTCTGCCCGGCGAGGGGTCGACGCGCGTCGACGACGGTGTGTCGAACCCGGCCAGATGACCGCATCCGGCGCCAACCGCACCGTGACGACGGTCGAGCGCGCGGCCGCGACAGGAGACGAACGGTGCCTGGTGGGTGAACGGCTAGAACGTGACGGCAGGCCGCCGGCATCCGGGGGGACGGGTGGAGTCAGCTCGAACGTCGTTGCTCGTCGTGGTCGTGATGTCCGTGCTCATCGCAGTCGGTTGCACGAGTGAGGACGCCCGTCACGTCACCGCGACTCCCGATCGGCACGCCGTCGGCTCGGTGACCGCCACGTTCGTCAACTCGACGAAGCCGCTGACGGGCAGTGCGACGAGGGTTCGGTCCCTGGTCGACCACGATCTTCTACCCGGCACGAGGCGCGGCCGGACCCCGTGCCGTCGTGGCTGCGCCGGCCGATCGCGGAGGCGGTCCGTATCCGCTGATCGTGTTCTCGCACGGCCTCGGTGCGTCGCCCGCGGGCTACCGGAGCCTGCTCGTCGCGTGGGCTGCTGCCGGGTACGTGGTCGCGGCGCCGGCGTTCCCGAAGACGAACTCCGCGGCGACGGGTGGGATCGATCCGGGCGACTTCGCGAACCAGCCCGCGGACGTGTCCGCGGTCATCAGCGGGACGCTGGAGGCCTCGGCCGGTACGGCTGGTCCGCTCGCGGGCATGGTGGACCCCGACAACATCGGTGTCGCGGGTCATTCACTCGGAGGCATCACGACCCTGGGTGTCGCGGCGAACTCCTGTTGTCGCGACGATCGGGTGAAGGCTGCGGTGGTGATGGCAGGCGATCCATTGAGCTTCCCGAACGGGAGCTTCGAATACGCCGACGCGCCGCCGATCCTGCTCGTCCACGGCACCGCCGACGAACTCGTCACCTACGAGGCCAGCGTCGACGTCTTCAACGCGGCCAAGGCGCCGAAGGGAGTCCTGACCATCACGAAGGGAGATCACGGTGCACCGGTGAGTCCGGCGGGCCCGGCGTTCGCCAGCGTGGTGGCGACGACGACCGACTTCTTCGACGCGTACCTGAAGGCCGATCGCGACGCGCTCGACCGCCTCGACGTCGATGGCAACTCACGCACGACGCGGGTCGTGTTCGCATCGAAGTCGGGCACGTTGGTGACGTTGCCGACCGCGCCGACGCAGCCGGCCCGCACGCTCGAGGCCACGGTCTCGCCCGACACCAACCTGACCAACGGGCAGACGGTCACCGTCTCGTGGAAAGGGTTCACCCCAGGGAAGACGATCAACATCGTGCAGTGCTCGAACCGCACCGCGGGCGACGCGAGCGCATGCGACCTGAGGACCGGCAAGATCCTGCAACCCGACCCCGCCGGGAGCGGATCGCTCCCGATGGAGATCGTGACCGGACCGGTCGGCACCGGTGTCTGCGACTCCGCGAGTACCGACTGCCAGATCGTGTTCAACGACGGAGGATCACTCGATCCGAAGGCAAGCGTCCGCGTCTCGATCTCGTTCGCGCCGTAGCCGTCGCGCCTCGTGATTCAGGCGGATCGCGGTGGGCGAGTCGGCGGCGCGACGGCGCCGCGTCACGCTCGCGCGGCGATCCTCAGCGTCGAGGGAGCATTCCGGGCTCACCAGCGCTCGTGGTCAGCACGGTGGGCCGGGCGCGGTTCGGCTGAGTCATCGGGCGGATCGAGGAGCGCGCCGCGGAGTGCGGCGAGCAGGGCCCCGAGCACGAGGAGCGCGACGCCGCCGATGGCGGCGATCGCAGCGACGTAGGAGCCCCCGAGCTGCTCCGGCGACAGCTTTCCGCCGTTCAGGACGATCAGGACCGCGACGCTGACCGCGAACGCGCCGCCGAGGAGCCACACTCCGGTCGTCAACATTCGGCGGCTCGACAGGACGCGGCCGAACACCATCGGCGACCACGGTCGCCTCTCCCCGCCGGTTCCTCTCGTTCCGATCACCCATGCCGCCAGTGCGGCGACCCAGATCGTTGCGATGAGGTACGCGCCGATCACGTCGCTGGGACGGTGCCATCCCGCGGTCAGCGTCGCGGCTCCGACGAGCACGGCGTAGGCGACACCGCCACACCCGACGATCGTGCGCAGCCGTGCCGGGACGACCAGCATGAAACACAACGCGAGCGACATCGCCACCGTTGCGTGTCCGCTCGGGAAGCTCGGCACCGTTGCGCCGCCCGACCGGAGGAGCAGATCCGGACGATCGAGCAGGGTCCCCTTGAGCAGCTGCGTCGTGGTGTTGGCGCCCAGAATGGTGACGACGACACCGATGGCCAGCCGTGGGCGCCGACGGCTCAACGCCAGGAGCGCGAGCGCGATGCTCCCGAGCACCAGTGAGGTGATGCTGATCGTGTCGAGGAGCTGGTTCGTCGCCCGTTGGACCGAACCGTGCGTCGCGCGACCGACCAACGCGGCTTCGTCGACTCGTTGGCCGAAATGCGTGTGCACTGCGCCGACGTAGAGCCCGGCGAGCAGGATGAGCGATGTGCCCGCGATGCCGAGCAGCGCAGCGACCTGGCGACGCCGATCTCCACGCTCGACCTGGTGACCGGACTGCTCGCTGTCGTGTTCGCCGACCGGAGACGCATGGAGAGACCCGTCGCGACCCCTCATCACCACAACCCGCATCTTGTCATCGGCGATCGAGATCCGCGCGTGCCACGGCCGGGAGCGCAATGAAGTCGACGATACGGTGCGCTTGCAATCAAGCGCCGAACGTGGGAGGGAATCGACAGCCAGCCACTTCCGTGCGAAGGCTCGCAGCCCAGGCCCGTATGGCAACCGATCTGGCACCGGTATCCGTC